>CAZVJQ010000011.1:15728-45121 GCA_964627125.1 uncultured Fastidiosipila sp. | reverse complement strand
GGGAATTGCGCAAAAGTATGGTATTAGACATGAGTTCTTGATTACTTACAATGATAAGACTATAGATGATGGTCTTAACGTTGGTGAGACTATTAAGATACCATCGGAAGAGGAGATAAAAGAAAAGAATCTATCAATTAGACGATATTCTGATGATGAAATTTCAGTCTCCAATAGAGTAAAGGGAGAATTAGCCTCGTCACATGAAGGTTATGAATATTCATATTCTGCTATCGAAGTAATAAATGCTATGTATACAAAAGAACCGTTGCTAGATGGTAAGAAGATGGCTTTCTTAACTTATGATGATGGCATAAGTATTGGAAGCACCTGTGATCTACTAGATGATTTAGAAGAACTATCTATCCCTGCTACATTCTTTATCGTAGGCAACTCGATTAATCAAGGAAATTCATATTTGTTACAGCGTATGGTAGATGAGGGCCATTCTATTGCTAACCATTCTTATAATCATGATTATAATTTGCTTTATCCATCGAAGCAGGTAAATCCGGCTGAAATTGAAAGACAATTCTTAAGAACAGATAGATTATTCAGACATGTTTTGGGTGATGATTTTATCAGTAATCTATGGAGACATCCAGGTGGTTCTACTTGGGGAGGTATTGAGAATGGTGAAGAAATTCTTAGGTCATATGGTGTTGTCAGTCTTGGGTGGAATACTTTAAATGATGATGCTGTAGGTCCTAGTAAAAATCAAACTGTTGAAGAACAAGTTGATGCAATACTCAAACATTGGCACAATTATGGTTCTCCTTCAACAATAGTTGTATTAATGCACGATACACCTAATAGCAAAGTAACTCGTGAGGCTCTACCAGAGATTGTTAATGCCCTTAGAAATGAAGGTTTTGAATTTGGTACAGTCTACTAAATTTACTTAATGAGTTTTATAATCACTTTTTGTTGATTTATAAGGTAAAATTAATCTAAAGCACTAAGGAGTTATGTATGATTTATACCTTTATGAATAAAAATGTCCCTGTCTTTAAACTAGACATGAGCTTAGAACCTCTAGAATTAAACTCATCTTTAGACTTATACAATCCTGAGTTTTTACCTGTTAATGTTGGCTATAAGCAAGCGAGAAATGAAGTAAATCTTAAAGATTTTAGAGAATGGCTAAGACACAGACGTCAACCAGAATATAGACAAAATCTAGATAAATTACTTTCTACTTTAAACATTAATGATATTGATGACATTATGTTGGAAAACTATGGTTTAAATGCAATAGATCAATATTGGTTTAGAGAAGAAGGCGATGATATCACTTGGGATGAGATCAACTATTTCAATAATGAGCTTGATACAGATTTAGGTGAAGTAATTTTCGAACAAAGAAATGATGTTAAATCTTGGAAATCAGCAGATGCTGTTACTGATGGATTCCTCAAGAAGACTTGGGTTAAAAGAGAAGGTGAATTAATATTACTGAAGGCTAATTCAGCTCCTTTATTTGAAGAAACTGCAAATGAGATATTTGCTGCTAAAGTCGCAAGTATGATGAGTTTTGACCATGTTGAATATTGGTCAGAAGAGTTTGCAGGAACTACAGTTTCTGCTTGTAGAAACATGATTGATGAGAATTCAGAGTTGATTACACTCAAGGAGTTTACGGCTTTTGACAAAGAATGGAACTCTACACATGATTTCCATAGATTAATTAGATTAGCTCAAGCTGCAGGTGTTGAAGATATAAGAAGACGTCTAGAAGATATGATTATTCTAGATTATTTGATAGCCAATGAAGATAGACACCAGAGAAATATTGCTCTAATAAGAGATGTAAATACACTTAATTTCACTAAATTAGCACCACTTTTCGACCATGGTAACTCAATGCATAGACATACAGAAACTGATTATATAATGAAGGCGGTTCCAAGAGCTATGCCGTTTGCTAGAACTCATTATGACCAGATTAAATTAGTAAGGTTGAGAAGGTATGACTTTGACCGACTAGGTAACTTAACTAGTGATTTATTAGAAATCTATTCAAATACTTATATGGATAAAGTAGATCCCAATAGGAAACATGTCCTCGCAGAAGCTGTTAAAGATAGAGTCCAGAGACTTGTTTATCTACAACATAAAGAACAATGGTAAGTACATGCATTCTACTTAATAGTTGAAACGTATGCTACAGATAAATTATTGAGACCTTGTTAGAGTAAGCTTAACAGTTATCTTAAGGATAAAAAAACAAAGAACAAATATAAACAAGGGGAATAATGATGGATACTAAAAATAAAGAATTATCAAATTTTACCTGTGATATTAAAACAGGTGTTTGTGGTCCAGTTTCTGGTACCACAGAAAATAAAAGTACAAAGGGAATTTTTGAGCTAGTTGATTTAGCCAATTTAAAAGAAGAGGTAAAAAAATAATGCAAGTTACCATTTGGTCAGATTTCGTATGTCCATTCTGCTATGCAGGTACAGAAAACCTATATGCAGCAATTGAAGAATTTAATGAAACTAAGGAAGTCGAAGTAAATATCGAATATCTTAGTTTCCTACTAGATCCTGAAGCTGAATATATCGAAGGCGAAAAATATTTGGATTCATTAAGAAACTCCAAGGGTATGAGTGATGAGCAATTAGAAGGTGCTAAACAATCTATGCTTCATGTCGCACATTCAGCTGGTTTGGAATACGATGTAGACAATATGAAACTAGCAAACACAATGGATGCTCATAGAGTTTTCCAATTCGCAAAACAAAACGATAAGGGTAAAGAATTCTTCTCAAGATTGTATAAGGCAGTATTTGAAGAAGGTAAAGTTATCAGTGACCATGAGACTCTAATCGATTTGAGTGTAGAAGTAGGACTACCACGTCTAACTGTTAAAAATATCTTAGATGATGAAACTATGAATCAACAAGAGGTGATTCAAGATATCCTTATTGCTCAACAAGTAGGAGTACAAGGAGTTCCATTCTTTGTATTTGATAACAAATATGCAATTTCTGGAGCACAACCAAAAGAACAATTCTTAGCTCTAATGCAAGCTATTGAAGATGGATCTATTGGAGATAAAGTTTCTCAGTAATTTCTAAAATTTAATTCAAAACATGAACCAATTCTTATTAAAGAGTTGGTTTTTTCATTGTCAAACAAAGCGTAAAATAATTAAAATTCCAAATTTCTCTGCAATATAAATATATTTTTAATTCTTCACAATTCTTCACATTTGCTTAATCGTAGAAACACTATTCTATAGTTTAATATACATATAGCAAATATAAATATTGATATGAGCTATCCTCTTTCTTATTTTCCTCTTTGTTCAGGGTCACTGTCACCCATGTTAGTGGCCCTTTTCATTTGCCCGAAATTAAAACTAAAAATTCCCTAAATAATTTTATATTGTTCTATACTATGAATTTAATAAGCAAGTTTTTTGTATTGGAGAATTGAGCATGAAAACAGATATTGAAATAGCTAATAGTATTGAATTAAAACATATCCAGGATATAGCTGAAAATCTTGAGTTAAGCACTGATGATTATGAATCTTACGGGAAAAATAAAGCGAAGTTAAATCTTGATATTTTAGAGAAGAAACAAAATGATAAAGATGCTAAGTTAGTCCTTGTAACTGCAATTAATCCAACACCTGCTGGTGAGGGTAAGACAACTACTAATATTGGCTTGTCTATGGCTTTGAACAAAATAGGGAAGAAAAGTATAAGTACATTAAGAGAGCCTTCATTAGGGCCAGTATTCGGCATGAAGGGTGGTGCTGCTGGTGGTGGTTATGCTCAAGTTCTACCTATGGATGAGATTAACCTGCATTTTACAGGTGATATCCACGCTATAACTACTGCACACAACCTTATCGCTGCACTATTAGATAACCATCTGCATCATGGGAATTCATTAAATATTGACCCAAAAAGAGTTGTTTGGGATAGAGTTTTAGATATGAATGATAGAGCTCTTAGAAATATTGTTATAGGTCAAGGTGATGGCTCAGATGGAGTTAAAAGAGAGTCCAAATTTGATATCACAGTTACTTCTGAAATCATGGCAATTATTTGTTTGGCAGAGAGCTATGAAGACCTTAAAGGACGTTTATCCAAAATGATTCTCGCATACACCTATGATGGTAAAGTTATTACAGTGGAAGACTTACAGGCTACCGATGCTCTAGTAATTTTACTTAAAGAAGCTCTTAAGCCTAATTTAGTCCAAACAGTAGACAACACTCCAGCAATTATCCATGGTGGTCCATTTGCAAATATTGCTCATGGCTGTAACTCAGTTCTTGCGACTAAAACTGCGATGAAATTGAGTGACTATGTAATTACTGAAGCGGGATTTGGTTCCGATTTAGGTGCTGAAAAATTCTTCGATATAGTTTGTCGTGAAGCAGACCTAAAACCAGATGCTGTAGTTCTAGTTGCTACTATTAGAGCTTTAAAATACAACGGTGGCCAAAGCGTTAAGCAGCTATCCGAAGAAAACCTAGAAGCTCTAGAAGCAGGTTATGTCAACTTAAAACAACACATTGAGAATATGCAAAAATATGGACTTCCACTGGTACTAGCTATTAACCATGTGCATAGCGATACAGAAACGGAAATTGAATTCTTAGAAAGAAAATTCCAAGAACTAGGATTAGATTATGTTGTATCTAAAGTATTTGCCAAAGGATCAGATGGTGGAATTGAATTAGCGGAAAAAGTAGTTGAAGCATGTGAGAAGACTAGTGATTTCAAATTTATCTACGATGCTGATTTACCACTCGTAGAAAAAATTGAGAAGGTAGCAAGAGAAATATATAGAGCAGATGGAGTGGAACTATCACAGGAAGCTTCAGACAAGTTAAATGCTTATCAAGAAGCAGGTCTTGGAACTATGCCAATATGCATCGCTAAGACACAATATTCATTCTCAGATGATCCTAGTAAATTAGGAGCACCTAGAGATTTTAAACTAACTGTAAGGGACGTTGAAGCAAAACAAGGAGCTGGTTTTATAGTAATTTATGCAGGGTCCATCATGACAATGCCAGGCTTACCTAAGACTCCAGCAGCTTATAGGATGAAAATATCTGAAGATGGTGAGATATCAGGACTTTCATAGGAGTAATAATGGAGAATTTTGGATTTGTTTTAGCAACAAAAATGCTAGTAGATAATAAGCGTAAAGTTAGATATATGTATCATGAAGAAGTCGATAATTCACAAGATAGTGGTTGGAGATTCTTTTGTGGCGATGAAGACGATGAGTATGTAAATAATCCAGATAATGTTGCTATATACGATATAAAAACGATATTAGAAATTGATGGCAGTATCTTACCTTATTTGAATTATGAAGCAGATATTGCTTTTGAAAGAGAAGATGAAAATGCTGATTTTATTGAATCAGCGAATTTTGAGCCAGAGGATGAGTAGATATTTAATAACAGAAAATGAAGTAAATTGAGAGTCTTATAATCGAGATTCTCAATTGTTATATAGCGACTACTAGCACTTGATTTTTAACTTATTCTTTCTCTGTGCTATAATCGAATTTAGTGGAAAAGAACAAATGTTTGAGAGGTATAAATGGCAAAAACAAATAATCGTAATTTATATGACAACGACAGTATTACCCAATTAAAAGATGAAGAGAGAGTCAGGCTGCGTCCAGCTGTTATTTTTGGCTCTGATGATATCGTTGGTGCCCAACATGCATTTTTTGAAATACTATCTAACTCTATTGATGAGGCAAGAGAAGGCTACGGGAAATTAATACAAATAAATAGATATAAAGATCACAGTATAGAGGTTATAGATGAGGGAAGGGGTATTCCTTTAGATTATAACAATGTAGAAAATAGATATAACTGGGAGCTTGTTTACTTAGAACTATATGCTGGTGGTAAGTACAATACTTTAGATGGTGAAAACTATGAATATTCACTTGGTCTAAATGGTTTAGGTGCATGTGCTACTCAATATGCATCTGAGTTTTTCGATGTTGAAGTAATTAGAGATGGCTATCAATATAATTTACATTTTGAAGAAGGTAAAAATATTGGTGGTTTAAGCAAGAAAAAAGTAAGAACAAAAACTACAGGTACTAAGCAAAGATTCAAACCAGACAACAAGGTATTTACTGACGTAGATATACCACTAGAGTATTTTGAAAATATCTTGAAGAGACAAGCTATCGTAAATGCTGGTGTTACTTTTAAATTTAAAGATGAAATTACAGAGACAGAAGTAGAGTACACCTATCCAGATGGAATTTTAGGTTTCGTTAAAGAGCTTAGTGGTGAGACTCAAATTAATGCTCCTATTATTTGGCGTGGTGAATCTAAAGGTAGAGATACTAAGGATAGACCTGAGTATAAAGTAAAGGTAGAACTTGCTTTTAGTTTCAACAGAGAGTTTGCAACTCAAGAGTACTACCATAACTCATCTTATCTAGAGTATGGTGGTTCTCCAGAAAGAGCTGTTAGATTAGGGTTTACGAATGCTTTGGACAAGATAATAAAGGCAGAGGGCAAGTACAAGAGTAATGAGACTCATATAACCTGGCCTGATGTACAAGACTCACTTATATGTGTTGTAAATTCATTATCTACTCAAACTAGCTACGAGAACCAGACTAAGAAGGCTATTAATAATAAATATATTCAAAGATACATCACTGATTTAATTAGAGAAAGATTAGAAGTTTGGTCTATCGAGAATAAAGATGACGCTAATAAAGTTATTGAGCAGATTCTTATTAATAAACGTAGTCGTGAGAGTGCTGAAAAACAAAGATTAAATGTCAAGAAAAACCTCATGGGTAAAATTGATATTAATAATAGAGTTAAGAATTTTGTCGATTGTAGATCTAAGGATATTACTAAGAGAGAAATTTATATAGTTGAGGGTAACTCAGCGCTAGGCTCAGTTAAAATGGGTCGTGACTCTGAATTCCAAGCAGTTATTCCTATACGAGGTAAAATTTTAAACTGTCTTAAAGCGGATATTAATCAAATCTTAAAAAGTGACATTATATTAGATTTAATGAAGGTTATTGGTACAGGAGTAGAGCTACCAGGTATTAAAAACGATAAGTTGTCTACATTTGATTTAGATGCTCTTAGATGGAGCAAAATAATCATCTGTACTGATGCTGACGTAGATGGATTCCAGATTAGAACTCTGCTACTTGCAATGTTTTATAGGCTAACTCCAACACTTTTAAATGAAGGTAAGATTTATATTGCTGAATCTCCATTATATGAGATGACATATAGAAAAGGTAGAGAAGAAAAAACTCTATTTGCCTTCGATGAGAATGAGAAAAATGAAATAATTAAAGAACATGGAAGTAGTAATTTACATCTCCAAAGATCAAAGGGTCTTGGTGAAAATGAGCCAGAGATGATGTGGGAAACTACTATGAATCCAGAGACAAGAAGATTAATTCAAGTACAATCTGAGAGCGATACTATAATGAAGAATAAATTTGATTTATTGCTAGGTGATAACTTAGCTGGTCGTAAAGATCACATCGCTGATAATGGTCACTTATACATAGACCAACTTGATTTGAACTAGGGGTAGAAGATGGCAAAAAAGAATGATAATGAATTTGTAATTCCTAAAGAAATAGTAATTGAAGAGCAAGCAATATCACATACACTTGAGACTAACTATATGCCTTATGCAATGAGTGTTATTGTTTCAAGAGCTATTCCTGAGATTGATGGATTTAAGCCAGCTCATAGGAAATTACTTTATACAATGTACAAGATGGGTCTGTTAAAGGGTAATAGAACTAAATCTGCAAACATTGTAGGGCAGACTATGAAGTTAAACCCTCATGGTGATCAAACTATTTATGAAACAATGGTTAGGTTGACCAGAGGTAATGCATCCTTACTACATCCATATATCGACTCAAAAGGTAATATGGGTAAGCAATATTCAAGAGATATGCAATATGCAGCTCCTAGATATACTGAGGCTAAGCTAGATGATTTCTCTAATGAGCTATTTAATGGTATCGATAATGATGTAGTAGATTTTATCCCAAACTATGATGGAACAGTGGATGAACCATTATTACTACCTGTGAGTTTCCCATCAGTTTTAGTTAATGCTAACCAAGGTATTGCTGTTGGTATGGCATCTAATATTTGTTCTTTTAACTTATCTGAAGTTTGTGAAGCAACGGTTGCTTATATTAAAGATCCAACTATTGATGTCTTGGATCACATGGTAGCTCCTGATTTCCCAGGTGGTGGTCAAATTATTTATGACTTAGATAAAATGCGTGATATCTACGAAACTGGTAGAGGAAGCTTCAAGATTCGCGGTAAATACAAAATTGATAAGAAAAATAGTCTTGTAGAGATTTATGAGATTCCATACAGTACAACTGTTGAAGCAATTATTGACTCAATCGTGGACAAAGTTAAATCTGGTGACTTAAAAGAAGTAAATGATGTCAGAGATGAGACAGATTTAAAAGGTCTAAAGATAACAATTGATTGTAAGAGAAATACTGATTATGATTTGTTGATACAAAAGCTATTTAAATCTACACCACTAGAGAGCTCATTTTCATGTAACTTCAATATCTTAGTTAATGGTCATCCAAGAACTTTAGGTGTTAAAAACATAATTGCTGAATGGCTAGTATTTAGAAGACAAACTGTTAGACGTGCTAAGCAACATGAGCTAGCTCAGAAATCTGATAGACGACATCTATTAAGAGGTCTTGAAGCTATTCTTCTAGATATTGATAAGGCAATTGCAATTATCAGAAATACTGAAAAGGAAGCAGATGTTATCCCTAACTTATGCGAAGGTTTTGGCATTGATGATATTCAAGCAAATTATGTTGCTGAAATTAAATTAAGAAATCTTAACAGAGAGTATATTTTAAAACGTACTGCTGAAATTGAAAATCTAGATAAAGAAATAACTGCATTAGAGAAAGTTTTATCTAGTGCTAAGTTAATTGATAAAGTAATTATTGAAGACCTAAACAATATTATTAAAAAATATGGTCAAGAAAGAAAAACTACATTAATAGCTGAAGATGAGATTGAAGAATTCAGCGAGACTGAGATTATAGATGATTACAATCTCAAAGTATTCTTGACTAAAGATGGTTACTTAAAGAAACTCGCACTTACATCCCTAAGAAGTGCAGGAGAACTTAAGACCAAGGCTAATGACTATATAGTTCAAGTAGAGCAAGGACAAAACACTGATTTACTATTCTGTTTCAGCACTTCAGGTAATCTTTATAGAATAGAGATGAATGATTTTGAAGATAATAGACCATCTGATTGGGGCCATTATTTACCAAGTGTGCTAGAGCTTGATGAAGATGAAAATATCTTCTTTGTCCTTCTATATTCAGGCGATAGAGACTCTTATGCAGGTCAAGTCTATATTGCATCTGAAAGTGGTAGAGTATCTAGAATCAATCTTAGTGATTATGAAACTAAGAGCAGACGTAGGAAACAAGTTAATGCCTTTAACTCTAAGACTCCACCAGTTGGGGGTGTCTACATGAAACCAGGTAAAACAGAAGAAGACTCTGAATATGAGAGAGAAGACTTAGAATTAACTCTGCTAGAAGATGATGAGAATGAGTTTGTCTTAATTAATGAAAAAGAGCAGATGGTTATTGTTGAAGCTACTGCTATTGAAACAGTAAACAATAGATCAAATCTAGGTGATAAAGTTCAAACCATAAGAAAAGGATCTTCAACTGTTGTCTTCAAGCCTCTAAATAATTTACCAATTCAAGATGTTGATTATTATAGAATCAAAACTCTTCCACAGTCTGGAAGATATCTAAAAGATGAAGGTCTACTAGCTAAGCAAGTTAACTTACTCGATCTAAATCAATAAGAGAGGGAAATGATGAAATTATTAATTACAGGATTTAATGCATTTGGTGGGGAGGATATTAATCCTTCCTGGAGAATGCTAGAAAAATTAGATTTAAGCAACTATGATTCAGAAATTCATTTACTTGAAGTACCAACTGAGTTTGAAAAATCAAGAAATGTATTAGAAGAAAAACTATTAGAAATTAAACCAGATTTAGTACTACTCTTTGGTCAAGCGGGTGGTAGAAATGCTATATCTATTGAAAGAGTTGCTATAAATATTAATGATGCAAAATCTGCAGATAACTCAGGTTATATACCTAAGGATGAAACTATTTATCCAGATGGTAAGAATGCATATTTCTCAACTCTTCCTATTAAAGAATTAGAAGAACAGCTACATTCAGCAGATATCCCAGCTTATATATCAAACAGTGCTGGAACATATGTCTGTAATAATCTCTTTTATACATTGATGTATTTAATTGAAAAGAATGATTTAAGTGTAAAGGGTGGATTTATTCATGTGCCATTCGAGCACAAGCAAGTCTTAAATAGATCAACACAAGCATCTATGAGCTTAAATGATTTAACTATTGCAGTTGATAGTATTGTTAGATATTTGGAAGAGAATGAAAGTGTTTAGAAGATTTATTGCTGATGCCTATTATCCATCTGTTGAAGAAATACCAACAGATAAGTACAAGGAAGCTGGATTTAAACTAGTAATCTTTGATTTTGATAATACCTTGAATAATCATGGTGAGAAATCCGCAAATAACTATGTACATGATATGATTACTCGTTGGCAAGATGCAGGATTTGAAGTTTATTTAATCTCCAATGCTAAGAAAGAACGTGGTGCAAAAATCCAAGAAACTTTAGATGTAAAGTTTATGGCAGATGCTAGAAAACCCGGTATTGATGCTTTCTTAGAAATAGAGAAATTAAGTACTACTCCAAAAGATAAATTTGTATTTTGTGGAGATCAACTCTTTACAGATGTATGGGCAGGTAAGAACTTTGGAGTTAAAACAATTCTAGTAGATCCACTCAGTAGAGATGAACCATACTATATTAAGCTAAAACGATTTTTAGAAAATGTAGTAAAACTATTTACAGGCAAAAGACGACATTATGATAATATATTAAACTAGCGTTAAACTCTTTCTTGTCAAGGAAGGTTTATGCTTGTAAAATAAATAAGTAATTAAAAATTAGCTATGAAATGAGGATAATTATGATATCTGCAGGAGATTTCAAAAAAGGAACAACATTTAAACTAGACGGTGCTATCTGCCAAGTTCTTGACTTTCAACATGTAAAACCAGGTAAGGGGCCAGCTTTTGTAAGAGTTAAATATAGAAACCTAGATACAGGTTCAATTATTGAAAATACTTTCAACCCAAATGCTAAGTATGAACCAGTAACATTAGAGCATAGAAATATGAACTATATTTATGAAGATGGTAGTTTTTACTATTACATGGACAATCAAACATTTGAACAAATGCCAATTGAGCCAGCAACATTAGGTGATCAAATTAAATTCCTTAAAGAAGGTATGGAATGTACTATCACAAGTGCTGAAGGTAAAATCATTAGTGTTACTTTACCTAACTTCGTTGTTTTAGAGATTACTGAATCAGAACCTGGTGTAAGGGGAGATACAGCAACAAGTGCAACTAAGAATGCTACATTAGAAACAGGAGCTTCAATTAGAGTTCCTATCTTCGTAAATGTTGGGGACAAGGTTAAAGTAGATACTAGAAGCGGCGACTATATGGAGCGTGCTAATTAATTAATATAGTAAAATAATAAACTTGGAGCGAGACTGTAAAGTTTCGCTTTAATTTTAATAGCAATATGAAATAATTTAGATTGTATGGAGTTGTATGCAAAATCAAGATAACAAAAACCGTGGCCAAAGCTCAATGACCCAAGGGTTTATAGCACAGTATGCCGCTGAAGCAAGCTTAAATGTAAATGGGGTAGCTGCTTTAGAAAAAAGTGCTGTCGCTAGTTTTAAAGAAGCTTTTGGTGTTGAGCATGAAGGTGCTGGAGTAGAAGTAATTTTTAGTCCTGACAAGCAAGAGTTAGTAGAAATTACTGTTTACCCAATATTATATTTTGGTTTTAATATTCCTGAAATTGCTTGGGAAATACAATCCAATGTGAAGACGGATGTAGAAAAATTTACAGGCTTAGAAGTGAATGCTGTTAATGTTTTTGTTAAGGATGTTATAAGACAAGAAGGAGATATGCATGGATAGAAAATTATGGCGTTGGTTTTTAGGAGCTTTATCCTTATTGAATGTATTTATTTTAATTTTTGCACTAGTTTATTTATGGCGTCCAAGCGCCCTAGGTGCATCAATTCAAGCATTTATTAATGCATCAAATTTTTGGCAGAAGTCATTAATATTTATCTTACTATTATTACTACTCGCATCAGCTCTCTTTATCTTCTTCTATGCAATATTAGGTGGTAGATTTAAAGCGAGGAAAACTGCAACTAATGAAATTGGTGATATAAAGATTGGTGCAACAGCTATTGAGAATGTAGCTCTTAATGCAGCAAGAACAGCGCAGGCTGGAATTAAAACAGCAAAAGCAAGTGTATTTAATACAGATAATCAAGATATAAGAATTGAGCTAGATGTTGTTTTATACTCAGACGTAGAAATCCCTCAGCAGATGCGTAGAATACAAGAGCGTGTGAAGAAGGATGTAGAGAAATATACCGGATTTAGCGTTGCTGAAGTTGTTATTAACGTTAAGAGAGTAGAACTTATAGGAGCAGTCGTAGAACGATAAAATTATGAGAAATTTATTTGAACCTATTTTTGAATTTCTACACGGGAAGAATGCCGGCATAGTTGGTGGTGTCTTTGGACTCGTCCTTGGACTAATGTTGGTTATTTTTGGTTTTTGGAAGACTTTGTTCATAATATTTTGTGCAGTAGTCGGTTATGTTTTTGGAGCAAGAATCTTTAGAAGTTCTGAGAACTTTAAGGATTTATTAAATAGATTGTTCCCACCTGGAAGATTTAGATAGTAGAGGTTAAGAAGTGAGTCGTATAGATGCAAGAGAGAAGGCTATGCAGGTTTTATACCAGCTTGAGAGCCAAGATAAAGATATTGTAAGTCAGCTAGATAAGTTCCTTGAAGATAGAACTTATTCTAGTGAAGATGGTATAAGGATGACTGTTGCTAGCTATGCCAGCATTGAAGATGGGGAAGAAGTTACTGAAGAGTTCTTAGCCATTAAGCAGTCTAATGATTTGTACAAAGCAGACCTCGAGGACGGTATCATTGTAGAGCTAACTAAAAAGGATGTCACTTATTTGAGAAATCTCGTTTTAGGTGTCTGGAATCATAAGGATGAACTAGATCAGTCCTATGATAAATACTTAAAGAATTGGACAGTAGCAAGACTCCCAATATTAGAAAGAGTCTTATTGAGAATAGGAACTTATGAGATTTTAAAAGATGAATCTGTTCCTGACTCTGTAGCAATTAATGAAGTAATTGAGCTCTCTCATAAATATGTTGAAGAGGATTCATACTCATACATTAATGCTATCTTAGGAAAAGTTAGTTTAAATAAGGAAGATTAATGCAAGAAGAAACTAGAAGTATCACGGTATCTCAATTAAATAATTATGTTTCTAGATTATTGAAAGCTAATTCAAATTTACAAGCTGTAAGAATAGCTGGTGAGTTATCTGATGTTAATGTCTATAGAAGTGGTCATTTTTATTTTAGTTTAAAAGATGAGAATGCTAAAGTTTCAGGCATTATGTATAAGAGCCAGTTTAATAAGCTTGGATTCATTCCAAAAAATGGTGATGCAGTAATAATAATTGCTAATGCTACTCTTTATGAAAGAGGTGGGAGCTTTCAAATACAAGCTCTTAATATAGAACCTCAAGGTAAGGGTAATCTATATGCCTTATTTGAAAAATTAAATAAGAAGCTTAAAGATGAAGGTTTATATAATCAAGAGCATAAGAAACCAATCCCTAAAATGCCAAAAGTAATTGGAGTTGCAACTTCTAAATCTGGAGCTGTTATTAGAGATATTATCAATGTCAGCAAGAGAAGATTTCCTGGTACTAAGATTCTTTTAAGCCCTTGTAGCGTTCAAGGACCAGGTTCTAGCGAAAGTATAGTTAAGTCTATTCATCAATTAAACCAAGTCCCTGAAGTTGATCTAATCATTGTTGGTAGAGGTGGTGGCTCATTGGAAGACTTATGGTCATTCAATGAGGAGAATGTTGCTAGAGCTGTATTTGCATCGGAAAAACCAATAATCTCTGCTGTTGGACATGAGAGTGACACCACAATTTGTGATTTTGTGGCGGACTTAAGAGCACCAACACCATCGGCAGCAGCGGAGTTGGCTTTGCCCAATCAAGATGACATAATAAATTTCTTAAACCAAAGAAATTCTCAATTAAGACGATATCTTGGAAATAAAGTGAATATGCAGGATATGAAACTATCTAATTTAAGCTTGCAGCTGAAACAAGAGATTGCTAATAAGCTAAGTTTTAATAGACATAGATTAAGCATTATCGCTAATAATAATTATCTGCAAAATCCCTATGAAGCTATTGAAAGAAGATCACAAGCTGTTGATTATATATCTAACAAGATTGCACAAGTGATTGAAGGAAAACTTGCTGTTTTATCAAGAAATTTAGCTTATAACACTGCTAGTTTAGATGCATTAAGCCCGCTTAAAGTATTGTCTAGAGGATATGCGATGGTTACTGGAGAAGGCGAAGAATTACCAATTATATCTGTAGACGATATTGATGTAGATGATAAATTAAATCTATATATGCAAGATGGTAGTTTAACAGTTGGAGTTATTAAGAAGGAAAAGAACTAGGATAATGACCATGGAAAATAATAAGAGTAGCGAGAGTGAGTTTGAAGAACAAATTTCTTTCTTCGATAGTATCCTGGGGATAAATGAGGATAGTGAAGAAGAGAGTAATGATGTAGTTCAGGAAGTTGACAGTGATTTGACTGGCGAAACTGTAAATAACATTATCGATGAGACAAGTCCTGTCATTGAAGAGAAAGTAGTTCTAAACGAAAGGGAGAGTGCAATGGAAAAAGATGAGATACTTGAAAATGTTGTAGATGAAAATGTTGCTACTGAAGAAGTTGAGAATCAAGAAACTGAAATTAGCTTCGAAGATGCTCTAAAAGAATTGGACAAAATTGTTCAAGATTTACAAAGAAGCGATATTGCCCTTGATAAGAGCATGGAATTATTTAGGAGAGGAACTAGCTTAATTCAATCTAGTAGGAAGCAATTGTCTGAGGCTGAGCAAGAAGTTAAGGAATTATTAGACAATGGTGAAGAAGTAGATTTTGAGTAAAAAGGGTTATTCGTAAATTTCCACAAATATTATAAAAATTTAATTAGAATTTAATAGAAATTGATTGTATAATATACATTGATTAACAATTTAGGTAATATGAAATTTGTAACTCATTGCTGAAGGGGAGGCATATAGTGAAAATCGGAATAGTTAGTGATAGCTACAAGGATAAAAATTTCGAAATAACTAAATTAACTGGCGAGATTTTAGAATCGTTAGGAGTCGAAACTGTCTACCCTGACACAAGAACTGAGCACAATGTGCGTAGCCAGCAAGCTAACCCAGAATCTTGGGCTGATGTTGATCTTGCAATATCAATAGGTGGAGATGGTACATTTCTTTATACCTGTAATGAAATATATAAACATAGAATTCCAATTATTGGTATAAATAAAGGTTCATTAGGTTTCTTCACTGAGATAAATGCTTCAGAGCTTGAATCATCTCTTAGAAGATTAGCCGAGGGCGATTATAAAATTAAACATCGCATGATGTTAGAAGTTGCCGTATTCGATGAAAATGGCAAGGATAAATACAAAGATTTCGCATTAAATGATGCTGTGTTATACAGGGGAGATATTAGCAGAATTATTCCATGCGAATTAAGTATAAATTCAAATTATATACAAACAATTTTAAGTGACGGACTAATCGTCGCAGCACCAAGTGGTTCAACTGGATATGCATTATCATCGGGAGGACCCATAGTAGATCCAAGTATTGAACTAATGCTTGTAACTCCTATTTCACCACATTCACTTACAAATAGAACATATGTAATTAATAGCGAAGATGTAGTAGAGGTCTCAATTCGCGATAATTATCCATATGAACCTAAATTAAGTGTAGATGGGAGAGAAGGAGTACAGATAAGTAGTAGCGATAAAATTAAAATTAGAAAGGCATCTGATAATTTACAGATAGCGTATCTTGAACAACAGAGATTTTTCTCAACATTACCTGAAAAACTAAATGCTAGGGGGAGTAATTAGTATGAAAGTAAGTAAGAAAGAGCGTCATGGAATTATTCTAGATATTATAAATAAAGAAGAAATTTCCACGCAAGAAGAATTGGTTCAGAAGCTTCTAGAACAAGAATTGACTGTAACTCAAGCGACAGTTTCGAGAGATGTTAAAGAGCTAAATATTGTTAAGGCGAATACTAGCAATGGTGGTCAAAAATTTGTTGCAATGAAGAGTGTGCAAGATCCAGACACTGATCGTTTGCTAAAAGTTTTTGCTGAAGCAGTGCTAAGTAGCACCTCTACCGATAGTCTCATTATCCTTAAAACTTTACCAGGAATGGCTCCTGCATGTGCATCTGCAGTAGATGCCATGAATATGCGCCAAGTAGCGGGTTCAATAGCTGGAGATGATACAGTATTTGTTGCAGTAGCAAGAGGCGTTAATCCTGAATATACCGAAAGAGAATTAATGCAGTTCGCTCAAGTTAGCTAATAGGAATATATGTTAGAAAGTTTAGAAATTACTCAGTTTGCTCTTATCGAGCAAGCTTATTTAGAATTGGAATCAGGATTTAACTGCATTACTGGTGAAACTGGTGCAGGTAAATCTTTATTGCTAGGTGCAATTTCTGCAATCACTGGTAAGCAAGTTTCCAAAAACCTCATTAGAACTGGAGCTGATAAGGCTACAGTTCAAGCTGTATTTTCCAATATTCGTAAAGAGTTTGCAGATAATGAAGAAGTCTTAAGCTTCCTTGATGAAGATGAAGACGAAATTATCTTAGCTCGTGAGATTAAATCTAATGGTAGAAATACATGTAGAATAAATGGCAATATGGTTTCATTAACTTTCCTAAAATCTGTAGGAGAGGCATTAGCAGATATTCATGGTCAAAATGATAGACAGCAAATCTTCGATAAAGATAAACATTTATCAATATTAGATAAGTTTGCAGATAAATCTATATATACTAAACTTCAGGAATATAAGAAATCTTATTTGGCTCTCAACGAAATAAATCGTAGAGAGAAAGAGATTTTAGCCGACCCTGAAGAAAGAAGAATGGTCTTAGAAAGATTAGATTATCAGATTAATGAAATTGATGAAATTTCACCTAAAGTAGGTGAAGATGATAAATTGCGTGAAAAAAGATCCCTTCTACAAAACACTGAAAAAATTAGAAGATATTTAAATTCTAGTATTTACTTACTAGAAGGTGATGATGAGTTCGATGGTGCTCAAAATTCTATGGACACTATATTGTCTAATATAAGTGACCTAGCAGATATTAATTCTGATTTTAAAGATCTATATTCTGACTTAGAAAATACCGTAGATTTAATTACAAGCATTAAATCCAGAATGAGAGATTTTTTACTAAATATAGATGATGACTCAAATAGCTTAGAGGCTGTTAGTGCGAGATTAGATAAAATCACAAGACTAACTAGAAAACACAATACAGATATAGCTGGTGTTTGGAACTACTATGAGAGAGTTAAAAATAAAAGAGATGAGCTAATTGCGGCAGAAGAAAATATCGAAAAACTTCTAGCAAGAAAAGAGCAAGTCAGTAAAATTTTACTAGAGCGTGGTTTAGCTCTAAGAGAAGCTAGAAAACAAGCAGCTGTTGAGATGAAAACTGGTATTGAAGCTGAATTATCTGACTTAGGCATGGAGAATGCTGTATTTGAAGTTGAGTTTAATGAATTTTCTTTAGAAGAAGCGAAATCTTATGGTCTTGAAAATGCTGAATTTATGTTAGCTGCAAACTTAGGAGAAGATTTAAAACCACTTTCTAAGACTGCTTCAGGCGGTGAAGCATCTAGAATCATGCTAGCAATTAAAGTTATTTTGGCTCAAGCTGATGACCTACAACTTCTAATATTTGACGAAATTGATACTGGTATAAGTGGACAAACAACTGCTATAGTTGCTGAGAAGTTAAATAAATTAGCTCAGTCACACCAAGTAGTTTGTGTAACCCATCAAGCTCAAATTGCAGCATCTGCAGACAAACAATTCTTTATATATAAGGATAATGATGCTAAGAGAACCTGGACCCATATTAAACCTCTAGAAACTGATGAGCGCGTATTTGAGATATCAAGATTGCTTAGTGGCGATAGAAACGATGAAAACTCACAAGCATTAGCTAAGCAATTATTAAATGTAAAATAGAAATCCTAATTAATGTATTTTAAGCATATAGTCGATGAAAAAGATCATAAAAAATCTGCAGAGTTTGTTTTGCGAAACAGACTCAATATGTCACGCAAATTTACCAAGAAAATTAGACACCAAAGAGGCTTAACAGTAAATGGTAATTTTGCTCTTAATAAAGATTTGCTTGCAGCCGGTGATCTAATTGAAGTCAATGTGGAAGAGGATGATGAGCTGATTGGTAATGCTTCTAATCCCCATAATATTGAAATTATATTCGAAGATGAATGGTATTTAGTAATTAATAAACCACCATTTATTTCCAGTCATCCAAAACACAAGAGTGATATTGGAATAAATACAATTATGGATGAGAAAATTCTACATGCCGCTAACCGTTTAGATACAGATACATCTGGTCTCATGGTACTTACTAAAAATTCTCATGCCCATGATAGATTCAGTAAAACTCCAGTTAATAAAATTTATTTAGCACTTGTCCATGGTGAATTTCCAGAGTCTGGCTTAATTGATGAACCTATTGGTAGAGAAGAGCATACAATTATCTTTCGTAAAGTTAGAGAAGATGGCCAAAGCTCTCAGACTTATTTTGAACGCCTAGCCTATTGGCCAAAGTTTAAAGCCAGTCTTGTAGCCTTCAAGCTAGCAACAGGTAGAACACATCAAATTAGAGTCCATAGTCGCTATATAAACCACCCATTAGTTGGTGATAACTATTATGGTTGGGAACAAACAGTAAGGTCTATAACTGAAATTAGAGAGGGTAAAACTGGTTACTATCTAAAGGATGAAGATAGAAACTTTACAGACCCTTCGATGCAGAGGGATTTTGAGGCTTTGGCCTTAAACAGGGAGCTAAAGAGACAGTTCTTGCATGCATATATACTAGAATTCACGCACCCACTGACTGAGGAAAACCTATTTTTAAAGGCTAATTTGTATAATGACCTCGATAAGTTAATCAATAAACTACAAGCAGCTGACTA
The DNA here is from genome assembly GCA_964627125.1 of uncultured Fastidiosipila sp. Lineage (GTDB taxonomy): Bacteria > Bacillota > Clostridia > Saccharofermentanales > Fastidiosipilaceae > Fastidiosipila. The sequence continues at coordinate 25,713 of CAZVJQ010000011.1, read as the reverse complement.
TCAAAAAATTAATAGTGAAAAGATAAGAAATTTAATAAATATTGAAACTGAAGCTAATGTGCAATCCACACGTCGTTAGAGAGTTTTCCATAGCCGAAAAATATTATATTTATACATATATCATCTACTCGTACTTGATATTATTATGAAATTTTAATAAAATGATAAGAAGTATTTTTACTAGGAAGAAATTCCGTTAACTTTTAAATACGAAATATTTATTAATAGTACTTTGAAAATTGAATATATGGAGGTGATTACCAATGGATTTTGATTTTGTATCATTACTATTAGGTTTGGTGATCGGCCTTGCAGTGGGTGTCATTGCCTTACTGATTTACTATAACTTAGGATTCAGCAAGAAGAAGACAGAAATTGAAAATGATAGTGCAAAAGCTAAAGAAGAAGCAAAGGCACTATTGGCTAAAGCAGAGAAAAACGGCGAAAGTCGCAAAAGAGAACTGCTACTGCAGGCTAAAGAAGAGATTAACAAATCTAAGCAAAGTATTGAAAGAGATGCGAGAAGCAGACAAAGCTCCTTGGATAAAGAGAGAAATCGCGTTGAACAGAAGGAAAATGAATTAGACAATCGTTCTAGAAATCTTGCAAAACAAGAAAGAGAACTTGCGGCTGAGGAAGTTAGAATTCAAAACAAACGTGAAGAGGTAGATAAACTCGAAGGTGAACAATTATCTAAGCTTGAAGAAATTGCAGGTTTAACTGTAGATCAAGCTAGAGAAAATTTAATGAGTTCAGCTGAGAATGTTTATAGGCGTGATTTAGCAGTGTTATATTCACACTTAGAAGATGAGATGAATAATAAGGCTGATAGATATGCAGAAGATGTAGTAATAACATCAATGCAAAGATATGCATCAGACTACGTTTCAGATAATACAGTTAGTGTAGTTGATTTACCTAACGACGAAATGAAGGGTAGAATCATCGGTAGAGAAGGACGAAATATTAAGTCATTCCAAAACATAACCGGTGTAGATGTAATCATAGATGATACGCCTGAGGCAGTAATTCTATCTTGCTTTAACCCAATTAGACGCGAAATTGCAGTTATTGCGATGGAAAGATTGGTCAAAGACGGACGAGTGCATCCAACTAGTATAGAGGTTGCAGTCGAGAAGGCCGAGAAGGAAGTTGAAAAAACCATGAGAGATCAAGGTGAAAAGGCTGCATTATCAACAGGCTTAGTCGGAATTACAAATGAAGAAATAAATTTATTAGGTAGATTATACTATCGTACAAGTTATGGACAAAATGTCTTGCAACATAGCTTAGAAGTAAGTGAGCTAGCAGGTAATATAGCATCTGAGCTAGGTTTAGATGTAAATATTGCAAAACGTGCAGGTTTATTCCATGACATTGGTAAAGCGTTAGACTTCGAAAATGACGGTACCCACGTAGAGTTAGGTGTTGAAATTGCAGAAAGAAATAATGAAGATCCAATTATCGTAAATGCTATTGCAGCACACCACGGTGATACAGATGGAACTTCTCCTTATGCAGGAATAATTATTACTGCAGATACATTATCAGCAGCAAGACCTGGTGCAAGAAGAGAGAGTGTTGAGAATTACATTAAGAGAATTCAAGCACTTGAAGATATTGCAACAAGCTTCGAGGGAGTCGAAAAATGTTATGCAATTCAAGCTGGTAGAGAAATACGTGTTATTGTAATACCAGAACTGATGAGTGAAGAGGAAACAAGACTAACAGGATATGAAATAAGCAGAAGAATTGAAGAAGAGCTTAAGTACCCTGGACAAGTTAAAGTTAACATGATTAGAGAAACAAGATACGAGAGTATAGCTAAATAACAAAAGTATATTATTAAGTAAGGTTGGATAGAAAATATCCAACCTTTTTTATTGCTTAAATATAGAGAATTGAATATCGTAAATTGATGTATTTGAATGGCAGAATTGATAGTTATATATATAATTTAACCATATTTTATGTTAAATTACATATGTAAAATTAAAATATATTTATGATTTACTTGAGAATAGTAGAAGGGGTAAAGAATGAAGAAATTCAACACTGTAGAAAAAATATTGTTTGTTAGCTTACTTTTATCTTTTAGTATTTTAGCACCATCTAAGTCAATTATTGCTAGAAGTTTTGTATATACAATTCATTCATATGAGTATCCAATTAATCAAAATAGTGAAGTTTGGCCTAGTTTAACTATTGAGGAGAAAAGAGAATCTTTAGAAATTCCATCATATGTTTTAGAGAATATGTCAGACAGTAGTTTGTACGATGCTTTTATAAAATATCCATTCTTGAGTGATATTCTTGCATATGTTAATAGGCCCACAGAAAATTTACTTGAACCTCTTGAAAAATTAAGCAAATATTGCTCTGCTTATCAAGAAATACTAAGAAGAGGATTAACGTTATCAGAACTTCAAATTGTTTATGAAAATTATAATGAACTAAATAATGAATCTTCTCGATCTGAAAGTAATCAAAATGATTATGGTCAAGAACTTATTGCTCAAGTCGTCATGGATGGCATATTTAAGACTGAATTGGATATTTATCCAAACCTTGAAGATTCGATTAATCGTCTTAAAGTGTCTAAATCGACATACATTAGTGATGAGTATCCTGACTTGTCACAAAGTCCCATCCAATACATTAAAACCCCTAAAGGAACTTCAGTTCAAGTATTTATTTGGACTGATACACTTACATATCCCGAGCGAGTTTCTCTAGGTATGGAAGGTGCTAAAATTTATAATGTTACATATTTAGCTCCTGCAACAAATAAGTATAATTGCCATTCCTATGTTTGGTATAAAGCAGACCCATCTAAAATATACACTATGAACGATCCAAGTGCATATATGCGAGATGGGAGCTATCGTAAAACACCTTTAACAAATTTAGCAATGTTTGCTCTCGATGCTCAGTTAGCTGCAGGTCAAAGAGTTTATTATGGAAACGGAAATCATACTGCAATAGTTGAACCAATAGCTCAGCCCTTAGGCAATAGTGTTGGAGATCATTATGGAAGATCTAAATTTGGAGCATTGGGGTTATACAGACATAAGCTAGGAAACACCCCATATGATAGTTCATCTATATCAGCTTGGAGATAATATAAATCATTAACTTTACATAATTTCCATCTATTAACGTTTGGTGTTTACAACTGACAAACTACACGCTATGCGTTAAAATAGCTTTAGCAAAAATAGATATGGAAAAGTGAAATGAAGAAGAGTATAAAAGGCAAAAATAGATTATTAGTAGAACCAAAAATATCCTGGATAAGATTTTTAATATTCTCACTAATCTCAATAGCGCTGATCGCAGCAGATCAATTAACAAAATTATGGGTAGTAAATAATGATACTTTAATAAATGGTGGAAGAATAGAGATTATAGAAAATCTTTTTCAACTAAGATATGCATTTAACTCAGGTGCAGCATTTAGTTTTCTCGCAAATGTTGACTGGGGAATCAGTATACTGACTATCATATCAATACTAGCATCTATATTATTTACAGTTATGTTAGCTAGATTCAGTAAATGGCCAGCAGTTTTTCCACTATCAATATCTTTGATTTTAGCAGGTAGTGTAGGGAATCTAATTGATAGAGTCAGGCTAGATGGGGTAATAGATTTCTTAGATTTTTATTATCAAGACTGGCACTTCCCAACATTTAACATAGCAGATGCATGTATTACTGTAGGAGCTGCAATATTCTTCATATACTTCGTATTCTTCTATGATAGATACTTAGTAAAATATAATGACAAACTAGAGGCTGAACAAGTATTAGTTCGCGAATTAGACACTGAAATTAAGGTTGATAAGGAAGATGATTAAGAAGTTCTTTTTTGAAATATCTGGCCAAAGAGTAGATAAGGCTATTACAGATGAATTAGATTCATATTCTAGGTCTGAGGTCTCAAGATGGATTAAAGAAGGATTAGTTAAAGTAAATGGTAGTAAAACTAAGGCAAGTAACTTAACTCAAGAAGGTGAAGAAGTTACAATTGATATACCAGAAGAAAAAGATTTTATTCCAAAACCTGAGGATATCAAATTAGATATTATCTATGAAGATGAAGATATTATCGTTATAAATAAAGAGCAGGGAATGGTAGTTCATCCAGGTGCAGGGAATCCTTCAGGAACTTTAGTAAATGCTCTACTTCATCATACGAATGGAAGATTATCTAAGAGCAACGGTCTTGAGAGACAGGGTATTGTACATAGATTAGATAAAGATACTAGTGGACTATTAGTTTGTAGTAAGACTGAAGAAGCTTACTCAAATCTACAAAAACAATTTCAAAATCATGAGGTTGAAAAAATTTATGAAGCCATCGTCCATGGTGAGATTAAAGAAAAGTCTGCTAAAATAAATGCACCTATCGCAAGAGACCCTTTAAATAGACAGAGAATGGCTATAGTAGCTGATGGGAAGTCAGCTGTTTCATATTTCAGAGTACTTTCTCCATTGGAAAAATCTACATATATAGAGCTAAATATTATAACAGGAAGAACTCATCAAATTAGAGTTCATATGACGTATATTAAACATCCTCTTGTCGGCGATAGTACATATGCATTTAACAGAGACAAGCATGGAAATGGACAGTTTTTACATGCTAAAAAACTTAAATTTACTCATCCTACTACAGGTGAAATGATGGAGTTTGAGGTCGAGGCTCCACAAGAATTTAAGGATAAATTGGATGAATTACATTATCAAGAAAGTAATAGAGTCCAATGGGATAAAGAATGGAATTTAGGTGAGATAGATGAGCAAGAAGATTAGAAATTTTTTCAGAACTATTGCTATTAAGTCTGCTGGAATTTCTTTTGATAAAAATGAAAATAGTTCTACAGATATCACAGCTAAATCTAAGAGCAGTAAATCTGATAGATTAAATAGCATTTTAGCTGTTGTTAGTGTGATTTTACTTATTGCATATATCTTAATAACTGCAGGAGCTAGATTGCAAGCACAGGTCAATAGGGATGCTTTGCCCAGAGTAGAGTATGAACAACAAGAAGAACTACTTGCAGAATTAAGATTAGAGTATGAGAACTTAACAGCAGTAAATTCAAATTTACAAAACTCATATGATGAAAATAGAGCAGCTGTTTTTCAAAATTTAGAATTAGAAGATTCTCCAGAAGTTCAAGACTTATTAGACCAATATAGATTTACATCTAGAATGGCAGGAATGATGGATTACCAGGGACAGGGAGTTAGGATTGTATTAGAAGATAAGGCTGGAATCGCCTACGATAGTACAACTCAAGCATCTGAGATTGTCCATGATGGTGACATTAGATATATTGCCGATTTCTTCAAACGATGGTATGTAGATAGCATCAATGTAAATACTGAACGATTATCTGCAATGAGCCCATTAATTTGTACAGGACCATCAGTATTAGTTAATAGGGTATATCATTCGCCACCATATGTTTTTGAAGTAGGTATAGATGATATAGGTGCTCAAGATTTGATAGATGCATTTAATGAAGATTCTATAATTCAATCTATGCACGATCGAGGTTTACAGTTAAGTATTGAATTTGTGGAAGATATGAGTTTTCCTGGATTTAGTGATGAGCAATACATGAATATTCAAATTGAAAAGTTAGGTGGAATAAATGGGTAGTAGAGCAAAAACAATTTCGAACATTTTATTATTTATGCTTAGCTTATTATTAGGTGTATTGATAGCTTGGCAAATGAAGAATTTAAACTTCATGGAAGGTATTAATTTATTTGGATCAACTGACCAGGTTGCTTTGCAAGAAGAAATAGCGCAGCTACAAGTTGCTAACCAAGAGTTGATTAGAAGGAATGCAGGATTAACTGAGAATATCCAAGAGCTAGCAGAAATTGGTTCTAGTGATGATGCAAGACTTAATTACTATCAAAATGAAGTTGAAAGATTGGCAACTTTTGCAGGTTTAACAGATGTAAGAGGACCAGGAGCTATTATTTCTCTAGACACTAGTGCTGAAGGAGCTTATGTAGATCCAGCGTCATTACTTTCTGTAATTAATGGATTGAAGGCAAATGGTGCTTATGCAATATCAGTCAATGGTGAAAGAATAGTAAGCATGACTGAAGTTATTGGTACAGGGTCAGAGAACCAAAACATCGTAATTAACGGAACTAATGTAACAAGTAATGTCGGATATGAAATTAGAATCATCGGTGAAGTAAGAAAAATTCAAGATTTCTACTCATTCCAAACTAATACTTGGACAAGATTACAGAGTCGTGGTGTAGTTGTTCAGTTGCATACACCCAATGAAGTAGACATAGCTGGTTTAGCTGAAGATAGTCCTGCATATAGACAAAATCTATTAGAGACTATTGAAGATTATGAAATTACAGAATAATATTGCATAATAATAAAAATATAATAAGTATAGAAAAATAGAGACATTAAATAGGAGAGAATATTGCAAAAAATTATTAGAGTTGATGATTTAAACATGGTTCAATCAGTGCTAGGAGCTAACAATACAAATGCTAAAGCAATTGAAAATTATTTAGATGTAATAATTGAGCCAAATATTGCAGGAATTAAATTAATATCAGAAAATCAAGAGCAATTGGACACAGCAGTACAAGTAGTTGAAAAGTTATTAAACTTATCTACAGATGCTGTACCAATGAGTGAGCAATTAACAAACTATCTAGCTGGGACAACAGCTTATGAGAAGAAGGACTTGTCAGACTTCCATCCAGATTGGATTGCAGTAAATGCTAAAGGTAAGCCTGTTGTTTCCAAGACTCTTGGTCAATCAAAATATGTTGAAGCAATTCAAAATAACACAGTTACATTTGCTATAGGACCAGCAGGTACTGGTAAGACTTACCTAGCTGTAGCTCTTGCTGTTCAAGCATTTAAACAAGAGAAAGTAGATAAGATTATCTTAACAAGACCTGCAGTTGAAGCAGGTGAGAGATTAGGTTTCTTACCTGGAGATTTACAAACCAAGGTAGATCCATACATGAGACCTCTGTATGACTCATTAGCAGACTTGATGGGTTTTGATACCTATATGGCTAACTTAGAGAGAGGCAAGATTGAAGTCTCACCTTTGGCATATATGAGGGGTAGAACATTGGATAATGCATTCATCATTCTTGATGAGGCACAAAATACTACACCTGAGCAAATGAAAATGTTCTTAACTAGATTAGGATTTGATTCGAAGATTGTAGTTACAGGTGATATTACCCAGACTGACTTACCTAATAATCAAAAATCAGGTTTGATTGAAGTGAGAAGAATATTGAAAAATGTTAAAGATTTAACTTTTGTTGAGTTAGACCAAAGCGATGTCGTGCGAAATCCTATGGTTCAAAGTATAATAAGAGCATACGATCAACACGATAATAAGAAAAAATCTAAAAAATAGAGTTAATTAGCTATTAGTTAGCTATTTAAGATTAGGAATTGTAGATGCAAGGAAGTAAAGTTTTAAGAAATATATTAGCAACAATCATGACAGTAGCTGTATCTGTCCTGATTGTTTTTGTTATCTATAATTCTTCTACGCCTGAAACTTACAACCTTTCACCAGGAGATGCAGCTCCTGAAGATATAGTAACTTCTAGAGCAATAAGTGACCTAGAAGCAACTGAAGAGAGAGCTAGGGAGCAAGCTCAGCAAGTTCAAGATGTCTATACCAGATCAGAAGAAATTTCTTTGAGAGGTTTAGAGAGAGTTGATTCATTCTATTTAATTATAGATAGTTACAGAATTAATCTTTATGGCTCATCCATTGATGAAGAGACTGCTACTAGTGAAGAGAATGGTAATGGCAGCGGCAATAGTGAAGAAACAGAGTCAACAACTTCTGGAGATAGGATTAGAATTCCATCAGATGCTGAATTCACAGCAGCTACTGAAGCGGTAATTACAGAGGTTGATGAGTCTATTGGAGTAACTGTTGATAGCAATGTTGTTATGAACTTACTTCAACAAAGTGAAACCGTCTATATGGCTGTAAGATCACACAGTTTGACAATAGCTGAACAGCTAATGGATGCAGAGCAAGACAGTAGTAGTTTATTAGTTAGAATTAATATTCTTGTTGATAATCTTTTAAGGAATAATACTTACTATAGGACTGAATATAATCAAATCTCTTCTGTCTTAAGTACACTGTTAGAACCAAACCTTGTCTATGATGCTGAAGCAACAGCAAATGCTAGAAACTCTGTATTCCAAAGATACATGAATGACCCTATCCTAATTCCAGCAGGAACTAGAATAATCTCAGAAGGTGAATTAATAAATTCACAAGATTATCAGGCAATGCTAAGTTTAGGAATGATAGAGAGTGGTGAGATAAGCTGGTCAAACTTGCTTGCAATCATTCTTTTATATGCAGTTGTAGTATTTATTCTATGGGCTTATTTCCAATATTATGATAGAGAGAATTATAAATCTAACTCTGACTGGTTAGTAATATTTATTAGTTTCCTAAGTGTATTTGTAGTTGGAGTATATTTATCTAATATATCTTCTCTATTGATGCCGGTGGCTTTTGTCGCGATAATATTAGGTGGATATTTTGGATTAAAAACTGCCCTTGTAGTTAGTTTATCTTTAATAATTCTATTATTCCCAGTTGCTGGAATGAGTACTCAATATTTATTTGTAAGTATAATTACTGTGTTGTCAGCAGGAATGATTTCAGCGAGTGATTCTAACAGACAAAACCATGCAATAACTATCTTCGGTACTACAGCAGCTAGTTTTGCAGCTTCAATACTTTACTCAACAATGAATCAGCACTCAACTCAATTAATGCTAAGCTATGGAGCATTATCTGCTCTTAATGCATTCTTATCTGCAATAATTGCAATTGGTATTTCACCAATTCTAGAAATGTTTGTAAGTAGAGTATCTCCTGCAAGACTAATTGCCTTAGCAGATGCTAATGAACCATTGCTAAAAGTATTATTTATGGAAGCGCCAGCTACATACCAGCACAGTATGATGGTAGCTAACTTAGCTGAAGCAGCTGCTGAGAGAGTAGGTGCAAATACATTATTAGCTAGAGTTGGAGCATATTACCATGATGTTGGTAAATTATGGAATCCTCAAATGTATACTGAGAACCAGGGTAATTTCAATCCGCATTCACTTCTGAGAGTTGAAGAGAGTAAGAGAATTATCTTTAGACACGTAGAATATGGTCAAATCATTGCTAAAGACTATGGTTTACCTGAAGCAGTCATAGAATTTATTAGACAGCACCACGGTACTACAGCTCTACAATATTTCTATACACAAGCATATGATGAGGCTGAATTAATAGGTGCAAATCCACCAGACATCGATGATTATACATATCCAGGTCCAAGCCCACAATCCAAGGAAGTCGCTATTGTTATGCTCTCAGATACAGTTGAAGCAGCAATGAAATCAGTTAGCGAAAGAAATATAGAAGCGGTAGAAAAACTCATAAGAAAATTAGTTAGAGGTAAGGTAGATCAAGACCAATTAGTGGATTCAGGTCTTTCATTCCATGACGTAGAAGAAATAATACAAGCTTTTGTACAAGTTTATGAAGGACAGTTACATGAAAGGGTCGCATATCCAGATGATAATAGAATTCAACAAGCAAGAAGATAATTATAATATAGATTTTATAAATAAATATATTAAAGAGGCTCTTAAAGAAGCCGCAGATTACGTATTTACAAAAGAATATGGTGATAATTTTAATGAAGTATTTCCTGAATCAATTAGGGATAAGAATGTTTCATTATTAACTAATGTCCATTTTGTAGATGAAGAAACAATTCAAAACCTAAATCTAGAAAATAGAAATATTAATGATATTACTGATGTTTTATCGTTTCCATCTAAGGAGATGCATAATGCTAGATTCCTCTCTTTAGAAGAGTTCGATTTTTACCCTGATTTGGAAGATGTAGAATTCTCAGAAGATGA
>CAZVJQ010000011.1:0-15628 GCA_964627125.1 uncultured Fastidiosipila sp. | reverse complement strand
AGAAGATGATGAAAACACAGCTCTAGAAGAAGATATAAACATAGAAGACATCGAAGATTACATATTAGATCTTGGTGATGTTGTTATTTGTGTAGAAAGAGCTCTTGATCAAGCTGAAGATTATGACCATAGTTATACAAGAGAGTTAACCTTCTTAGCACTGCATGGATTTTTACATATTATTGGTTTTGACCATGAAGAATCTGCAGAAGCTGAAAAACTTATGTTTGGTATTCAAGAAGAGATTCTAGATAAACTTGAAATCACTAGAGAGATGGAAGATGAAGAGGACATTAATCTAGTAGATGACTCAGATGAACCTGAAGTTTTAGAGCTTGAGAATGGTCCAATAATATTTTCTGAAGAAGTTGAAGAAGAGTTAGACCCTAATTTTAAGGCAGGTTATGTTGCTATTATTGGTAGACCTAATGCTGGTAAATCCACTCTATTAAACAGACTAGCAGGTGATAAGTTAGCAATAACTTCACCTAAGGCTAAAACAACCAGACACAATATTAGAACTGTTCTTGAAGATGATAGTAGTCAAATGATTTTCATAGATACTCCAGGTATTGAAAAATCTACTAATAAATTAGAGCGTTATATGGCAAGTTCAGCATGGAATGCATTTGAGCTTGCAGACGTCGTCTTGCTATTAGTCGACGGTAAGAGGGGTGGAATCACTGAAGTAGAACAAACCGCTATAAAGAGAGCTAAAGAATATGATTTGCCAATAATTCTACTACTTACTAAAACAGATATAAGTATAAAAGAAAAGATGCTGCCAATAATTGCAGAATACAGTGAGAAATTCGGTATAACTGATATTGTTCCAGTCTCATCTGTAAAAGATGACAATATCGATATCGTTTTAGACATGGTGCGTGAGCGCTTACCAAATCAAGCTAGAATCTATTCAGAAGGTGCATATACAGATCAATCTGAGAAGGCTATCGCTTCAGAATTTATTAGAGAAGAAATCTTAAATGAGCTATACCAAGAAGTACCACATGATGTTGCTGTAAGAATAGAGAAGTTTGAAGAACACAATAATAATCAAGGTGAAAGAAGCTTGATTGTTATAGATGCAGTAATCCTAGTCAGTAGATCCTCTCAAAAAGGTATTATCGTCGGCAAGGGTGGTAAGACTATTAAGAAGATAGGAATTAAGGCTAGACAAGAGCTTGAAGAAGTCTATGAGGCTAAAGTATTCCTAGAATTATTTGTCCGAGTCCAAGATGATTGGAAGAATCAAAATAGAATCCTTAATGAGTTAGGTTATACAGAAGGAAGAAATGGTCCTGCTGAAAATGATATTATTGTTTAATTATGGCTAATGTAAAAATTAAAGGAATAATTCTCAAATTAACAAATTTTCAAGATTACGATAGATACCTAAATGTTCTTACGAGAGATTTGGGTATCATTTCTGTATTTGCTAAAGGGATAAGAAGGAAATCTAGTAAGCTAAATAGTCTTAATCAATTGTTTAGTTTTAATGAATTTGAATTATTCGAGAATAAGGGTAGATATACACTTAATGACACTAGCACTATAAGTACTTTCAAAAAATTACCAAGTGATATTTACCTGCTAACAGCAGCATCACAAATTGCTGAAATAATAATTGATAATAGCCAAGATATTGCAGATAGCCCTAGACTATATGAATTAATTATAAGAGCATTTTATGAGCTAGAAAGAGATGAAAAAGATCCTAAAACTGTCACTCTCACAGCTGAGCTAAAACTTTGTGATTATTTAGGTTATGCTCCTATGCTAAATGGCTGCTATGTTTGCCACGACAATCTAGTGAACGAACAAGAAATTTATTTTGATTTTAGATTTGCAAATCTGTACTGCAAAAAGGATTCTCTTAAGATTAAGGAGAGATACAATTACAATATCCAGAGGATTAGTCCTGCATTATTAGCTTGTTTAAGATATATATTCTCAGCCAGTTTGGAGAAAACTTTCTCATTTAACTTAAATACAGAATTAAGAGAAGAGCTAAATGCTTTTACTAAATTATATCTAGTTGAAAGATTCGATAAGGATTACGATAAGATTTCTAAGTTAGATCTATTCTCATAAACAACTAAATATGAGTATCAAGCTTGTTCTCCAATAATAAGTCCTTTAATTCGGCTGAACTTTCAACTTCTTGTATATCCCAGTCCTCTGGTAATAAATTCCTATACTCAGGTTTGGAAAATCTTTCATCTATCAATAAAATAAAACCTTGGTCAGTTTCAGAACGGATTAATCTACCTGCTGCTTGTAAAACCTTATTTATAGCAGGGAATATATAAGCGAAATTAAATCCTTGATTGTAGATGAAATTATAATACTCACTCATAATATTTCTCTCAGGACTGATTTGAGGTAGTCCTACACTTACAATTGAAACTCCTGTTAAACTCTTTCCAACTAAGTCTATACCTTCACCAAAAATTCCACCTAATACTACGAACCCTACAACAGTTTTATCCTCGCTAGGATTTTCAAAGAGCTTTAAGAAATCTTCACGTTCTTTGTTGCTCATTCCAGATTTTTGTTCCGCCCAAATTATGTTTTGACCATTTAAAATCTTCTTAAGGAGAGGTGTAACAATCTTCATATATGTAAATGAAGGGAAATAAATAAATTGCTGGCCACGTCTTAATAAAATAGTTAAGGCTAGAGTTTTAGCGAGCTCAGATGCCGTTTGATTTCTCATTTTATAAGTAGTCTGTATATGCTTGGCAGTATAAACTTCTAAGTTCTCTGGTGGGAAGGGAGAGTATAGCTCTAATGTATATGGTCTATTATCTCTCTCATTTCCACAGAAATTGGCTTGGAAGTATTCAATAGGTCTTAAGGTTGCAGAGAAGAAGACAGCTGCATGCTTGTTAATATAGCTTGCTGACAACTGCTCAGAAACATCCAGACAGATAATTCTAATATATACTCCTTTATTAGTTTTTCTAGCTGCAGATATATAGCTCATTGACCAGAATTCATCAATAATTCTCATAAAGAATTTAGATTCTCCAATTAACTCAATGAAGAATCTTTCAAGTTTGGGATTATCCAACGATTCTAATAATAATCTTGCTTCTTGAACCCATGGCAATAAGAGAGCTGCAAAATTCTTCAATGGATTAGTAGTTGCTCTGAAATCATCAGTAGAAACAACTCTAACATCACCTTCTGGACTAGCTTCCAATTTATCAAAACCATCTTCATTGGCTTTAAATGCATCATCTAATTGCTTGAAATAATCCACAATATTTTGAGTTAAACCATAAATCTTTAGAACTTCACTCGGAATAACAGACAGTGCATAGTTAAAACTATTACTATCCAATGATGCTGAATACATCTCTCTAGAACGATCCACAAGGTTATGAGCCTCATCAACGAGCAAAATCTGAGAACCTGCACTCTTTCCAAAAAATCGCTCCAATTGCACCTTAGGATCAAATGCATAGTTATAATCCGCAATTATTACATCGCACTGCAATGCTAAGTCTAAACTCAATTCAAATGCACAAACTTTATGTTTCTCAGATGCCTTCATAATTATAGATGCATCCAAATCTTGCACCGGCCAAAGCTCCTCCAGAGCGTCTGGCAAATTATCATAGTAATTAATTGAATATGGACAATCGGTACTTTCCTTATGATAAGGGCATATCTTTTCCTTAGCAGTAATTGTAATTGACTTTAGAAAAAGTGATGAATTCTTCCTTAAGTCCTTCAAGGTATTCTCAGCCGCTATTTTAGTTGAGTTCTTCGCAGTTAAATAGAAAATATGCTCATACATGCTATCTGGAAGCTCTTGGATAGCAGGGTAGAGAGTAGATATAGTTTTTCCTGTACCAGTAGGAGCCTGAGCAATTAGCGGGGTCATTCTAGATACTGAGTTTGCTACTTGTTGGATTAGTTCGCTTTGGCCAGAGCGCATATATTCATAAGGGAAAGTTAAGTTCTCTATACTTTCATCTCTTAACTTAATTCTCTCTTGGATATTTATAGCTAATGAGAGGTAGGAGTAGCAAGTGTCAGTAAACCATTGGCTCAATTCTTCCCAAGTTGTCCACTCAAATAAAAATTCAGAATCTAATGTCTCAACCGACACATAGGCTAAAGCGTAGGGAATAGAACTTGGAATATCGACACCAGTCTTAATTTGCTCATTCCAATACATGAATGAGTACAATTTCGCCTGATACCAGTGAATCTTTTCACCATTAGGGTTTATCTCATTCAAGGGTCTATTGACAGTTTTAACTTCCATAATAAATGGAACTTCTGGATAATCTTCAAAATTATTAAATGACACAACATTTGGATCATCTACTGGCAAAAGCAATAAGTCTGCTCGCCCTGATACTTCAATTCCATCAATTTCGAGCTTATTATTTGTGACAGCAGTTAGCTCATCATGAAGAACTCTCTCATCCGAAAAGTATCCCAAATAATTCAAGCTATATTCACTATTAATCTTATAAGTCCTGTATTCATCGCTCAATCTATTATAGAAAGCTTGATGAGTTCTAGTTCCTTCTCTTGCAGACAATGAACTATAGGAAATTCTATTAATGCTTCCACTTCTATACATGGACTCGACTAAATTACGAGCTCCCATATGAATTATATTGTTGTCATGTCTATTGGATTTTTGCAAAGAAATCTCCTATCTAAAGATATTCTCTATACTATCACTATTTTAAGGTATAAGAAAAGAGCCCATTTCCACCACAAACTTCTAGCAGATTTGGACTCTTGAATTATATTATTTTACTAGCGCATCTATTGCAGCTAATACATTGTCTTTATCGTGATTAATCAATTCAATCCTTGCAGCAATTTGTTTTACACCCATATTGAGGTTTCTACTATATGCGGGATTATCGAACTCATCTTTAAAGAATTCCTTATACTCATCTAATCTTTCTTGGGTTGAGAAGACTCTGGATGGGATAGTAATGAATGCATCTGAACTCATATCGCCACCTAAAGTTTTAGTAATCCAGTCCCAGTTATTTCTAGACCAGTCCCAAGTAGTTTGCTCGCTAAATTTCTTGCCTAAGAATCTTGCATACCATGAAGCTAAATCTTGAGGTTTTACAAAATCTTTATCTTTCCACTTGCTTAGAATTTTCTCAAGTGTATCAACATTCTTAGTTCTGGCCAAAGCCGCACTTAATTCTCTCTTGAAGCCAGCATTATTACTATTTGTATATAAATTTATGAATTTATCAGCTAGTTCTACAGTTTCGAAGTTTTCCATTTCGTTGCCTAAAACTAAACTTCTAATACTTACAGGAATTGCTGCAAGATTATCTTCATTAGCAAGATATACTTCATGGGCATCTGCAATTAGAGAATCATTATTTGCGTAGAGCATATAACTATTAACTAATGATCTAATTTGCTCTTCCTTAGCTACATCACTATCTCTAGCAGTTAAACCATAAGTTTCATATAGTTTTGAGAAAATATTATCAATGAAGATCTTATAAGTTTTTTCTTCTTCACTATTCTCATCAATGAAAACACTCAAGCTTGAATCAACTCTAGATAAACTAGTAGCTGTTAAATAAGTGCTACTATCGCGAAGTTTATTAGCCAATGCAACTAATTCAGCATTTGAAATATCATGGCTCTTAGCAAGTAAAGTTCTTTCAACGATAATTTGTGATTGAGTAACATCATCTAGCATATCAAAATTATCTAAAATATCTTGCCAGAGCTGCCCAGTGTAATAAGTGATGTAATGTACCTTATTTTCTTGATTTAGAAGAAGTGGTGCACCATTACTCTCACGTAGAGATGCATAACCATCTAACACTAATGATCTTTCTTCAAGATTATTATCTAACCCATCCCAGTTTGAATTTAATGGTATTGGCCAAAGCGTACTTGACTCACCATGTTCGCCGATAAAGAATTGTCTTTGGTCAAACTTAACTGCATCATCTTCTAAAGATACAGTAACAATAGGGTATCCAGCTTGTTTAATCCATGGATTCATGAAGCTAGAAACATCCTTACCAGATGCTTCACTTAAGGCATCCCATAAATCATCACCTTCAGTATTAGCATATTGATGTTTATCAAAGTATAGTTTTAAACCAGCTCTAAAATCTTCTTCGCTAAGCCATGAATATAGCATTTGTAATAATCTACCACCCTTTGTATATACAATTTGAGGGTCAAATAGACTATTAATTTCATCAGGGTGGTTTACTTCAGTTTGAACTGACTGCACACCATCTGTAGCATCCTTATTTAGTGCAGCAGGGTAGGAGTAGGCTAGATTATCTTCCCATACTTTAAAATCAGGGTAGAGATTATCAGTAGCAATTGACTCCATTAAGTCTGCAAAACTTTCATTCAACCATAGATTATCCCACCATTTCATGGTTACTAAGTTTCCAAACCACTGGTGAGCTAGCTCATGGCTAATAACAACAGAACTGTAAGTTAAATCTCTTTGTGAGCTATTGTCGTCGTTAACTATATATTGTTCTCTATAAGTAACAAGACCCCAGTTTTCCATGGCACCAGCAGAGAAGTCAGGTAATCCTACATGTAATGATTGAGCTAGAGGATAGTCAATTCCATAGTACTCTTCGAAGAATTCAATTGCATTTTTAGCTGTTTCTAAAGCGAAGTCTAATGAACTTAATTCATGAGATTTGGTTGAATATGCTCCTATAAGAGTTCCATTTTTTGTTGTAGTAGTTTTACCTTGTAGATCACCTACAACGAATGCTAGTAGGTATGTAGACATTCTAGGAGTAGTATCGAATTTCCAAACACCTGTAGTTTTTCTACTTTCGCTATCTATTTCAGGCATATTTGAAAGAGCTACTTCGCCTGGTTCTTCATCAAACTTAATTGATACTGAGAATGTTGCTTTTGCTTCAGGCTCATCTACAGAAGGGAAAGCTTGTCTTGCAAAGTGGCTCTCAAATTGTGTAGATAATAGTTCTTTTTTCTGAGAATCTACTGTGTAGTATGAAGGGTAGATACCGTCCATATTGTCTGTAATATTACCGTTGAAATCTATATCTAAAACTACAGAACCTAAATCAGCTGATTTAATAATTAAAGAATCTTGATCATTATCGATTTCAAATTCTACATCTTCACCGTCAGCAAGAACTTTAGTTATCTCTAAATCTTTTTGGTGTAATTTAAATGTTTCTTTTAAAACTTCACCTGTTATTTTTACATTACCTTGAAAATTTTTATTTTCTCTATTTAAATCCCAAAAAATTTCATAATGTTCTGGAACAAAATTATCTATTAATCTTTCTACCATATAAACTCCAATTCTAGTTTTGAATTCTGGTGCGGATAACAGGGCTCGAACCTGCATGATTTAACTCACTAGCACCTGAAGCTAGCGTGTCTGCCAATTCCACCATACCCGCAAATTGCTTATAGAGTATTTTACTCTTTAATTCATTGTTTTAAAAGAGATTTAGTTATTGGGAAGAGAAGGGAATAAAAAAAAGCTTGTTCATAATGAACAAGCTCTTTATGGTGGGGGAGGACGGATTCGAACCATCGAAATCGTAGATAACAGATTTACAGTCTGCCCCCTTTGACCGCTCGGGAACTCCCCCATATTTAGTTGTTAGTCGCTTATCACTTACTTATTTTAAAGTGGTGGGCCTTCAGGGACTTGAACCCGGGACCTGACGGTTATGAGCCGTCTGCTCTAACCAGCTGAGCTAAAGGCCCGTACCTGAATTAAGCAACGACGCTTATTATATGCATTAGTTTATTTTACGTCAAGCTCTTTTTAGCAAATGTTTTAAAATTAGTTATTTCACGTAAAAGAGTGTAAACTTTGCATGCGTGGAAATAGATAATACTAAAAACTTTAAAGATTTGTCAAGACTTAAATCTAAAATTATATTATTCTATTCTTCGAACAATTATTTATATAAGGGAGAAAAGATGGGCCTTAGTTTTTTATTCGAAGCCTTTAAATTCCATAAATTAAAAAGTGCAAAAACAATCCAAGTTTTGTTTTTAGCAGTATTTTTATTAAATTTCTTATTTTTAGCATATCCGCTAGGTGATGCTGATTTCTCTGCGCTTATAAACTGGATAGCAGACTCTCAGATGAACCTTCAAACTAGAGATTTCTTATTACCAAATCCATATGTGGAGCCAGTTATTAGCACTGGAAATTTAATTTATTTACTATCTAATCTTGTGATGCACTTTGTGAATCTTAGTGCCAGCTACTTATATGCAACTATAATGCTTGGTGATTATAAGGATCATGAATGGCATATATCCTTAAAAAACTTTGCTAAGAAAACTCCACACTTAATATTATTTACGATATTAATGTATGTACCTTATGCTGTTGGAATGGCATTCTTAACTATTCCTTACTATATTGTATTAGGGAAGGTATTGTTCTCACCATTATTAGTTGTAGAAGAGAAACATAGCTTACCTAAGTCTTTAGCTGAAAGTTGGCATCAAACAAAGGGTGTAACTGCAAGTGTAGTTTTTAGTTTTATTATGCTTACATTTGGTTTGAACTTTATTGAGAGTTTATTACTGCTATTTATGCCAGCAAGTGCATTAAGCTTCACATTAAGTACAGCATTATTTGAAGCCTTCTCAGTAGTTATTATAGGTAGATTGATTAGTCTGTATTACATTTACTTCGTTAAGATGAATCCTCGTGGTTTTTATAGAATTCAAGAAAATCCACTTGAGTTTGTAAAGAAGATTAGAAGAATTAGATCTGAAGTAAGCGGCGAAGAGCTCGAAGAAGATTTAAAACCATAGGAGATAAGATGCTAGATTATACATATCTTAGAAGTAATCTTAATAATTACGAAGAAAAAATTGCATCATTAGAAACAGCACTTCATCTGGAAGATTTAAAGAATAGGCAAGAAGAGCTTACTCAAATTTCTCAAGAAGAAAACTTTTGGCAAGACAATGATAGAGCGATTAAAATTCAAAGTGAAATCAGTAGCATAGATAAGAAAATTGAAGCTTTCGCAAAACTCGAAGAGGTTTATAGTGATCTATTTGTTTTAATAGACTTAGCTCAAGAAGAGTCCGATGAAGATTCAGATGCTGAATTAGAAGATAGTGTTGAAGATTTTTATATTCAATACAATAAACTGTATTTGGAGACTCTTTTTACAGGTGAATATGACTCTAATAATGCTTATTTAAGCCTTCAAGCAGGTGCTGGTGGTACTGAGGCTATGGACTGGGTAGAGATGCTACTTAGAATGTATCAGCGCTATGCAGAGCATTCTGGATTCGAATTCAAAATCCTTAATCAATTAGATGGTGAAGAAGCTGGTATAAAGAATGTCGATTTCACTATTAGTGGTGAGTTTGCTTACGGTAATTTGCGTTCTGAAATGGGTGTACATCGCTTGGTAAGAATTAGTCCATTTGACTCATCTGGTAGAAGGCATACCTCATTTGCATCACTAGAAGTTGTTCCTGAAATAAACGATGATGTGAAAATAGATATACAAGATGAAGATTTAAGAATAGATACTTATAGAGCATCTGGAGCTGGTGGACAGCACGTTAATAAGACATCCTCTGCAGTTAGAATTACTCATATTCCTACAGGAATTGTTACTGCCAGTCAGGCGGAACGTTCTCAATTAAAGAATAAGGAAACTGCTATGAGTCAGCTTAAATCGAGGTTGTTGGCTTTGGCCGAAAGGTTAAATAAGGAAAAGATTGAAGATTTAAAAGGCGAACAGATGGAAATTGCCTGGGGTAGCCAAATTAGATCGTATGTTTTCCAACCATATACTATGGTTAAAGACCATAGAACGAATTTTGAAGATACAGCTGTTGAAGCTGTTATGGACGGTGATATTCAAGATTTCATCAATGCATATTTAGCGGAAGACGAGTAATAATTTGGTAATATGCTAATTTTTTATTACAATGAATATTAGGAATAAATACAATTAATAAATTAGATAATTTTAAGTTGAAGATTTAAGGAGATAAGTTTGGCAATTGCGATATTTGGAGGAACATTCGATCCTTTTCATTATGCACACGAAAGAATAGTTGGAGCAGTAGCAAATTTAAACTATATTGATAGATTACTAGTAATACCAGCAGGGAGCCCACCGCACAAGCAAGATAGGTGGATATCTTTTGCATCTTATAGATTGGCAATGGCTGAAATTTCGGTTAAGAAAATCAAGAAAACATCTGTTAGTAGATTTGAAACAATTAAGGCTGGAAACTCTTTCACAGTCGAGACTATTAGATATTTAAAACATAAATATAAGGAAGATATTTACTTGATTATTGGTGCCGATTCTTTCTTAAGTTTTGAAAAATGGTATGAATTTGAAGAAATTTTATCTTTAGCAAAACTATTAGTTGCAAGCAGACCAGGGCATAAGGGCTTGAAGTCACATAAGAGCTATATGGCTAAGAAATATAGAGCCAGAGTTGAGTTTATAGATATAGAAGAGTTGGATATTTCAAGCACAGAACTTCGTTCTGAATTTTCAAATGGAGATTTTGAAGCTATTGAGATTAATCCTGAAGTTAAAAGTTTTATTGTCCAAAATAAAATTTATGATAATAAAGATTTATCTAAGATTTTTTCATCTGAGCAAATTGATTACTTACAAGAGATTGAGCGTTTGATGATTCCTGAACTATCATCTTATAGAGCGGTTCATTCTATAAATACTATGTATCAGGCAATTTATATTGCTGACTTAATGGGGGAAGATAGGTGGACGGCGGCTTTGGCCGGATTATTACATGATTGCGCTAAGGAAATTAATCCAAGTAGATATCCACAATTCTTAAAGAATGCAGACAAATCATTTATAAGTGCACCATCAATTACACATGGTCCTTTAGGGGCATATATACTAGATGAGAAATTTAAAGTAAATAGTGAAGAGATTTACAATTCAATTTATTATCACAGCACTTTAAGAAAAGATTTTACAAAATTAGACGCTATTGTATACTTGGCAGACAAAACAGAGCCATCTAGAACTTATAGTGAAGTTGAAAAATTCAGAAAAATATTAGATGAAGATTGGCTTAAGGCATTGAAGAAGATAGTAAAATCAAATATTGAGAAGTTGGAAGATAGGGGTAAAGAGGTTCATCCAAATACATTGGAAGCACTAGAAAGAATAAAGAAATTAAGAAAGAAGACTAAATAATGAGTGAAGTAACAACTAAAGAAGACATTAAGAAATTAGCAGATTTTGTAGCAGAAACTTTAGATAATAGAAAAGGCATTGACATTGAGGTTATAGACATTAGTGGCCAAAGCAGTCTAGCCGACTATTTCGTCATAGCATCAGGTAGGTCAGGAACACAAGTAAAGGCTCTTGCTGATGAAGTTGAGTTAAAACTAAAAGAAGAGTATGGATTAGAATCTAAGAGCAGTGAAGGATTCGATAGTAGAGAATGGATATTACTAGATTACATCGATATTATCGTTCATATCTTTACTGAAAATACTAGAGAGTTCTATCAATTGGAGCGTCTATGGAGAAATTCAGAGAGTGGAAAGATAGAAAGAAACTAGTTTAATTATTTAATATAAGTTGCACTATGGTCACAGGTTTTTGTGGCCATTTTTGCTTTTTGGGTAAAACTGTTCTCATTATGCATGCACTTTCTTTCGTAGAATTTATGTAGGAGGTAATTGCATATGAAATCTAAGAGAAAATTTATGCTAAGTGTTGCAGGATTTTTGCTAGCATTTGTCGTTGGGATCTTTATGTTTGTAGATAACAATAATAGCCCAGATCTATTAGTACATGCTGAAGAGGCAGATAAATTACTTCTAAGGAATGAAGAAAATACATCTGAGAGCACTAGTAGCAATTTGGAAGAAATAAGTTTGATTACTACCGTTATGGAATTTCCTGTATATCTTACAGGTGAAGTAAATGAGCCAGGAGTTTACATAATGCAAGCTGGTGATTACTTGTATGAGCTAATTGAACAAGCAGGTGGATTTACTGACATAGCTGCTACAGATAGTGTAAATTTAGCAGTTAAATTAGACCCAGAGAATCATATTAGAATTTTATCAATTGAAGAGTATGCAGAAAGAGAGCTAGATATCATGAGTTCTGCCACCCATATAAATGGTAATGAAAATGAAATAAATAATGGTTTAATTAATATTAATACAGCGAACAAGTCTGAGTTAATGACATTGACAGGTATAGGCGATGCCTATGCTCAGCGGATTATAGACTATAGAGAAGCTAATGGATTGTTTGAAAATATAGAAGATTTAATGCAAGTAAATGGCATAAAAAATAATAAATTTGACTCTATTAAGGATCAGATTACCGTTGGATGAACTTTAATAAAATAATTGCTGTGGTATTATTTTATAAATTAGATAGACTAAGTAGGAGAGTGAACAAATGGCAAGAGCAGATGACATTTTTATAGAAAATATTAAGGAAATTATTAATAATGGATTTTCTTCAGAAGGGCAAAATATTAGAGCTAAGTGGGATGATGATGGTGCCCCAGCTCATACTATTAAATCTTTTGGGTTAATTAATAAATATGATTTATCTAAAGAATTTCCAATTCAAACTTTAAGAAAAATAAACTTTACAGCAGCTGTTGATGAATTACTATGGATTTGGCAGAGAAAATCTAACAATGTAAATGACTTAAATAGCAAGATTTGGAATGCTTGGGCAGATGAAAATGACACTATTGGTAAGGCATATGGATACCAATTAGCTCAAAAACACCAATATAAAGAGGGTGAATTTGATCAGGTAGATAGAGTTTTATACGACTTGAAAAACAACCCATACAGCAGAAGAATTCTAACAAGCATGTATAATTTTGATGATTTAAATGAAATGAATTTATATCCATGTGCTTATTCAATGACATTTAATGTTACTGGTAATAAATTAAATGCAATTCTTAACCAGAGATCTCAAGATATGTTAGTTGCAAATAGCTGGAATGTTACTCAATATGCAGTATTAGTTCATATGTTTGCTCAAGTATCTGGTTTAGAAGTTGGAGAACTTGTTCATGTAATAGCAGATGCTCATGTTTATGACAGACATGTTCCTATTGTTGAGGAAGTAATATCAAGAGAAACATTTGCTGCTCCAAAACTAATAATTGATAAATCAATAGATAACTTCTATGACTTCACAGTTGATTCATTCAAACTTGAAGGATATGAACATGGTCCAACAGTTAAGAGAATTCCGGTCGCAGTGTAATGAATCTAGTAGTTTTAGTTGATGAGAATTGGGCTATTGGTAAAAATGGTGACCAATTTGTTCGAATTAAAGATGATCTAAAAAGATTTAAAGAACTGACTGATGGAACCATTGTTCTGTATGGTAGAAAAACCTTAGAGACATTTCCTGGTGGAAGAATACTTCCTGGTAGAGAAAACTGGATATTAAGCAGAAATCCAGATCTACATGTAGAAGGAGCTAGAATCTTCAATAATATCGAAGATGTCATAGCTGCTATTAAAGAGGAAGAATCTATAGGCAATGTTGTTTCATGTGTAGGTGGCGGTCAAATATATGAGCAATTATTACCATATACAGATACTGCCTATGTGACTAAGGTAGAGAAGAGCTATGAAGGAACAGATGTATTCTTCCCGAATTTAGATGAATCGGATGAGTGGGAGATAAGTAATATTTCTGATGAACGATTAGCAGGAAAAGATAAAACTCTAAAGTATAGATATGTAGACTACAAAAGAATATAAAAAATATAGACTCCTTAGAAATAAGGAGTCTATTCATTAGGGCATAAAATTTATTACTCGTTGCAAAGATATAATTGAGGATAGTTCTCACATTTAGGATTTCTAGGATGGCATATTTGTCTACCAAATAAAATCATAGCTAAGTGTGCATGATGCCAATATTCTTCAGGTAAGCAATCTGTTAATCTTTCTTCAATTTGTTTAACAGTATAATTCTCCTCCACAAGATTGTGGTGCTTAGCAACTCTACTTACATGTGTATCTACTGCGAATGCAGGAATTCCAAAACCAACACTTTGAATTACATTTGAAGTTTTTTGACCAACTCCAGGTAAACTAGTTAACTCTTTTCTAGTACTAGGAACAACTCCATCAAATTTATTGACCAAATCTCTTGCTATACCAACTGCGTATTTTGACTTATTTTTATATAGACCAATAGTTTTGATGTAATTTTCTATATCTTCAGGTTCTGCTTGAGCTAGAGTATATGGATCTGGATAATCTTCAAACAATTTCTCTGTAACCTTATTTACAGCGATATCGGTTGTTTGCGCGCTGAGCATAACAGCTATAAGTAACTCATAATTATTAGAAAAATTAAGAGCTGGAGTTGCATCAGGGAATAATTTCATTATTTCTTCAATTACTTGTCTTGTACATTCTTTACTTAGCATTTAAACCTCACAATATATAATCAATTAGTTTAAGCTTAAAGCTTAAACAATTTGTTGACAAGTATTTTTTCTACTGGTAGAATGCAATCAAGTTGTAAATGCGAAACGTTCGCAACGGACTAAAATATTTGAGAATTACTAATGAAAAGAGTAAAAGAATGAAAAAGTTATTTACAGTATTACTGTCAGGAGTTTTAGCTCTTACAGTAGCAGCTTGTGGTACCACAAGTGCAACCGAAGGTAATGGAGGAGAAAATGTTTCTGAAGATGGTTCAGTAATATATACATCTTTCTACCCAATGTACGAATTTACTAGTGAAATAGTTGGTGATACAGCTGAGGTAGTAAACATAATGCCACCAGGTAGTGCATCTCATGGATGGGAACCAACAGCAAGACAAATTGCAGAATTAACTGAAGCTGAAGTTTTAGTTTTCCAAGGTGCTGGAATGGAGGAGTGGGTTGAAAGTGTTAGAGCAACTCTTGAAGGTGAAGGTAGTAGTCTAACTTGGATTGAAGCTACTGAAGGTCTTGAATTAAGAGATGGACATTCACATGACCACGATCACGGTGATGAAGACTACGATCACGACCACGATCACGGTGATGAAAATCACGACCATGACCATGACCACGACCACGGTGATGAAGACCACGACCATGACCATGACCATGACCACAGTCATGCAACAGACCCACATGTTTGGTTAAGTGTTAATAAGAGTATTCAAATGATTGAAAATATTAGAAATGCCCTTTCAGAATTATTCCCTGAAAATGCTGAAATCTACAGTGCTAATGCTGCGGCTTACACAGAAGAATTAGAAGCTCTTGCAAGTGAATTTGAATCAAGCTTGAGTGAAGCAAATATTGATAGTTTCATGATTAATCATGAGGCATTTGGATATCTAGCTGATGACTATGGATTAACTCAACATGGTATTAGTGGTATGGGTACAGAACAAGATCCTAACCCTGAAAGAATGGGTGAGTTAGTAAGAATTATTGAAGAAGAAGGCTATAGTGCAATATTCTACGATGATGCTGGTAGCGAGAAAATTGTAGAAACACTTGCTGCTGAAGTAGGTGATATTGAAGTTCTACCATTAACAACAATGCACTCACCATCAGAAGAAGAGTTAAGTGAAGGAAATGATTATATAACTCTAAT
>CAZVJQ010000010.1:0-57035 GCA_964627125.1 uncultured Fastidiosipila sp. | reverse complement strand
TCCTATGTTTATAGGGGTTGTTAATCAGTTGTAGGGAAGTGAAACGAGAGCCATTTGGCTCTCTTTTTTTTAGCAGTATTAGAATGTGCTTAATTAAACCCTATAAATCTCAACCTTAGACTTATCCTCAGCCTCAACTA
This sequence comes from uncultured Fastidiosipila sp., assembly GCA_964627125.1. Lineage (GTDB taxonomy): Bacteria > Bacillota > Clostridia > Saccharofermentanales > Fastidiosipilaceae > Fastidiosipila. The sequence continues at coordinate 56,895 of CAZVJQ010000010.1, read as the reverse complement.
TAACTATTGTTTCTTCGTCATTTGATATAGCTGTAACAGCTGCATTGGAGCTTGTTCTTGAATCCTCAATTGCTTGCTCGAAATCTTCTACATAAGTATCTGAATTCTCAATTAAGCTTAATTCCTCTAATATTAACTCAAGCTTAGATAATCCCACCGGCTGATCAGATGTTAGTTTAATCTTGAAACCAACTGCAGGTACTCCTGCAAATTCGAATAGCTTAGAAATATTCTCTTCTAATACATTTGTTATCTCTAATTGCTCCCACTTTGTATTATCTAAGTCGTTAGCATCTAATGCCCAAAATAACTCTACTTTTTCAGCTGGTTTAACATCTTCATTGTCTAAGAAGAATAGTCTTGATGCACCAATTTGTTGAGCGGTAGCATAGGTAAAGATAATCTCACTTGTGTTTTGGCAAGCTTCAAATGTCTTAATATTGGTCCAAATATTATTATTACCTGCAACTTCGAAGTCACCAACTACAGGATGATCTTGGACTAGTGAATAAAGATTATTAGACCTTAGATCTTCAGCTGTACTCTCAGTAAGTATTTGATAATTTCTAGCGACATTACCATTTAACTCTCTGTGATAATCTGCAACTCTTATATTAGCTACAAGTGGAATTCTCTCACCAAATAACACGCCATAACCATTTACTTTTACTATACCTTCAGTACTATAGTTTTCTGGATTCTCCTCATCCCAGTGAATACCCACTTCACTAGAAAGAATATTTCCATTACCATCTACAATAGCTCTTGTGAGTGGTAGAGAGGCTGTCTTACTTCCAGTAGGTATGAGTGTTGAGTAATTAAGAACTTTTGATTCTTGAGATAGTACTGTCAATCTAGCATGAACTGGGATATTGTAATTATCTACAGTTCCTCTAAGAGTAAATTGCCCGGTTTGGGAAGTATCTATATCTTCTTGCCAGATTAATTTTTCTTTGACAATATCTCCATTGCTTAGTTCTAATTCAACTTCATTTGATAAATCAACGCCTTCCCCTGATTGTACTAAGTAGTTTCTAACTATTGAGTAAGATAGAACTGTATCTTCTGTCATCTCTTGCTCGGCTGTAGATTCGAGAATTAATTGAGTAGGCTCTAGCCCTTCAGAACTAATATTTACTGTGATTGAACCAGGTTTAAATGTGGATTGAACTACAGCTACTAGCTTACCGCTAAGAGCTTTCCTGCTGCCACTATCGTATGGTTCATGGTCCACTTGGTGTCCATTGTCCAGAGCAAGTAGTTTTCCTTCGCCATCAACAGTAACTTCAATTCTGTTATCTGCTGAACGAACCAACTCATTACTTTCATCAAGGATATCAATCTCTATATATGCTAAATCATATGCATTTGCTCTGAGTGTTTTAGTCTCAGTTTGAGCAGATAGTTTATGTGCAAGATTTGGAGTTTTACTGCTGCTTGTACCAACAGTTTCTTTTATAACTACACCATTCTCATCGTAGGCTACAGCATATAACTCACCTTCTTGATAAGGAATAGACCATTCTAGATAGAGATTTCTATGGTCATCTATATCTCTGCCTTCTTCTAAGTGTGTTTGGTAGGTGAATCCTGCCTCAGTTGAATGCTTAGTAAATTCTTTCTTTCCATAGGAAATTGCTTCACTATTATGTGGTTTTACAAATAGTTCAACAGCAGCTGCATTTGAATAGACATTAACTTTTACATTGTTGTTTTCATCTTTTGGCAATAACTTATCGTCCCAAGCAGGTAAGATATGAAGAGTAGTATTTTCTTTATCCCATTGAGACTTATAGAAGTAGTAAGTATCTTTAGGGAGCCCCGCTAGGTCTACGATTCCGAAGAAACTGGATTTTGGAGCTGGCCAATCACCAATAGAACCAGGACCAACACCATTCCAAGGTGTAGGCTCTCCTAAGTAGTCAAAACCAGTCCACACAAATTCACCAGCAATGCAGTCACGTCTTACAACCATATTCCATGAGTCTGAAGCAACATTACCCCAACCAACAGTAGATGTATCATATGAGGTTAATAATCTTTCGTATAGTTCTGGATTGTAAATTCCTCTACTATTAATCGCAGACGCAGTTTCAGATGCAATGATTTTCCATTCTGGGTGATTAGTATGGAATTCATCAAATTGATGTTTTTGAGTATAGTTCATTCCAATAACACCATTAACTTTTACTAATTGTTCACCGAAGGATAAAGCTTCATCCCAATTTTCTTTGAATTTATTATCGCCGATAGTTACAGGTCTTGAACTATCCACCTCAAGTGCCCAAGGTATTAATTTTTCTAATACTTCAGGGTAATTCTTAGAGTTACCTGCAATACCTTCCATGACTTCATTTCCTAATGACCATGCTATAACGGCTGGAGAGTTTATAGCTCTGCTAATCATTTGCTTGAGATCAAATTCAGCCCAAGTTTTTGCAGAATGTAAATTGATTATTTTATTATTAGCGTCTATCTCTTTATTAAAAAAATTGCTGTAATCATTTCTATTACCATTCTTTGGATCTATCCAACCATCGAAGGCTTCATCAAATACTAATACTCCCATTTCATCTGCAAGTTCTAGAAATGCGGAGGATGCGGGGTTGTGGGCTACTCTAATAGCATTAATACCCATATCTTTTAATATATTGATTTTACGAATTATCGCACTTCTATTGGCAACAGAGCCTATGGACCCATTGTCGTGGTGCATACAGACACCTTGAATTTTCATAGCTTCACCATTTAGTGAGAAACCATGATTGTTAGCAAAGTTTATAAATCTAAATCCAAAATGATCTCTCTTACTATCGATTTTTCTCTCGTCAATGAGGAGAGTGGTTTCGACTTCATAAAGGTTTGGATTCTTAACAGACCATAAATCTGGATTATTTACAATTAAAACTTGTTCAATTTCTTTTGTTGAATTAGCTTCTAAATTAATTTGAACCTCAGCACTTGTAAGTACATCATCGGTAGATTTTTTATTAATACTTTGGCGAAGTAAGATTATTTCATCTTTAGCAGAAGTGTTATTGATTCTAGTTTTAATATTGACATCTACTTCTTTGCCTACTTGCTCATAGAGATTAGGTGTTTTAATATTTACACCAAATTGCTCGACATGAATATTGTCGACAATTCTCATGCTTACATCTCTATAGATACCACTACCTGAATACCATCTACTGGATGGAACAGGATTGTTTACTCTTACTGCAAGTATATTTTCACTATCATGAAGATGTTCAGTTAAGTCGAATGAGAATGGAGTATAACCATTGAAGTGTGTTCCTAGTTCAACTCCATTTATGAAGACTGTTGCATGCATGTAGACACCATCGAAGTCTAAGAATATTCTCTTATTTTCTAAGTCATCTACAGTGAAGTATTTCCTATACCAGCCTATACCGCCAAGCTTGTAACCACTTTCTGCTTCACCTTCTTCAGTGTAATCCTGAGTTAAGCTGTAGTCATGGGGTAAATTTAAGTTTTCCCAAGCAGAGTCATCATAGTTGATTTCTTTAGCATTGCTTAAATCACCTAATTTAAATTTCCAATTACTATTGAAATTTTCTTCTCTAGTACAGCTATCTAAGTGACTTAGATAGATAGTTTCTTTTTTTTGTAAATTGTTAGAATTTGTGTTCATATTGCCTCCTGATTATTTGGCATGATAAATATTACTTATAGAAATCATAGCATAAATAAGGGAGGTGACTTAATCAGTATTTATAATTGTTAGGTAAAAAAACAAGCTCTCTAAAGAAGAGAGCTTGATTAATAATGTAAAATTTGAGAACTGTCTAGAATGACATATGAATATCTGCAGGATCTTCTCTATTAAATTGACTATTGTATAAGTCAGCATAGAAACCATTCTTGGCGATCAATTCATCATGATTACCAGATTCAATAATAGTTCCTTGGTTCATAACTAAGATAATATCTGCATTTCTAATTGTAGATAATCTGTGTGCAATAACGAAGGATGTTCTACCTTCCATTACTTTATCCATAGCATCTTGAATTAAGTGCTCTAATCTTGTGTCTACGGAAGAAGTAGCCTCATCTAGGATGAGAATGTCTGGGTCTGAGATAATGGCTCTGGCAATAGTCATGAGTTGTCTTTGGCCCTGGGAGACGTTAGAACCGTCGTCATTAATTTCCATATCGTAGCCGCCAGGTAGAGTTAGGATGAAGTTGTCAACATTGGCAACTTGGGCAGCTTGCCTGACTTCATAGTCACTAGCTTCAATATCGCCTAGCCTAATATTATCCTTCACTGAGCCTGAAAAGAGCCATGCATCTTGGAGAACCATTCCCATATGTTTGCGCAGGTCTTCACGAGTGATACTTTTAATATCGATACCATCCACTCTAATTGCACCCTCTAGTACATCGTAGAAGCGCATCAGTAAGTTTATCAAGGTAGTCTTACCGGCACCTGTTGGACCGACTATTGCTGCAGTTTGACCTGGTAGGACTTCGAAAGATACATCATTCATTAAGATATTATCTTCGGAATATCCGAATTTAACATGGTCGAAAACTACATGCCCACGCACATTGTCTGGTAGAGTTTCGTTGACTTCGCCTTGAATTTCCTCGTCTTCGTCTAAGTAATCAAAAATTCTATTAGATGCTGAATAAGCACTTTGAATCATACCAACTAATTGAGTAAGTCTATTTATTGGCTGAGTAACTTGACCAATGTAGGATAGGAAAGATTGCAAACTACCGACAGTCATTGTTCCTGATATAACTTGTAAACCACCAAGTAGCACAGTTACAACATATGCACCATTGAAGATGACATTTGAAACTGGTGTAAGTATAGAAGATAAGAATGCAGATCTACTACCATAGGTGAAAAGTTGCTCATTTCTTTGCTTGAATTGTTCAATTGCTTCATCTTGTTGGTTGTAAGCTTGCACTTCTGTATATGCAGATAATTGCTCTTGACTATAGCCGAATAAATCACCTAATGCATCTTGCTGTCTATCAAATATTGGTTGGGATTTTGAAGTAATAAATCTACTAGCGACAACTGCTATAAGCATGGCGATAATGATAATAATAGCCATTTTCCAATCTAGAATGAACATCATCACAATTGCAAAAACAACACTTAAAACTGACATTAATCCAAATATAATCGCTTGTTGCAAAGCATTAGAAACAGAGTCCACATCATTAGTTGTACGACTCATAATATCTCCTAATAAGTTACTGTCGAAGTAGGACACTGGGATAGAGTTAGTCTTCTTAGAAATATCTTGTCTTAAGTCATACATTGAGTCTTGAACTACAGCTGCCATTAGGTATGAGCTGAAAAATAAAGAGATAGCTTCTACTATGAATACTATAACTAGCACAATTAAATAGTTAAAAATCGCAGGATAGTTAATCGCAGCACCTGCAACGCCAGCCATTATATCTAATGTATTATTAGTCAATTCAGTAATTATTAATCCCAAAATAAATGGGTAGAGAGTAGAACCTACAATTGAAATAACGGTAGCTGCAATAGAGATAAAGAATCTCAACTTATACTTACTTAAGTATACCCAGAGTCTAGAAAGAACATCTTTTACGCTAAATTTGTCTTTAAATTCTAATTTATTAGGCATTTTTAAGTTCCTCCTCTGTTAATTGAGATTTTGCAATTTCTAAATATAGTTCAGAATTTTCGATTAATTCTGAGTGAGTACCACGAGCAGCTACTTCACCCTTCTCTAAAACAATGATTTGATCAGAGTTCATGATTGATGAGATTCTTTGACCAACAATTAGCGTTGTTGCATCTTTAGTCTCGTTATTAAGAGCTTGGCGAACCTTAGAGTCAGTTTTGAAGTCAAGAGCAGAGAAGGAGTCATCGAATATATAGACCTCGTGGTCATTAACAATAGTTCTAGCTATAGAGAGACGTTGCTTCTGCCCACCTGAGAAATTTGAACCACCTTCAGACACAACATGCGAGAATCCCTCATCAAGTCCAGAGATAAACTCATAGGCTTGTGCTGTTTTAGTTGACCCAACAATCTCTTCTTCTAATGCATCTTCCTTACCGTACTTAATATTGAAATTAATGTCTCCTGAGAAGAGGGTTGTTTTTTGTGGTGTATAACCAATTTTTTCTCTAAGTACTTTTATATCTAAGTCTCTAATATCTATACCATCTAATAGGATTTGACCAGATGTGACATCGTAGAAACGTAAGATTAATTTGATAATTGTAGACTTACCAGACCCTGTAGAGCCTATAAATGCTAGTGTTTCTCCAGCTGTTGATTTAAAGGAGATATCTTTAAGTACAGGCTCAGTTGCATCTGGATATTGGAAGTAAACATTCTTAAATTCTAATGTTCCTGAACCGTCAGTTTCCATAATAGGATTCACTTTATTTTGTACAGAAATTTTAGCATCCAAGACCTCTTTCAAACGCTCAGCAGATACTTGAAAACGTGGATACATCTGGAAAATTTGTGAGAATAACGTAAAGGAGAATAATCCTTGCATGACGTATTGAATCATTGCAACCAATGAACCTACTTGGAATGCACCTTGGTCAATCAACCTAGTTCCGAAGATAACTAAAATAATTATTGCAATATCCATTAAGATAAAGAATATAGGTTGAGGGTATGCCATAAGTTCAAACAAACTCTTAGATGTATTTCTATAGTCACTATTTGCTTCATCGAAGCGTTCTTCTTGGAATTTCTCCCTGTTAAAAGCCCTAATAACCCTTAACCCTGTTATATTTTCTCTTTGCAACCTATTAATATTATCTAAGTCTTTTTGCTGCTTCTCAGATAGAGGTTCAGATAGTTTAACTATAATAACTATTACTAAGATAATAAGTAAGATAAGTGGAGCGACATATAGACCCAACTGAGCAGATATACTAATAGTCATAATAGATGAGAAAATAATCATCAATGGCGCAGTCAAACCCATACCCATAACAATTACAGTAAACTGCAAGATCATGAAGGCATCAGTAGTAATCCTTGTAGATAGTGAAGACACCCCAAACTCTTGAAATTCAAACTGAGATAAATGCTGAATCTTAGAAAATACATCATTTCTAATATCTCTTGTAATTCCACTAGATAGAGTAGATATAAAGTATCTAGATATTGTTTGGCCAATAAATCCTAGCAAGACCAAACCGACCATATAGACTATATTTCTATATAGAAGAGCTCTATCGCCTACGACAAAAGCAGTATCAATAATATTAGCAAGAATCGTTGGAATACCCAAAGTAACTGCAACAAAAAATAATGAACCAAATAAACTTCCAATAAGTTTACCTGGATATTTTTTCATGTAATTAAATGCAAATTTCATAATTTCACCTCTCTTATTGAATTCCACGGAAATAATAAATTTCAGCAGAAATGCAACCTACCTATAATACGGCAAGCAAAAATTCTATTCAAGTTCAAAAGGTCTCAAGTTAGCTTACCTGAGAGGCAAAAATTACCAGAAGTAATTTCTATGGCAAATAAAAGTTTCGTCCACGAGCAATTCAAAACTATATATGAAGCATATTTGAGTGGTGAAGAGCTCTGGAACCTAAGAGCGAATGCTGCATTTTATAATATTTTATATTCCATTTATACAAACAAAGCTATTGATAAGAAAACAGTTAGTAGGAAGCATTATCAAGTTAATAGAATGGTTGAATTTATTGAGAATAATTATGCTTCAGACATAAGCTCTAAAGATGTATGTGCTCAAGGAATTTACAGTCCGGACTATTCAGGGAAACTTTTTAGAGAGATTACAGGTAAGAATGTCTCCGAATATCTACAAAACTATAGACTGACTAAGGCTGAAGAACTCTTCTTAAATATTGAATTATCAGTTGCTGAAGTTGCCTACATGAGCGGATTTAATAGTGATAGTTATTTTTCATCTGTTGTCAAAAGCAAATACAACATGACTCCAAGCAAATTGAGAGTTAAGTTATTGAATGAACAGGTGAATAAAGATTCAATTATTTTTGGTGAGAAAATCTAAGTTCGCTAGACAAGTCCTACTTATTTCAATATTATATTTTATACCATTGACTTATTTTGAGATATTGCTTAGAATGATTTTTGCTCTTGAAATTTGCCTAATTAGCTCAGTGGTAGAGCGCATCCTTGGTAAGGATGAGGTCACGAGTTCAACTCTCGTATTAGGCTCCAGACCAATCCCCGATGACACATAGCTCTCGGGGTTTCTTTTTGCCAAGTTAGCTCTATTCAATGACAGCAAATGTGACGGAAATTTCATAAAAAGGCTATATACTTAGTACCTAGATTAGCCTAATTGGAGGGTATTATGGACAGAATTAAAGGTTTATATACAATGATTGGATTTGAGAGACAGGCAGATAAACTATATAAGTCTACTCTCGAAGGTAAAAAATATCACTTGTACTTAAACAATGAGCCTATCTTGAATGAATCAGATGGTGAAGCTCATAGTTTATACAGTGAGGATGGAGTAATAATTCTTTCCGGTGATCAGTTCAGCTTCATTAGAGATGATATCGATGGAAACTATGACTCAGCACACTACACAAGTTATGAATTAGTTGATGAAATTACACATTTATTAAGTGAGACATACGAATTTAGAGAAGTATAAAATTTATTAAGTTAAATAATCTAAGTTTGAATGCATTTTGTTTCAGCTTAGATTTTTTTTGCCCGCTTTAGAAAAAATATATTAGAAAGTATTAATTATGGAGAACTTTTGGAAAAATTTACCTAAACCCTTTTTCGCATTAGCGCCTATGGAAGATGTGACTAATACGGTATTTCGTCGTGTCATTATGAAGGCTGCTGCTCCTGATTTATATTTTACTGAATTTACAAATTCTCAATCTTACTGTCATCCTGAAGGGAAGATGAGTGTGAGAGGGAGACTTACTTTTACCCCTGAGGAAAAACCATTATTGGCACACATTTGGGGTGACCAACCTGAACAATACGCTGAGATGGCGAAGGATATGGCTGAGGCTGGTTTTGCAGGTTTAGATATAAATACAGGTTGTCCTGCGAGAAATGTAGTAAAGGGAGGCAACGGTGCAGGATTAATCAAAAGATACGATAAAATAGCTGAGTTAATCCAAGCGGCAAAATCTGGAGGAATCCCAGTTAGCGTCAAAACACGCCTAGGCTACAGTGAATTAGATGAGATGTATGATTGGATACCTCACTTATTAAGACAAGACATCGCAAACTTAACTATCCACTTGCGTACAAAACGTGAGATGAGTGACTTCCCAGCTCACTACGAATTAATTCCAGAAATCCTGAAGATGCGTGATGAAATTGCACCAGATACATTAATCACAATTAATGGTGATATAGCTAATAGAGAAGAAGGAATGGCACTTGTAGAAAAATATCCAGGTGTAGATGGTGTCATGATTGGTCGAGGTGTATTCCAAAATCCTTTTGCCTTCGAGGAAAAAACTGTAGAACATAGCCCTCAAGAGATGTTTGATCTATTTAGATTTCACTTAGATTTATTTGATGAATATCAAGCTCAGTACAACGATGCTAAATTCTTACCTTTAAGAAGATCATTTAAGATTTATGTTAGAGGTATCGATGGCGCTGCAGATTTAAGACACCAACTTATGCAAACAAACAATCCAGATGAAGCTAGAGCACTGTTAGATGAATATGAGCGTGAGAATTTCGTTTAGTAAGTAGTAGATGCTTGTTCAGCATCCTTGATAGAATCAACTGCTAGAACAACAGCTATAAATAGCTCAGTATCTCTCTCGTCATAGATTTGTAAGTGGTATGCATCTGTCCAAGATAAAAATCTCTTTTGAATTTGACCGATCAGTCTATTCCCTTGGTACAGTGAAAAATTTAAATCCCAAAAATCACCCTCTAAGCGATAATTTAAGCTTGCAGGGTCAATTTTTATCCTTTTTCTAAAGAAGGAAAATTCACTCTCAACCATAATTAGCTGTCTACCAGGAATATGTAATTCAAACTTAGGTAACCATGTGAAAATTCTCTTATTTAAGGTAAAAGCCGTCCTCCCACTCGCATCATAAACATGGAAAGTTTCACCAAAGAACTTGAATTTCTCTCTAGCGTAGTAGATGACTCGCTTATGTTCATCATAGACCTTAAATTGGTCAAGAATTGTAAAGAACTTTTGCTCTATAAAAAGATTTCTCATCTGCAACCTCCAATAATGTAAGTTCATTATAGATATTCTGTTCACTAAATGGGTGAAGAAATTATTATATTTTTGCTATCATTATCCTATGGATAAATACGATATGAAAATTATAGCTAGATATGAAGGACCTCTTAGCCAGAAATTTGGTGTGCCAAGACAAGCTGGTATAGTAGAAGAAATTCCAGGTAGAATTATTTTTGAACCTGATTACAGAGATAAGCAAGCCTTTCGAGGGCTAGAAGAATTCTCTCATCTCTGGCTAATTTGGGTATTTTCAGAGAATAAAATACAAGATAAATTCAAACCTACAATTAGACCTCCTAGGTTAAAAGGAGTTAAGAGAATTGGTGTTTGGGCGAGCAGGTCTCCGAATCGGCCAAACCCTATTGGATTATCTGCAGTAAAAATCGAATCTATAGATTGGGATAATGAACTTGGTCCTGTAATATCTGTCAGCGGCGCAGATTTAGTAGATGGAACTCCTATTTTAGATATTAAACCATATATTGTTTATGCAGATTCAATTGAAGGAGCCAAGAGTGGCTTTGCCCAAGAAAAACCAAGTGAAAAATTAGATATTACTTGGGGAATTGAATCACCATTTTCTGTTAATGACACAGCAGTTTTAGAAAATATACTAAAACAAGATCCAAGACCTGCATATCAAGATGACGCTAATAGAGTTTATGGGATGGAGTTCATGGATAAGAATATTAAGTTTAATGTAGTAGATTCTAAACTCACAATATTAGAAGTGGAAGAATTGATTCATGAATAATTATTGGGTTTACATCTTAGAGTGTAAAGATAAAACTTTTTATACAGGTATAACTACTAGTCCATCGACACGGCTAAACAAGCATAATCAGGGGATAGGTGCTAAATATACACGTAATAGAAGACCTGTTCGCATTATTTACTTAGAGCAAAGTTTAAATAGAAGTGAAGCGAGCAAGAGAGAATATGCAATAAAACAGCTGACTAGACAAGAGAAAAAAGATTTAGTTTTAAGTGAACATAATCAATTTATTGGCAGAAAAATTTAATTAGCACGGAAAATAGCATCCCGTTTTAAATCAACGAGATGCTTAAATTTACTAAGCCCTATGTCTTAACAGTTCCGTAAGTCCAGTTTGCAGCTATGTACTTGGATAGCTTTGACAGGGAAAAACATACAACGAAGTAAATGGAGGCCATGGCGATAAACATTGGAATGACATAATTTGTATTTTGGCCATAGATTATTCTTGCTGTATACGTTAACTCTGGAAGTGTAATTATTGTTGCTAAGGAAGTATCCTTAATTAGTGCAATTAATTGACTTACTAATGATGGTAAAGTATCTCTCGCAGCTTGTGGAAGTAAAACGAAGAGCATTGTTTGTCTCTTGTTTAAGCCTGAAGATAAAGCAGCTTCCGATTGCCCCTTAGGTATAGATTCTAATCCACCTCGAACTATTTCAGAAATCATAGAGGATTCGAATATGGTCAAAGCAGTCACCGCCGCCCAGAAGATGTTTAAGCGTAAGCCAATCTGAGGGAGAGCGAAGTAGGTGAAAAAGATTATCAGAAGTAATGGCAAATTCCTAATGATGTCTATAAACCAACCCAATCCTTTTGATAAGACTGGTATTCTTGCATATCTAATAATTCCTAGTAAATAACCAATTATAGTTGAAAATACTATTGATAGTAATGCTACTAATAAAGTTAAGAGTAAACCGTCTAACAAGAAGGATAAATTATCTTGGGAAAAAGCACCGGCGAAATCCATATTAAATACCTCCTTCTTCAGTTTCTACAGTGAGACTTAATTTACCCTCTAAATGCTTAACTAAAGCAGTTAGTGGAAGGGTAATCATAAGGTAGAAGATTGCAACTAATATGTAAGTTTCAAAAGTGTTGAAAGTTTCCATAGCGATTAGATCAGCAAAATACATTAAATCAAAACCAGCTACCATTGCTAGAATTGAAGAGTTTTTAACAAGATTAATAAATTGATTACCTAATGGAGGTATAACAACTCTAATCGCTTGAGGCAAGATGATATACGTCATGACTTGGTTTCTAGTAAGTCCTGACGCCAACCCAGCTTCCTCTTGTCCTTCGGGAATTGTAAGAATTCCAGCACGAACATTGTCAGCGATAAATGATGAGGTATATAAAGTTAATCCAATAATACCTGCCTGAAAACCTGTAAGCGGTAGTCCAACCATTGGTATTGCAACGTAGAAGAACATAACTATTACTAGCAGTGGAATGTTTCTAAATAATTCTACATAAGCATTGGCGAAGCCTGACACTAGCTTGTTTCTATTCAATTGCAAGACTCCCATTAATGCTCCAAGAATAGAAGAAAAGATAAGAGCAATTACACTAGCAATTAATGTATTCTTAAAACCTTCTAAGAAGTATGGCAAATTTTCTCTTAATAAATTAAACATTATTCACTACCTCCTTCTTCATCTAAACCATCAGGATTTGCATAGGGAGTTTTGGACGTAGAAGGTGATCCTGGCTCATGAGCAGGGAATAGCTCACCAAACCACTTATCGTAGATTTCATCATATACACCATTTTCCTGTATGGTATCTAATGCTGCATCTACGAGCGCTAGGAAGTTATCCTGATTTAAGTTAACAGCAATTCCATATGGTTCTTCAGTGAAATGTTCACCAGCTAAACGATAATTTGGATTCTGATCAATCATACCAAGTAATATAGATGAGTCTGTTGTTAGAGCATCACCTTGACCGGATTGTAGTGCTACGAATCCTTCTGAGTAATTTTCTAATTCAATAACTTGAACGCCAGGGCTTTGCTCTCTGAAATTTTGTACAGAAGTAGATCCTTTAACACCGATAACTGTATGTTCATCATTCAAATCTTCAAGTCCATTAATATCTGAATCTTTGTGCACTAGCAATGACTGACCAGCATTGAAATATACATCTGAGAAATGCACCTGTTCTGCACGAGCTGGAGTTATAGTCATTGTGGCAATGATTGCATCAATATTTCCATTTTTTAGTAAAGGAATTCTAGTCTTAGAGGTTACTTCTACTAGCTCAGCGCGTCCCTTACCATCAGTGATTTCAGCAGTAATTGCTTTGGCAATATCAATGTCGAAGCCTGCGATTTCTCTTTCGCTAATATCGTAAAAACCTAGTAAATTAGTATCAGCTTTAACACCCCAAGTTATAACTGGAGCATCTGATTCACTGATTCTCTCGGCAATATCTTGATTTGCTACCGAGGCACTAGTACAAGCTGAAAGCGCGAAAACTAGGCTAAGACTAATTGCTAGACGAACAATTTTCTTTATTTTTTTCATAGCGCCTCCTTAATATGCAATAACCTGATTGATGAACTCTTTAGCTCTGTCTGACTTAGGATTGTCGAAGAATTCAGTGCTTGGTGCATCTTCAATCACTTGCCCATCTGCCATAAATATGGTTCTATCCGACACCTCACGTGCAAATCCCATTTCATGAGTAACAATTACCATGGTAATTTCACCTTGAAGAGCCAATTCCTTCATAACATCGAGAACGTCCTTAATAGTTTCAGGGTCGAGAGCAGAGGTGGGTTCATCAAATAACATTAGTCGAGGTTTCATTGCTAGACAGCGGGCAATTGCAACTCTTTGTTTTTGCCCACCGGACAGCATGCTAGGGTAGGAATCTTTACGGTCATACATATTAACTTGAGTTAAATATTTTTCAGCACGCTCATTAGCTTCCTGCAGGCTAACTCCAACAACTTTAAGAGGCGCTAATTTAACATTCTCTTGTACTGTCATGTGTGGGTAAAGCTCGAAGTGCTGGAACACCATTCCAATATGTCTTCGTAATGACTGTGTTTTCTTCGCATCTGCATCTGCAAGGTTATCACCAAACACAAATAAATCACCAGAACTTATCGCTTCTAAACCATTTATTGTTCTGAGCAAAGTAGACTTCCCCGATCCTGAAGGACCAATAATGGTTGTTGTCCCACCTTCTGGAAATTCTAAATTTATATCCTTTAAAGCATGGAATTTTCCAAAGTACTTATTTACATTTTTAAATTGAATCATATAGTTTTCTCCTTTTTCCTAATCCTGTCTTACTATATTTGCGTATATTTTGAGTGTGTTATCGTGTTTTACTGTTTTTTTGTAGGACGAACATGCTTCCCAATAAAATAGGGAGTGTTAGTGACAATAATAAAATTTGTTCCAAAAGGATATTACGAAATGGACTACTAATTAAAATATGTTAAACGTTATATTGAGTGTAAATTAAATAGCATTATAATATAAAAGTATTAAATTGAGTTTAAATTATCAAAATAGGTACGAAAGCGAGAAGTTTTTCCATCCTATCTAAGTGTTTTGCTGATTGAATGAACTGAAAGTAAGTTAGAGATATGCAGAAAATTGGCAGTATTTAATATTTTAAACATGAAAAAGGCATCCCGGGAGAGATGCCTTAAATAATTTTGCTTGCTTGTTTTTGTTTTGTTTTTATCGTAATTTTAAATTTATTATCTTATGTAGACATCGAATCTATGTGATCCTTGACCTGTTCCGAATGCATCATAAACTTTACCTGGTGCACCGAATGGTGTCGAAATAATAGTTCCTTTTGCATAATAGTCACTTGCTAAAACAATGTAACCATTTCCATCTACAACATAACCATCTGCACTAACGTGACGTCCTGGAATTCTTAAGCCAGGTCCTGGTAATACTCGTTGTGAGTAGAAGGTAAATTCTTTACCTTGCCATGTCAATCTACCTCTAAACATAAATTGACTTAATGTATATACCTTAGGGCTTGATACAGAACCAGATTGTGATTGTGTAGTCGGTGTAGGAGCTTGAGTTGAATTTGAGCTTGAATTGTTCGCTCTAGTTGTTGCTCTTGTTGTAGTAGTTATTACTGGTAATTCAATCTCAGCTAATTCATCTGCAGTTGGAACTTTATATGTTCTACCTGTGTAAACAGGGTCTGTCCAATCTTTACCATTAAATACTGCTAAGTATCTAAAGTCTACACCAGCCTTCTCGCCTAAGTGCCACCAACCATCACCTTTAGCTGCTGTAACAGTATTTGCTGTTGTAGTAGCTTGAGTAGTTGTTGTAGTTGTTGTAGTAGGTGCTTGAGTAGTAGTTGTAGTTACTGTAGTTGCTTCTGTAGTAGTAGTTGCTTCTTCAGTGGTTGTAGCCTCTGTTGTCGCTTCAGTTGTACTTGTTGTAGCCTCAGTAGTTTCTTCAGTTGTTTCCTCAGTAGTTTCCTCAGTTGTAGTTTCTTCTGTTGTTTCTTCTACATCTTGGAAATCACTAGGATCACCTGCACGGTTTAGACTATCATTCATTAATAGATCTAAGTCGTCTGCTGTGACTGAACCTGCAATTACTTCTAGTTCTCTGTCTTCTGAGCTTTCTGATGCTAGTTCAGCATCATTTGACTCTGTTTCTCTCTCGCCGATATTACTTTGTGATAAGAGAACTACCCCTGCTAGTGAGAGTGAAGTAACTGTAATTACTGCTCCTCTTATCCATTTTTTAAATGAGTTACCCTCATTATCGTCCCTTTGTTCAAACATATTCTCTCCTTTTCCAAACTCTTTGCAAATAAATTTGTTGTTTCTAGTGTTTTAACTAAGTAGCAAGAGTTTGATTCAGCCTAGTACCGCTCGAGAAGCTGCAAGGTTACTTACCTATAAATTTGCAACTTATCTGTAATAATAGATGATTCCTTTTTCTATTTTTGGGGCGAACTAAGCCTCTAATCGATTATCTGCATGGCAGAAGATAGATTATTGTTGAAGCAAAATTACCGTCATCTTACAACTAGAGTTTTAATTCCGCAAGTTTTTTGAAAATCTTTGTGCAATCTGCAGTAAATAAACAGATTCGCTTTTTACAAATTATTAGACAATGTTAAGGAGATTTAACATTCATACGGTAAATTTTAAGGTGTAGCCTGCTTTGGCCAAAGCAAACTCTCTCAAAAGCCTATAAAATATACTCAGAAAAAATGTATAATTACTAAGTATGCGTCTTGAAAACGAAAAAGGATGCAGAGAATGAAGGAGGATTGCAATGGACATATTTTCTATTTCATACCTAATGCGCTATGTCTTCGTTGTAATTATCGTCATAGTTGCAGTCAAGCTTTTAATTTCCGCAATTAAAGAATTACGCTGGGCAGGGAAGCACAGCTTAAGGCCCGCTCAAGGATATTTCTTATTAAATCAACAAGCAGATGGATCAACCTCGAGTTTACCTCTTTACCACACAACTAATATAGGTAGAGCAAGGGCAAATGATTTAAGAATTCACTCAAAAGAAGTGCAATGGAGCCATGCGACAGTATATAGATACGATGGTTCATGGTTTATTAGACCATCATCAGGGGGAGCTTTTGTCAGTATAAATGGAGAGAAAATTAAGGATGAAACTAAATTAAATAATAACGATATAATCGATTTTGGACCGGCAGAGTTCGCCTTTATGGATGAACATCAGATTGCTAGAAATCGTGGGGAAGTGTATGAAGAGTCAACTTATGACGATGAAGCTTTCTTGCGTGCAGTTAAGAGAAATTCTAGTCCTTTATATTTAGAGTGGATATTAATTAATGCTTTTGCCGTATTGGCGACAGGGTTAGTCTACTTCATGATGCCCGATGTGGACTCGGTCATACAAGATTTCTTGATATGGACTGGCGGAGCAATTCTACTCATAGACCTATATTTCTTATTCTTACCAAGTATATTGAGATATGCGGATAGGATTTTATTCTTAGCAGCCGGACAGCTCACAATTATAGGTTTTGCTATTCAATCTAGATTGAATTTAATCGGAGGTAATGCCTATATTCAGGCAGAAACAGCAGGTGATACTGATGAGATGCTTAGACTTGCTGAGGGAATGTTTGCTTCATACAGAACACAGATTATTGCAGTCTTGGGAGGTTTAGTAGTCTTATGGTTAATAGCTCTATTAGTTTATAGGACTAGAATGCTAGAAGATATCGCTAAGATAGCTGCTGTTGTAACTCCATTACTATTAATAATTACATTAGTCTTCGGACGTGGATCAGATACACATGGTGCTACTTTATGGTTAAACTTAGGTGGATATTCACTGCAATTAACTGAGTTTGCTAAGATTACTTACTTAATAACTCTGGCAAGTTTCTTCAAAAATAGACCGCCACTGAGCACACAAATTAAATTTGGAGTATGGGCAGCAGTCGTATTCTTCTTATACTTATTATTACCTGATTTAGGGTCAATAATGATTCTACTTCCAGTTACATTAATTATATTTGTGGTTATGACATCTGAATACTTGAAGACATTCTTAATTTTAGCTGCAGCTTCCGTATTAGGAGTCACAGCTTATGGTATATTCCCACACGTTAGAAATAGATTAGCTGGTTGGACTTCCTTATGGGAAGAAGTTAATGACCAAAATAGACAGGTTGTATATGGTTTACAGGCAATGGGTCGAGGAAACTTCTTAGGTAGAGGTTTAGGAAACGGAAGTCCTGGCGGTATTCCACTAGCAGAGTCAGACATGATTTACTCAGTTGTTTCTGAAGAATTCGGTTTAATTGTAGCTATAGGAGTATTTATACTATTATTAGTAATCCTATTGAGAGGGGTTAGAACTACAGTTTTAGCTAGAGATGGTTATACATCTTCATTAGCGCTTGGAATTTCTTCTGCAATTTTCATTGAAGCAATCGTTGTTATTGGTGGTACTACAGGATTAATTCCATTGACAGGTGCAACCTTACCATTCATAGCAGCAGGTGGTAGCTCGCTTATTGCTAAATGGCTCATGATAGCTATTTTATTAGGATTAGCATCTAGACAGGAACAAGGAGCAAGTAAATATGAAGAAGCTTAATAGAAATATACAAATATTAATTTCCTTCCTGCTGATAATATCAGCTGTGCTCGCCTTTGGCCTATATTACCAAATGGTACAGAGTCAAACTACATTTCTAGCAGTAGCAGGAGAGAATAAGGCATCTTTAGCAAAATTATATTCACAGGCAGGAACAATTTATTCAAGAGACGACGTAGCTCTAGCCACATCAGAAACTGGCCAAAGAGAATATGTAGAAGACTTGAATTTGCAAAAATCAATTAGCCATTTAGTCGGTGATTATACTCATCACATGGCAAATACTATTGAGACTCAATACCAAAATGATCTATTGGGTAGAAATAGAAATGTTCTTGATCAATTATTTTTAGATATAAGCGCAAATGGTTTGGTTGGTGATGATGTTCATTTAACAATCCACTCTGAGCTTAACAAATATGCATATGAGCTTATGTCGAACTACAACGCTGCGGCGGTCGTTCTTGACTACACAACAGGCGAGATTTTAGCGATTAGTTCAACACCTGCAGCAAGCATGGAAGATGTCATTAATTATGATAATTTACCTGATACATCTCTATTTAATAGAGCGCTAAATGGTGCTTATATTCCAGGTTCAACATGGAAAATAATGACAGCAGCTGCTTGGGTAAACTCAAATAATTACAACCCAAATCTAGTAATTAACAGTGATGGTACAGCACTTCGCCCTAATGGTGCGAACGATATTCCGGCAAAAGGCATGAACGGTGATTATGACCTAAATAGAGCTTTCACCACATCAAGTAACGTATTCTTCGGTGAACTTGCAGTCCTCATTGGCCAAAGCAATCTCCAATCCTACATAGAATCCACCGGATTAGGAACATTAAATGAGCTAAATAGACTAGCTGTCACAAGAAGTAAAGTAGATAGTTCTGCAGCAGCAAATGACGATGCATTATTATCTTGGTTTGGAATTGGACAACCTGCTGGCGATTTAATATTAACTATTTCTCCATTAGAAATGGCTAGTTTAACTGGTGCAATTGCTAATGGTGGTAGACAGATGGAACCTTTCGTCGTCAATAATTTAACTAATCCTCTAGGACAAGATAGACAAGTAGTTAATCCAAGTGTTAGAGATCAGGCTTTTGATGTAGGTACTGCAAATCGACTTAAAGCACTTATGATTGAGGCTATTGAATCTCCTGAAAGTATTCAATATACAGTAGGTATTGATGGCTTCACAGTAGGTGGTAAGACTGGTACTGGTGAAACTGAGGGCCAAGGTGACACAGCTGTTTGGACAGGATTTATAGATGACCCTGCTTATCCATATGCTGTTGCAGTTGTGGTTGAAAGTTCACCATCTACTAATGAAACTGCTGCTCGTATTGGTAATTCCTTATTATCCAGAGCTATAGGATTAAAATATAGAGGATAGACAGTGTGGATATGACATTTAGTGAAATTGGGTATGGTAATTTAGTTCAAACTGGAAGAATCTTGGCAATGGTTGGTCCAGAATCTGCTCCAGGCAAGAGAATGATTCAAGATGCTAGAGATAGAGGTGCCCTTGTGGATGCTTCGGCTGGTAAGAAAACGAAGACTGTTTTAGTCATGGATTCAGACCATATTATTTTATCTGCGTGGGATTCTACAAAAATTTTAGAAAATCAAGTTAAACCTACAGCAGATACAGCTCTTGAGGAAGATTAACAATTAGAGTAAAATAGAATCTTACTACATATGATTAAATAGCCTTAATAGGCGATTTTATGTATAATGTTTTACTAGTAATCAAGACTAATCAGGAATTGAAAGGTGGAATTGTGGCATGGAGCAATCTCTAATTGGAGATTTAAACAGTGACGTTGTAGATGGTCTAGTCCAAACATACAAGGATTATCCGACTACTGGAATGTTAATATGTGTCTCGGGACCGTCAGGTGTAGGTAAGGGGACTGTTATTGATGCTTTGAAGAAGAAAATGCCATTTTTAGCACATTCCATTTCTGTTACAACCAGAGAACCACGCAATGGCGAAAAAGATGGAGTTGACTATTTCTTCAAAACTAAAGAAGAGTTCGCTCTCATGATAGAAAATAACCAAATCCTAGAGCATGACGTATATGGAGGTAACTTCTATGGTACTCCACGTAAGGCTATTGAGGAGAGAGTAGCTCAAGGTGAAGATATAATTATGGACGTAACTGTTCAAGGTTCATTATCCATATTATTCAAGTATGAAACAGCTTGTAACATCTTCCTATTACCACCATCATTAAGTGAGCTAAAAGAAAGATTAGTTAATAGAGGAACTGAAACTCAAGAGAGTTTAGACTTCCGCTTAGAGAAGGCTAATACAGAAATAAATATGGCTTCGAAATTTGACTACATACTCATTAATAAGAATGTAGAAAAAACAGCAGATGAGATAGCGCAAATTATAATTGCAGAGAAACTTAGAGCTGAGAGAAGACCAGGTATTGAGAAAAAAGTTTTAGAACGTTAGAATAATAGTTCTAAATTATTTTGGTATTTTATGCTAAATGGTTTATCCTGTGTTACGCGAGAGAGTAGTACTTGTAATTTAGAATAGTATTTTCGAGTAAAATAAATTTCAAAAAAACTAAGAACAAAAAAAGAAAACAAGAATTAAGGGTTTGAGGAGAAAATAATGTTAATTGAACCAGCTATAGAAAAGTTATTACCACATGTTAAAAATCGTTACGACTTAGCGATTGTTATAGCAAAAAGAAACAGAGAGTTAGTAGATGGTGCAGAACCACTAGTAGATGAGAGAAGATCAGCTAGCTTACAATCACTTGCATGTAGAGAATTAGGCGATGAGAAAATCGTTGCAGTTCCAGGACATGTAGATGCTTATGTTCCAATTCGTCAAGAAATCATTGATGCATTAAATCAAGTTGAAGAAGAAGAGGAAGATGATGAGTGGAAGGCTACACCTCAAGAAGAAGAGCCAACACCAACTCCTGTATCTAAGATTAGAGTAATGACTGAAGAAGACATGTTCTATCTTCCACATGAAGAAGATGATGAAGATGAAGAGGAAGATGAATTCGATGATGCTAAATTATCTGATGAAGATCTAGATGAAGAAGACATCGATGATGTTGATGATGTTGATTCATTAGCAGCTGATGATGAAGATGACTTCCTAGACGACGATTTAGATGATATTGATACAGAGAGCATCGATAATATTAAAGATGATGAAGATGACGATATCTTATCTGTATATGAAGATTACGATGATTACGATTAATAGAGAGGTTTTATAATGAGTGCAGATGTTTCAATGGAAAAATTAGTTGCCTTAGCTAAGAACAGAGGATTTATTTACCCAGGTTCAGATATTTACGGTGGTTTAGCTAATTCTTGGGACTATGGGCCATTAGGAGTTCTATTAAAAAATAATATCAAACAAGCATGGTGGCAAAAATTTGTTCAAGAGAGCGAATATAATGTCGGACTAGATGCTGCAATTCTTATGAACCCAAGTGTTTGGGAAGCATCCGGTCACTTAAGCAACTTCACAGACCCAATGATTGACTGTAAGAGTTGTAATAATCGTTTTAGAGCAGACCAATTAATTGAGGGCTGGCTTGAAGAAAATGATGCTGCTGATGTAAATCTAGAATCTATGACAAATGAAGATTTAATGGAATTCATTAGATCTAATAATATTGAATGTCCAAAATGTGGAGAGCATAATTTTACAGATGTTCGCCACTTCAACCTTATGTTTAAAACATTCCAAGGTGTAACAGAGGATAGTCAGTCAGAGATTTACCTTAGACCAGAAACAGCTCAAGGTATTTTCGTTAACTATGCAGCTGTCCAAAGATCTTCACGTAAGAAGGTTCCTTTCGGAATTGCTCAGATTGGTAAATCATTCAGAAACGAGATTACACCAGGTAACTTTATCTTTAGAACTAGAGAGTTCGAGCAAATGGAGCTTGAGTTCTTCTGTAAGCCAGGAACTGACGAAGAGTGGTTTGAATATTGGAGACAATATATGGTCGACTTCGTTAAGAACTTAGGTATTAATGAAGAGAAAATACGTCTAAGAGACCACAGTGAAGAAGAGTTATCTCACTATTCTAAGGCTACAACAGATATAGAGTATGAATTCCCATTCGGTTGGGGTGAGCTCTGGGGTGTTGCTAATAGAACAGACTTCGACTTAACACAGCACATGGAACATTCAGGTCAAGACATGAATTACTTCGACCCTGAAACTAACGAGAAGTATGTCCCATATGTAATTGAGCCATCAGTTGGTGTAGATAGATTACTATTAATGATTTACACAGATGCATACAGGGAAGAAGAGCTAGAGGGTGGAGATAGTAGAACAGTCTTAAGACTACATCCGAATCTAGCACCTGTTAAGATAGCTGTTTTACCTTTATCTAAGAAACTAAATGATGAAGCTATGGAAGTATTTAGACTATTATCTCCACATCATTCAGTAGAATTCGATGAGAGACAAAGTATAGGTAAGCGTTACAGACGTCAAGACGAGATTGGGACACCATACTGTGTAACCTTCGACTTCGACTCACTAGAAGATAAGTCAGTAACTATTAGAGATAGAGACACAATGGAACAAGTAAGAGTTCCAATTGAAGAACTAAAAGATTGGTTCAACGGTAAGTTTGATTTATAAGATAGTTAAATTAAGAATTAGATAGCGATTTAGATTTTTCTAAGTCGCTATTTTTATGCAAAAAAGCAAGTACCTTAGGAAGATACTTGCTGGAAATTTTTTAAATTATCAAGTACTAGCTATTTTTCTTTTGATGATTGTATCCGAATAAACTGATTAATATTACCACTACTAGAATGATTAACTCTTGTCCTGTCTCAAAGAAGGTTGAGAAAATTTCTACATTTTGGTTCTCAGCTATCAAGTAATATCCTCCAACTAAAGCATCTACTGTAAATACAGCACCTAAGAATGAGGTTGCTAGCATGATGAATTCATCTTGCCATCTACTCATTAAGATACCAAATACAATAGAAACTGCTAAAAGAATAAGGAATTGTAATACAGGTTCAAATTCTAAACCAAATATTCCAATTAAGTATTCACCAAGCTTCCAACCAACAACGGCACCACCAATGAAGAAGGCTGAACTGATCAAGCTGCTCAAGAGCAATGCTCCTAGAACTGCCAAGACTATCGGTAGAATCAGCTCCCAATTTCCTGTTAATTGCGCGAATTCAACAATGTATTGACCTAAAGTTGCACCACCGATTAAACCTAAAATTGCTAACACTAATCTAACTGATTTATTTCCACGGAATAATAGTATTAATCCTAATACCAATTCAATAACTATAACTGTCCAAGTAACTGTTGTATCCATATATACACCTCGCTATTTTCCCTAGCTTCGTTTTCTGTATTTTCTATTCTAACAAATTTTTGTTGTAATTGAATATTCATATGTTTGCTGTATAACAAATGCAAGGCTTTTGCGTTATAATATGAAAACAAAGACTACGGATGGGTAATTAAAAGTATGAATACATGCCATGTTTGTGCACGTAAATATAAACTAGATTTAGAGTTTTGCCCTCACTGTGGAGCTATGAACTTAGAACTGGATTCAGCTCCAAAAGTAAGAAAAATCAACATAAGCTTAGGGCAAAGTGAAGATAAAGAATCTAGAACTGAAGAGGTAAGAAGACCTCAGCACACAAATGAGGAAAATAAAGAACAATCTAATAGAATAAGAAGAAGTGAATCTAAAACTCTTGATGAAATACTAGCTAAGAGAAAAGATGAGACTAAACCAAGCGCAGTAGATAACCGTTCTGGAGATACAAAGATGTTTTCAGCCGAAGATATGCGTGAAATTTCTGCTGCCCAAAATAATGAAGAAGCAGAAGATACAAGCAGTGTTGAGGCAGCTAGAGTAGAACGAGAAGAGGCTGTTAAGCAAGAAGCTGTAAAACCAGTTAAGCCAGTTAAACCTGTTGTGGTTAAACAAGCTAAGATCGAAGAAGTTAAAGAAAAACCTGTTGAAGCAGCTCATGTTGAAGAAGAAGTAGCTGAAGAGCTAGAAGAAGCTACTGAAGAAGTTGCAACTCCTGAAGAAATTACACAAGATGCAAAAGAAGAAGCAGATGAAATCCCAAGAAGTAAAGAGGATTGGGATATTGAAGTGAGCCAAGAAGAGGAAGATGAATCCTCAATGGTTGAATTCTTTGTCGGGCTTTGGGCAAGTATAGCTGCAGGAGCAGCAGTTGCTTGGACTACCGTTAAGGGCTGGGCAGCAGTAGCGGGTGCTAATATTGCAAAATGGTCTGGAATTGCTTGGACAAAAATTAAAGAGTGGTCAGCAGCAGCTTGGGTAAAAATCAAAGAGTGGACAAATACTGCTAGAGAAAATTTCAATACTTGGAATGAAAAGCGTAAAGAGCAAGCTGAAATTAGACGTGAAGAGCGTGAAAGAGAAGAAGCAGCCAGACTTGAAGCTGAACAAATTAGACTAGAAGAAGAAGCGAGACTCCGTGCAGAGGAAGAAGAGCGCGCAGAAGAAGTGAGAATTAGACTTGCTGAAGAAAATAGAATTCGTGAAGCAGAAGAGGCACGTCTTGAAGAAGAAAGATTTAGACAAGCTGAGGCGCTGAGAATTCAACGCGAAGAAGAAGATAGAATAAGACGCCAGGAAGAAGAAGAGAGATTCAGACAAGAAGAAGCTCTTAGACTTCAACGTGCTGAAGAAGATAGAGTAAGACGTCAAGAAGAAGATAGAATTAGACTTGCTAAAGAAGCTGAAGCTAGAGCTGCTGAGCAAGAGAGAAGAAGATATGAAGAAGAGCAAAATAGAATTGCTAGAGAAACTAGAGATTCAGAACGCGCTGAAAGAGATGCAAGAGAGCAAGAAAGATTAAGATTAGCTAAGGAAGCTTATGAAGCAGAATTAAGAAACTCAAGATCTTCTAACGATAATAGAAATTATGCTGCTTCCTCTGCAAGTAGAGATTACTATCAGTCAGTAGATGAAGAACAATATTCAAATAGAAACAACAATAGAAGTTATGAAGATAACTATGATAGAGAGTATTCAACTTCATCCGGTCGTGATAATAGAGTATTGAATAATGTGAGTTGGAATAACGAGGCTGATGATTACTACAGCAGCTCAAGTAGAAGAAATAGAGCTGAAGTAGAACAAGAAGAGCAATATGAAGATTATGATGACGACAATGTAAGTATTTGGCGAAGAATTACATCTCCAATTACAAATGCATTTGAGTGGTTGTTTGTTAGGTTAAGACCAATTCATATTGTTGGTATTGTTGGTGCAATAGCAATTGCAGTTGTTGTTTACATTTGGTCTAACTCAGGTAGCCCGGTTAGAAACTTTACGAGGGCTTTGGCCGATAGAAACTACGAGCAAGCTGGTGAGTTATATAGCTCTTATGAAGATAGAGACGAGATGCTAGGTTTAGCTAACGATGAGTTAGAAACACACTTGGACCAATTGTTGGATAATGCTGCTGCTGGAAATACCTCATATGCTGCAACATACTCAGCTCTTGAAGTTATAAATGATTCTGAATTATACCAAGGTGATGCTCAAACTATGTTGGACGAAACCTTGACTGAGTTAGGTAGATTACAAGAGATTAATATTGTTTACGACAATGCATTAAGTAGCCAAAACAACTTGGACTTCGAGTCTGCAATTGAAGGCTACAACAGGGTTATAAATTCATACCCTAACTACAGAGATGCGAATGCTAGATTAGTTAATAGTAGACAACAGTATAGAGAGCAAGTTTTAAGAGATGTTAATAGCTTGCAGTCTCAAGGTAATTACTCAGAGGCGAACTCAGTCCTAGATAGAGCTCTTGAATTGATCCCTGAAGATCCTGTATTTACTAATATGAAGGAAAATAATATGGCTCAATCAGATAGTGCTCTTTATCAAGAGGCTAGTGCTGAGGCTGAAAGATACTTCCAAGCTGGTAACTACGAGGAAATGTTTAATGTTATTGATAATGCTATTGTAATTGAACCAGATAATGAGACATTAAAGGAGCTTCGTGCAGAGTATGAATTCCAAAGTGCGGAGGCAATATTAAATACTGCAGATAGTATCTTTATCCAGGGGGACAAAGAAGGCGCAATCGAGCGTATCGATTTAGGATTAGAGTTAATCCCAAATAGTGAGATGCTACAAGATGCTAAAGAACGCTATGAGCTAGACCTCGACGAAGATGGCGATGGAGACGGCGATGGCGATCCGACTGATGAAGATGGCTCAAGTCTAGGTAGAAATGAATATAGAGATGCAGCCGGTAATGTCCATACAGATTCAGTTTTAGTAGAGCATGCATATACAGGAACAACTGATGTTGTTGAAACATTTAGAGTTAATAATGAATCAGATGGAAGTAGATTTGCTGGTGAAATTGCAATTGGGCAAGTAGATGCATATACACAAGTATACTACCAAGTTTACTCATCTAATAACTTGGCAGCTCCTCTATACCAAGGAAGCATATATGCAAATGCAGATGAAGCTGG
This sequence comes from uncultured Fastidiosipila sp., assembly GCA_964627125.1. Lineage (GTDB taxonomy): Bacteria > Bacillota > Clostridia > Saccharofermentanales > Fastidiosipilaceae > Fastidiosipila. Next base: position 30,233 of record CAZVJQ010000010.1, on the reverse strand, counting down.
AGAAACTTATAGAGTTCAAATTGATGCCAATGCAGCTAATGCTGAGTATTTCGTAATTAACCTAAATTATCTAAGAGGTAGTCAAATACAGGTTATTTTAGATCTCGAGTTTGAATAAAATTTATGGAATATAAAAATGCACCAATTACATCAAGTGAATATAAGAGTCAATTTAGAAAAATTATTAGTTTAATGCTGGTAGTTTTTCTATCTGTGTTTATTGTAGCTTGTGCTAGAGAGGAAGCAAATTTCCTTGAAGACTTCACATTAGCTATTGAGGCTGAAGATTTTGCTGGTGCATATGATGTTTATGAAGCTGCAGAGGATGCAGGAAATTATCCATTACAAGATTTTATTGAAATAGTTGAACTTGAGATTGAGCAAGTCGTAGAAGATTATAATGCTGAGACATTAACCTATGATGAGGCGAATTTAAAAATACAGAGCTTATCTTTAGGTGCAGATTTCGAGTCTCATGTAAGTGAGAGTCTGGAAGTTGCAGCAAATGAGATTAGAAAGACTGATGGTCTTTTGTTTGCTATGGATAATGCCAATATTTATATGGAAGCTGAGGATTATCAGCATGCGATTGTTTTGTATGAAGAAATACTAATTAATAATCCAGATTATCAGCCAGCAATAAATGCAAGAATTGAAGCCATTGAGGAGTTTAGTAATCAGACTATTGAGGAAGTCGGAGGCTTGCTAGAGAATGGTTTGAACAGGAGTGCTCTCGTAAATGTGGAGACTGCTCTTGCATTTGATCCCAATAATACTGAATTGCAAGGGTTGAAGACTGAAATTGAGGTAAGTATTGCTGCAAAAGAAGAAGAGATTCAAGACGTTGCTTTAAACCTAGCAGTTCAAGAGATGTTTGAGAGTGGTAGTTTTACTGAGATTGAAGATTTCTTGGCAGATTTACAATCCAAGGGCGTAGATACAGCTGAATATGAAGCTAGACTTGAAGAAGCGATTACAAATTACATAGATACAGCAATTTCCGAAGCTAGAAATCTAGCAGGTGAGCTTGGTTCTGGTCACTGGGAGAGTAATCCTTATAGTGACGCTATAAATAGGATTAACCAGGCTTTGGCTCTTTTCCCAGATAATGAGAGTTTGCAAAATGCTAAATCTAATTTTGAGAATTCAATTCCTGATAATATTGCTGATGATATTTTTGATACAAGCGGTAATGTACACAATGCTACAAATGGAACGGATGCTAATGGTTATGAGTATGACTCTAGCGCATTCAATAGGGCTATTTATACTAGGCCAGATTCAAGTTTCAAATTCAATAATGGTTCATACGGTAACGTGAGGTTGCTGGTAACAGCTCAATCTGAGAATCCATCTGTATATTCTGGAATGATTATGACAATTCTCATTGATGGTGAAGTTAGGTATGAGCAAGAAATATTTACTTCTGAATCTAGGTCTATGCTGTTTGAATATGAGCTTCCTGAAGACTCTGAGGTCGAGATTAGGCTTGTACAGAGCGGTTTTGCTTCATTCTTTGACAGAATTTTAGGGCTAAATGGTATTTATATAGAAGGTTTTAGATATTAAGAGTTTGCTTTGGCCAAAGCAAAGCGAAGATAATGGAGCTAGCTAAAGAGCTAGCTTCTTTGCATTTTTGAGTGTCTTGCATCTTGAAAATATGTGGAATATAAACTATTATTTATGTGTAGGAAATTTTTAGTTTCTCTAGTCGATTAACACTTTCATAATATAGAAGTTGTATAATTTAAGTGTTAATTATCAGAAAGAAAAAGGAGATATCAAATGGCAAAATTAAGTAAAAAGAACTTAAGAGATGTAAATCTCTCAGGCAAAAAAGTTCTAGTTCGTGTTGATTTTAACGTACCTCTAAATGATGAGCTTGAAATCACAGATGATAATCGTATTGTTGGGGCATTACCTACTATTAAACATTTAGTAGAAAATGGTGCTAAGACAATTTTAGTTTCTCACTTAGGTAGACCTAAGAAAGGTCCTGAAGCTAAATTCTCAATGAAACCAGCAGTAGATCGTTTATCTGAATTATTAGGTCAAGAAGTAGTATTAGCTTCAGACGTAATTGGTGATGACGCAAAATCTAAGGCAAATGCTTTAGAAGATGGTCAAGTATTAATGTTAGAGAATGTAAGATTCCATTCAGAAGAGCAAGCAAATAATCCAGAATTCGCACGTGAATTAGCTTCATTAGCAGAATTCTATGTAAATGACGCATTCGGTACAGCTCACCGTGCACACGCTTCAACAGAAGGTGTAGCAAACTTCTTACCATCAGCATCAGGTTTCTTAATTGAAAAAGAAATTGATTTCATCGGTGGTGCATTAGATAAGCCAGAAACTCCATTTGTAGCAATTTTAGGTGGTGCTAAAGTATCAGACAAGATTGGTGTTATCGAAAACTTATTAGAGAAAGTAGATACAATCCTAATCGGTGGTGGTATGGCATATACATTCTTAGCTACCCAAGGACACACAATCGGTACTTCATTATTCGAAGAAGATAAAGTAGATTTAGCTAAAGAATTATTAGCTAAGGCTGAAGAAAAAGGCGTAAAACTATTACTACCAGTAGACCACGTAGTAGCTAGCGAATTCTCAGCAGATGCAGAAGCTGTAGAATCAGACATTGATATTCAAGATGGTTTCATGGGATTAGATATCGGTCCTAAGACAATCGAACTATACAGTGAAGCAATTAAAGATGCTAAGACAGTTGTTTGGAATGGACCAATGGGTGTATTCGAACTAGAGAAATTTGCTACTGGTACTTCTAAAGTAGCTGAAGTTGTAGCAAACTCAGATGCAACATCAATCATCGGTGGTGGTGACTCAGCAGCAGCAGTACAACAATTAGGATTTGCTGACCAAGTTTCACACATCTCAACAGGTGGTGGTGCTTCTCTAGAGTACCTAGAAGGTAAAGTACTTCCAGGAATCGATGCTCTAGCAAATAATGACAGTAGACGTGCATATGTTGCAGGTAACTGGAAGATGAACAAGGGTACAGTTAAAGAAGCTACAGACTTCTTAACAGAATTAGTACCAGCTATTGCAGATGTTGAATCAGAAGTTTTAGTAGCAGTTCCTTACACAGTTTTAGAAACAGCTAGAGATTTAACAGATGGTACAAATGTTCACGTTGCAGCACAAAATGCTCACTTCGAAGATGAAGGTGCTTTCACAGGTGAAGTTAGTGCTAAATGGTTAGCTGAAGCAGGAATTAAGAATGTTGTTTTAGGACACAGTGAGCGTCGTCAATACTTCAATGAAACAGATGAAACAGTTAATAAGAAAGTATTAGCTTCATTAAACTGGGGTGTACGTCCAATTGTTTGTGTTGGTGAAACATTAGAAGAAAGAGAAAACAACGAAACATTTGAAGTTGTTAAAACTCAAGTTGTAGCAGCTCTTCAAGATGTTCCAGCATTAAGAGTAGGAGCACACGTAACAGTAGCTTACGAACCAGTATGGGCAATTGGTACAGGTAAGACAGCTACAGCAGAGCAAGCTGAAGAAGTATGTAAATACATCAGAGGTGTTGTAGCTGAGTTATATGACACAGAAACAGCTGACAGTCTACGTATTCAATATGGTGGTTCAATGAAACCTGCAAATGCAGCAGAATTATTAGGCCAAGAAAATATTGATGGTGGTTTAATTGGTGGTGCTTCATTAGACGTAGCTCAATTTACAGAAATTGCTGAAGTTTATACAGAAGCTTAATTTAGAATAGAGACGGCTTTGGCCGGGAAAATTGTAGGAGCTCAGGAAATCTTGGGCTCCTATTTTCATCTTCAAATTTACTTAAGTGTAAAGATTGCTGTGCTATAATTAATTTTACGTTCAGTGAAACGAGAGGACTTAAATGGCAGATTTTTCAGACAAGTTTTTAGATGATACCCATATCCCCAATGTTTTTATAAGTGACTATTTGTCTGACTTGGGATTTTTGGCGCTCAAACTTTACATCATGTCCTCGATGAAGACGAATTCAGATGGGTTCGTTGAGAGTAAGGATGTTGGCTCTGCTCTGGGATACTCTAAGGAAGATTTCCAAGCTGCTATTTTGGAGCTATCTTCTCATGGTTTAGTTGAAGCTAATAATGACTTGTCACAATTCAAGTTACTTAACCTCAAGAAGAAGGCGATTGATCAGTATTATAGGCGTAAAACTAACAAGCCTATTTCTAAATCTGTTGAAAATACAACTAGCTCAGATACAAGACAGAGCTTGATTAATAGCATTAATAATACTTATTTCCAAGGAATGATGGGACCGGCTTGGTATCAGGCAATTGATTCATGGTTTGAAGATTATAGATTCGATGAGTCTGTTGTTTATCACATGGTTATGGATGCAGCTGAGAGAAATAAGTTGAATGGTCCAAATTACCTATCCGCCGTCGCTAAGGACTATGCTAGTAATAATATTAAAACTTACGATGATTTAGTTAGGTATAAGGAAAATAATAAGAAAGTTACTATCATTGCTAATCAGGTGGGTAAAGCACTGAACAAGCGCATGAGCAGCTACGATTTTAGAATTGTGGAAAAATGGGTAAATGAGTTTAATTATGACTTCGACATAATTGAGGTATCTTTGAGAGCGGCTGTGAGACTATCTGAGCCGAACTTGAATTATTTTGATAAAATCTTACAATCTTGGCATGAAGCTGGAATTAAGACTAGTGAAGAAGCTGAGAATGTAATTGCTAATAATAAGAAATCTAGGAATAATATTAGAAGAGCTGCAAGTAGCAACCCTAAGATAGATGAAAGAAATTATGATGATGAATTCTTAAGCCAATTTTATGAATTCGATTTTTTAGATGATGAGGAGCAAGGAAATGGATAGAGCTTCTTTATTAAGAAGAGTAAAGGATATATACGCTGATAGAAGAAATTATGCTGACCGTAAGACGCAATTGGATCAGGTGGAATTTCTCGATGCGCATCCTGAGCTTGCTCAAAAACTAAATGAAATTGAAGAGTCCAGATGGGACCAGCTCCAAGCAATTATTCAAAATGCTCCAAATAAAGATTTCACTAGATTTTTAGAGGGAGCTGATTCTCGAGAAGATGAACTTTCTCGACTAGAGCAGGTAGCAGGTGAAGAGACTATTCAATTAGAAGATGATAGCTTATATAAAGAATATCTAGAAATTGAAAAGAATAATTATCAATGTGAACACTGTAAAGACTTAGGTAGAAAAGATAATGTCAATTGTGCTATTTGTTTTTCTCAAGTTTGGCGCAGAAGTTTAGAAGAGATAATTCCTGATTTATTAGCTAGTAAGGATGGTCAATTTGAGAATTTTGATTTGAATATATTCTCAGAAGAAGAGATAGAAATAGCTAAGAGAAAAATTAGTCCGAGAAAACAAATGCAGTCTAATGTGAAATTAGCTAAGGATTTTGTTAAAAATTTCCCTCAAGCGAATAGAAATCTTTATCTAACAGGTAAGGCTGGTACAGGGAAGACATTCCTTGCAGAGTGCATAGCGAATGCTTTGATCAATGAAAATAAATTAGTGGTTGTTTTAACGAGTTTGGACTATGAAGGAATAATAAATACACTTAGAGTAAGACAAAGTAGTTATTCAACAAAAGCTGAAGAGCTTGAGAGAGCCAGGGCTGCTTACAATTTACTAATTGATGCAGATCTCTTAGTCATCGACGATTTTGGAGTGAAGGCTGGGATATTATCTAACCCATTGGCTGAGATATTGGCTCTATTAAGAGAAAGAAAATTAAAATCTAAACAAACTATAATCACAAGTAACTTCACTTTGGATAAAATCAAGCAGGTATATGATGAGAGACTGCTCTCCAGAATATTAGAGGTATTCACTATGGTTCCATTTGTTGGAGATGATATTAGAATTAAGAGGAGAAAATAATGGCTAAAGCAGTTGGAGTAGATGTAGTAGAAATATCAAGAATGATTGAAAAAATTCAGAGACATGGAGTTAAATTTTTAGAGCGCTTCTGTACTGAAAGAGAAATTGAATTCGTACGTCAAGAAGTAATGCTTAGCGATGGTGATGTGGAAGAGTCCTGGAAGTTCTCATCCATTGCAGGTATATATGCTGCTAAGGAGGCTTTTGCAAAAGCTTTTGGCACCGGTGTTGCTAAAGGTGTAAATTTAAAAGGAATTGAAATTCTGCACAACAAATCCGGAGCACCATACTATCAACTATATGGTTCTACGTATGTTGAATTTAAAGAAGCAGGGTTTGCTAATCCATTATTGAGCATCAGCCACGATGCAGGGATAGCAACAGCTGTTTGTATTTTGAATTAGGATTTGATGTAATTTTTGATAAATTTTGTATCGATTTACTAGAAATGTAATTTTAGCCTGAATTATAATTTTAATTGTGCTAATATTACTCAGCTATAGAGAAGACGCAATATCTAGCGATGTGCTTGACCACCCTAGATTATTGTGCTAATATTTTCTACGCACATTTTATAAGTTATTTATGAATGATAAAATTTTTACGAGGAGGTGTAGGTGAATGGCTAGATGTGAAGTATGTGCTAAGAGTGTTACTTCTGCAAGAAGAATAAGTATTACTCGTTCTCAAGTATCACGAAGAGCAAAACGTAAGCAAAAGGGTAATATTCGTAGAGTTAGAGCTGTCGTAAATGGCACACCTAAGAGGGTTAATGTTTGTTCAAGCTGCCTCCGTAACGGTGCCGTAACTAGAGCATAATTTTAAAATTACTGGAATATATAAAAAATAGTTGCAATTTTACTTGCAACTTTTTTTATGCCTATTTTTGTCTGATGGGGGCGGGGACAGCGAAGATGTGGAAATTTAGACCATAATTAGCCCATAAGTCGAGAAACAATAGCAATTACAATAAGAACTACAGCTATCATAGTTATTGCCCATAGAAATACAGCATTTCTTTTTCTCTTGGTGTTTTTTAGATTTTCAATGCGTTGTTCTTTTCTTAATTCTGCTAATTTGTCTGCATCGTACTTGTCGCTCATAATTGTAAATTCCTTCAGTTAAATAAGTTTACTTGAATTAATTGTACTATAATACTATTTTATTAGAAGCAAAGAATGCGATGAGGAAATTTTAATGGATTTTAGAAGATTATTAGAAACTATCATATTAGCGATAGTTGAGGGTATAACAGAATTCTTACCAGTATCATCTACTGGGCATATGATTATAGTTACTGATCTATTCAACATTCAAGATGATGCATTTAATAGGATGTACATGATAGTAGTGCAATTAGCGGCTGTTTTTGCTGTTATTATTTTGTACTGGCCAAGAATTTGGAAAGTTGCTAAAGGATTCTTCTCAGGCAATAAGGATGATTTACATTTCGTAGGTGTCTGGATAGTTGGATGTATTCCTGCGGCTCTATTAGGTGTTTTATTCAATGATTTAATCGATGAATATTTCTTCAGTACATTCACAGTTACTATAGCTCTAGTATTAGGAGCAATATTAATGCTCTGGGGTGAGCGTAAATATGCAGCTACAAACACAGACAATGAGATGTATAAAATAACTTACAAGCAAGCATGGACAGTTGGTTCCTTCCAAGTTTTATCTCTAATGCCAGGATTTTCAAGATCTGCAGCTACAATCATTGGAGGTTGGGTCTCTGGACTTACAACATCAGCAGCAGCTGACTATAGTTTCTTCTTAGCTATTCCAATTATGATTGGTGCTACTGGCTATAGCTTATTGAAATTCTTCACTGATGAAGTAGCCGTAGCAACTATAGTTCCTGGAGATATCTGGGCAGCTGTTATAGGTTGTATAGTTTCATTTATTGTTGCTTGGTTAGTAGTTAAGAGTTTCTTATCTTTCTTAAAGAGCAAACCATTATCCATTTTTGCATGGTACAGAATTGGACTTGCAGCACTATTGATTGTTCTAATGGTGGTTGGAGTTATTGATTAGTAAACTAGATAATTAAATTTGAGACATGAGAAAACCCAGCATAGCTGGGTTTTGTTTTGTCAATTACTAATTGTTATAGAATTAGTGCTTACTTTGTCTATAAAAATCTAATATGTAATCATATATTGTTGTACCAACTAAGGACTCTTCTTCGGTTCCTATAGCTACAGAATATTGTGCTAAAGCAACATCTTCATATGTAGTATCAAACTCATAAGACTTAGTAACAGTTTGTCCAGGCAATAGAGGTAAGTCTAAATCTGTATCATTGATGTAATTAATACTAATGATAGGATACTCATCTCTACCAGGGCTTGCTACATTAGAGGCATTAAATGAAACAAGTATTTCGGTTAGAGGAAATTCACTATTATTGGTTACAGTTGCGCTAACAGTGTTTCCCTCAACTTCAAGGTTTATGTCCAACTCATCCGCAGCAACATAAACTTGCTCTGTGTCAAGAACTCCAATTTTTTCATATGAATTTACTTCAAACCAGTCATCACCGTCGTACATATCATAAATCTCTTGGAATCCATCATCATGATGTACTCTAATCCACATTCCTGTTATTTCAGTAGTTTCAGGATCTATTGCACCAGATTCTAAGTTACCTGCTAGTCTCTCTTCATTTAATATATGAGGTACAGCCTCGCCAGGAGCAACTGAACCGTAGAAGAATATAGAAGTATCTCTTTCTCCACCATTTAAGGAAATGTCAAAATTTACCTCTGAAATAATATAATCTGAATTATTTATTACTTGTCCGCCATTAGTAAAATCTAACTCAAAATCATCTAATCTGGCCAAAGCCACTTCTTCTGATTCTGCTTCATCATGGTCAATAACTTCTGCAGTGCTCTCATCGACTGATTCAAAATCAGGAAGTATTATTCTACCACTATCATCAGTCTCCCAATTTCCACCAGTATCACTGTTATCATCGTTAGAATCATCATCTTGATTATCATTAGAATTGTCATCAGTATTTGTATCATCATTAGTGTCAGAATTTGAAACATCCCCACCATTTGAATTATCGTTATCACTATCATTATTAGATCCACATGCGACTAAGCTAAAGCTTAGAACTAGAGATAGTGCAATAGTTGCTATTCTTTTCATATTTTCTTCCTCCGTCTGTTCTTTTCTCAAATTCTAGAGAATATTGTTGTTCAGTTATACCATAAGATTATTAAACAAAAGTAAGAAAACCAAGATGTTTAATTTAATGTAATCAGTAATTAACAATTTCTTATAAAGATAATTTACACTTTAAAAATATAAAACTGCTCTTTTCTATGCTTTGGCAAAGCCAACGGCACTAATAAAAACATTTACTTGCTAATAACTTGCGTAAATATAATTTCCAGAATTTTAACAAGTCTGCAAAAGAAACTTAACCAAAAAATGATGGTCATATAGATGTTAGTGATATACTAACGAACCATGGACAAGCTGTAAACGTTAATATAAACAGATATAAAACTTAACGAGATTTTAATCTATAACTAACATTGTTCTAAACATAAAATGTTTTAATGGTGTGACATATAGATAATACATTTGGACTAACCTCCAAGTGTCTAGGAGATATAGATGAAGATTAAATTGTATATTTTGGAAGCGGATGTAGATTTTTTAGAAAGAATCACTTCGGTATTTACAAACAAGTATTCAAATGAACTTGAAATAAGTGTATTTACTAATCAGCAATTAGCACTTGATGGTGTGAACTCTGAGAGAGTTGACGTTCTATTAGTAAGTGATGAGTTCGAATTAGATCACAACACTATCCCTGATAGAACAGTATTAGCTTACTTAACTGACTCAGCAGCAATTGAAGAGGTGAAGGGTAAGCAAGCAATCTCACGTTTCCAAAAGGCTGATTTAATATACAAGGAAATCCTAGCTCTATATGCAGAAAGTTCAAATGTTCTTATATCTTCATCAGGAGATGGAGCATTAGTAGTTTCATTTACTTCTACTTCAGGCGGTACAGGAACTAGTACTATGGCAGCTGCTGCAGCAATGAGATTTGCGACACTTGGTAAAAGAGTTATTTATTTTGACTTAAATCCATATTCAGATGCAGGTCTATTCTTCCAAGGACAAGGAAGTGGAACATTCACTGATGTTATTTATGCAATTAAACGTCAAAAATCAAATTTAGGATTAAAGGTAGAATCAGTACTTAGACAAGATAATTCAGGAGTCTTCTATTTTGAAGCAAGTCAAAATCCATTAGATAATTTAAGTCTTACACATAATGAGACAGTTAGACTAGTTGATTTATTCACTAAGTTAGGATCATTCGATGTTGTCGTATTAGATTTACCATTCTCATTAGATGAAAAACATTTAGTGTATTTTGAAAACTCAAGACACATAGTAAATGTTTTAGATGGTAGTGATATAGCAAATAACTATTTCACAAGAGCGTTAGATGCTATATATGTTTTAGAAGATCAAAAGAAACTTGTTTATACAAAGAAGTTACATGTTGCTTATAACAAGTTTTCAAGTAGAAACGGAAAAAGAGTTGAAGCTAATGTTAAAACTCTAGGTGGTGTCTCTCGTTTCGAGAGTGCTCAAACTAAAGAAATTGCCCAACAAATAGCGAAACAAGATTTCTTTGATAAATTACTAGAAGAATAATAGTTCGCTTGCAGGAGACCTAAGAATGTCACAAGAAGAGATAAAAGAATTGGTTGAATCTATACATACTCAGATTACTCAAGGTTTTCAATTGAGTCGCATGAGCGATGAAGAGCTTGAGCAAACTATAGAAGCTCTTGTCGAAAATCGACTAAGTGACAAGTATTATCATGTCGAAGTGAAGGCTGATATTGCTCAAAAAGTTTATAGCTCTATTCGTGGATTTGGTTTACTTGACTCAATCATGAAAAATGAAGAAATAACAGAAGTTATGATAAATGGACCCGATGAAATCTTCATCGAGCGCAACGGTAGAATCGAACAAATTAATGATAAATTTGAAAGTGACCAAAGATTAGAGGACGTAGTCCAAAGAATAGTCGCTATAGCTGGTCGTGAAGTTAACCAAGCAAACCCAATAGTAGATACCCGCTTACCTGATGGTTCACGTGTTAACGTAATTTTACCTCCAATATCACTTAATGGTGCGACAGTTACTATTCGTAAATTCTCAAAAGATCCTATGACAATAGAAAAACTAATTGAATTCGGCTCATTAACTCAAGACATCGCGGATGTCTTAGAGGAGCTTGTCCGATGCAAATATAATATTTTCATTTGTGGTGGTACTGGTTCAGGTAAAACAACATTCCTGAATGCTCTATCCAACTACATTCCTAAAGATGAACGTCTAATCACTATTGAGGACTCTGCAGAGCTACAGATTGATGGCGTTGCTAACTTAGTAAGTCTGGAAACAAGAAATGCAAATGCTGCTGGCCAAGGTAGAGTCAGTATTAGAGATTTGATTAGATCATCTTTACGTATGAGACCAGATAGAATTGTTGTTGGTGAGGTTCGTGGTGAAGAAGCATTGGACATGTTACAAGCGATGAATACAGGACACGATGGCTCTCTATCTACAGGACATGCTAACTCAGTTAAAGATATGCTATCTCGTTTGGAAACTATGGTATTGCAAGGTGCGGCTCAATTACCACTGCCTGCAATTAGACAACAAGTTTCTTCAGCTTTAGATGTAATAGTGCACTTATCAAGATTAAGAGATAGATCTCGTAAAACAATGGAAATTACAGAAGTATTAGGTTTGGAAAATGGCGAAATTGTACTAAACCCACTCTATGTATTTGAAGAAGATGAAAACACAAGCCTGAAGAAAGTTTCAGGTAAATTGACAAGAACTGAAAACCCTATGGTAAATGATTATAAGTTAAGACTAGCTGGTTCAGATTTAGTAGTTTAGAACTTGGGAGAAGATATGGCAACAGCAGAGAATGATGTAAAATTAAACTTTTTAACTAGAGAAGAGAAGGGTAAAGAAGCTCAATACTTGACCTCGCCTACAGGTTTAAAGGTTTTAAATTATAAGGTCTACAATATGAATTTCTTAGAAATTATATTGTATGCACTTATTGCTTTTGCCGTGGGAGCATTCGTTGGATACTTATTCTTCGGTAACTTAGCTATGGATGAATATGGACGAGCTACTGATACTACAAGATTCTTAAACATCTTAATCCCATCTATTTTTGGTGCAGTTGCAGCAATCATATTTATTCCGGTTAGAAGAAAACAACTTAAAGTAAAAAGACAAAGAACTTTAGCTAGACAATTTAGAGATTTGTTAGAGGGCCTAACAACTTCTATATCTGCTGGTTCAAACGTTAATCAAGCATTCAGCTCTGTCTATCAAGATCTTCAAGTTCAATACGATAAAGAAGATTTTATCGTAAAAGAAGTAGAAGTTATTTTAATAGGCTTACAAAATAACTTTGCCATTGAAGATTTAATAAGAGATATGGGACAAAGATCAGCAAACCCAGATATATTAAGTTTTGCTAATGTCTTCGCTGTTAGTTACAGAAAAGGTGGAAACCTAGCTAGTGTTATGGATACTACCCATGAGGTCTTAAGCTCCAAGATGCAGATCTCAGAAGAAATACAAACAACTATAGCTGCAAGTAAAAACTCCTTATACGTAATGTTAGTTATGCCAATTCTTTTAACTTTCATTATGAAGGGTATGGGTGAGGATATGAACGCGATGTTCACAACGCCTATAGGTATTGGTGCAACAGCTGTAGCTTTAGTAATGTTTGTAATCGCATATGTTGTCGGAAATCAGATTCTGGATATTAAGGTTTAGGGGAGGAATTTATGGGTTTTAGCACATTAGAAATAACAATAATAGTAATAACTGTAGTTCTCCTTCTGTTCTGGTTATATCTACTATTTGCCGGAAGAAAATATGATGAACTCTTTGAAGAACTTGATGAAGATGATCATCAGTTAATAGGAATATATTCTTCAGGCTACGCATTTATGGAGTTAATTAAATACCAATACAAATCTAAGAGAGATCGCGAGATTAGAAAGAATATTTCAATTCTTTATGACGAGAAATATGCTGAGTTTTATTTAAGAGTAGCTTATGCAAAAGCGGTTAGTTATGCATTCTTAGTATTAATAGTAGGATTTTCAATTTTCATATTCTCTGGTGAGAGCATGTTAATACTTATAACTCTGATGTTTGCTTTTGTAGCTGTTTATTATTACTTAACTAAATCAAAAGAAGACATGAAAGATAGAAAAGACGAACTGATGACAGATTTTGCTGAAGTTGTATCCCAATTGGCACTACTAACAAATGCAGGCATGGTTCTGCATGATGCTTGGGAGCAAATAGCTTACAGTAAAAACACAGCACTATATGCAGAGATGCAACTGAGTTGTGTTCAAATGAATAATGGTGTATCCGATGGAGAAGCTATCACGCAATTTGGGGTTAGATGCATTGAACCTGAAATTAAGAAGTTTTCTTCAACTATAGTGCAAGGTATAAGTAAAGGTAATGCAGACTTGGTCTCAATGTTAATAGACCAAAGTGATGAGGTTTGGGAAGCACGTAAGCAATCCGCAAAAACACAAGGAGAGCTTGCAAGCAATAAACTTATGATTCCAACAATGATAGTCTTCCTAGGAATCATCATCATGATAGTAGTTCCAATCTTTACAGGATTGGGAGTTTAAATTAATTAGCTTATTGAAGTGCAATAAGAAATCTAAAGAGAGGAGAGAGATTATATGAATAGATTTACAAACAAAGTCCTATTTCAAGCAAGAAAAGCTCTAAATAACTTATTGCTAGAAGAAGATGGAGACGTTAACGTAATATCAATCGTAGTTTTAATTGGTATCGCTCTAATCTTATTAGTAATGTTTAGAGACCAAATTACCGGAATTTTAGGCGGATTATTAGGTAAAGTAGAAGAACAATCAAGCTCAGTTATTTCTTAATAATTATGAGTTCAATATATATGTGTTTGGTAATCAGTGATGCTTGCCAAACACAAATATAAATTACTGTTTTATATGCTTCCGAAGAGAAGTATAGAAACTATAAAAATAGATAAATTAATGAAAATTAATACTATTAGCTAAATATTATCCTGTGGATAATTAGATTAAGACTAAAGATTTATCTTTAGCATAAATAAGGAATAGGCTAAGTATGAAAGTAAAAGAAAAAATAAAAGAATTTTTTAATGATGAGAGTGGAGCTTCACTAATAATAGAGGCATCTATAATGTTCCCATTCGTAATTGTTGGAGTTATAACACTTATTTTCTTCGTAAACGTACTATATATGGCTTCATCTATACAAGCGATTGCTAATGAGGCAGCTTCAGTGGGTGTTAGATATGCTACAGACCCACATTATGAGGCGCATCTCGCTACTGGTGAAATACCAAACACAGCTTATGAGGTAATGCCATATCATCATATATTCGGTGATACTAAGTCCAATGCGGAGTCTAAAGCCGTGCAATACGTTGAAGAGGCTCTTGGCGAATTAGATACAGGTTTCTTTAAAGGCATGGAACCATCTGGTGTCAGTGTAGAGGCTAATTATTCATTTTTCTTATTACTTAACTCATTTACAGTAAATGTCAGCTACGGAATGGATTTACCAATAGTCACATTCTTTACTAATGAAGGGTATTCGTATCAGTATCAAATTACTGGTAGTGCATCTGGAGCTGATCCCAAAGAGCTGATAGACACAATAACAGTTGCACAAGATTTAATTTATAGAACAACATTTGGTCAAAAAATTAATGCATTGCATGAAAAAGTATCTCAATTTTTAGGCGGATAGGAATAGTGCTTTAGCAAGGGCATGGATAATAGTTTTCCAGGGGAAATATTATGAAAGCATTTATAAAGACAATAAAAAGAATATTTAAAAGAATTAGTGATTTCAGATTCACTAATTTTTTAGAACGCCAAAAGGGTGGTATTTCAATCTTCCTAGTTGGTTGTATGCTACCAATATTAGCCATTACAGGTATTTTAATTGATGCTACAAGATTTTCATTAGCAAGAGGAATAATAGCATCTGCTGAAGATTTAGCGTTAAATACTGTTTTAGCAGAATACCATGGTGAGTTACAAGACTGGTATGGACTAATGGGTGCACAAGGTAAAACTGAAGATGCTGAAAAGGCTCTCAACGCTAGTGTTACTTATACACCGGCAGGTGGTAGTAGTTGGGTAACAGGAGCAGCGTCTGGTGGAGGAGGTAGTCTAATTCCTATCTCAGTTAATGAAGCTACAGTTGCACCAATTGAGGGTGCTAACTTAGGTAATCCAGCTATATTACATGCGCAAATTGTAGAATTCATGAAATATAGAGCTCCTATTAATCTAGTAACAACTATCTTTGAAACAGTCAGTGTAGCTAGTGAAGATTCTGCAGAAGCTGCTGCTAATGCAAGATTAGTTCAAGAGCAAAATGATACTTATGAAGCCATGCAAGAGTTAATTGATAAGGTTGATGAGTTATTAGAAAAAGTTAATGAATATGAAGATCTAGCTCTGACTGAAGAATATATAAATAACATAGTTAAAAAATATTCTGATGAAGAAACAGTAGATGGTGAACGAACCTATAGGGGTGAGTATAAAGAGCTTCATACACAAAGAGTCTTCCAGTGGCAAGAGATGGAAGATTATATTTCCGTTGCTAATAATTCACATATTTCATTTAAGGATTTCACTACTGTCGATGTTCCTTCAGCAGATGTAGCTGACCTAGAGAGTGCTCTAGCTGCATTAATGGTTAGTTTTGAAGCACAAGCTATGCTCTACGCAGAAATGGAACTAGAATTACACAAGTATGGACAACTTAAACAGTGGTCTACATCTTATGGTCATGATCATTCTAGATGGGCAGTTCAAGTATATGAAGCAATAGTTAAAAATAATAAATATTTGGCTTATAGAGGAGCCGTAAATAATACAGAATTTATTTATGATTCACTGATAGAACACTTGGATGAAGAAATTGAGGCAGGAGAATCAGGTACAGGTGAAGAGGCAGAAACTGGTACAGGAGGAGAAGAAATTGATTTTTCTAGTGTTGCTTTCATTGAGTTTAAGCTCTCTCCTGATAACACAACTATAGTTGAGGATTGGTCCACATTAACAAATATACCTGGAATTGATCTTGCAGATTTCAAGGATGAATTAGAAAGTAGATTTAAGGACGGTATCAACAAAAAATACACAGGCAGAACAAGTAATGTAGATAAAATTTTTGCACAAGCAAAAGCAAGATTTACAACTTCAAACAACTTTTCTGCTAGTCCTTCACAAGTTAGTACTATGGCTAATATAGATAGTGAGCTAACTGAATTCCATGAGAAATCAGATACTGCGCAAGATGTATTGGACGACATGATCTCAATAGCAAATGAATTAATTGGTTTAGTTGAAAAATATCAAGAAGAACGAGATGAATGGGAAGCAGAAGTTGCTACAGACCAAGGTACTGATGTAGTAGTTGAAGCACACTATGATGAACTTTATGGATTAGATAATAATGAATTAATAAACACAGCTCTTGAGCTGACAGTTCAGGATGCTACAGATTTCTCGGACCATGTAGAAAAATTACGTGACATGTTTAAAGATAATAAAGATGTCATTGATGCATTTAGATATGGTAATTCTAAAATCATGGATATAGATACTAAAGATAAATTTATGAATGCAGTAAACGATAGTGCTATTAATATTCCTGATATGATGACTGAAGACTATAGAGATTTGGAAGATCTGAACAATATTAACACTACTACATTCAGAGAACTCTGGGAGCACCCAGAAGATTGGGCAAGTATTGTATTTGATGAGCCGAATAATACTCACCCAGATTTAAATAGACCTGTAAATAATTTATATGAATTTGTAAAAGAATATGAAGAGAAGTATAAGGTACATGACGAAGATAGTAGTACTAAGAATGCATGGGAAGATTTCCAAAAAATATTAGATGACATTTCCTTAGACATTCTACCTAATGAAATAGTTGAAGCTTCAGTTGTCGCTGGTTCAGTTGAAGATGCCCCTCATAATTTAGTAGATAGGATCTTTGGTGATTCATCTGAAGAGACCGCAGAGGTTGCAGAACTAGGAGAAATTGGAACAATAAGTGCAATAAGAGATAATTTATTTATTCTAGATTATATGTTCTCCATGTTCTCGTACGACACATTAAGAACTGAAACTTTTACAGCTTTCCACGAATTTACAAATGTAAGTGAAGCTAAAGATGGTTTTGAAGAGAAAAAAGAAAACTGGATGGTCTCCGATGATACTTATAACTATGTAAATAGAAATCTGAGAAATCAATTCTTAGCTCCAGCGAGAGAATTCCCTGATGGCCAAGAAACATTTGGATCTGAAACTGAATATATTGTATTTGGACTAGGAAGCATGGGTTCACAATATGCTGCCTACGCCTCAATAATGGCAATAAGAGTTGCATTTAATGTTCTTCCAGTATTCATGTGGATAATGAGAGGTCCAGCGTCAGATGGATTGCCCGGTGCAGTTAGAGCTATGGCAAATGCCGTAGGTGCTATTTTCCCAGTTGGTAGAGCGATAGTTTATGCATTCGCAATTTTCTTAGTAACAGTGTTAGAAACCTTAATGGACATGAACGCATTAAAATATGGTCTCTCAGCGCCGTTGGTTAAAAAACCAGATCGTACAGGCGATTCTTTAACTATTAAAGAAAAATGGGGAAGTTTCATGGGTGGAGCTGATGGTAATGATATTCTTACCAGAGATGGTGGAACACCTTCTATAGATACAGTTGATGATTTCTCCCCACCTAAGACTAGTGATGGACCAACAATCAGCGATGAATCATCTACTCATAAAGGTGAGTCAGGTAAGAATTTTAATCCTAATGACTGGTATTACAGTACATATCTAATGCTATTTGGATTTATGGGATTAACATTCTCGCATGGAGATGTAGTAGAAAGAATTGGTAATCAAATTGCATTCAATTTAAGTATTGATGATTTATCAGAACTTAATACAGCTTACTCACTTACTGGTACTGCGAAACTAGATTCTATGTTTGACCTAACTGGTATTGTTGGCGAAAGCTTGAGCCCGTGGAACTATGAGTTCTCATTAGAGAAAGGATACTAATATGAATAAAGTAAAGAAATTCTTTAAGTCATTAATATCCGAAGAAGAGAGCGGTGCAATAGTTATTGAGACAACAATTGCTTTTGCCTTATTCCTCTGGTTTGTTTTCGTTATATTTTCATTGCTACACGTAGTGAGAGTGCAGTCTGCTGTAACTAGAGCAACACATCAGTTTGCTATGGATTTATCACAAACTAGCTATATTTTCTATGAATTTGTACCTGGAAATAAAGAGTTGGGTGACAGAAATTCCACTTACACAGAAGTTAACCAAAGCTTAGAAGATGTTCAAGGTGCATATAGTCAAGTTAATGAAAAATTAGATCTTACAAACATCTTAAGTGCAGGTACTTTGCTGAATCAAGCATTGAATGGAATAACTGATGTAGTTGGTGGAGCAGATGGAGACTCAACAAGCTCGCAAATAGGGAATGTACTTGTTGACTTGGCAGCAAATGAAATAACGAGTGCTGTTTCTAACCTATTAACAGGAGAAATCCTGAAAGCCTCACTCAATCTGAACTTAAGATTCAATAGCATGGTTGGAGATGTATATTTAGATAATTTTAAAGCAGATAACTTCGGAACTGGAGGAAGTAGTTTAGTTGGAGGACCGCTCCATTTAGAACTTACTTACGATATTGGTATAAGAGGATTGACACATTTCTTCCCTGGTATGGCTGAATGGAAAATACCACAAGGAGTATCAGCGTATACCAATCCTTGGAGAGGTAAATAATTTAGAAAGATAGTGGACTTGTCCATAGTTACTAAATGAACGAATTAGAATTAATCATTATTATTTTTGCTAGCTTAGTCAATTGTTTTATAACAATTGTATTAGTCAGCATCAAGGACCTAGATGACTCAGAAGTTAGCCTGGGTACTAAGGCGAACGGACTCTTATTAACTAATAAGGCTAAATGGCAAAATTTAGCACCAATAGACAATAAGGAGAGAAGTTTCTACTTTCTAAGTTCAATCTTGCAGATTGGATTAGCAATGTGGGTGTTTTTCTCATTTCCGGAATTTGCCACTATAGATATACTAAGAAATTTATTTCTAGTATCTATTATGTGGGCAGCTGCTTATGTTGACTCAAGACATTTTATAATTCCAAATCTTTACATAATTGTAGGACTTATAGCTTATGTATTTTTCATCGGGGCAAAGTTCATTATGGATTTTGATGGAAGCCTAGAATTTCTTAGAAGTGCTCTAGTTGGATTTGTAATAATGGCAGTAATTATGATCTTTATGAGATTACTTAGCCGTGGTGGTATTGGTTTTGGAGATATAAAATTGATATTACTAATGGCTCTTTACCAAGGAACAGAGGGCATTGTAAGAACTATTATTTATGCTTCATTAGTAATATTTGTAGCGACAATAATAATGTTGATAAGTAGGAAGAAAAATAGAAATGATATTTTACCGTTTGCACCATATTTGCTGGTAGGCGTATATTTATCAATGATTTTATCGGGAGTATAGTGTATGAAAAATCAAAAAATATTAATTAGCGCTGTGGCAATTATCGCTGTACTAGGAGCAATTTACTACAGAGTAAGCAACTTTGAAAACGAGCAAAATACATATGAACAACATTTGGCAGATGCAAGAGAATTTTCTAGCCAAGGATTAATTCCAAGAGCGAATGAAAGTTATGCAAATGCTCTAAATATACAAGAGAGTCTTGATGTAAGACTTGAAGTTGGGCAAATGTATGTAGATACTCAGACACCAAGAGAGCAAATCACTTGGGCGGAAGATATTGTTTCTAGATACCCAAATGAAGCTAGAGCATACTCATTCCTTCTTGATTTATATGTTTCCAACGACCAAATTTCTGAAGCATTTACACTCTATGACGATGTTGTTGGTAGAGATATAAATTCACAAGAAAGCTTAAGCATTTATTCGGAAATTGAATATTCTTATGAAACAGTTACATTATCAGGTGCGAACCAAATTCGCCCATATAAAAATGGCTATTGGATGTTTATGACAAGAGAAAATAGCCCAGTTACTTGGTCCTTTGCAGATGCTGCAACAAGCACAAGACATACTGGTGAGTTCGAATATGCAGGCCCAGTTGGCCAAAGCAACCTCGTTGCTGCTAGACCAACACTAGATGATCAATGGGGTTATTACAACGTTGATGGTGAAAAGGTAGTTAATGTACCAATACAAGATGAAATTACTTATTTAGGAACATACCAAGATAACCATATTTTAATTGCTGTAGAGGGTAATTATTCTTACTACAATAGCAGCTTCGAACCATTATTCGGGCCTTATGAAAATGCTACAGAGTTTGTAAATGGTTTTGCGTTTATCCAAGACACCGATGGACTCTGGTATGCGATAGATGGTAATGGACAGAAGATGTCTGGTACAGGCTATGAAGAGATTTATACTGATACATATAATGTTGCCTCGTTGAGTGGGATGACTTTTGCCAGGAATGGCGAACAATTCCATTTATTGGATTATGATGGTAATGAATATGAATTACCAGAAGGAGTGGAAGATGTTAAACCATTCTATTCAGGAGAAAATTATGCAGCTGTTAGAATTTCTGGCTTATGGGGGTTTGTCGATAAAGAAGGACAACTGTTTATTGAACCTACATACGTAGATGCAGACTCCTTCTCACATAACATGGCTACAGTGCAAAATGCAGAAGGATTATGGGGAATTATTAATGAGGAAAACTTTTTAGCAGTCCCATATAGCTTCTATAGCATACTTCCGGTAAATGAAAGAGGAGTAACAATTGTTAGCCAGAATGAAGCGAATGAAAGATGGCAATCACTGACATTCTTTAAAGATAATCACTAAGGAATATTAAAAATAAACATTTAATTTGAAGGAGAAAATTATATGAACTTTACATACGAAAGCCAAGGGGCAAATTCTTACCTAGTATATAGATTAGATGCTAATGAAAAATTAGATCAAATAAGCTATGGAATGCTATCTAATAACAAAATTCCACATATTGCACCGATACAGTATATTACTGTCGATGAAAATAGGGTATTGAGATATAACATTTCTAGTAGAGTTACAGCATCTCAATTCTTTACAGGTTTAGTTTCTAGAGAGAGATTCTTGGGTGTAATATTAAGCATGGGTAGAGCACTATTAGCATCAGAAGACTATATGCTTTTGCCTTCATCATTTGTCCTAGACCTAGATTATGTTTTCGTGGATGTACGTAGTTCTCAAGCAGAGTTAATCTACTTAGCAGTCGATGGAGTTAATCTACAAAATGATGCTGAAGACTTAAGTACTATCTTTAAAAATCTTCTTTTCAACTTGCAGTTTGATCAATCTGAAGATACAAGTTACGTTGCTGATGTATTAAATATCTTAAATGGTATGACTCACTTCTCATTAGCTAATTTCGTTGAACAAGTTGAAGAATTGCAAACCAAGAAGGTAAAGACTCCTAAATCTAATGAGAGTGAAACTAAATCAGCTCCAAGAGAAGTAGAAAGACAAACAAGTGGCAGATTAGACAATGAGAGACCAGAGCGCGAAGAAGCACAAGCTCCACAGACTCAGTATCGTCAAAATGCTTATAATCAAATGAACCAGCAAGCTGCTCCTTACAATCAAGGGTCAAGCGACCAAGTTTATGGAACTCAAGCTCAAGCAAATAGCATGCTTGGACAAAACCCAGCTGTTCAACAAAATCCAATGGCACAACCTGGACCATTCTCTGAGCAAACACAAGTGGATGTCCAACCAGAGGACGTTAAGGATAATAAGAAAAACAAAAAAGATAAAAAGAAAAAATCCAAGGAAGAACCAGAAATTCTCTACGATGAGAATGGTGAAGTTCTACCAGAATTACCTAAGATGACTATTGGTAAATTCTTAATAGGTTTATTCTGGATTGATCCTGAAGAAAAAGCTCTTAAGAAGAAACGTAAAGCTGCTAAGATGCGCCAAGAAGAGGCAAAAAAAAATGGAGTTAACATAAATCCTAAACCAGTGCCTGGTGCACCAACATCCTCAAAAGAATCAGGAAATACTGCTCAAGAAAATAAGCCTGCAGCAAATAGAGGAAATACAGGAAACCCAGCTCACAATGCACAAAATAATTTTAGTGGCGATAGAGGAGCTAGAATTAATCCTAATGCATATCAGGGTCAAGCTAATACTGGTCAACATAATCAAGCGCAGAATAATTCAGGACAAATGAACAATTCAGGTCAAATGAATAATTCTGGACAAATGAATAATTCTGGGCAGATGAATAACACAGGTTTTAACCAAGGAAATTACCAACAAAATACAAGACCTGCTCCACAAGCTCAGGAATCATCAACTCCAGGATTTGGTGAAACAACAGTTCTAGGTGGAGGATCTACTGCTGGTGAAACTACAGTTTTATCAGGTAATGTTCAAGAGAGTGAAAGAAAGGTAAATCCTTTCTTGTTGAGAAGAAAGAATAACGAGAGGATTGCTTTGAACAAGGGATTATTCAAACTTGGTAAAGAGCAAGGATATGTAGATTATTTAATCTCAGATAACCCAGCAATTAGTCGTAGTCATGCAAGTATTTCAAGAGATGGCGATAGCTTCACAATTGAGGATACAAACTCATTGAACCATACATATGTTAATGGTGAACAAATTCCATCTAATGTGAAAGTTCCTTTAAACCATGGAACAGCTATTTTGCTTGCAAACGAGGAGTTTGAGTTTAGACTATATTAATTCCGATAAACATATGATTGGGTAATAAATGAGATATATGATCGCAGCCGATACAGATATTGGCGTTAAAAAAGATACAAATCAAGATAGCATTTCGGTCAAGGTGATTAATACTAGCCTTGGCCAAATGTGTTTAGCAGTACTGTGTGATGGAATGGGTGGATTAGAGCGTGGTGAACTTGCAAGTTCGACTGTTGTTAATTCTTTCAATAATTGGGTGCAGACTAGATTGGCTACTCTTATTGAGGAGAATCCAGCGTTGCCAGATTACGCTATTAGACAAGAGTGGGAAAGAATAGTTAAGGATGCTAATGAGTTAATTCTTGGCTATGGAAATTACCATAATATTAATTTGGGGACTACACTTACCGCAGTATTATTTACGCAAAATAGATATTACGTGGTTCATGTTGGAGATAGTAGACTCTATGAATTGACCAGAGGTGCTGAGCAAATTACAGATGACCAGACATTGATTCAACAAGAAATTGACTATGGTAGATTGACTGAAGAAGAGGCTAAGTTTGACCCTCGTAGAAGTGTGTTGTTGCAGTGTATTGGTGTGAATGAGACAGTGTTCCCTAGTTTTTACTTCGGAGACGTGCATGAAGGGCAATCCTTCTTAATATGCTCAGATGGTTTCAGACATGAAGTTACTGGAGATGAGCTATTTTATAAGCTTGGAAGTAGAAATCCACTAGATAAAACTCTAATGACTAATGGCATTAGAGAATTGATTAATTTGAATATTCAGAGAAAAGAGACAGATAATATCTCAGCTCTCGTGGTAAGGACGTACTAAGAAGAATGTTAGAGACAGGATCATTATTAGACGGTAAATATAGAATACTTCGTGAAGTTGGACGAGGCGGGATGAGCGTCGTTTATCTGGCTTTGGTCGAAAATGCTAACAAGACTTGGGCGGTTAAGGAAGTTAGAAAACGTGGTGAGACTGATCAAGATGAAGTAGTCATGCAAGGTTTGATTGCTGAGACTGACATTTTGAAGCGTCTGAATCACCAGCATTTACCTAGTATTATCGATGTCATTGATAAAGAAGATTCCTTCATTATCGTAATGGACTATATTGAGGGTGTTTCTTTAGCTCAAGTTCTAGCTGAAGAAGGTGCGCAAAAACAAGAAAATGTTATTAAGTGGGCAAAGCAGTTAACAGATACTCTCGGTTACTTACATAGCAGAAAACCTTCTATTATCTATAGAGATATGAAGCCTTCTAATATTATGCTTAAGCCAGATGGAAACATTACTCTTATTGATTTTGGTACAGCCAGAGAATATGAAGAAAAGAAATTAGAAGATACAACTTATCTAGGAACTGTTGGATATGCGGCACCTGAGCAATTTGGTGGGCAGGGACAAACTGATGCTAGAACAGATATTTATAACTTAGGAGTTACTCTTTACCACTTGGTTACTAATCATAATCCTTCTGAGCCACCTTATGTTATAAGACCAATAAGAGAAATTAATGCATCTTTATCTCCAGGTTTGGAAATGATTATCGCTAAATGTACTCAATCTAATCCTGAAGATAGATACCAAACAGCGGCAGAGCTTATGTATGCTCTTGAAAACTATGAAACTATAGATAGTAAGTATAGATCTTCTCAAAAAACTAAATTAGCATCATTTATAGGTGTTAGTTTGGCTGCAGTTGTGGCAGGTTCAGGAAGTTTGCTTGCTTATAACGGAATGTTGGCTAGTCGAGGTGACTTATATCAAAACTATGTTGCTTCAGCTAGTGATCAAACTATTACTGCAAGAGAGAGCGCAGACATGTACTTAGAAGCTATTGCTCTAGATCCGACAAGAGAAGAAGCATATTTAGATTTAGTAGATTTATTCTTGGATTACGATATAAATAGTACAGACGCTAAGGGTAGAAGTGAGAATGTAGACGATGTCTTAAGCATCGAGGAGTCTGCTGTTATTACTAACTTAGAGGCTGGCTTATCAGTTGAAGAGAATAACTCAACAACAGTTATTTTCCCATTAGAGCAATTGGCATCTTCTAACTATGATGCTTACCAGGATGTTGCTTTTGAAATAGCAAATGCTTATTGGTATGAATATGAATTATTAAATGCTAGAACTAGTGTTGGTTCTGAGTGGTTTTCACGTGCTCAAGAAAAGTATCCAATTTCTGAAGTTTACGTAAGGATTGGTGGTTTGAGAAACGATATCCAAAGATATAGAAGTCAAAATAGAACCGAAATGATGTATGACTCATATGAAGCATTATGGGCAAGTCAAGAGTCTTTATATGAATTTGCTGAAGAAATGGATGACAACGATACTAGAATGCTTGTGTGGCCTGAGATTATAAATAATATCGATAGTGAGACTGTTTATTTTGTTGAAACCATAGACCATGAGGACATCTATGAGCTTATTTCTTCGATTGAGGAGTCGGCTATTGAATTATCTGAAGGATCTCCATTGAATGAAGTCAAAACTCAAGTAAGTGATTTACTAGTCCAAATAGACGATACAAGATCTAAACTAGATGTTGCAGTAAGACAGAGGAGTTAGCTATGAATTTATCTTATCAAAATTATTATGTGCTCTTCTGGGTGTTATTAGGTGTAGCAGCTCTACTCCTAATATTAGCTGTGTTCTTATTCTTCTATTTAGATATACCTAAGGTTTTTAGTGACTTAAGTGGACGTAAGCAGAAGAAAGAAATTGAACGTTTAAGCGATAGCCAAGCAGTTTCTGATGAGTTAGATAGTGCAAAATTGAGCCAATTAGAAAGATCATTAAATACTAGCCCTGAAGCATTAGATTCAACTAGTGTTCGTCTAGATAAGAAGGCAGCTATTAGAGGTGAGAAGGCTAAGGTGCTAGATTCTAGCATGCAGTCAGATGTATTCAGTAATAGAAGAGATAGTGAAGTGGATGTATCTGCTCTTGCAACAACTAAAGGGGAGAGTGCACAGCTTGCTGATGGTAGTAAGTATAATCCAGACTTATTTGAAATTATTAACCTTAATGGTGATAAGGATATATCTGAAGAATTATTGGATGAGATTCAAGCGTTAGATATAGGTGAGACTGAAGCTCTTGTACAACAGATAAATGAGACTGAAGCATTATCTCAAGAAGATAAGTTTAGAATGACTAGTGCTCTTAGTGAAGTGAATCTAAATGAGACATCAAGGTTGCAGAATAGTATTCCGCAACAGCATAGGTCTGAAACTGTGAAGCTCAGTGATTATGAAGTTGCTGACAATAACGCTAATTCTGGTGCCTGGTTAGAGGTTGAAGAAGAAATTAGCCTTGGAAGTTCAGGTCAAGGCATTATCTAAGTTAAGTAGAAATATCCACTTGGTAGCATAAAGAGGGATATTGTATAGTACAAACTTTTTATTTATTTAAGATTTTGTAAAAATATTGAAAATTGTGGGAATTTTAATACTTAGCTAACCTGAAATACCGTATAAAGTGGTTTAATAAGTAAGTTAAAAAACTAGGGGACTAGAAGTATGAGCAATAGGAGCCAAAACAAACGAATAATATCTTTATTCATGGTCTTAGCGATAAGTCTAATGACTTGGCTTGTCCCAAATTCTGAGGGTTTGAATGCGAATAGTGGTGGAAGTAATCAAGTTTATTTTATCTCATATTTTATTGATCCCTTATCTGGGGAAAATATAGAAGCAGACATGAATAGTCCTTATTTCGGTCGTTATGCTACAAATTCAGGTACAGACATACGCCTTGTGCCAGAATCTGTATTGGCCAGTTTATTCCCAAGTAGAGCAAATGAATTTAATGATGGTACATATCAGTTGGCTGGATATACATATCAAGATGATACGGTATTACCAACAGCACCTGGTGGAGCCTTCAGTAGCAGTGCACGAACAATTTCATTAAATGAATTAGCTCAAGGTGTTACTATTAGTTCTGGCTTATCTAAGACTCTCGGAAATTCATCTCCTAATACCTTGACAGCAGAGACAGATATTTTATATGCATTAGTAATAGTGTATATAGCTCCTACTGTACCAGCGACACCAACACCCGTTCCGGCAACTCCGACTCCTATACCAGCGACACCAACACCGATTCCAGCTACTCCGACTCCTGTCCCAGCAACACCTACACCTGTACCAGCAACACCTACACCTGTACCAGCGACACCAACACCCATACCGGCAACACCAGCTCCTGTGCCGGCAACTCCGACTCCTACAAGTACAAGAGCTACAACACAAGAAACTACAAGACAGACTACTGTACTAAACATTACAACTAGAGTAGAGAGTACTACTAATACAGTAAATATAACTAGTTCAAGCAACACCAGTGAAAATCAAACACAACAAACCACAATTGTTACTTCTGAAAGTACTGTTGAAGCTAGTTCCCAGGCAAGCAATACATCAAATGAGACTAGCTCAACTACTAGCACTGAAGAAACTACAATGGAAACTACAACAAATATTGAAGCTACTACTGTAAATGAAAATAATAATGAAACAAGCATGGATAATTCTGAAACAGCTGGTGACTTAACTAGTGAGGAATCAACCACTGAAGTCAATTTAAATGAAACAGAAAATCTGGAAAATGTTGAGACAACTAATGAAGAAGTGGAAAGAGAAGTAAACTTTAATCCTTTACTGATTGGCCTAGCAAGTGCTGGTGCATTAGCAGGATTATACATATTAATTAGAAAGTTAAGAAAGTAAGATTAAGAGATTTTGGGGGAATAGAACAAATGTCTAGAGAGAAATTCAATAAATTAAAACGTGTGATTGTAGCTATAGTGACCATAGCTATTTGGGGACAAGCACACTTCCCAGTTACAGCCTTAGGCTTTTCACGAATCAGCGGTGGAGGTGCCTCTGATTTTGTAGTTTCACAAGAAGTGGATCCAACACCAACTTCTTCTGATGAAACAACAACTAGTGAATCAGAAGAAACAACTACAAGTACAACAGTAGAGGAAAGTGAAGTAACTACTACAGAATCTGAAACTACAACTAGTACTACTGTAAAGGAAACTACGGCTACTAGCACAACTGCAGAACCGACTACTACTCCAGAACCAACCCCTACTCCAGTTCCAGTTAATCCGTTTGAATTAGGATTTGAGGTTACTGATAATTTATCAATAGAAAATATATATAGTTTAGAAAATCCTGTATTAAACAGTTTCACTAATAAGTTAATTTTTACCTCTGAATTTGAAGAAGAATACGGTGAAATAGCTGACAAGTATGTTTTATATGAAATCGAATCTCATACAGGTGGAAATGTAAGAGATATTGCGAGATTTAAAGAAACAGATGATGAAAAGATGCAGGCAATATTAAACTCTGGTACTGAGATAGAACTTGAAATTCGTGGTACTGGTCGAGTTAAGATTACTGCTAGAGTTCAAGATGTAAATGAGCTTAGAGATAACGATAAATATAATGATGATTCATTTTATGCAGAATATACATTAACTATTAACCCCGGAAGAGATTTTAGTTTTGGATTTAATAAAGATGATGTATATTCTCATACTGAAACAGGTGCTTTATCAGTAGAGATACAAGATGGGGCAAATGATGACAATGAGTATGACCTTTCTGAATTTGAAATTGAATATAATGGAGGTCAAAAAAATATTGATATAAACGATGTTGTTGTAACATATAAGGATGCAGATTCTACAGAATACTCTTCTGATTCAGATATCTTAGAATTCCCTGTTAACTGGTGGAATCGCGAAACTATTAAAGTAAAAAGAAATGGTACAACAATAATTAGACTTACTCACAATGATGATGATCATAAATATGAGACATACCTCCAAGTTAATGTAGGAAAACCCGAAAATCCTGATTTTAAATTTGTAGAGAATACTAGTGATGTGCCATTCAATATTGATAGTATCGCTGATGAAACATTTGAAAGTGTATCATATAGTATTCCAGAACTTGAAGGAATAAATGGTAATGTTGATGAAATTAGTTATGAATTAATTTCAGGACAAGTTTACGTTAAACAAGATGATGAGTCATTTGCTCTTGAAGACATTAGCGAATCCGACCTTAATGCAATAAGGGCAAATTTCTCTGTAAGTGATAACTCTGTATCTGGAATAAGACAACCTGGTGAATATGTAATTCAAGCAACTACGCAAGAGAATAATGAATATTTAGCTACAGAAGCAAGTACAAATCTTATTGTAAATAGAATAGCTTTAGACTCTGAACAAATAAAATTATACATGGATTTAGTGAGTGAAGATCCTGAAGTTGAGACAGAAAAAGTTGAATTCACTGCAGACGGTCGAACTGGATATATGTATGAAGTTGAGCAATTAAACGCTGAACTAGAAGGTACTCCTATTTATGCTGAATATGAAGGTGCAGATATAGAAATTACTTATGAAATTTCTAATGACCCAGAAGAAATCCTTCTAGAACACACTAATGATAAATCACCTATTTTTATTGTTGATACAGTAGTTGGTGAAGATGGCGGATTGATAGCAGGTAGTTATGGGGTTGCTACAGTTAGTGCCATAGCAAATGAGAATGAATATTATGCTTCAGAAAATACTGTAGAAAGGTCTTATACCATTGAAGTTATATCTCAGCAACTTGAGAATGACGATATTTTCTTAGTTGTACCAGATGACATTACTTATGGAACTAGAGACTATAAAGCTATTGAAATTAAAATAATGGCACACCTTGCCTTTGGTGCTGAAATCTACAATATAACATTAGAGAATTCAGAAGGTACATCATATTCTGATAGAGTTTCAATACATACTTCCAATAGAGTTGCAGAGGTTGGCCATTTAGATGCTGGAGATTATACCTTACGCTTAAATGTAAAGTATAGAAATAATGAAGAATTTAACTACTTATTTACTTTCTCTGTTGCAGAAAAAGATCTAGACCCAGTTCTCGAACATGGTACAGAAATAAATGAGCCATTCACACCAGAAGAAGATAACAATTACATGGTAATCACCAATCCATTCACACATGGTAATGGTATTGTTACCCCAGATATCCTAGACACTGACAGCAATATTAGCTACACAATTGATAAAGTACACCCTGAGGGTGATGAGTTCTCATATAGCGAAGATTATGATATAGACATTATTAATGCCCATATACGTGTATCAGATTCAGAGTTACATATCTATAAAACAGGTGAATTCACAGTTACAGCAACAATTAACGAGCTTAGTGAAGGTGACATTAATAACTATACAGAAGAAAGTAGATCTGAAACATTCACCATTACAGTAACTAGAGGTGAGGACCCAGACTTCGGCTTCGATAAAGATGAAGTAACAGTAGTCTATAGCCCAGA
>CAZVJQ010000009.1:46243-57825 GCA_964627125.1 uncultured Fastidiosipila sp. | reverse complement strand
CTTACCTTCACTTAGTTCTTCGTTGTTATTTGTGGATTCAGGAGCCTTAAATAATTGTTCTAATTCTTCAACGCTCATTGATTCTGTTCTATTGTTATTTTCCAACATAAATCCATCTCCTTCTTAAAATGCTATAACATAATATCACAAAAGCGCATTAGATGCTCATTTGTACAATTTCGTCAATATTTCTAGCATAGTTTTGTTGGTAAAAGCCTACTCAGCCTTATAACCAGGATTATCTCTATTCAATTCTTGCTTGATAAACTTCATACGTTCTGAGACAGTTTTCTCATAACCATTATCTGTCGGATGATAGTATTCAGTACCTTTCAGATTATCTGGCATAAACTCCATAGGAGCAATTGAATTAGGGTAGTCATGTGCATACTTATAACCATCACTATAGCCCAATGTACTTTGCATATCTTCAATGGGAGCATTTCTAAGTGCAAATGGAATTTCACCAGCAGGCTTAGTTTTCACATCTTGTATAGCCTGATTAATAGCATTATAAGATCTATTAGATTTAGCACTAGTTGCTACCATAACTACTGCTTCGGCTAAAATAATTCTTGCTTCAGGCATTCCAACTCTTTCAACAGCTTGCCAAGCAGCAACAGCAATAGATAATACTTGTGGATTTGCCATACCAACATCTTCTGCAGCACTAATCACGATACGCCTACAAATGAAGTTTAGGTCTTCCCCAGCTTCTAACATTTTAGCTAAGTAATAAAGGGATGCATCTACATGTGAACCACGCATAGACTTGATGAAGGCACTGATAGTATCATAATGGTCCTCCCCACCCTTATCGTATCTGACATTTCGCTTCTGGACACAATCTTCCATAACATCTCTAGTTAAATGGATAAGTCCATCCTCATCAGCAGGAGTCGTTTTATAGGCTAAATCCATAGCGTTTAAGGCAGTTCTAGCATCACCATTACTCACTGAGCTCAAGAAGTCCATAGCTTTATCATCCATAGTTATATCTATAGAACCTAAACCACGTTCTGCATCTTCCAGAGTCTTCTTGATAATCTCTTTTATATTATCTTCATTTAATGGATAAAGCTGAAATACAGTCGATCTAGAAATAAGTGCCTTATTAACTTCAAAATAGGGATTTTCAGTTGTTGCTCCAATCAAGATTAAAGTCCCGTCTTCCACATGTGGTAAGAGAGCATCTTGTTGAGCCTTATTAAATCTATGAATCTCATCGACAAATATCAACATTCTGCCACTTGGATTCATAAGGTAATTCTTACTGTCTTCAACTATCTGCTTAATATCTTTAATACCAGCAGTAACAGCATTAATCTTAGTGAAGTTAGATTTTGTCTCATTAGCTATTATTCTAGCTATAGAGGTTTTACCAGTTCCCGGAGGTCCAAATAGAATTATTGAATTAATTTGGTCAGCTTCTATCATGCGGCGAAGTAACTTTCCTTCGCCTAGTATATGTTCTTGCCCCACATATTCATCTAAATTACGTGGTGACATCTTATATGCTAAAGGTTCACTATTGATAAATGCCGACACTTTTTACCTCAATTATTGCATCAATTCTCTTAAATCACTGTATAAAGGATATTTATCAGTAATAGCCTTAACACCGTTAATTATGTATTCTTTACTATTTTCAAAATCAGTAATTGCTAAATGGATAAATTCAGCGATTTTTTCCATATCTGCTTCAACTAGTCCTCTAGTAGTAAGAGCTGGTGTACCTATCCTTAATCCTGAGGTTAGAGCAGCACTAGCTTCATCAAATGGGATTGAGTTCTTGTTAGTAGTTATATTAACTTCATCTAAACGTTCTTGTACTTCTTTACCACTAATGCCATTAGGACGTAAGTCAATTAGCATCAAGTGATTATCTGTACCATCTGAAACTAGTTTTA
This sequence comes from uncultured Fastidiosipila sp., assembly GCA_964627125.1. Taxonomy (GTDB): domain Bacteria; phylum Bacillota; class Clostridia; order Saccharofermentanales; family Fastidiosipilaceae; genus Fastidiosipila. The sequence goes on along the minus strand of CAZVJQ010000009.1, from coordinate 55,915 downwards.
ATCCATGCTCCATTAATGACTTGGCCAAAGCCTTAGCATTTTTCACTATCTGTGCTTGATATTCCTTAAATTCAGGAGTTAAAGCTTCTTTGAAAGCAACAGCTTTACCAGCGATAACATGCATTAAAGGACCACCTTGGTTTCCTGGGAATACTGATGAATTTAATTTCTTCGCATATTTTTCTTTAGCTAAAATTAAACCACCTCTAGGTCCGCGGAGGGTCTTGTGAGTTGTACTTGTAACGAAGTCTGCATATGGTATAGGGCTTGGGTGTTCACCTGTAGCAACTAGTCCTGCTATATGTGCCATATCTACGAATAAATATGCATCTACACTATCTGCGATCTCGCGCATTTTCTTGAAATCAATAATTCTTGGATATGCGGAGGCACCAGCTGTAATCATTTTAGGTTTAACTTCTAGTGCAATCTTAGCTAGTTCCTCATAGTCAATTCTTTCATCTTCAGGACTTACTCCATAGAAAGAGAAATCATATAATTTTCCTGAAAAATTAACTTTCATACCATGAGTTAAGTGACCACCAGCAGATAAATCCATACCTAGTACTTTATCGCCTGGTTTTAGGAATGCGCTATATACAGCAACGTTAGCTTGTGAACCTGAGTGTGGTTGAACATTTGCATATTCAGCCCCGAACAATTCTTTTAGACGTGAAATTGCTAAATTCTCAACAATATCTACATATTCACAACCACCATAATATCTCTTCCCTGGATATCCTTCAGCATATTTATTGGTTAGAGCTGAGCCTTGGGCTTGCATTACAGCCTCTGAGGTGAAGTTTTCAGATGCAATCATTTCTAACTTATCATTTTGTCTATTTAATTCTAAGTTAATTGCTTCAAATACTTCAGGATCTTCATTTCTTAATGCGCTATTGTATAATTCCATATCTTCCACCTTTCATGGCTTTTGCCAAATACAAAAAATATCTATTAGTTGTTAATTATGCCACTTGTGCTTATGCAGGTGTAGAAATTTTTGCAGATTTCTCAGTATTATCTGTATTGTTATTAGATAATAATAAAGTCTCAATCTTGTTAATACCATCTTCAATTAATTCATCAATATTTAGTTTTTGCTCTGCATATTCAGCATCTAGTAAGCTAGGTTTAATCTTAGGATGTCTGGCGACGAAGACTGTACAACAATCCTCATAAGGTAAAATAGATGTTTCATAAGTACCGATGAATCTAGATAATTCTACAGCATAATCTTTATCCATACCGATAAGTGGTCTAAATACAGGCATATCAACAACAGCATTAGTACAATTTAATGCTTCAACTGTCTGACTTGCAACTTGTCCTAAACTTTCACCTGTGATAAGTGCTTGTGAATCTGTCTTCTTGGCATACTCTTCAGCTATTCTCATCATCATTCTACGCATAACAACAGTCATCATGTCTGCTGGAACATTCTTCTTAAGAATTATTTGAATATCTGTGAAATCAACAATATGTAATTTTAATCTACCTGTATATTCACTTAGGATTCTTGCTAAGCTAATAACCTTCTCTTTAGCTTCATCTGAAGTAAATGGGAATGTGTGGAAATACATAGCTTCAACTTCCATACCACGTGATGCCATTTTGAAACCAGCAACCGGTGAATCGATACCACCAGATAGCAATAGCATACCTTTACCACTAGTACCTACAGGGAGTCCTTTTAGTCCATCTATCTTATCTGTATATATATAGACATTATCTCTAAGTTCTACATATAGGACAAAGTCAGGCTCATGTATATCAACAGATAGTTCAGGGTTATTCTCTAGTATGAAACCACCTAAGTCAGCAGCAATTTCAGGGGATGTCATATCAATAGACTTATTAGCACGTCTAACATCAACCTTAAATGTATTGAGTTTCTTATTACTTGCTAGTTTTTCTTTAACTACTAGATCACTTGCAGCCTTAATCTCATCGTAATCTAAGTCTAGTTTAACTACCATACTGGCAGAGACAATACCAAAAACTCTACAAGCAATATCAAGAGCTGCTTGCATCTTGCTCTCACTAGCCGCATCTTCATCTCTTGGTTCAATCCAGATTCTGCTCTCTTGTGTATATACTTTAAAGTTAGCTATCTTTTTAACTCTCCAGGATAGGTTGCTAACTATCTTATTAACAAACTTACCTCTATTTAAACCTTTAAGAGCTACTTCGCCGAATCTTGCTAATATTATTGTTTCATATTTTAAATCGTGTAATGACATGTAATTCCTCTTTATATTCTTAATGTGTAGATTGTTGGCATGGCCAATATCTTCTAGCTTAGACCATAGGTTATTATAACGCATAATCTAAGGATTTCTTGTGAGAAATACGATAGATTATGGACGCGTATTGCTTATATTGATTAGTGTTAGATCTAGTCTGTTTATCTAGGGGATACTTTATGACTTAAAATCCCCAGTCTTTAAGTTGTGTAATTACCTTATCGAAGATAGCAATAGTTTCATGCATCTCTTCTTCAGTATTACTTGCATCAAGACTAATTCTTATTGTTCCTCTTGCCTGTTCGTCATTCATTTTCATAGCCTTAAGCACATGAGAGATTTCACCGGATTTGGCGTTGCAGGCGGAGGATGTTGCTACATAAACATCTTCATATTCTAGCATATGTAAAATAGTTTCAGCTCTTTGGCCAGGAAAACTAATACTTACTATTTCTTCTATTGAGTCAGGGAAATTAACAACAGCACCTAGATTTTCTAATCCAGGAATAAGAATTTCTCTTAATCTCTTTACTTGTTCTTTATGGCTGTCGAAATTATTTGTTTGGATTTCGACGGCTTTTGCCAAGCCGGCAAGATTAGGATAATCTTCAGTACCAGATCTCCAAGCATCTTGTTGCCCACCACCATGAATTAAGGCATCTGGGAAAATACCAGTTCTCTTGTAGAGTAAACCTGTATTTTTAGGACCATGTATTTTATGTGCACTAAATGATGCTAAGTCTATATTCATCTCAGTTAAGTTTAATAGCATACGTCCCCAAGCTTGCACTAAGTCTAAATGAATAAATGCATCTGGAGATTTGTCACGGATAAGTTTCACTAAATTTTCTGTATCTTGGATAACGCCAGTTTCATTATTTACATGCAAAATACTGACTAATAAGGTCTTATCGTCAAGATGAGATTCTAGTTCTGCTGGGTCAATAAAACCATTTTCATCAGGATTTAGTAAGACGACATCAGCCCCTTGTGTCTTCAGATACTTCAGTGTATCTAAGCTAGAATCATGGTCAGAACTTGTTGCAATTATCTTATTAAGTCTCTTGCCATATTTGTAGAACAAGCCCTTAAAAGCCATATTTATCGACTCTGTAGCTCCTGATGTGAAAATAAGTTCATCAGGCTGGCAGTTTAAAGTTTGGGCAATATAATTATAAGCTTCGTCAATTTTTCGCTTAATATCTTTTGCTGGTTTGTATAGAGCCGATGGGTTCAAATAATCTTCTCTCATAGCTTGAGCAATGGTATCTATAACCTCATCGTATGCTCTAGTTGTTGCACAGTGATCTAAATAAATCATCTATCCTCCTAAGTTTTAATAATGAATTAATCTCAGAACAATAATTATGGCATGTTTAAGCGCAAACTTCCGTTACATCTAGCTAGAATATGCTCTACTTGACTAGATTGAAGCTTGAAGTTTTTTCAGGTGAATTAGCCAACTACAAAACTAGTATACTTCCCAATCTCTAATATTATGATCAATAATATTATTATCTTCATCCCAAACTATAGATGCAGCAAGGATTTTTATTTGAGTATCGCTCTGTCCACGATAAGTTGCATAGTGATAAAGAGCCTTAATTACGCGAGCTTGTTTAGCAGGAGTAAATTGTGCTAATGCTCCACCGAATCTATCCTTTTCTTTTCTTGCCTTAACTTCAGTTGCATACAAAATACCATCTTTATAGCTGATAATATCAACTTCACCTACATTGTGAGCAAAGTAGTTATGTGCGAGGATTACGTGTCCATCTGCTTCTAATTCACTGCTGATGAAACGTTCAGCTTGAATAAAATCTTCTAAATAAGCAAATTGTTCAGCATTCAATTTTGATCCAATGTTGTTTAATAAGTCTCCCACTTCTACTCTCCTCTCCTTTTGTACCAGCTCTTCAAAAAACTTTCCCTATGAATAGGACTTGGTCCTAATTTATCTAATGCCTCATAATGGAGTTTTGTTCCATATCCTTTATGTTGACCGAAGCTATAACCTGGATAGAGCTTATCTGCTTCAATCATCTCTTCATCCCTGGTAGTTTTAGCTAAGATAGAAGCTGCGGCGATACTATTTGACTTCGTATCTCCTTTTACCAAGGAATCTGAATTCTCTAATCCATCTAATTCAACTGAATCTATTAGGACGTAATCTGCAGGTACTCCTAAATTTTCTAATGCCATTTTCATAGCTAGTTTTGTTGCTTGTAAGATATTAATTTCATCAATTTGGGTATTATCTACCCTATAAATTGAATAAGCAATTGCCTTATCTTTAATCTCTTCAGCTAGTTGTTCACGACGTTTGACAGATAATTTCTTAGAATCATTTAGTCCTAGAATTTGAATTTTAGGGTCCAAAATAACTGCAGCAGCATATACAGGACCTGCCAATGGTCCTCTACCTGCTTCATCTATTCCCGCTATATTAGAAAATCCTATAGAATACAAAGATTTTTCAATCTGGTTCATTTCTAAAAAGCGAAGTCTTTCTATTTCTTGCCTTCTAGTAAGATCCATAAATTAAATCATCATCTCCATTAAAGTATTGATTATCTTCATCGAAGTTAAATACAGTGTGCGGTCTTTCTAAACTAATTCGCCCAATTTTTGCGGCCCTGAACTCTGTAATAAATAGTTTAGAAAATCTATGTTCATCTATCTTTCCGCCAGACTGTATGGTTCCTCGTTTTCTCGCAGCTTCTAAAAAAATCTCATATGGGTGCATTTCCAAGGATTCTAACTTAAATCTTTCCATTAAATCCTCAGGATATTGCACTAATATTTGCTTAAATAATTCATATGCGACTTCTTCAGTAGGTAGTAAATCGTCATTAATAGCGCCAGTTGCAGCTAGACCTAGTTTTTGTTCTTCAGTCTCTAGTTTTGGCCAAAGCACACCAGGCATGTCTAGTAACTCAACAGTTTTATTATTTGTATTAATCCATTGAGGTCCTCTAGTAACACCAGCCTTATTAGACGTATTAGCAGCCTTACGACCAGCTAAAGTATTAATTAATGTAGATTTACCTGTATTAGGAACACCTACAATCATAATTCTTAGAGGTCTAAAACCACGATTGTTCTCTTCACGTCTTGCAAATTTATCTCTAGTTAGCTCTTGAGCTTGATTAAGAATCTTCTGAGCACTATTTCTTTCCAGACTATTGCTGGCGATTGCATCGATTCCTTCTTCTTTATAATAGGAAATCCAGCTATCTGTGATTTGAGGATCAGCTAAATCAGTTTTATTAAGTATTAAAATCCTCTCTACTCTATCTTTCAAAATTTCATCAAGTTTAGGATTTCTACTAGATCTAGGAATACGAGCATCTATTGTTTCAACAACAATATCTACTAAGCCAAGATATTCTTCAATATTGCGCAAAGCCTTAGCCATATGCCCTGGAAACCAGTTTATATTCATATGAAATCCTCCCTTTCAAAAAATTCTTAAAAATATCTGCGACAAAAAAGTCGTGGATAAAATGATAACACATAAAAATCGCTCAAATGTGTTTGAAATATAAAAAATTAGTGGATAATTAAGATTAGTCAGAATACATAAATTAAACATATTCAATTAGTGATTTTAGACAATAAAAAAACCGTAAGTAAAACTTACGGTTAAATTCAAAAAATTATAATCAAGATTATTTTTTCTTGGTATTTAATTTTTCTCTTAAACGAGCTTGTTTACCAACACGATCACGTAGGTAGTATAATTTAGCACGTCTTGTAACACCTTTACGGACAACTTTAATACCTGCAATTTTTGGTGAATTGATAGGTAATACACGCTCAACACCTGTACCATAAGCTAATCTTCTTACAGTTATTGTTTCGCCTAATCCTTGTCCATCTCTAGCTATTACGGTACCATCAAATACCTGAATTCGCTCACGAGAGCCTTCTGTGATTCGTAAGGAAACTTCTACATAATCACCGACTTCTACATTAGGTAGGTCAGTTCTCATTTGTGATTGTTCAACAGCTTGAATTAAATTATTTGTTACTGCCATAAGTTTCTCCTCCTCTCCTCGCCAGACGTTCTTATTTAGTAAAAAATAGCGGACCGCCCTATTTAACTAGTGAATTCTATCACTTAGTCCAGAGCGTTGTCAAATGTAATTTTTAGAGTAACAGTTTTGTAATTGATGAAGGGAATTTTAAACGTATTCTATACAGTAAGAAGGTTATTTACTAACCATCAAAACTTCATCTCTAACTAACTCACCACCATGAAGTTGAACTATTCTATCGCATTGGTTAGCTACTTCTAAATCGTGAGTAATAACTATAACTGTTTTACCATGGTTAGTTTGTAAATCTCTTAATATGTCTACAACATTATCTCTGTTTTCAATATCTAATGTTATTTTACAGCACTGACTAAATACGTGTAATTTCCTTTTAAAAGGTTTTTATTTGGCTTTCAGATACTCTCGCCATAGTGAACGACTTCTGCTTCTACACCACTCTCAGCGAAGATAAAATCTAAAATATTGTCTATTGTTGTTTCAGCACTTGCAGCACTTAGTGAGACATAAGAAATACCAAATCTCAGCACATCTAGTCTATCTTGTAGATCTGCCTCAATTATAGAAATATTGAACTTAGATTTAAGTTTAGTCTGTAAACTAAGTCGCAGTTTTCGTTTCTCTTTAAGGGAATGATAAGCACTCAATGGAATATCAATTAAATAACTGCTGCTAATCATTATAAATTCTTCCTGTACTCTATTAATCGGGCTAAGTCTTCTTCAGATAATTCCAAATTTTCAAATATATCAGGTCGCTTTTCTAAAGTTTCATTCAAACCATCCAAATATTTGAAATCCTCAATTAACTGATGGTTTCCAGAGAATAATACTTCTGGAACTACTTCACCCATCCACTCTCGAGGTCTTGTATATTGTCTTGATTCCAAGGTTCCAAAATAGTGTGATTCATGTTCCATGGCTTCTGTATTAGCCAAGAAATTATCTAACATTCTACTACTTGCATCCATCACTGTCAGTGCAGCTAATTCCCCACCGCTCAGCACATAATCCCCTACAGATATTTCCCTATCTACAATTTTGTCAATAACTCTTTGGTCAACACCTTCATAGTGGCCACACAGTAAGATTACTTGGTCAAATGTGGCTATTTCTCTAGCAATATCTTGATTAAACACTTCCCCTTTTGGAGACATAAATAATGTTATAGATTTCCTGTTTTCTTGCTTGTCTTGGGCCAAAGCAAACTTATGCGCCTCATAAATAGGCTCAGCACGCATCAACATACCTTTACCACCACCATAGAGAATGTCATCTACATGACCATATTCATCTACAGCGTAATCTCTTATATTATGAGTATGATACTCAATAAGCTTATTTTCTTGAGCCTTCTTCATCATACTGCTATTCATATAAGCTGAAATTACTTCTGGAAATAAAGTTAATATATCAAAACGCACTAATCGTAAACCTCCAGTAGTCCTTCAGGTAATTTAACTTGTAATAATTTTTGATCTAAATCTACTCTAGTAACTATGTCTGGATTAAGTGGTATAAGGACATCCTTTTTACCTTTTGCTCTTTTGACTATTAGAACGAAACTCTGAGAGCCATCTAGAATATCACTACTTACACCGATTAACTCTTCATTATCGTCTAAGATATTTAATCCAATCAAATCTTGAATTAGATATTCTCCTTCTTCAAGTTCTTCTGCAGCTTTAGAATATTCAATAGCTAAATAGTAACCCTTTAATTTAAGAGCTTCGTCTCTATCATTTATCCCATCTAAAGCAACAATGCTATTATCGTGACCACGTAAGCCTGCGATAGTGTGAATACCTAGATCTTTTCTATTATCGGAAGAGATTAAGTATATTTCTTCTAGCTCACTTAATCTATCGGGATTGTCAGAGAGTAATCTAGTTTTTACTTCACCGTGTACACCATGTGCGCCAATAATAACTGCAACATAAACATAAGTATTATCTGGATTTTTCATTTGTTTTCGTCCTTCGATATATATTAAAAAGAAAAGTTGAGTATCATGCAAATTTTAGCATAAATAATCAACTTCTCTAATAATCTTCATTAATTTATTAATTATATTAATCAACAATGTTTACTGCAACACGAGTGTTTAAGCGGCTGGCCTTAGCCTTCATGATTGAGCGAAGAGCTTGGGCTCTACGTCCACCCTTACCGATTACTCTACCCATGTCATCTGGTGAAACTCTAAGTTCTAAAACTATGGTATTACCATCTTCACTTGGATTTATTTCAATCGCTTCAGAATCTTCAACTAGAGCTTCAGCTAATGTGTGTAATAAATCTTGTAATTCTTTAGTTTTTTCGTCCATTACTCTTCTCCAGTTACTTCAGCATCTTCTGTTGCTTCAGCTTCTTCTGTTACTTCAGCTTCTTCTGCTGCTTCAACTTCTTCAGCATCTTCAGTTGCTACAGCTTCTTCTGTTGTTTCAACTTCTTCAGCTACGACAACTTCTTCAGTTGCTACAACTTCTTCAGTTGTTCCTGCAGCTCTTGCTTTATTTAATAAAGCACTTACAGTTTCAGTTGGTTGAGCACCATTACGAATCCATTTGTCAGCAGCTTCAGTATCAATATTGATAGTTGCTGGATCAGTTAATGGATTGTATGTACCGATTTGTTCGATATAACGACCATCACGTGGTGCACGAGAATCAGCTACAACAACTCTATATTGAGGAGCTTTCTTTTTACCAACTCTCTTTAATCTAATTTTTACAGCCATTTTATTTCCTCCTTCTTAAAATTTCGATATAAACACAAATAAAACAATTGTTACTAGAGTCCAAAACCAGAGAATGGATTCATTCCACCTATGCCTCTACGACGTCTTCTCTTACCGGATTTATTTCCTTTTCCTGTAACACCCATTTTTTCCATGAGTTTCTTGGTTTCATTATATTGTTTAACTAAGTTATTAACTTCTTGCACAGTACGACCAGAACCACTTGCTATTCTCTTACGTCTACTTGCATTAAGTACTTTTACATTATCTCTCTCTTCTTTAGTCATTGAGAGGATAATTGCCTTGATATAGTCGAGTTGTCTATCGTCTATATCAATATTATCTAATTGCTTATTATTCATACCAGGCATCATTCCGAGAACATTTTTTAATGGTCCCATATTCTGTACCTGTTCGAACATATCAAGCATGTCGTCTAGTGAGAATTGATTGCTCTGTAATCTTTCTAAGGATTTAGCAGCCTTCTCCTCATCAATTTCTTGGCTAGCCTTCTCAATTAAGGTAAGGACATCTCCCATACCTAATATTCTTGAAGCCATTCTATCTGGATGGAATGCTTCTAAAGCATCTACCTTCTCACCAGTACCTACAAATTTAATAGGTTTACCTGT
>CAZVJQ010000009.1:3628-46143 GCA_964627125.1 uncultured Fastidiosipila sp. | reverse complement strand
CTTCTAAAGCATCTACCTTCTCACCAGTACCTACAAATTTAATAGGTTTACCTGTAGTTTTATAAATTGAAAGAGCAGCACCACCACGGGCATCACCATCCAATTTAGTCATTATAAATCCATCAAGACCAATTTCATTTTCGAAACTTTCAGCTACATTTACAGCTTCTTGTCCAATCATAGCATCAACTATTAGTAATTTCTCATCTGCTTCAACTACCTTGTTGATTTCTTTAAGCTCAGACATCATTTCGTCATCAATTGTAGTTCTACCAGCAGTATCTACGATAAGAACATCTTTCATAAGATACTTAGCTCTGTCAAACCCACGTTGAGCAATCTTACTTGCGTCCTTCTCTTCAGGCTCGATGTAGTAATCTACACCTATTTGCTCAGCTAGAACTTTAAGTTGCTCTTGAGCTGCAGGTCTATGTGTATCTACAGATACTAGGAATGGTTTTTTTCCTTGTTTCTTTAATAAATTAGCTAACTTAGCGGCTGTTGTTGTCTTACCAGCACCTTGTAGACCATATAGCATGATTTTTGTAAAACCACTTGAGTTGTATTCAATTTTAGTATTATCGTCTCCTAGAATTGCAATTAGCTCTTCATGGACGATTTTAACAATCTGCTGTCCAGGTGTAAGGCTAGACATGACCTCTTCACCTTTAGCCTTCTCAGAAACATCCTTAGTAAATTGTTTAACAACTTGGTAATTTACGTCAGCCTCGAGCAAAGCAACCCTAATCTCTTTCATCATTTCCTTAAGATCTTGCTCAGTGACTCGAGATTTACCACGCATCCTTGCGGTTATATTTTGTAATCTATCTGATAGGCTATCAAATAATGCCATTTTAGCTCCTTATATTTCTTGCTTATATTACTAGTCTAGTTATTCTCTCTTAGTAAATTATTTATAAGCTCTTTAGCTTCTTCTAGTTTATTATCATCTAAATATTTTTTTAAAAGCTCTAGATTAGTATTATTGTTCTCTATAGTTTTAAGTAAGGCTAGTTTATCTTCATAATCTTCAAGCTTCTTTTCAGTAGTTTTAATACTATCATGAACCGCTTGTCTACTTATTTCTAGAAATTCCGCAATTTCGCTAATACTGTAATCTTCATTTATATATAGATTCATAATCTGCTTACTTCTTACAGATAGTAAATCAGCGTATAAATCAAAGAGATATACACTGCGATTAAAATCTCCTAATATTTTCACAGTATTTTCCATCACGTTAATTATAAGAGTTTATTTATCTTTGTCAAGTCTTTTTACTTGACAAGTTTTTTTATTCCTCTGAACTGTCGGCCAAAGCATTCAAACTATCTTCAGGTAAAAGTGAGTCTACGAAGAAACCAGGATCGAATTCAACTAAGTCATCTACATTCTCACCTAGTCCAGAGAAGTAAATTGGAGTCTTAGCTAGATCACTAACAGCTATAGCAACACCACCTTTGGCACTACCATCAAGTTTAGTTAAGATAACACCTGTAACATTAACTATCTCTGTGAATACATCTGTTTGGATAACAGCATTTTGCCCACTTGTAGCATCGATTACTAGGAGAGTTTCTACATTAGCATCAGGAGCTTCTCTATCTACAATTCTTCTAATTTTTGCTAACTCATCCATTAGGTTCTTTTGATTATGTAATCTTCCGGCAGTATCAATTATCAGGATATCGGTGTTTTTGGCTTTTGCCGATTGTAAGGCATCATAAACTACAGCAGCAGGATCAGTTCCTTGAGGTTGAGAAATTAGTGGAGTGTCGGTTCTATCAGCCCAAACTTGTAATTGCTCGATAGCAGCAGCTCTAAAGGTATCAGCAGCAGCCATCATTACTCTTTTACCTTCATTTTTATATCTATAAGCTAATTTACCAGCAGAAGTTGTCTTACCAGTCCCATTAACTCCAACCATAATTATTACATTTAGTTTATTCTCTTCAATATTAAGTGTTTGTTTGTCACCGAGAATTTCTCTAATGCTATCTTTAAGTGTTCTAAGGACAAAATCAGATTTTCTATTTCCTTTAGAGCGCATCTCACTCTTAAGATTATCCATTAGCTTGTCTGTGGTAACAGCACCCATGTCGGATGCAATCATTAGCATTTCTAATTCATCTAACTCCTCTTCATTAAAAACACCAAAACTTGCTGCAATATTACTAAATTGATCTTGGATGAAATCTCTCGCCTTACCAAGTCCTTTTCTAAATTTATCAAATAAACTCATATCTTCTACCTCGTAATTTTAATCTTCAATTATGCTTTGTGTCATTCTGTCATTTAAGTTAAGTGAAATTACCTTAGTAACTCCACGTTCTGGCATAGTCACACCATAAATTGTATCAGCAGCTTCCATAGTACCACGTCTATGAGTAACTAATATATATTGTGTGTCTTCAGAGTGTTTAACTATATAATCTGAGAATCTAAAAATATTAGCTTCATCAAGAGCGGCTTCAACCTCATCCAAGACACAGAAAGGTGCAGGATTTAATTTTTGAATTGCAAATAAAAGTGCAATTGCTGTCAAACATCTCTCGCCACCTGATAGTGAGAGCATATTTTGAATCTTTTTACCTGGAGGGGATGCTTGTATATCTATCTCACTATTTAATATATCTGTCTGTGAGCTTAAAATTAATCTAGCTTCTCCACCACCAAATAGTTCCTTAAATACTTCACTAAATTGCTCATTAATAAAATTAAATGACTCTGTAAATTGTGTCTGCATCTTATCTGTAAGATAATTGATAAGTGATTTTAAGTCTTGTGCAGCAGATTCCACATCTTCCTTTTGCTTGATTGTGAATTCATAACGCTCATTAATCACTTTACTCTCTTCAATAGCATTGACGTTAACAGATCCTAGATTAGATATTTGTTTTCTCAACTTATCGATAGTAGTCTTCGTTTCATCTACATCCAAGTCATCCTTATACCATGTATCCTTCTCGGCAAAAGTCATATTGTACTCTTCCCATAATCTAGATCTTTGGTTCATAAGTTCATTTTTAGCATTCTCTAGTTTTTGCTCTAGACGTCCTTGCTCTTGACCGAGTTTAGCTAAATATGTGCTAACAGTGTTTAAAGCATCGCTAGAACTCTCAATTCCAGAATTTGCATTATCTAAGTCTTCATTAAGTTCTCTAATTTGCTCTAGGATACCATCTTTATTCTTTTGGAAGTTCTCAATTTTTTGCTTATGTGATTCACTGTCTAATACAAGTTTTTCTTTTCGCTGTATGTCAGTATCTAAACTTTGTTTTTGTAGACGTATATCTTCAGAGATCTGTTTCTCCTCATTTAGCATTCGTTCAATAATTTCTTTGCTAGATTTTGCTTGCTCTTCTAATTGAGTATAGTTTAACTTATGGCTATTGAAGCTAGTTTGGACATCTACTTGTTCATTACGTTTTGCTTCTACTTTTTCCAATAGCTCACTAGAACTATTATTAATAGCTTCCAGTTCTTCTTCTAGTTTTTTTACTTCACTTTCCTTGAGACTTAAGTCACTTGCTGCTTTACCTTGGTCTTCGATAATGTGATTTAGGTCAGTTTTGTTCTGAGCAATCTCACTATCTAATTTAGCTAGATTTAAATCTGCTTGCTCGATTTGTAGTTTTAAACTTAAAAGCTCTTGTTTTAAACCTGACACTTCAGTTTCAACTTCAGTGAAAAGCTTAGATTTCGCCCCCTTTTGGGAAATAAGTTCGGCTATAGAGTCTCTATGTGAATTTAAATCCTTAGTTAATTTACTAATCTTCTCTTTTAATTCTTCGATCACACGGTTTCTAGATAACAATCCGCTATTTTGCTCATTCTTCTTAGATGAACCACCGGTCATTGATCCGCCAGCATTCATTAAGTCACCTTCCAGGCTGACTATTCTAGCTCTAAAGTTAATGTTTCTAGCCATAGCTACAGCATCATCTAGAGTTTCACAGACTATCGTTCTAGAAAGAGCGTACTCAACAACAGGTCTTATCTCTTCATTGAAAGTAAGTATTTCACTAGCAATTCCTATAAAACCATTGCTGTTGCTTGCTTTCTTCAAAATATCATGATTAATACTACCCGCATGCACCTGATTTATAGGTAAGAAAGTAGCACGACCCATTTGCTTGTTTTTAAGCAATTGAATCATCTCCTGAGCATCTCTTTCAGTTCTAACAACTATATTTTGGCTATTGCCACCAAGAGCGCTAGAAATAGCATTCTCGTACTCTGCAGGCACCTGTAATAAACTTGCTAGCGGCCCTAAAACATTTTTATTCTCATCTTTAATTAAGTTCATTAGGTTTCTAACTGTATAACTATAACCCTCAAAACTATCTTTAAGATTTTCTTGAGTTCTCACCTGGTAATTTGCTTCATTTAGTGAATTTTCTATTTGTCTTAGCGTATTATTCTTCTCGTCTAAACTTGTTGAAATAGTATTTATCTCTTCAGCTAATTTATTATGTTTCTGATTAACTTCTTCAAATTTATCTTTAAAATCTTTTTGCTTACTGACTCTTTCTTCTTGTGTAGTATTTTCTTCTTTAAATTCAGCTTCTAGATTACTTAAGTCTTTCTCAAGAATATTCATATGTTGAGTAAGAACTTCTTTGTTAGTCAATTCAGATTGGATGTTCTTATTTGCAATATTTAGCCTATTGCTGATTTGGACTTCAGTATTAGAAATCTCTCTAAGCTCTTTTTGGTATTTAGATAGTTCATCATTAATAGACTTGAGGATTAGTTCATCTGAGTCCATCTTAGTTTTTATATCTAATGAGTTTTTCTTAGTTTCTTCATGCTTCTCTTGTCTAGATTTAATTTCTAAGCTTAATTTTGCAAGTCTATCAGTGAAGTCTTCTTCATTTTCTTCTCTTTCAGTTGCTCTTTTATCAATAGATTCTAGTTCTTGTCTATTAAGAGCAATGGCTCTTTCTGACTGGTTGAGACTATTATTTATATCTTCTAGATTTATATTTAGGCTATTAATTTTTCCATTAGTGATTTGAATTGTTTCTCTAAATTTTGCTGTAGATTCAATGACTTGAACCTTTTCAGCTTCTGCTATTTCTATATTATTTTGATTTTCAAGAATATCGCTATTAAGCTTCTTGTTGTAACTTTCTTGATTTTCAATAATGTAGTAGAGGTATGACAAATCTAGAGCCTTTAGCTCTTCTCTTAAGTTTAGATATTTGTTTGCTTTCTTAGCTTGTTTCTCTAATGGTTCTTTTTGTTTTTCAATCTCAGCTAGAATATCGTTAATTCTTATTAGGTTTTGCTCACTATGTTCAAGATTTCTACTGGCTTCATTTTTTCTAACTTTATACTTACTAATACCACTAGCTTCATCAATCATTTTACGGCGAAGTTCAGACTTACCACTTAGGATGTCATCTACTTTACCTTGACCTATCATTGAGTAGCCATCTTTACCAATACCGGTATCAAAAAATAGCTCATTGATATCTTTCAAACGAACCTTACTATCGTTGATTAGATATTCACTTTCACCACTTCTATAAATTCTTCTAGTAATTCTCGCTTCATCATAGTCAAGATTCAAGCTATGATCTGAATTATCCATTACTAAGGTAACTTCTGCATAAGATAATGCACGTTTGTTTTGTGAACCTGCAAAAATCAGTTCATCCATTTTATTGACACGCAAATTAGCGCTTCCTTGCTCTCCAAGAACCCAGCGAATCGCGTCAGTTATATTAGATTTTCCACTACCATTTGGCCCAACAATAGCTGTTACACCTTCGTTGAAGTCAACAGTGACTCTGTCATGGAAGGATTTAAAACCCTGTAAAATCAATGATTTTAATTTCAAGATTATTAGTCCTCTTCTCTATATGTTTCTAAAAAGATTCTAGCAGCTTCTTGTTCTGCAAGCTTCTTATTGCTTGCACTAGCTTCACCATAGTTATCGCCATTGTAGTAAACAGCGATTGTAAAGGACTTATCATGAGCTGGTCCAGATTCATTTATTAAGCGAAATTCAACTTGTGGTAAATTCTCTTTAGCTTGTAGCACTTGGTATAGTTTACTCTTATAGTCATAAACTAAGTTTCCAGATTTAGCATCCTTATATGTATCTTTGAGAACTCTATTAATAAATTTCTTAGTTTCATCCCAGTTTGAGTCAATGAAAATTGCACCAATAACTGCTTCCATAGCATCTTCAGCATTTGAAGATTTAAGGCGACCTAAAGTTTTTTCCTCGCCTTGACCAAGTAGTAACATCTCAGTTAGATTAATTTTATTGGCTGCAGCAACTAAGCTCTCTTCACGCACAGTAAGTGAGCGAATCTTAGTCATAGCTCCTTCATCGAAATTTTCTTCCACATACAACTTCTCGCTAATTACTGCTTCAAGTATCGCATCGCCTAAAAATTCTAAGCGCTGGTTATCTTTTAGTTTTAATTCTCTATTTTCATTAGCAAAAGATGAATGGGTCAAAGCCTCAATCAGCCTATCTACATCATTGAATTCATACTCTAAATATTCTCTTGCATATTCTTGATATTTTTCTTTATCTAATTCCACTTATTAGATCCTTTTTATAATTGAATTTCTAAAATATTCTAACATGTTTCAGCCTAAATGGCATTCTTCAAGTAAATGATGGCATAAAAAAACTAGGAGCCATGCACTCCTAGTAAATAAAATTATTATTTCTATGTAATTACAAAATATTTGTAAGTGATAGAACTAATCTAATAACGCCCATTGCAATTACAATAGCACCAAATTTACGTTCTGGTGATAATAGTGCTAATAAACCTAAAATTATACCCAATACAGATAAGATAACGTCTGCGAAGAATATACCTACTAATATTGAACATAGTCCAGCTAATGCTAGAATTTTCCCTGTATTACTGCTTAATTTTGCTCCTGTTTCCATATCTATTCTCCTCCATTTATATGCATACATAATATCTATCTAAAATGAAAGCAAGATGAAAGACATGAAAAAAGAGCTCTAATGAGCTCTTAGATTAATTATCTTAATTAAATAAATTAAAATTAGTCATTGAAGTTTGTCTTGATGTAGTTAACTACGTCACCAACAGTTGTAATTCTCTCAGCTTCTTCATCTGGAATTGTTACGTCAAATTCTTGCTCTAATGCCATAACTAATTCAACGATATCTAATGAGTCTGCATTTAAGTCATCAATGAAGCTAGCTTCCATTGTTACATCTTCTTCATCTACACCTAGTTGATCTACTAAAATCTCAGTAACTTGGTTTAAAATATCTTGATCTGTCATTTTCTTCCTCCTAAATTTACATTTTAGTTTACTTCTTTGAAAATTTCTCTAAGTTGAACTTTACATATTATAATGTTCGCTTAATTAAATTCCAAGTGTCACTAGAAATTTCCTAGTGATTATAATTCTATAATAATATCAGAAATTACTCACTTAGCAAGTCTTTATGTTCATATAAATAGTCAGCACCTGATAGTAATGTGAAAATTATTGTTAAAATTATTAAAATATTACTTAAAACAACAATGATGTTAGTAAAGGTATTAACTCCTGCGAAGTGTAATAATATTTGTTCAATCATTAATGTGATTATTGTAGCCATCTGAATAACAGCCTTGACCTTACCAAACATCTTAGATGGTACAACCACACCCTTATTTGCGGCTATTGTTCTCATTCCTGTAACTGCTAGTTCTCTAAATAAAACGATTACTGGAACCCATAAACTTATTCTTCCCATAGCGGTAAAAGCAATAAAAGATGATATAACCAAGAACTTATCTGCAATAGGGTCTAAAAATTTACCTAAGTCCGTGACTAAGCCATCACGTCTAGCAATCATGCCATCCAGATGGTCTGTATAAGCTGCAATTGAAAAAATAATTAGGGCAATAATCATTCCATAGCCGCTAACAAAATTATTCCATCCTACGAAATTCTCTCCAGAAAACTGCGTCATAAATATAAGCATAATAGGAACAAGAATAATTCTCATTAAAGATAGTTTATTTGGTAAATTCATAGTCACTCCATTTATTCTAATTCAATTCTACAATAGCAAAATTTCAAACATATTATAGCCCTAATTTAGAAAAATATAAAAACAAAATACCAAATTGTAAAATTATGAATTAATGTATTTGAAAACAAGATGTTCAGAGAAGCCTCTAGACTTACAAGAACGAAGTAATTTAGCTAGAAGATTATTACGTTCATCATAATCTTCCGCTCTTTTTAACTCATCTACTAAATCTAATTTCTTCTTACTTATGAATTCACATAGCAGTGTGTAGTCATCAATGTGAGAATCTAAATTCAAGTTGATGATATCTTCTCTTATGCCGAAATTTTGCATTCTGTGGTAAAGAGCAAGCTTACTCTCAGCCTTACTTCCTCGTCTACTTCTAAGGACATAATCAGCTAGTTCTTGATCCTTAAGATAAGCCTCATTCTCCATCGCAGCAATAACATCTTCTATCATTTCCTTAGGAAAATTATTTTCATTTTCTTGGAGTTTCTTTCTTAGCTGCCCAGAACTACGATGTCGTCCTAGCAAGTAATAAATTGCAGTAGAACGACATTCGCGCATTAAATTTTCATACTCTATTTCTTCTTCAGATTTATTATCTCCTGAAGATATTTGATTATAATCCAAGAATATCATCGATTAAATCGTCTTCACTCTTTCCTTCGCCATCTGGTACATCATCATTTTTAGCATCCTTAGATTCATCATCAGATTCTTCTAAATCATCCTCTAATATTCCATATGCTATTCTTACTTGAGTTTCAATTTCATCAGCTATTTCTGGATTATCTTTAAGCCATTGTACACATTTATCTCTACCTTGACCAATTCTCTCATCTTGATAGGAGAACCATGAACCAGCCTTATCAACAATATCTTTTTCTACAGCTAAATCCAGTAAGTCACCAAGCTTGGAAATACCTTCTCCATAGATTAAATCAAATTCAGCTTCTTTAAATGGTGGAGCAAGTTTATTTTTAACTATTTTTACTCTAGTTCTATTACCATAAGCATCACCTGCTCTCTTCAGAGTCTCGATTCTTCTGACATCTAATCTGACAGATGAGTAGAATTTAAGAGCTCTACCACCAGGTGTTGTCTCAGGGTTACCAAACATAATTCCAACCTTCTCACGAAGTTGGTTAATAAATATTAGCACTGTCTCTGACTTACTAATGATTGCAGTTAGTTTTCTAAGAGCTTGTGACATTAATCTTGCTTGAAGACCAACGTGAGAGTCTCCCATTTCACCATCTATTTCAGCCTTAGGAGTTAGTGCAGCAACAGAGTCAACTACTATGACATCAATAGCTCCACTTCGAACAAGAGCCTCAGCGATCTCTAATGCTTGTTCACCATTATCTGGCTGTGAAACAATTAAGTTGTCTATATCTACACCTAGTTTACGTGCATACGATGGATCTAAAGCATGTTCAGCATCAATAAATGCTGCAGTACCACCCATTTTTTGAGCTTCAGCAGCTATATGTAAGGCAACGGTAGTTTTACCAGATGATTCTGGTCCATAAATTTCAACTACTCTACCAGTTGGAACACCACCAATACCAAGAGCTACATCTAATGATAAAGAACCTGTTGGTATTGCTCTAATATCTTCTACAACATCATCGCCTAGTTTCATAATTGAACCTTTACCGAATTGAGATTCAATTTTCTTCATTGCAGAATCAAGAGCCTTACTTCTCTCATCGAATGATACATTGCTTACTTCCTGTGATGATTTACCTGATTTTCTTTTTGCCATTACTTGACCTCCATCGAAAACGAACATTTGTTCTTATTTTATATCATTTGAATTTATATTACAATCTTTATTTATTAAAATAACTACTAATTTCCTACAAAAACCTGCAAAATATCAAAATGTTATTTTCCTGTAATAAATCTATATGCCTCTACATAAGCATATTGACTAGCTCTAGTTCTAATTATATTTCGATCACCACTTAAGTTGTATTCTTTAACAACTACTCCGTCCTCAGATGCTATTGCTATGTAAATTAGACCAAGAGGCTTATCTTCTATAGCTGTAGGACCTGCGTTACCAGTAATGCTTACTGCATAGTCTGAATTAAACATTTTTCTAGCAGATTTTGCCATTTCAATTGCGCATTCAGAGCTAATTGAGCCATACCTCTCTAATAATTCTGAAGAAATATTTAATACATTTTCTTTAATTTCATTATGGTAAGTAACTACCCCACCTTGTAATACCTGTGAAGCACCAGGTAAATCAGCTATTCCAGAGGCTGCAATACCAGCTGTTACTGATTCAGCAAATGAAATATTCTTATCAACAGAAACTAAACTATCAAATAGTAACTCATTTATAGGTGTATCACCAACAGCAAATTCATACTCTTCTATATAAGGTCTAATCTCGTCTAGAAGCTCATAAAGAGCATCAGTACTACCACCCTTTTCATGTCTATAAGTAAGCCTTAAAACAACACCAGTAGCTTCAGGATATGTTGCAATACTAGGATTAGAATAATTAGCTAAATAATGATCTAAGATACTAGCAAGCCTAGACTCGCCAATACCCATAGTTTGAATATAGATACTCGTAATTTCAAAATTCGAATATTTTTCTAGCTCAGGTTTTAGATAGCGCTTAAACATATGAGTATTTTCTCTAGGTGGACCAGGTAATAGTGCAATAAGAGAATCTCTCTCATCTTCAAATCTATTTTGCATAAGTACACCCGGAGCTGTTCCTCTATCATTGTGCAGGCTAATTCCATCCACAGGCATTATTGCTTGTTTTAAATTATTTTCGGTGAAATCTCTTTCTCTTCCTTCAAAGTAATCTTCAATCTCTTGTTCAATTTCATGATTACTTGCAAGCGTGTTGTTAGTTGCTTTTGCCGCTATTTCTAAGCTTATATCGTCCTTAGTAGGGCCAAGTCCACCTGTAAGTATTACTAGGTCACTTCTGCCCATGGCAACTCTAATAGCCTCATAGAGGCGTTCTGGGTTATCACCAACTACTTGTTGATGTTTTGAATTAATACCTAAATCATGTAAACTGCTGGCTAGAAATTGGGAATTAGTATTTAGAACTTGTCCTATTAAAATTTCTGTACCAACCGTGATTATTTCAGCGTCTTCAATAGTAAAATTCTTATCTATATTCATTGTTAATCCTTTTCAACGTTATTTCTTCTCTTATAAGAAATTAAAGTGTTTTTCATGAGCATTGCAACAGTCATAGGTCCAACTCCACCAGGTACTGTAGTTATGTAAGATGCCTTATCCTTAACTCCTTCGAAATCTACATCACCTGTAATTTTCCCTTCTATGTACCTATTTATACCCACATCAATTATTATGACGCCATCTTTCACCATGTCTGATGTAAGGAAATTTGCCTGTCCAATTGCAGCTATTATAATATCTGCTTGTTTAGTTAATTCAGATAAATTTTTTGTTTTTGAGTGAGTTGTGATTACAGTTGCATTCTTTGCTAATAGTAGTTGAATTAAAGGTTTACCCACAGTATTACTTCTACCTAGAATTACTGCTAATTTACCACTAATGTCTTCTCCACTCTCCTCAATTAACTCCATGACACCTGCAGGAGTGCAAGAGACCATTGTGTCTAAACCTAAGGTTAATTTACCAATGTTTACTGGATGGAATCCATCAACATCTTTCTCTGGTGAAATCATGGATATTAGATCATTCTCATGTTCTCTTAGATGATCAGGTAATGGTAATTGCATTAATATGCCATCTACAGTAGAGTCTTCATTTAACGTCTGAATAGTACTAGTCAATTCTTCTAGGTTAACATCATCAGATAAAGATATTGTTTCAGATTCAATTCCGCATTGTTTAGCGGCTCTTTGCTTATTTCTTACATATATTTCTGAAGCTGGATCATTACCGACTAAAATTACGGATAACTTAGCTGACCTTCCTATTTCAGAAGTGAGTGAATCTATCTCTGATTTCACTTCAGAGCGAATTCTTGCTGCTAATTCTTTACCGCTAATAATTTTTGCCATCAATTTTCCATTCTAAATATTGTCGTCATTCCAAGCATCTGCCTTAATCAATGCCCACTCTTCAGCGCTAATTTTAACATCTCTTGGTTTACTACCTGCGTGCATACCGATATAACCTTTTGCTTCCATAGCATCTATAATACGCCCAGCTCTTGGATATCCTATGTTTAATCTTCTTTGTAGAAGTGATACTGAAGCATAAGCATTTTCGACAACTAAATCGACTGCATCCATGAATAATTCATCTTCTTCATCTTCATCATCTAGTGATGCGGTTGGTGTTGTCGCTACAATCTCTTTTGCCACTTCCTGGTCATAGCTCTCTAAACCTTGAGCTTTAAGGTATGAAATAACTTTTGCTACTTCATGGTCATCAACAAATGCACCTTGACCTCTTGTAGGTTTGGAAGCGCTTTGTGGGAAGAATAGTAAGTCACCTTTACCCAAGAGTTTTTCAGCACCAGATCCATCCAATATAGTTCTTGAGTCTACTTGCGATGATACGGCAAAAGCCAACCTAGAAGGTATATTAGCCTTAATAACACCTGTAATAACATCAACAGAAGGTCTCTGAGTTGCAATAATTAAATGTATACCTGCAGCACGAGCCATTGCTGTTAATCTAGAAATTGAGTCTTCAACTTCCTTAGGTGAAGTCATCATTAAGTCAGATAACTCGTCAATCACTAGGACAATGTAAGGTAGTTTTTCGCCACCTTCTTTTTCCATAAGTTCGTTATATCCAGCCATATCTCTTGCCTTCTTATCAGCGAAGAGCTTGTATCTTTGTTCCATTTCTTGGACAAGCCAGTTTAGGGTGTTAGCAGCTTTTGCCGGGTCAGTAACAACAGGAGCTAATAGGTGTGGAATACCGTTATAAATAGACAACTCAACTACTTTAGGGTCAATTAAGAGTAATCTAAGATCTTCGGGGGAACAT
This sequence comes from uncultured Fastidiosipila sp., assembly GCA_964627125.1. Taxonomy (GTDB): domain Bacteria; phylum Bacillota; class Clostridia; order Saccharofermentanales; family Fastidiosipilaceae; genus Fastidiosipila. Next base: position 33,131 of record CAZVJQ010000009.1, on the reverse strand, counting down.
CTATACATTAAACTTATAAGTATTCCATTTATCGCAATTGACTTACCTGATCCTGTAGCACCAGCAATTAATAAGTGAGGCATCTTTTGTAGATTACATGTAATTAATTGACCTGGAATATCTCTACCAAGTGGTACATCAAGTTTGTTATCTGAGTTTTTATATTCTTTATCTTCCAGTAATGATCTAAGACCAACAATTGCAGTTTGTTTATTAGGAATCTCAATACCAATAGCTGATTTACCAGGAATTGGAGCTTCAATTCTTACTGTTGTTGCAGCGAGACTTAGAGCTATATCATCTGATAAACCTACAATTTTACTAATTTTTACACCAGGTCCTGGTCTTAACTCAAATCTAGTAATTGATGGTCCAGTAGTTATATTAATAACTTTTGCATCGACACCAAAACTCTTTAAGGTTGATTCTAGTCTCATAGCTTGCTCTTGAATAGCATTAGCTGTAGAACCCTTCTGAACAACTGGTCTAGGTTCAAGCAAAGATATTGGAGGGAATACATATTCCTTATGTGGTTTAGCATCTTGTTTAGCAAGAACAGGGTCAGATTTTGCCTGTTTAGCGGCATCACTCAAACTAATTTGTTTAGTGTCAGCCAATGATTTTCTGGCAGCAGGTTTATCATTATTTGAACTTCTTATTTCACTTGTACTACTAGATAGAGGTTTTACAGGTTTTACTGGAGTAGTTTCTTGAGCTGTAATAACTCCATTGTCATCTAATAGGAATTCATTGCTAAAATCCTTATCATCATCAGCAAAATTATTTATATAGTCTTCTTCGGCATCGATTTCGAAGAAGTTTTTATTTTTCAGTTTCTGAGCTTCCACTGCCCTATTGTTTGCTCTAGAAGAGCTAGGTTCTGGAGCGACACTAGTATCTAATAGGAAGTTTGGTGTGATAGCTTCAGTAGAATTATTTCTACTAGTTTCAGAAGGAAAATCATCTTCGTAATTATCATTAATTTCAACAAATGAACTTCTTCTTGAATTAAATGTATCTTCTTGCTCTAGCCCATTTATAGTATAAGTTGGAGCAGAATTTGCAGGTTCAGGTTCAGAAGATGAATATCTATTAGTATCTTCAATTTTGACCTGTGTTCTCTTCATAGGTCTTGTAGTTTTAGCTTCATCTACTCTCTTAGATTGATCTTCACTAGTATTTAGAAGTGACTTAAACCAATCACCTATTGCATAGAATATTGAAACTATCGTTAGTAAAATCCTTGAAATTGAGAAATTTCCTAATATAATTGCTTCAATGATTATTGTTGCCGAAAGTATGATAATTGTGCCCACTGACCCTACTATTTGAGTCAAGCCTAGAGCAATACTTCCTCCAACAATTCCACCAGGTAGAGTATTAAGTAAATCAGGATAAATACTAGGATCTTGACTTGCTGTCCATAAGATTCTTAATGATTGCAATACAGTTTGGTTATTCTCAGAATCAATACTCAAATTAGCGATTACATCGGCATCTACTGTAATGACATGTATAAGTGAAGATAGTAATATTGTTAAAGTTAATAAGTTAGTTAGTTTTATTTTATTTGCAGCAAAAAAATCTTCTAAAAATGTAGCAACTGCTAAGACAACAAAGATAATTGGTAAAACATAAGCGACAGGTCCAATTAATCCTTTACCTATATTAAGGAAAAATTGTCCTAAAATCCCACTATTAACAGCAGGAATGTAATATGCGACACCGAGGAAAATAGCAAAAATTAAATATACGAGACCAATAATTTCTCTATATTTATTCTCACTATAATTTAAATTCTGATTATTATTTCTACTTCTATCTGCCATTTTCTACCTTAAAACAATTATTTATTTCTTCTACCTGCAGCCATTAAAATTCCAACTATAGTTTTGGCGTCAGCAATTTTACCATTAAAAATCATTTGAACTGCTTCATCTAAAGTATATTTATATACTTCTAAAAATTCACCTTCATCTAAGTTTTGTTCACCAATTTTAAAATCATCAGTATAGTAAACATAGATTTTTTCATCTGAATATCCTGGTGTTGGGAAGAATTCTGTTAGTAATTCAACTGAGTTTGCAATTAAACCTGCTTCTTCTTCTAATTCTCTAATTGCGCATAGTTTTGGGTCTTCACCAAGATTCAACTTACCAGCAGGAAGTTCTAACATAAATTGATTTGCTGCAGTTCTAAATTGTTCAACAAAATAAATTTCATTATTTTCATTGATTGCTAATATACAGGCTCCACCATTGTGTTCAATGATTTCTCTTGGTGCTAAACTTCCATCTTGAGTCTCTACAGTTAATTTATATACATCAAAAACATACCCATTAAATATGCTCTCTCTTGATTTTTCTATTTCAGCTTCCATAAATACCTCTTAAAAATTATGTTCATCCTTGTAGTTTTGTACTGCTTGCACGGCCAAAGCATCCGCTCTATTGTTCATCTCATGATCTGAATGTCCCTTAACTTTAAAGAATCTAGTCTCATGTATATTCATTAATTCATCTAATTCTAGCCAAAGGTCTTGATTGCTGACAGGTTCTTTAGCAGCATTACGCCAATTATTCTTCTTCCAATTACTTAGCCAATTTTGATTTATTGCATTAACAATATATGCACTATCTGAATAAATATCTGCCTTAACAGGGTATTTAAGTGCCTTCAAGCCATTAATAACTGCTGATAATTCCATTCTATTATTGGTAGTGTGTCCTTCATTTCCAGATAATTCTTTCTCATGTTCACCAAAAACTAAAATGGCACCCCAGCCACCTACTCCTGGATTACCAGAACATGCTCCATCTGTATAAAGTTCTACATTCATTTTTGCCAAAGTCACACCCCCATTTAAAATACAATTCTCTAATCATAGTCTTAATTTTAACATAGCCAAGAATAAGTTTTATTCCCAAGAAATCAAAAATTTCTAAAATTGACCACATAAGAAAATATAATAAACCACTGCCTAAACTTAAAGTCAATTAACTTCAGTAGATTCTGGATTATTAGCTTTATAAAAGGCTGTATCTTTAATGTAAGGATCCATTATGAAACTATCGTCCTCACCTATGTTTAAGTCAACTTTTGCCTTTTGGCCAGTACCATATACATTTAACTTAGAGCCATCTACACGAGGGTCAACATGTTCCTCATACCAATTATTTAACTCTGAACTCATCGAAGAAATTCTCTCTTGGTACTCTGAATTGTCAATTAAATTGTTCTGTTCAGCCGGGTCATTAAGCAAATCATAATACTCGTTTGGACCGTCTGGATAACGAATTATTAACTTATCTGACTTCGTCCTCATTACTCTATTAGGTCCATATTCATCCATAACAAATACAGCGTCATTACTATCTTCTGAATATTTTAAGATATTATTTTTAAAGCTTCTGCCTACTAGATTTGAATTATCTGTATTATCTTCTAACTCTAGAATATCAATTAAACTTTGTCTAAGATCATAAGCAGAGATTAAATCTTCATTTACTTGTCCACCAGTAAAACCTGAATAATTTAAGATAAATGGTACTTTTATAGATTCATCGTAGAAGTTAAAAGGGTAAGTAGCGTTGCCTTTGCCCCATAAACCATGATGACCTGTACTAAAACCATTATCGCTAGTGAAAACAATAAGAGTTTCATCTCTAATGCCTAGCTCATCTAAGGTTTTAACAATACGTCCAATATTTTGGTCCATTGCTGTGACTGCTGCGAAATAGCCTACTAAATTAGCGCGCTCATTCCTTGCAACTTCATGGCTCAAATAGATTGAATCTTTATGAACACCTGTGTTTTTTAGTGAAGGTACTGAATTGAATTCACAGTCATCGTAAAGTGCTTCAATTTCTTTAGGGTGATTACGAATCCAAGGTGAATGTGGTGCAGTATAGGCGACTTGGGCGTAGAATGGTTTATCTTTATTTTGGGTAATGAAATCTATGGCATCGTCAGTGATTACATCAGTAATATACTTATTTTCTATATATAATTCACCATCTCTATACATTGGAGCAGCATAATATTCACTAGAACCTCCTTGATGTGCGAACCAGTGGTCAAATCCCATCTGAACTTCTGCACTATTACCTAGATGCCATTTACCAGATAGTCCACATGTATAACCATTATCTTTTAATACATTAATGAAGGAAGATTGTCCCTCTAGATATTCAATGTCTCTTCTCTCCTCTGTACCACCTTCAATCCAATCATGGACACCATGTTGGGAAGGAATTTTACCAGTTAAAAGGGTTGCTCTTGCAGGAGAACATACTGGAGATGCACAAAAGAAATTATCAAATCTAATTCCATCATTTGCTAAAGCATCTATATTATTGCTTATAACTTCATCATTTCCATAGCAACCTAGAGACCAGTAACCTTGGTCATCTGAGAGTATAAAGATTACATTTTTAGGGTCTTTATAATTCGACATTGTATTTCCTCTTCCTTGATTTCTACAATTAAGTATATCAATTATTATTTGCTTATAGATAAAATACCGTGGAAATAAAAAAAGAACCTAGCTGCAAATGACGCTAAGTTCTTATAATTGGCAGGGGAGACAGGATTTGAACCCGCAACCGATGGTTTTGGAGACCATTGCTCTACCGTTGAGCCACTCCCCTAAGTGCTTGAAAAATTATAGTTTAGTAATGTTCTTTTGTCAAATCTTTCAAGCAATTAAATATATCTACTTATATTAGATTATTTTGTCTCATTATCTTTAGTTTTTCTTATTCTAAAAGCTCTACTATTGAAACCTGGTAACGACATTGCAAATCTATTATCACCGAGTTCTTCCCATGTTTTTACACCTGTTGTTGGCTCTTGTGTTCCACCACCATACTTATGCCAATCAGTGTTGATCACTTCTTCTACAATCTCATGACCATCTAGTTTAACTGCATAGTAATTATAAGTTTGTCCGCTGAAGTTGAAAATGAACCAAATCTTCTCATCTCCATTACCTCGCCAATATGCATAAACACAAGCTATTGTGTCGTCTACTATTGTCCATTGGAAGTTTTTATCGTGGAATTCTTCCTTGTATAATATTTCTTCTGTTGTATATAACTTATTTAAATCTGTGAAGAAATTATTGAAACTAGCATGAGTGTCATATTCTAATAGTTGCCAATCTTGCTCTCTCTTCTCATCCCATTCACGAATTTGTCCAAATTCATTACCCATGAAGTTTAGCTTCTTACCAGGGTGTGAGAACATGTAAAGATAGAAGGATCTTGCTTGTGGGAATTTCTCCTCATAGCTTCCAAACATTTTATCTAAGATATTTTTATCGCCATGAACAACTTCATCGTGTGATAATGGTAGGATAAATTTCTCGCTGTAGAAATACATCATTGAGAATGAAATCTTATGATAGTGGTGACTTCTCTCCCATGGTGCTGTTTCAAAGTATTTAAGAGTATCATTCATCCAGCCCATATCCCATTTATAAGTAAATCCTAAACCACCATGTTCAACAGCATTAGTAACTTGTGGATAGTCAGATGAGTCTTCTGCAATTGTCATTACATTTGGATGTAATCTATGGATTTGATAGTTGAAGTTTTTGATAAATTCAATTGCTGCATTATTAGTACCACGATCTTTTCTACCTTGGTAATAAATTAAGTTACTTACAGCATCTATCCTCAATCCATCTATATGGAATTCTTCTAGCCAATAGTTGGCTGCAGAGTTTAGGAAGGATCTAACTTCACCCTTCATCAGGTTAAAGTTTAAACTTCCCCATTCACTATATTTTAAATCGTCATGTGGATATTCGAAGAAAGGTGTTCCATCGTAGTTTGCGAGTGCATAATCATTAGTTGGGAAATGTACTGGGACGAAGTCTAATATGACTCCAATTCCATTTTGATGTAAGACATCGATTAGATATTTAAAATCATCTGGATTACCATATCTTGATGTTGCTGAGTAAAATCCTGTTGGCTGATAACCCCAAGACATATCTAGTGGATGCTCAGATACAGGTAAGAACTCAACATGTGTGAAACCAGATTCTTTTACATATTTAGCTAATGGCTCTGCTAGTTCTCTATAACTTAAGTAGTTATCTTTCTCTTCTAGAATTTGTACACCATTCTCATCGTAATCACCTAACTCATGAACTTTAGTTCTCCATGATCCTAAATGAACCTCATAAATAGAAAGAGGTTTTTCGTTGAGGTTATTAGTTCTTGAGTTCATCCAATCTTGGTCATTGAATATGTATTGATTTCTTTCGTAAATTACTGAAGCTGTCTTAGGTCTTAGTTCAGAATAGAATGCATAAGGATCTGAATGTTCTTGAATGTGACCACTTGGTCCTTCTATTCTGTATTTATATGTATGACCAGGTTTAGCTTCTTTTACATATAGTTCCCAGACACCATTAATAACTTCCATGCGTTGGTTTTCGTAATTGTTGAAATCCCCAACTAGATAAACATTTCTAGCATTTGGTGCATGTGTTCTAAACTGTGTGCCTTCACCGTCATAGTTTGCGCCAAAGAAATTATAGGCTTTAAACTCATTACCATATTGATATAGATTGAAATCCATATGCGTCTCCTATCAGAATATTAAAATATAATTATGTACAAATATTATACTAGATATAGAAGAAAAACTAGTAACTTTCCATAATCAAAATTTAGTGTAAAAATACCTTCTTTATTGTCACTAGATAATGAATTACTTAAGCTTAAACTACTGTATTTATCTAAATGTGCATCAGTCAGATCATACTTCAAACCTGAGTAACTTAATCCTTCTACATCTGTATCAGGAACGATAGAAATAAATAATTCACTTAACAGTTCTTCTGCGAAATAATCTTTAGTATCTAAAGTTAAATTACTCGGTCCTTCTAGAGGCAAAGCCAATATATTCCCATTAAATATTGCTGTTTCAATTCCCTGATAATGCAAGTTTTGAGATAGATTAATCATATTTATCATATGGTCTGGTCTATACTCGCTAAAACATGCATAGAAAGTTATTTGCTTGGCTCCTAGGCTAAGAGCTTTATTAATCGCTAATTCACCATCTGTAAAATCTTTATCTGGTGAATGTATGTCTTGAGGGAAATTATTCTCTTCAGCCCAATTAAGAGCTTCAGTAGAAACTGTATCTAAGTCGCCTATAAGTAAATCTGCATGTACATTCATATTGTGTAGATGGTCTAAGCCTCTATCTACAGCAATAATGTAATCTGCCTCATTGAGTTTAACTAAGAGTTTTTCAGTTACTTCTAATCTTCCATCTAGGACGATAGCAATGTTTTCGTGTTTATTATTTTCCATTATTGTTTACTTAATTTTCTAAGCTCGTCCTTAGGATTTTCTTGTCCAAAGACAGCACTACCAGCCACTAGGAAGTCTACTCCCTTATTCCAAAGCTCTTGAGCATTATGTGTTTTAACACCACCATCAATCTCTATAAGAGTATCTGCAGATTTAACAGCGATTAATTTTGTTGCATCTTCTATCTTGTTGTAGATTTCAGGGATGAAGCTTTGGCCACCAAAACCTGGATTAACACTCATTAATAATAAAACATCAACTGAAGTAATTAGATTTTCTAATAATGAAACAGGTGTGCCTGGATTGAGGCTTAAACCGGCTAATACGCCCTTGGAACGTATGTAGTCAAGATATCTATGATGATGCACTAGACTCTCGTAATGGATAGTAATTGAGTCAGCACCGGCATCTATATAGGCATCTAGCATTTGTTCTGGATTATCTATCATTAGATGGACATCTAGGATAATCTCAGGGAAGGCTTCTTTAATTGCACGAACTAATTCAGGTGAACCATTGTGGTTTGGAACGAAATGCCCGTCCATAATATCTATATGTAATGCATCAATATCCTCGGAAATCTCTAGGATTTCTTGATGTATGGTTGTTGGATTACAGGCTAATATTGAAGGAGCAATCTTATTTTTTAATTTATCCTTTGTATTTTGCATTAGTATTTCTTCCTTTCGTATGAGTTTACTGAATCTAAATATTGTTTTGATTTTTGATATCTATCTAAGCGACCAGGGTTAACATCTGGAGAATCCTTAACTGCACAATTAGGCTCATTTATGTGATTGCATGAATTTCCAAATTGACATTCAGTTTGCAATTCTAATATTTCAGGATAGCCAAAGACTAAATCTTCAGCATTTACCCCCGCTTGATCTAATTCCAATGAACTAAATCCAGGTGTATCACTTATATATCCATCATTGAAATAAAATAGTTCAACATGTCTGGTTGTGTGTTTACCTCTTTGCATTTTTCTGGAAATTTCACCTGTAGGCATCAGCTCTGTTTTGGCAAGGTTATTTAATAAGGTAGATTTACCAGCACCTGATGGACCTGCAAGGCAAAGGAACTTCCCTTTAATTAAATCTCTTACTCTATTTAGAATGTCCTCATCATTAGGTTGAGATAAGGAGACCTGGTAGCCTGCTCCTGCATAAATAGCAGACAGGGTATCACCTTTTTCCTTGTCTAAATCATACTTAGTAAATATAATTTCAACGTCAATTTCTTGTAGAGTAGCTATTGTCAACATCTTATCTAAAACATTTAAATCAGGATTAGGTTTTTTCAAAGGTATGGTCAACAAGAGTAAATCTATGTTTGCAATACTAGGTCTAGGAAGTAGATTTTTTCTATCGAGAATAGTTGTCATAACTAATGGGATTAACTCATCATTAGTGTTTGCACATTCGACTAAATCGCCTGCTACAGGTTTTAAATCATCATTTCTAAATATACCAGGAGCCTTTACCTGAATCTCTTTACCAGGCTCATCGATGCTATTAACCCAGTAATTTCCACCGACTCCTCTTATTATTCGATAAGTATTATCCTTCTTAATAAATCTAACTTCCTTTCACTATGTTAAATAGGCTTAGCCACCCTCTGCCGTAGTAGGTTCAGCAGTTGTTGGTGCAGCTGTAGTTGGTTCGGCAGTTGTTGGAGTAACAGTTGTTGGAGCTGGAGTAGGATCAGTTGATGTAGTTGGCGCAGGTGTAGCTACTGTAGTTGTTGTTTCAGTAGTTGTAGTCTCTTCAACTGTTGTTGTTGCTTCTGTCGTAGTTGTTGGTACAGTAGTTGTCGGTATTGGAGTTGGTGTTGGGTTTGCATCTGCATATGTACCAGCAATAATAGTGACATTTTGTACATTACTTGTACCAGCATCAGGGCTCATACTTACGACATATAATTCATCCTCTTGTCCGGCTAAATTAGAAGGTATTTGCACTGTTGTACTAAATCCTATTGAATTTAAGTAATCAATAGAGTCATTTAATCTATTACCAGTTACATCTGGAACAGGTCCATTATTTCTACCTCTACTTATAGTTACAGTAACTCTAGAACCTCGTTCTACTTGCTCACCTGGAGCAGGACTAATTGAAATAATTGATCCTTCAGGTGCTTCAATACTGTATTGCTCTCTTTCAAGCACTGTGAAGCCTAGTTCATTTCTTAATTGGCTTCTAACTGAGTCTATGCTTTGGCCAAGTACATTTGGAACCGTTGAATATCTACTACCAGTGGATACTGTAAATTGAACTCCATTGAAGTCAGTAGCAGTGGCAGCAACATTAATCTCTTCGCCTGGTGCATAGTTTTGCGCGATAATTAAACCGGCTTCTACTTCTTCGCTTGAGACTTCGAGCGGATTTTCTACTCTAATTCCTTCTCGTTGGAGGATCTCTTCAACCTCTTCGAAGTTTCGTCCTCGGAAATCTTGCATTTCATATGTGGTGGTATTAGAGTCATCAATGTCTACGTTCTCAGATAAACTGCTCACTACAAACCATACAGCAAATAGCAATAATGCAAGAGCTAGTACTACTATAACAACTGTTAAAACAGCATCTCTCGTCTTAGATCTTCTTCTCTTATCAATAGATTCTTCTAAGCTAATAACTTTCCTCAAGGCAGCATCGTCATTACTAATAGTTCTAGTAACTGTTGATCCAGGGGTCAAAGCACTCGCAGTATCTGGAACAGTTTGGTCAACCCTTCCATAACGACCATTTGGATTAATCATGAAATTATCTAAATCATCGATTAATGCTCTAATATTTGGATATCTATTATCTGGATTTTTCTCTAGACATCTTAAAATAATATCTTCTAAACCTTTTGGAAGTGAAGTTGTAATCTCACTAGGAGCCTTAGGTTTCTCTTGTAAATGTTTGATTGCAATAGAGACAGATGTTTCACCTTCAAATGGAACTTTACCTGTAACCATCTCATACATCACTATACCTAAAGAATAAATATCTGTTCTGTGGTCAACTACTCCACCTCTAGCTTGCTCAGGTGAAAAGTAATGAACAGAACCTATAGCATTACTTCCTGTCATAGTTACCGTATTAGCATTAACCGCTCTGGCAATACCGAAGTCAGTAACGATACAAACACCATCTTCAGTAACTAAGATGTTTGCTGGTTTAATATCTCTATGAATAATTGCTTGTGAATGCGCATGCTCTAGAGCTAGAGCCATCTGTATTGAAACTGGAACAGCTAAGCGCCAATCTAGCTTACCCTTATCTTGTATCTCTTCTTTTAAGCTTCTGCCGTCAACATATTCTTGGACGATGTAGCGAATACCCTTATCCTCACCGACTCCAAAAACATTAACTATATTTGGATGATCTAAACTTGCAGCTGCTCTAGCTTCTAAGTCAAATCTTCTAACAAATTCAGGATCGTCGTTGAACTCAGGCTTCAGAGCCTTAATTGCTACTATTTCACCAGAATTTATATCTCTAGATTGGTAGACTTCGGCCATACCACCGCGTCCTGCCAGAGATATTATTTCATATCTATTACTTAGAATAGTTCCTTTATTTAAATTCATAAATACCACCTAGATAAAACCTACGACAACAGTCACATTATCGTGGGCACCTCTTTCCAAAGTTTTGTCTATTAGTTCGTCTACACACTCATCGACATCTTTATGTTTTTCTAATATATCTTTAATTTCAGATGCTGATAAACAATCGTATAGACCATCTGTACAGAATAATAACTTGTCATTTTTCCTCAGTGTATAAGTTATTAACTGTGGATCGACTGGTTCATCTGAACCAATTGCTTTAAGTAAAACGTTATGTTGTGGATGAATAGAAGCCTCTTCTGCTTCAATCTCACCCTTATCTACTAATAATTGGACATAAGTGTCGTCCTTGGTTAACTGGTAGAACTTATCACCCCGTAATAAATAAATTCTACTGTCTCCAACATGGGCGACATGCAATTTATTGTTCATTATTAGCCCGACGGTTAGGGTTGTTCCCATACCTTTTTTGTCAGAGCTATATCTTCCCTCTAAATTCACTTGTATATTAGCAGCTTCCACTGCATCATTCAGGACAGCTAAAATCTCATCATCACTAAGATTCTCGTCGAATCTTTGGTCAATTACGAAACTAGAATAATTCACAGCAATATCACTTGCTTCTTCACCGTTGTTATGGCCACCCATGCCATCAGCTACAATTAGCAATACTTCGTTCTTATTCTTTGGTTTTAATAATAAATGATAGTCTTCGTTATTGCTACGTACTTTACCTACATGTGTAGCTGCTCCGAAAACTGAACCTTGCGCCATTTAAGCTATCCTTTCTAATTATAATCTACTTAGCCTTATATTATAGACCAATTACAGCGAAAATAAACTTACTAAGATATTAGCTAATTATTGCGTAAATGCAAATATCTATCGGCATCTTAGAAATAGTTTACTGTAACTTAATTATTTTTATTCAATGCGGCAATATAAAAACCTTCCGCACCTATCCTATGTGGCCAAAGCGTTATGCTTCCTTTATTTATGCCACTCTTTAAACTTGAATCATGCTCTACTAATTCAGTCTTGATACTACTTAGAGAATTATTCAAATCAGTTAATTGATAATTAGCATTATCTGCTAAAAATGCTTCTACCTGATCTTCATTCTCAGCTCTATTTAAAGTACAGGTTGAATACACTAATTTACCGCCAGGTTTTAGAATTTTATCTGCTACTTTAAATATATTTTTTTGGATTTCTACTAGCTCATCAGTAGTGTTCTTACTATAAGTAAATCTGAATTCAGGTTTAGAATTAATCAGACCAAGACCTGAGCATGGTACATCTATTAGAACTTTATCAAAATAATTCTCATAATTATTCCATAAATCTAAGTCACTAGCATCAAGATTTAAGAGATTAAAATTGTTGATATTTAATCTTTCAGCTTCCTTAGCTAAAAGTTCAACTCTATGTTCTTGGATATCATTTGCGGTTATCTCAGCTTCACCATTAGATAAATCATAAAGATGAATGCTCTTTCCACCTGGAGCAGCACATAAATCAGCTATTTTTTCATTTGCCTCCGGAGATACTGCAAGAGCTGGAACCATTGCACTTTCACCTTGTGCCAATAAGTAACCCTGTTGCCAAAAATCGCTATCGTGAAGAGACATTCCCTTCATCTCTAAGTTGAAAGCTTCTTCTTGAAAACTTGATTTATTAACTCCTATGCCTTCTCCTTCGAGCATATTCTTTAAAAGATTTTTAGGTAGAGTCTCATTAGTTTTAGAATTTCTAATACGAACATTCAATCCAAGATTGGCATCAAAAGCTTCTGATAATTTTTCTACTTCCTCTGCACTTCCAAGTTCTGCTAAGAATAAATCATAAAGTTCCTTATTAAAATTTGTATTTGCATAGACAGATTTTGGCTCATAATTTTCAAGTGGAATATTTCTTAAAGAATTTCTTAGAATCGCATTAACTAATGATCTTGCTGAACTAACACCAAATCTAGAGCACAATTTAACTGTCTCCGAAACAGCCGCATGTTCTTTTGTATTTGAATAATATAACTGCCATAGTCCAAATCGAAGTATAGTTAAAACAGTTTTATCTAGCTTATTTATTGGAGTTTTAGATAATTCAGATATCAATTCATCTAATGCTATTGTCTTACTTAAAGTTGCAAATACCACTGCCACAGCTCTAGATTTCTCACTAGCTTCTAAGTTAGAGTTATTCAAGTTCCTATTAATGGCAATATCTGAATATGCATTCATTGCATATATTTCGTATAGTATGGCAAAAGCCAACTCTCTATAGTTCTTAGCCACAGGAAATTTTTCTTGCTTCTTCCTAGCTTTCCTTATATTTCCTTCTGAATTATTATAAAGACTCATCATTATCCTTTTCATTTGTAAATCGATCTACAAAAGCTTCATAGTTGTGATAAACCTGTTCGGTGCTCATAGCCTTTGAATTATCTTTTTGAATTTCTAGTAGACGCAAGACACCAGAATTTGTTTTCACCCAAATACTCTTATCTGCAATGGAAACAACGGTGCCATTTTCTGCTTCTGCAAGTTTACTCGTATCAATATCTTCAACTAACTCATCTAATGTGTAAGCTCTAGCTGCATGAATTTTGCATCTTACACCATCTATAAAGGTAAAAGCACCTGGCCATGGATACATAGCTCTAACTTGACCCTCTATTAATCTAGCTTCATTATTCCAATCAATTTTACCCATAGATTTATCAATTAAACCTACAGCTGTAGCTTCATCATAATTCTGCTCTACTGGATCAATTTTTTCTTCAAATATGTCTCTTAGAGTTTGAGGGAGTAGTTTTGCACCAAGATTTGCTAACTCTATCATTAATTTATCTGATCGCATTTCTCGAGGGATTTCATATTCTGCCTTACTAAACATTGGACCTGCATCTAACTCAGATGTCATTCTCAAGATTGTTACGCCAGTTGTATCATCGCCAGCAGCGAGAGCTGCTTGTACTGGGCTTGCTCCTCTATACTTAGGGAGTAATGATCCATGCACATTAACAGCTTCAAATTTAGCTAAATCTAAGATTCTTTGAGGGAGAATTCTACCGTAAGCTGCAGTTACTATAAAATCTGCTTCATAAGATTTTAGTTCCTCATAGAGTGAATTTGTCTTGATTTTACTTGGTTGTAAGACCGGAATATCATTAGCTTCAGCTACTTGCTTAACAGGAGTTTTAATAATAATTTGTTTTCTTCCTTGAGCTCTATCAGGCTGGCTAACTGCTAAAACAGGTTTTAATCCAGCATCAATTAAACCGCTTAGCACGGTTGCAGCAAAATCTGGGGTTCCAAAAAATATTATTTTCATCTTATCTCTCCTTTTTTCAACTTATCTTAAAAAGAACACAAGCAAGTTAAATACTTAACTTGCTTGATAAAAAATCAAAATTAAAAAATTAATCTAATTCAACGCCTAGTTCTTGTTTCTCTTTTCTATCTACATATAACATACCGTTTAAGTGGTCTGTCTCATGCTCTAAGCAGGCTGCTAGTAATTCTTCACCGTCGAATTCAAATTCTTCACCATCTAAATTAGTTGCTCTTACCTTCATGTACATTGGTCTTACAATTTCATTCCATTCTTCAGGAATACTTAAGCAACCTTCAGTATGTTCGTAAACTCCACTCTTCTCAAGTGTTTCAGGGTTGATGAAAACAGTTGTACCATCGCCATCGCCCATATCAATAACAAAAATTCTTTTTAAAACTCCAACTTGTGGAGCAGCTAGTCCAATACCATTTTCTGTATTGTGTAGAGTATCAATCATGTCTTCAACTAATTGAACTGTTCTATCATCGATTTCTTTTACTTCACGTGAACGCTTTCTCAATACTGGATCTTCTTCAGTTACTATATTTCTTATTGCCATATTCATTTCCTTCTAAGTTTATATTTATGTATTTATTTATTGAATTATACCAAAATTCTAAGAAAACTTTTGCTACATAGGTATTAAGCAGGATCTAGTCTAAAACTAATCCTAGTATCTTTAGTTTTTATTTTTAAAGATACATATTGCCAAAGTGTACTTAAGTTTCTCACCTGATTCTCACCTGATGATTTTAATACTATATTCCAGCGCCATCTTCCTTGTAATCTATATAGAGCAGATGGAGCAGCTTGCATAACAGTTATATCTTGCCACTCATTATTAGTAGTTAGTTGTCTAAGAAAATCATTTAGCTTCTTAGCTTCATTTTTTGCTTCAGTTTCATTAGGACTACTTATATTTATATAAGCTAAACTTGCATGAGGTGGATAAATCATAGTTTGCCTAAAATCTAGCTCTTCTGCAGAGAACTCATCAAAATCATGTTTTGAACTAGTTTGTACAACATAATGATCTAGGTCAAAAGCTTGTGTATATACAGTACCTGCTAATTCATTTCGCCCAGCTCTACCTGCAGCTTGAGTTATAAGTTGGAATGCTTTCTCATTCGCTCTGAAATCATTTCTAGCCATCATTTGGTCGACACTAAGTATTCCTACTACTGTTAGATTCGGGAAATTATGCCCTTTAGCAATCATTTGTGTACCAATTAATATTGCAGCCTTCTCATTTCTAAATTCATTAAACAGTTCAGCTTGTTTCTTAGCATTTCTACTACTATCTTGGTCCATTCTAATAACTTTATTATCAGGGAATAATTGCTTACACATAGCCTCAAGTTTTTGTGTTCCAATACCATGTAAGAATAAAGCATCATTTTCACAGTTTGGACAAGTAGTTGGGATCTTCTCGCTTGCTCCACAGTAGTGACAAATTAGTAAGTTTGAATCCTGATGATAAGTATAAGTTACTGAACAATTTTGACACTCCAGAGCCTTACCACAATCTCTACAAAGACAAGTTCTAGCATAACCTCGTCTATTTAAAAATAGTAATACTTGCTCATCTCTACTGAGTGCATCTCTCATCGCATCGATTAGGGTATTACTCAAAACTCCTTCAGTATCAGAATTCCAATCTTCTCTTAAGTCTATAAGATGAGTATCTGGTAATTTTGCTTGTCCAGCTCTTTGTTCTAATTTGAGCATTTTAGTTTTACCAGTTTGAGCTCTATGGAAAGTTTCAAGACTAGGAGTAGCTGAGCCTAGTACTAAAGTTGCATTTTCATTTATTGCTCTTAATCTGGCAATAGTTCTAGCATGATAGTATGGTGAATTATCAGACTCATAAGTGTCTTCTTGCTCTTCATCAATTACAATTAAGCCAATATTATTTAGTGGTGCAAAAATTGCAGACCTAGCTCCAATGACTAATGAATAAACTCCAGACCTTATCTTCTCCCATCGATTAAATCTCTCTCTTGGAGTTAGACCACTATGTAGAACTGTTATCTCATCTGGGAAATGAGCTTTAAATGAACTTAGCATTTGAGGTGTTAACCCTATTTCAGGGACTAGCACTATTGCAGTCTCACCTTTAGCTAAAACTTCTCTACAAGCTCTAATATATACTTCAGTTTTACCACTTCCTGTAATTCCATAAAGAAGAAACTCTTCTCTAGCCTTATTGTTAATAGAGGCAGAAATTTCTTTAATAGCTTCCCTTTGTCCACTACTTAAGTCATCATCATTTATGATTGCTCCATTAACTGGTAATAGATCAAAATCAAATTCATCTATCTTCAAGTTTTCAGTAGATACTTTCCTATGCTCAAATTCTAGCAAACCTTTTTTCTCAAGTGTTTTAAGAGAAGTTCTTTTTACATTACAAGCTTCAAGTAATTCTTGCACTGGAGAAGCACCAACTTCAAGTAAATATTCAACTGCTGCTTCTTGTTGGATTGATCCTAAATCATGCTCTTCTAGTAGAATGCTAGTTTCTTCTATATTAGTTAAATAGCAATACTCCTCAGCTTCTCTTTTGATCTGCTGCTTACTTGATGGTTGTAAATTTATTAGTTGAGATTTAGCTAGTTCAATAATGTCACTTCGTCTATAGCCAGCTAGTAGATATTTATCTAATGGAACTTCCTTTTCGAAAATCTTATTCTCTGTCTTGATATCTGCAAGTTTCATGAAGTCTTCAAGGAATTGTTCGTGCTCATTTTTCAGAACGTCTAATCCATCTTGATTAATACTAATGAATTCACTAAGTTGTAGATTAAATCCAGCAGGTAGCATCGTTGAAGCCGCCTGACCATAAGTACAAGCGTAGCGTTGTTTCATCTGAGAAATTAATTTAATTTGGTTTAAATCTAATAGAGGATAATCATCTAGAACTGCTGCAATTTCCTTAATCTTCTCAGGATTCTCTTTATCAGTTAAATTGTGATTAGCGAAGACAAAAGCTTCTTCTAGCCTATTCCCTCTTCCAAAAGGTATAAGAATCCGACGTCCAGGAGTGACTTGCTCAATCATATCATCAGGAACCTTGTATGAATAAATTCTATCGAAGCTACTTAGAGCTCGTCTTAAAAATACTTTAACGAATTTCAAAGCTAATCTCTCTTAAATCTTTCTACATTTAATATATCTATTATAAACATAAGTGAAATTTAAACCTATTCAGTATATGCGAAATCTTATCAAATAAATATAAAGCTAGCCTTATGACTAGCTTATAAGTATATAAAAATTTAAACTACGCAAACATATCGAACAGTGTTATTTGCGCACTCTCTGGGATATGATCAAGTATTTTTAACTCTCTCATATATTGAACTGCAGATTGACCAAGGCCACTTCTTCTTTGTAAATCTTCATGTGACTTGAATGTACCTTCACCATCGTCTCTAGCTTGAACTATTGCTTTTGCCATATTAGTACTAATAGAGTTTATGGAGTCGAAGGAAGGCATAATTCTACCTTTGCCTAAAACTTCAAATCGTCTTGCCTTAGCAGTTTCAATGTCTAAGTCTACAAATTTAATACCACGAAGCATCATCTCTTCAACGAGCTCGATTATGTAAAATACTTTCACCTCTCTGTCCGTGAGGGTAGCATAGTTTTGGCGCATGTCAGCACGCAATTTACTGATTTTCTCCAAAGGTTGATTCATCAGCTCATAGTCAAACTCATCTGCTCGAACACTAAAATAAGCAGCGTAGTAAGCTTCAGGATGATGAACCTTGAAGTATGCAATTCTAAGTGCAGAAATAACATAGGCGGCAGCATGAGCTCTTGGGAACATGTATTTAATTTTCTTACAAGATTCTATATACCACTCAGGCACTGCATTTTCACGCATTGCAGCTTCTTCTTCAGGGAATATTCCTCTACCTTTACGTACCTTCTCCATTATCTGGAAGGATTGTAATGGTTCTAAGCCCCACGCTATAAGGCTAGTCATAATGTCGTCACGACAACCAATAACTTCATTTAAGGTTGCTGTACCGCTTCTGATTAAGTCTTGTGCATTATTAGCCCAGACATCAGTACCATGAGATAGACCCATTAACTGTAGTAAGTCATTAAATTGAGTAGGTTTGGTTTCTTTAATCATGTCTCTTGCCATGAGGGTACCAAATTCTGGAATACCTAAGGTTCCTGAATTATCAGGACTTGCATCTTTCTTTATTCCTAAAACAGCATTTCCTTCAAAAATCTTCATAACTTCTTCGTCTGGAACTGGAATATTCATAACATCAATTCCTGTCATGTCACTCATAACTTTTAACATTGTAGGATCATCATGACCTAAGATATCTAGTTTCAAGATGGTGTCATGCATTGAAGCGAAGTCAAAGTGAGTTGTAGTCATAGCAGCATCTATTTTATTAGCTGGAAATTGAATTGGTGTGAAATCATAAATCTCTCTATTTTTAGGAATTACAACAATACCACCAGGGTGTTGGCCAGTACTTCTCTTAATACCATTTAATCCACTTGCTAAACGTTCAGTCTCTGCTCGTGTTATAAATATATCTTTAATTTCAGCATAATTTCGGACAAGACCTGCAGCATTCTTCTCTGCATAACTTGTAATTGTACCTGCTCTATAAGTGAAATCTTCACCAAACATATTAATAATAAATTGGTGCGCTTGTGACTGGTATTCACCTGAGAAGTTTAAATCTATATCTGGTTCTTTATCTCCATTAAATCCTAAGAATGTTTCAAATGGGATATTTTGTCCATCTCCACGGAGTTTCTCACCACAGTCTGGACAATTCTTACTAGGTAAGTCAAAACCTGAACCATATTCAGATCTATCTGCAAATTCTGTAAATCTACATGAATCACAAATATAATGTGGAGGCAATGGATTAACTTCTGTTATACCAGTTAAATAAGCAACAAATGATGATCCAACAGAACCTCTAGAACCAACTATGTAACCATCATCATTAGTGTTTTTAACTAGCTTATGTGAGATATAGTACATAACACTAAATCCATTATCGATAATAGAGTGCAACTCTCTATCAACTCTCGATTTAATCTCTTCAGGAATTAGATCATTCTTTCCATAAATTTCATTACATTTATCCCAAGTTATCTCTTTTACTTCTCTTGGAGCTTCTTCAATCTCAGGAGGATATGTACCATCTGGGAATGGTAATAAATCAGCTTCTACTCTAGCAGCAATTTTATTAGTATTTGTTACTACTAATTCATAAGCCTTCTCTTCGCTTAAGTAATAGAATTCATCTAGCATTTCATCAGTTGTTCTTAAGTATAATTTTGTTGGATTCTCGTTAGTGTCAAATCCTGAGGAAGCTTGCAAAATTTGTCTATAAATTATATCTTCTTCATTTAGGAAGTGAGCGTCACAAGTTGCCACAACTGGCTTACTGCTTAGCTCAGCTAAATGCATAACTAATTTATTTAGATTAATTAAGTCATCTACT
The DNA here is from genome assembly GCA_964627125.1 of uncultured Fastidiosipila sp. Taxonomy (GTDB): domain Bacteria; phylum Bacillota; class Clostridia; order Saccharofermentanales; family Fastidiosipilaceae; genus Fastidiosipila. The sequence goes on along the minus strand of CAZVJQ010000009.1, from coordinate 13,410 downwards.
GACTCAATGTAGTTGCCTTCTTTATCGAGCATAAACAAGTTATTACCGAGAGGTTGAATCTCTAAGTAATCATAAATTTGCATTTTATCTTGAATATCTAAATCATTATCAAGCACTTCTTTAGCTGCTTCAAAATCACCTTTCACATCAATGTAAATCTGACGTATTCTTCTAAGCGCTTGTCCTGCCTCACAGCTGGTTCCTAGCATTAAACCTTGACGTATGTACTTGATCAAGCTCTTAGGCATTCTTGGCCTATTTTTGAAGTATCTAACGTGGGATTCAGATATTAGCCTATACAAGTGGTATAAACCTAATAAGTCTTCAACAAGCATTATCCCATGATAAGGTTTGTTCTTGTAGTTAATGACTTCTTCTAAAGAGTCTTGTCCATATTCTTCATTCAACTCTCTTAGTGGCATGTAATCTTTTTCAGCCCATAGTAAGTTAAAGAGTTCACCAACTGCTGTGGTACCATCTTTAGATAAGTCATATTTACTTCTAAGTGAGCCTAAGTTGTAGTCGTCCCCGTGTACGGCTTTTGCCAAAGCAGGCAAATCAATAAATGTCGGATTAAACTTCAAGTGAGCATCGTCATATTTAGGTGTTCTATATGCTTCATAGCGCAAGAATCCAAGTATATCTAATCCTTGATCAGATACAACAGCTGCATCTCTAATAAATTTATGCAACATTGAAACAGCTTCCAGTGATTTAGGAGCTTCATTAATGTCGTTTATGCTGATATCTGTGCTTATCTCTTCTTCAGGATTAAAATAAGTTGAGAACTTATCAGACTCTTGGTAACCAGCAGAACTCTTAGTAAATTTAACAGCTTCAGCATGTAGAATTCTTCCATACCTAGTGTTCTCAGAACTTGTTTTTAAACTTAAAGAGACGAATTCATCACCGATTGCTAAGTCTCTAAAACCATAAGCTATGCTTGGACCATCGTCCATGAAATAAATCTCACAACCATAGATTAACTTCATCTCACTACCATTTTTACGAAGTTTAGCTAATTCACTAGCTGCTTCAGGATAAGACTGTGTTACACCGTGGTCTGTTATTGAAATTGCTGGCATACCAAATTGATCAGCTAATCTAACTAAATCCTTAGTCTTAGATATACCATCTCTCTCGCTCATATTTGTATGCATGTGCAGTTCAACACGTTTAGTTTTAGCTAGATCACGTCGAGGTTCAGGAGCATCTGCAAGTTCAATTCCTCTAACAAAACCTTGTAAATCCTTGCTGAATTGACCATCGTAACTGACATCAATATCAGCTCTAACATAAACACCATCCTTAATTTTATCGTGGAAATCAGCCTCATCTTCTACTTTATTCATGAAGAGTAAACAAGAGATAGCACCTTCAGTTCCATGAATAGCAAATTTAACTAAAACTCTCGTACCATTACTTACTAGTTTTGATTCATAGAAGGCAATTTTCCCATAAACAGAAACTCTACCTGATTCAGAGTCAAGAGCAGTTAAGTTAGTTAACTCGAGACGTTTATCCATTCTTCCGTAAACATGGTTTGGAGATTTTGAATATGAATAGCCATTTTTCTTGCTGTCATCTTTAGCTGTCTTCTTAGAAACTTTCTTCTCTTTAGGCTTATTAGTTTCGGCGATGGGCTCACCATTTTCATTCATTTTTCTGACAGTTTTACTATCTTCTTGCAAGATATTTTCTTCAATAATTCTTGCACTTAATTCACGTTCATAATTATCAAATGACTCTTCTCGTCTTTGGGCAAAGTCAAGCACAGTAACACTCTTTTGTTCACTAGAGTTCACAGATAAATTACAATCTAAGAATATTCTATCAGCAAAGAAATTTTCTATAATTTCACGATTCTCAATTGTGAAAACTTTCTCATAGCCAGCATCTACAGTTATATCTAGATAGTGACCATCTGACTGACAAACTAGATTGTCTAGTAATGTCGCAAAAATACCAAAATTGTGATTGACTAAATTCTCAGCTGCCCAAGGAAGCAGGTTCTTCAAGAAATTTGGGCTCCTTATAGCGTCATCAGCGAAGTCTATGAATAATCTTGCTGAAGGAATATTTAGATAATTAGCAATAACCTTCTCAACACCGATTAAATTTTCGCCGATAATTGGGGCACTTGCAGATATATAAATATCTAAACTATTTCTATTAAATTTAAATTCAGTAATCTTATGTGGCCATTTAGCAAGTAAAGCAAGCAGGGCTTGATCCTGGTTCTTAGCATTGATAGTGAATCTACTATTAGATTCTTTAGCTAGTATGCTTATAAATTCTTGGAGATTGCCATCCTCATTAATGTTTGTCTCCATGTCTTCCATACTATCCAAATATCCTTCCTATATCAAAAACAAATGCCATTATAAATAACGCTAATACAATCAACATCCCTACTAAATAGAATGCATTTTCTACCTTAGGACTTAATCTCTTACCTCTTATCTTTTCAATTAGTAATAGCATAAGTTGTCCACCATCCATTGGTATTATTGGCAGCAAGTTTGCCATACCGAGTGCTAATGAAATTACTGAGAAAATAGAAAGTAAATTCAATAACTTGAGAGCTAAAGGAACACCTTGTCCGGAAACTACTGTACTTAATGTATCAACGATTCCAATAGGACCAGTTAGAGATTCATTAGCTGCTACTTGTCCTGTGAAAATACTTCCAATTACAGCACCAGTACCTTTAATGTATGACCATTGATATTGGAAACTGTATGGAATAACTCCAGCCCAACCATCATTAACATCTAAGTTAATACCTAGATTCATTGGTACTTCTTTTTGAGCTAATTGATAATCTACTTCAATTTCATTATCTCCACGTAATATTGTTAGTTGAATAGGATCTGTGCCTTTAACGGATTCTAAAGTTTCTGCTAACTCAGTGGCTGTTATCTCAGTACCATTAATTGCTAAAATTTGGTCTCCAGCCATAAGCTTGCTAGATTCTGGATTTAAATCTGTGTTAGTTTCAAATACTGAAGCATTTCCATTAGCTTCTGTAAAAGTAATTCCCATTACATAATCTTGAGTAGTACTTGGAGTGATAGTGTATGAATTCTCATTGCCAGATTCATCTTCTGTAGTGATTGTAAATGGTTCAGATAAATCTTTAACTGTTTGAGCTAATGTATAGTCTAAATCAGTATTAACGTTGTAATCTGCAATACTTGTAATTTGCTCACCCGCAGAGATTTGAGCATTAGCAGCTAAGGAGTTATCATCTATTGATGCAATTTCGGTGGTATTAAATCCACTTATACTAAAGAGTAAGATAAATGCTAAAGTAGCAGAGATTAAGTTAGCAAATGGTCCTGCTAACATGGTTAGAGCTCTTTTCCAAATAGCTTGAGTATGGAATGGGACTGTCTCTTGTCCTTCTAGCCTCTTCAATACTTCTTTTTCTTCATCAGTGAGCTCAGTAGGATTACCATTCTCATCTAAGCGAGATTCATCAAGTTCTCCTAGAAATTCAACTGATGCTCCTAACGGAATGGATCTTATAGAGTATCTGACACCTCCTATAACTCTAGAGAATATTCTAGGTCCCATAAAAATACTGAATTCAACAACAGTGAATCCTAATTTTCTACCAACAAAAAAGTGTCCTGCTTCATGTATAACAAGCATAAGGCTTAAAACTAATAAGCCGATGATAATACCAAATATTCTATCCATTAATTGTTCTCCTCGAAATAGTAACTCTAAAAGTCTAACAGAAATCGCAATACAGTTAGATTACAATTTGAAATTTTTATCTATTTAAATGTAAAAAATCACTTTAGAGTATCCAAAATGCCTGGTTCTCCTAAAGTGATTAGTTTTTATGATACTAAATATTTTAGTTCATGCTTATCTCTTCAATAAAAAGAATACAAGCGATAAAACTAAAGTTGTTGGAAGTGAAAATAAAATGCTATCAAATCTATCTAAGAATCCACCATGGCCCTTTAAGAATTTACCAAAATCTTTTTGCTCACACCATCTCTTAATTCCTGAAGCATACCAATCACCTAATTGTGAAGTTAGTGATGTAATAAAACCAGCACCAATTCCGAATAATGCAGATTGCCATAATGGTAAAAGTGGAGCTTCACCGCTAAATAGAATCATGAAGAAAATAGATCCAAATGCAGTACCTGTAAGCATTCCACCCCAGAATCCTTCCCAAGTTTTATGTGGACTTAATTTGGGAAGCATTTTCTTCTTACCAAAATACTTGCCAACGAAGAATGCTGCTACATCAACAATCATTGGAGTAAATAATGCAAAAATCAACCAATAAAAACCATTAGGAACTGCAAAGGTAAATAATACAACTGAGACAAATGCAGTAGCTACATAAGCAGCAACACTATTTTCTGCTATAGAATGAGGTAAATGATTTGGGCCCTTAGTAATAATTCTTATTACTGTATTAAGTACAGTAATTGCTACTAAAACAATCACATAAATTAGTACACCATATGCTAATAGCCAGATGAAATTAGTTGACCAGTTATCATTTAATGGCAATTGATCTGGCAATAGAATATACCAATCTTCTAAATCTCTATATAACACCCATATATATATAGGTGCTAGGAAACTTAAACTTGCAATAATTACTGGGATGATATTTAAAGGTTTAAATTTATTTTTTAATGCATTAATTAGCTCATTAGCAATTAATATTGCCATTACTACACAATATGCAATGAATGCCCATTTAATCCAAATAGAAGCGATTAAGAATCCAATAAGGGAAACGAAAAATAAGAAGGCTGTTAGAACCCTTTCTAAATCACTTTTCTCCGGTTTGATCATCTTCAATACCCCCGTATCTTCTATCTCTATTATTATAATCCATAATCGCTTGTATTAAATCTGATTTAGAAAATTCTGGCCATAAAATATTTGAAGTCCAAAATTCAGCATAAGCACTTTGCCACATTAAGAAGTTAGATAATCTTTGCTCGCCGCTAGATCTAATAATTAAATCAGCATCTGGGACATCTGGAGCATAAAGATAATTATGGAAAATATCTTCATTTAGTTCATCTTCGCCAATAACACCGCTATTTAAATCTTTATTTATCTTCTTAACAGCATCCACTATTTCTCTTCTTCCACCATAGTTAAATGCTATGATAATCTGAATACCAGTGTTCTTCTCAGTCATCTTCTCAATAGTTTCTGCAAGCTTAAGAACAGTTTTAGGGTAACCAGTCCTATCTCCAATAACACGCACTCTTGTGTTTGAATCTTTCAATTCAGCAATATATTTTCTAAAGAATTTAGCAATTAAGTCCATTAAGAAATTAACTTCTTGCAAGGGTCTATTCCAATTTTCTGTGGAAAAAGCATAGAGAGTTAGATATTTAACACCAATCTTATTTGCAACTCTTGAAATTTTATAGATGTTTTCTGCACCTTCCAGATGACCATCTGAGCGTCTTAAGCCACGCTTCTTAGCCCATCGTCCATTCCCATCCATAATTATTCCAATATGTTCAGGGACTTTATAACCTTTCAAGTCTCCGATATTTAATTCTTTATTCTCCATATTTATTGTAAATCCTTACTTATCAAAAATATTATATAATAGCTTGCGAAAACAGCCGGTCACAAGAGCCGGCTGTCTAAATTATACATTAATAATTATGCTCTTATACAGTTAATAAATCTTCGTTCTTCTTAGCAACTACTTCATCTACCTTGGCTGTATATTTATCTGTCAGCTCTTGTATGTTTTCTTCTGCAAGTCTTAATCCATCTTCAGAGATTTCTGAATTCTTCTCTGAACGTTTAGCCTTATCTAAGAAATCACGACGAATATTTCTAATTGCAACTTTAGTTTCTTCACCAACTTTATCAACTTGTTTAGTTAATTCTTTTCTTCTCTCTTCTGTTAGTGATGGGAAGTTTAATCTAATTACTTTACCATCGTTATTTGGGTTTAAACCTAAATCTGAGTTGATGATGATTCTTTCAATATCTGCTAATAGTGATTGATCCCATGGTTGAATTAATAATTGTCTTGGTTCTGGAACTGAAATAGATGCAACCTGGTTTAATGGTGTATCGGTTCCGTAATATGGTACTACGATTTGATTTAGAACATTAGGATTGGCTCTACCAGTTCTGATGTTATTTAAATCTGATTGTAGAACCTCGATGCTCATGCTCATTCTGTCTTCATAAGACTTATAATCTAATTCCATAAAATTACTCCTTTAATAATAGTATCTAACATTATAGTGAAAATAGCTTAATTCTACAATAAAACTATTTGCAAAATATAATTTGCTTAATTAATTTTGACAATATAATAATCCGCAGCATACACTACGGATTAAAATCAAAATTATAAATTACTTTAATTATGTACTACTGTAGCTCTATCTAGCTCACCTTTTGCCATCTTAATGATGTTATTAGGATCATCTAAATTAAATACTGCAATATCTATATCATTATCTCTTGCAAGAGCTGCTGCAGTTGCATCCATAACACGTAAATCATTTTGTAATACTTCTTCATGAGTTAAATCACTATATAAAACAGCATCATCATGTACGTTTGGATCTTTATCATAAACTCCATCAACGTTAGTTGCTTTAAATATAATGTCAGCACTAATTTCGGCTGCTCTAAGAGCTGCACCTGAATCTGTTGAGAAATATGGGTTACCGGTTCCGGCTGCGAATATAACAATTCTACCCTTCTCTAAATGTCTGACTGCTCTTCTTCTGATGTAAGGTTCCATTATTTGTTTCATTTCAATGGCACTCATTACTCTAGTCTTTTTACCTAGTTGCTCAATTGCATCTGATAAATATAATGCATTCATACAGGTTGCTAACATACCCATGTGATCTGCACTTACTCTATCTACGCCAGTGTTTTGAGCACCTCTCCAGAAGTTACCACCACCTACGACAAGTGCTACTTCAACACCTAAATCACTAAGTTCAACAATACTCTTAACTATTGAATTTACAGTTTCTGGATTAATTCCTGATGAGTTCTCTCCGGCTAGTACTTCACCTGAAAGCTTCAGTAAAATTCTCTTATATTTTGCTTTACTCATATAACTCCTATAAATCCGCTCGATTTATTTTAATTATATTAATTCACGAGCTGAAAATTTCATAAAAAATGAGGTGTTTAAATAACACCTCATCAATTACTATTTATTACCTAACTGACGGGCAACCTCTTCTGCGAAGTCTTCTTCTTTTCTTTCGATTCCTTCACCTAATTGGTAGCGAGTAAAACGTCTAATAACTAAGTTTTCACCGATTTCAGAAATTTTCTCAATTAATAAGTCATTGATTGTCTTGCTGTCATCTTTAACAAATGCTTGCTCTAGAAGAACGTTTTGTGCGTAGAACTTCTCTGCTCTACCTTCAACAATTCTATCTACAACATTTTCAGGTTTACCTTCATTAAGAGCTTCAGCCTTAATAATAGCCTTCTCTTGCTCAATAATTTCTGCAGGAACTTCTTCTCTTCTTACCCATTGTGGACTCATACCTGCAATTTGTAATGCAACATCATGAACAAATGCTTGGAAAGATTCATTTTTAGCAACGAAGTCAGTTTCTGAGTTAACTTCAACTAGAACACCAACTTTACCACCAGCGTGGATGTATGAGTGAACCATACCTTCTGCTGCAACACGACTTGACTTCTTACTTGCCTTAGCCATACCATTTTCTCTTAACCAAACAACAGCAGCTTCAATATCACCATTTGTTTCAATCAAAGCCTTCTTGCTGTCCATCATACCTGTACCTGTAAGGTCACGTAATTCTTTAACTTGTTTTGCTGTTATATCTGCCATTACTATCCTCCAAAGTTTATTTTCTCATTATTTATACACTAGTAATCATTCTACTAGATTTTGGTGTTTCTTAATAGTTATAAATGTATTAAAAACTATTCTTCGTCAGTATCTTCTTCATCAAATTCAATTGAGTCAAGTTCTTCATTGTCAATTACTTGACCTTCTGTCTCTTCAGCTAAGTTGTCTTGATGTCCTTGCTTACCTTCTAATACAGCATCTGCCATAACACTTGAGATAAGTTTAACTGCACGAATAGCATCATCGTTACCTGGGATAACATGATCAATTAAGTCTGGGTCACAGTTTGTATCTACAATAGCTACTATAGGAATATTTAGTCTCTTAGCTTCTGCTACTGCGATATCTTCTTCACCTGGGTCAACAACAAACATTACGTCAGGTAGACCATTCATATCTTTAATACCACCTAAGTTTAACTCTAATTTTTCACGTTCTGCACGTAATTGAGAAACTTCTTTCTTAGGTAATAAATCGAAGTGACCATTTGTTTCCATCTCTTCTAATTCTTTAAGATATGCAATTCTCTTCTTAATTGTTTGGTAGTTAGTTAAAGTACCACCTAACCATCTATTGTTTACATAGTATTGACCTGCTCTAATAGCCTCTTCTTTAACTGACTCTTGAGCTTGTTTCTTAGTACCTACGAAAAGAATTTTTCCATTATTTTCTGATACTTCTCTAATGAAATCATATGCCTTATTAATAAGTGACATAGTTTTTTCTAAGTCAACTATGTAAATTCCATTACGTTCTGTGTAGATGTATTCCTTCATCTTAGGATTCCATCTCTTGGTTTGGTGTCCGAAGTGTACACCAGCTTCCAATAATTGTTTCATTGTTACAACGGCCATAAATTTTTCCTCCTGTTTATGCCTCCATAGCTATTTTCTAACGAATATTTCATAATTAATATTTGCAACAGGAACATAGCTATGTGTGTATTTTTTTCTCGAGAAATGATAGCACAAGGTACCAGCTTATGCAAGCTGTCTTGCACTTTTCAAAGATTTAGAACCCATGTTGAGCTTTAACATCTTCGAGTTTACGAGTAATAATTTTATTATCTTCGTCACCAAAAACGAAACATGGTATTCCGATGAACCCTTTTTCTTTAACTCTATCGAAAATATCAAGTGTATCTCTTAGTTGTAAAAATTCTTTAAGATTTACAGTAACACCTAAATCTCTAAATTCATATGCAATTCCAAGTTCTTCTAATACTTCTTTAGCATCGATTGTGTCTTCACAGTCAGTGGTTCCATACATTATCATATTCTCTACCTCCTTTAATCATCATTAAAATACTATCATTTAAATATATTTTTTTAATTACATCTAGTCAAATCATTATCCGAAATTTCTCAATTCTCTAAGTACGAAGAATAATGCTACTAAAGATCCTATCGCTAAAATTCCTAATACTATAAAAAATAAAATTACTTTCCATTCATCTTTCTTCATATTACCTCACATTCTTATACATCAGTTTTATTGAATATTTCTGCACTTAAAATCAAGAATACAGCTCCATAAATAATAGACATTATCAATGTAAAAATAAATGAAGTATTGTCAACAAGTACTCCTTGAATTAAGTAATCCTCAAGATGCATATTCAAGAAAGGTGAGAATCTTAGCCAATTCATTCCCTTCACGCTATTTGCGGTATTTAACAAAATTGGATTCAATACAAAATATGTAAGCATAGTCACTGTTATAGTTATTACATTAGATTTTGATATTACTGCTACTAAAAGGGCCAAAGCCATCGGCATCACCAAGGAAATCACAGCAATTATATACAGACATATTCCATATAAAATTATAGGCATTTCAAAAACTTGTTGTCCAATAGCAAAAACGTAAGGAGCCATTGGATCATCAAAACCAAAGACTATTCCAC
>CAZVJQ010000009.1:0-3528 GCA_964627125.1 uncultured Fastidiosipila sp. | reverse complement strand
ACGATAAAAGCCATTACAATTACTAAAATCATTAAAATATAGGGAGCTCTACGTTTAAATATTTTTCGAAATTCTACATTTGTAATTCTATAATAGTTACTCATTATTCTATAATTCCTCCCCACTTATCCATCACTTCAACAAATGCATCTTCTAATGACCTATGCATCTGCTCAATAGCAAATATTTCAAAGTTCTCATTTAAGAGCTCTTTAATTAAATCGGTTGTACTTCCATAATCATAACTTGCAATGATGTATCCATAAGCTTCTTCAAATGGAACATTTCTAAAGTTTAAGTATTGAGATAAGCGAACTTGATTATCTGTCTTAATTCTAACTCTTCTATCATCTGTATTACTTGTAAGCTCTTCCATTGTTTTAACGTCAATGATTTGACCTTTACTAATCATTACTATCCTATCGCAGAGAGCTTCTACCTCACTTAAGATATGAGATGAGACTAGTACTGATATATTTCTCTCAAGAGCAAGATTTCTTATTATAGTTCTTAAGTCTCTTATACCACTAGGGTCTAATCCATTAAATGGTTCATCTAGAATTATGAAGTCTGGATTTCCTAAAAGAATGGTGGCTAATGACAGTCTTTGCTTCATACCTAGTGAATATGCTTTAACCTTCTTGTCCAAAGCATTAGTCATTTCAACAATTTCTGCTGAGCGTAAAATATCTTCATTAGTAGTACCTGGATACATTTTTGACTTCAACTTCAAGTGATCCATTCCAGTTAAATATGGAAATAAATCAGGATTCTCGACTATAGCTCCAATATTAGGTTTTATTTTTACGAAGTCTTGTTTGTAAAACATTCCTTCATAATTTATCTCACCTGAATTAGGATAGATTAGCCCAGTTAACATCTTTATAATTGTAGATTTTCCGGCACCATTTGGTCCAATTAAGCCAAGTACTTCTCCTGGGAAAACTTCAAAGTTTACTCCCCTTATGATTTCAACTCTAGAAAATGATTTTCTTAAATCACTTATAACTATTCTTGGGTTATTTTCCATATACACCACCTATTCATTAAGCAAAGAACCTCCTTGTTAAATTATTAACTTGGAGGTTCTTATTTTTATACATTTCTTTGGTTTCTAGTTCTTATAATTTTGTTCGATGTATTTCTTATAAATGGTTCTTCTCTAAGAATTACAGTTTCAATCTTCTGATGAATTTGTAACTTCTTGTTGGTCTCTTTAACTAATCTTTCAACTTCTTCAAGAACTTTTGAATCAGTAAGGTCGACTTTGCCAAAAGTCTCTTCAACTACTTCAGCATTAGGGAATACTTCAACTGAAATTATTTGTTCATTGCTTGCATCATCTCTTTCACCAAATACTACTGACTCTTGAATAATCTCATGTTCTGCTAATAAGAATTCTAATTCTTCTGGGAAAACATTCTCACCATTCTTAGCAACAATAATATTTGCTTTACGCCCTGTGATATATAAGAAACCTTTATCATCGATGTAGCCGTAGTCACCTGTGTGGTAATATCCTTCTTCATCAATAACTTCATTAGTTAATTCTTCATCTTGGTAGTAGCCTAACATTATATTAGGACCTCTACCAATAATTTCACCTATTCCGTGTTCATCTTTATTTATAATCTTAGCTTCCATAATTGGAATTGGTAAACCACAAGATGCAGAAACCTTATAGTTGTCTCTATTAACAGCAAAGATTGGAGATGCTTCAGTAAGTCCATAACCTTGGAAGGCAGTGAATCCTAATTCATTGAAGAAATCTAATATCTTAGGCTCAATTGCAGCACCACCGACAATCAGGAAGTTCATATTTCCACCGAAGATATCATGAACTTTACTAAATATCTTTCTACTAATATCTATACCTATTCTATTTAGGAATTTATTAATCTTTATACCGGTTTGTAGCTTCTTAGCAGTATCAGGGTCTTTTTCAAGTGTTTTTGTTATACGCTTATAAATTGCTTCTAGAATTGCAGGTACCATTAGGATCATTGATGCTTGGGCCTGGACAGCATTCTTAGTAATATGTCTTAGACCATCCCCAATAGCTACAGTGTTACCCATATACAACTGAATTAAGAAACCACAAGTAGCTTCATAAGTATGGTGTAAAGGTAAAATTGATAATGCTATAGTATCTGAGAAGTCAACAATTTGAGTAGATGCATAAGTATCTGAACAAATGTTTTTGTGGCTAAGCATAACTGCCTTAGACTTAGATGTAGTTCCTGATGTAAATAATAAAATACTAAATGCATCTGGATCTATCGGTAGAGTATCGTAGGATAAATCTCCACCTTCTCTTATTTCACTTCCCTTCTCAATTAAGTCCCAGAAGTAATGTTCTTCTTTTTCATTAATTACAGGATTAGTAATTTTCTCATTGTTCTCAGTTTTAGGAATATCCATGCTGATATAGTTTTCGATAAAACCAATCTCGTCTTTAATTTCTAATAATTTATCTCTATTTGATGCAGAGTAAATAATTGTATTGTTATTTGCTCTTTCAAGATTGTTTAGTAATTCAGCAGGAGCTAAATTCCTATCTAAAGGAACTACTATTGCTAGCCCATTAACTGTTGCAAGATAGCTTACATACCATTCATATCTAGTTTCAGCCAAGATACAGACCATATCAGTAGATTTAATACCTAGTGACTTCAATGCTGAACCTAAGTTTTTAACATCGTCATGGAACTGTTTGTAGGAAATTTCTCTATATTCATCTTCAGCATTAGGCTTATAGTTTAATGCTTCTTGTGATTGTGGACCGATTTCTCTCAAAGAGACTGGGTCTTTACTTAAGAATGCAGTCTTATCTGCATAGAGTGAATAGCTTGAATCCAACATGTCGCGTAAGTCAGTGATTTGACGGCGCTCATTTAATGGATACTTGTATATGTTTTTACTCATAATATACCTCAATAAAAATAGTTGTATACATTATACAATAAAGATATCTATTTATGACATATGTAAAAATGAAGTTAAAAAAGACCACCCATAAGGATGGTCATATACATGGCGGAGAGTGAGGGATTTGAACCCTCGTAACGCTATTAACGTTAACACGAGTTCCAGTCGTGCGCCTTCAGCCGCTCAGCCAACTCTCCAATATTTGAAATGCAAGAGAGATATTAGCATAGCTAATATTTACCGTCAAACATTATTATTTATCGATTGAATTATACTTTTATAAACTATTAAAATTATACTTGAATGTAAGATTATTATCTATTTATAGATATCCGAATTTTCTATTTACCATGCGATTTCTTCTAAATCTATTGAATTTAGAATTTCATTAGTTCTTGAAAAAGGCTTAGACCCAAAGAACCCTCTATATGCAGATAATGGTGATGGATGAGCAGATTCAATATTATATATAATATCTAAATTTTTGACAGCACTCAGTGCATGCTTGCCCCAGAGGATAAAAATAACATTTGGATTAATTTCTAATAAGTACTTAAGTGCACTATTAGTAAAAATATCCCAATCAATAAAGTGATGACT
>CAZVJQ010000008.1:0-58551 GCA_964627125.1 uncultured Fastidiosipila sp. | reverse complement strand
CCTGGTAGATTTAAGAGTAGTGGTAGGAATCAATATGTCTTAGATTTTAGTAGAGAAGAAGTAGTCGATTATATATTCAAACATATGGATGCAGCAATAGAGGAAGCAAACCTAAGCTATATAAAATGGGACTATAATCGCTACATTACTGAACCTTATTCAAATGCATTAAAACCTGAAGAGCAGGGTATGTTTTTCCATAAATATATTTTAGGGCTATATTCACTCTATGAAAGATTGATTGAGAAGCATCCAGATATTTTATTTGAATCTTGTAGTAGCGGAGGGGCACGTTTTGATGCAGGTATGCTCTACTATGCACCTCAAACTTGGACAAGTGACAATTCAGATGCAATAGATAGATTAAAAATTCAATATGGAACATCCATGGTTTATCCTCTGTCATCTATAAGTACCCATGTCACAGCAGTTCCTAATCTACAAAATGGAAGAGTAACTCCTTTAGAGACAAGAGCTAATGTTGCTTATTTCGGCACCTTCGGTTATGAAATGGATTTAACTAGTTTTACAGAAAAAGAACTGGCTAGAACTAAGGAACATATTCAGTTCTTCAAGGATAAAGCATCGCTCATTAGAAATGGATTATTCTACAGATTAAGAAGTCCCTTCGAAAACAATACTACAGCTTGGATGGTAGTTTCTGAAGAACAAGATGAAGCTCTTGTAGGATATTACAGATCTGAGTTTGAAATAAATTATGGTCACAGTTATTTGAAACTAAAAGGTCTAGATCCAAATGCTAAATATGAAATTAAAGAAACAGGTCAAATATCTTATGGTGATGAATTAATGCAAATAGGTGTCTTCCTAGATGAAGGTGCCTGGGGCATGGAATTTACTGACTATGCATCCTATATTCTCACAATAAATAAAACAAAGTAAAAGGAAGAAAACATGAAAATTTTATCAATAGGAAATAGCTTCTCAACAGATGCCCAAAGATGGATACACTATATCTCACTCCCTAATGGAGATGTGATTGATACTTACAATCTCTTTATTGGTGGTGCACCATTAGATTTACATATAGATAAGCTTAAAAATAATGCAGAAGATTACTTACTAGAAATAAATGGTGAGCCGATTAGAGAGAATGTATCAATACAAGAAGCAATAGCACTCCATGAATATGACTATATAACTGTTCAGCAATACAGTGGTCTATCTGGAGTTGAAGAATCTTATTATCCTCATATTAAAGAACTAGTAGATTATGTTAAGAATGAGCAGCCACAAGCTGAAATTCTCTTACACCAAACTTGGGCATATGATGACGATAGTGATCATGGGGATTTTTATATCTATGAAAATGATAGACAACTCATGTATGAGAAAATTCAAGAAACAAGTAAATCTGTAGCTGAAGAATTAGGATTAAGACTTATTCCAGTAGGAGAAATTATTCATAGACTAAGAGCATCAGAACATTTTTCAAGTTCGAAAGATAGTGATTTACCACTATTAACTAGAGATGGTTATCACTTGCATGAAAATCATGGACGTTATGCAGCGAGTGCTACTTGGTATGCTTTCTTAACATGGGAGAGGGTGGGAACAAGTGTATTTGCTCCTGCGGAGGGAGAAATCTCACAAACTGCTTGGGACTACATTAGAAAAACAGTAGATGAAGTTGTATTTGGAGAATAGTAATATAAAAAATGGCTTATTGAAATAAATAAGCCATTTGTAATTCTAAAGTATCTTTTTCCACTCATCTAAAAACATCGAGGAATTTAAATCTGATGGAATCTGGAAATCCCCACTTGCATCTAGGGATAGGGGAGTTACTTTCACCGCATCAGGATAAGCCTTACGCTTAAATTGTTGCTTATATAATCTATTTAGGAATATTCCAAATACTCTATGAATCTCTTCACTAGAATATATTTCACCGCTATCATTTGGATTGCTCAATACTTCAACTGCTAGATTGTAAGTATCTTCAATTGAATTTCCTCTATAAATATAGTGGTATAAGAAGAAGTCATGTAATGTATAAGAACCAATTTGATCTTCAGTCCTTTGCTTAATCTCACCAGCTTCATCTGTAGGTAAGAGTTCTGGACTTACAGGAGTTTCTACAATGTCCAATAAAATATCGCTTAATTCATCATTGCCATTATTTCTTAAGTCAGCAGCAATTAAATTTAATGTATAGCGCATAGTTGTTTTTGGAATAGAAGCATTTACTGCATACATGCTCATCTGATCACCATTGTATGTTGACCACCCAAGAGCATTTTCACTTAAATCTCCAGTGCCTACTACTAAACCATTATGTTTATTAGATAAGTCCATAAGAATTTGTGTACGTTCTCTAGCTTGTGAATTCTCATAAGTAATATCTAATTCTTCAGGGTCATGGCCAATATCTTCAAAGTGTTGAAGGCTAGCAGGAATAATAGAAATCTCATGGTTTTCTAAGTGTAGAGCATCTAATAATCTAGTAGCATTTCCCTTAGTTTCTGAACTACTACCAAATCCTGGCATTGTAACTGCCATTACTTGTTCATTGCTAAAATCTAGAAGTTTAGCGGCTTCTAAACAAACTAGAAGTGCATGAGTAGAATCTAATCCTCCGGATACACCTATTAGAATTGTTTGAGCACCGATTTGTCTAATTCTTCTTGCTAATCCTAATCCTTGTAGATGAATTAAATTTCTAGCTTGAGCTATTTCTTTATATAAATTCTCATCTTCTAAGAAATAAATATTATCTCTCTTAATAAATGGATATACAAAATGTTTTCTTCGTGAGAGATCTGCCTCACCAAAATCAAATTCATTAAATGTAGCTAATTCAGTAAGCCCTCCTGATTTAGGGTCAGATAAATGTCTTATAGCACTTAAGTTAATTATTGTCTCAGTTGATAAGCTAGCTCTGAGCTCATCGACATTTTCCAATACAACTAATTCACCCAATTCAGCAACTGCAGTTTTAGCTGTAAATACATATTGGCTGGAAGATTCAAAATTTCCAGAGAAACTAGAGACTATAGCAAATTTATGCATGCGACTAAGAGCAATAGCATCTTCAACTGCAAGATTTTCTAAACCTACTACACTCGCTTCAATATTAGGATTTAGAATTACTTCACTACCATCATTAGCTAGATTATTAATCAAATTACTGTTATTACTCAAGTCAGATCCAACGACAACCCCGACAGTTACAGATGAGTCTTCGTCAGTTAGAGTTATAGGTAAGTTACTAATTTGGTAAAAGGAAGATGAGTCTATTACACTAACAACCTCCCTATATTCAATAGTTGAGAAGTAACGAGTTTCTTGCCAAATATCTTCATCTCTTAATTTTCCTTTTGGAACAATTTGTAATATCTCTCCAGAAAGAATTAATGCAGCTGCATTGAAAACTCTATTTTGGTATTTGAACGGTAAACCAATAGAAATTAGTATTCCTGGGAATTGATCTGAGAACATAGCAATTTCATAAAGAGCTTCCTTAGCTCTTGCCAGAAAGTTCTGATTTAAAAATAAATCTCCACATGTCACACCAGTTAGACTGAGTTCAGGGAAGAGGATAACGCTGTTGTTTCTCTGCCATGCTTCTTTTATAGCTTCCTTATGCACTTCAATATTGTTGTCTATTTGGGCCAAAGCCAAATCCGGGCTGCATATACTTACATTTAGAAAATTACTTTTACTCATACTCAACTCCTCTAAGTGGGTTAAGTTAATTTTACAACTTATTGCTTAATCACGCTATATCAATACTTGTTTAAGCTTAGTTTGTTAAGAAATCATGCTATTTTTAATAGTTTTAGAATAATAGGTATAGTACAATTATCCTAAAGATGCGTATATTGGGGGCTTCTTATGAAGAACAAAATTAGAATAATCAGCACAATACTAGCACTAAGTTTAAGTTTATCTGCCTGTGGATTTGGTACCGAGACGGATACATCTAATGGGGATACTGGTGTTAATACAACTACCAGAGGAAATGCTTTAAATACTCCAACTCCAAGAGCTACTAGAGAAACTACAGCTCATACCTATGAATTAAGAGAGAAACAAGCAGATATAAGATTAGGGCCAAAACCTACCCCGCTGCCAACACCAGAACCAACCGATGAAGATGGTAATGAAGTTGTTGACTACTATAACCAAGATCTTGTAAGTAATATTCAGATAAATAGACCAGATTCTGTAGAGACTACTCAAACATCTACAACTCAGGAAGAAACAAGCACTACAACTACAACAGAAGCTACACAAACAACAGCAGGTGAAACTGATGTTGATACAACAACAACTGTACAAGAGACAACTACCACTACAACAACTACTGAAGCTCCAACAACAACCACTACAACTGCAGCTACAACAACTACTCCTACTACTACAGCTGAATTCAATGAAGGAGCACAGGGTGTAATACTCTCTGACAACCCTGCAAACTACAGCATAGATTCAGGTTATACAGCTATGGAAATTGAGCATGGTTCAGTTGTTGAAGAGCAAGAGAGACACTTATTCTGGAGAAATGACCAAGATGATTTATCTAGAGGAATCTCAGAACTTCTATACCAAGGGCTATTAAATGGTGAAACTAGTATAGATATAGGACCTGCTCTTGCTGGATATGAATTCTCAGAAATTCCAGTAAGTCTGCTAAGTATTGTCGTTTACTCAGTTAAAGATACAGATCCTAGATTCTTCTACTATGAACAACCATTTGCATATGAATATACATGGCAGTCAGCCGGAGATGGGTTATATACTTTCCCTAGCTTAAATTTAATTTTTAAAATTCAAGATAGATTTGCAGATGGAAGTCATGTGGCAGCCTGGACAGAAATGAATAATGTTGCCTGGGAGATAGCTGATAGAATTTCTTCTCAAACTAATGACTTGGTAGATAGATATAGATTAAGCTTGAATGAACTATTACCGCTTATGTATTACAGCCCAGTCATGGATAGAGATAAGAATAATGCTTGGGGTGCATTAATTGATTCGGAAACAATGTGTGTTGGATATGCTCTTGCTTATCAAATGGTGGCAAATAGATTGGGTGGTAATGTAATAACTGTCTATGGTTATGCAGGTAATGATGAGAGCGGAGATTACCACAACTGGAATATGGTTGAAGTAGGTGGTACTTGGTATCATGTGGACCCTACTTGGGATGATGCAGCAAATATTGGTGATTTTGCTTCACAAACACATGATGAGAAATATTACCCTAGTAATTTTTACTTTATGAGATCTTTAGATAGTATTTCTAGTGACCATAGAACAATGTCATTTGCAGTTCCAGAGGCTCCAGAAGATTATGCATTCTCTGCTCCTACAGTTAATAGTGCAGATGATTTAGAGAGTATATTAGTAAGCTTATTTAATGCAAATCCAACTATTACAGAAGAATCAGTAGTTGGAATGAATTTCATTCTCAATTTCGATTTAACAGATGCAAGTGTATATAACGAAATAATTCGTTCAGCTTTTGGACAAGCTACAATAAACTCACAGTTCTTTTACCGTTATAACTTGAGATTTGGTAAAGCTTGGATACAAATATTTAATTATTAGAATAGGAAGTAAATATGTTAGGTAAAGAAGTATGGCAGAAGCGTTGGAAGGAAGCAGAATTATTTTCCTTCGATTTAGATGGAACCTTACTAGATACAATCGGAGATTTATGGGCAGCGACAAATCATGCTCTAGAAACTCTAGGTTATCCATTGAGAAGCAGAGATGAAATCAGAAGTTTTGTCGGGAATGGAAATGTTAAAACATTAGAAAGAGCTTTCCCAGATGATTTAGATTTAACTGATGAAATCTTAGATGATTTATTGAAGCATTTTTATGAATATTACTATGAGCATTTATGGGTCTATTCAGAACCTTATGAGGGCATAGTAGAAGTGTTAGAAGAACTACAGGCTAAAGATAAGAAACTTATAGTTCTAACTAATAAAGAGCAAACTGCTGCTGAAAGCTTAATTGAGCATTTCTTCCCAGGAGTATTCTTGGAAGTTGCAGGTCAGGCGGAGGGTAGAATTCTTAAACCAAATCCAGAATATTTCCTAGGCATGATTGAAAGAAATGGTGGAACTCCAAATAATACTATACATATTGGAGATGCAGATACAGATATGCTAGTAGCTCATAATGCAAAAGTAACAGGTGCTGGAGCTACTTGGGGATTTAGAGATGCTGAAGTTCTAGTAGAAAATAAAGCTAGTGGTTTATTAGAACAAGCAAGAGATATTTTAGATTTAATTTAATTGAAATAGAATTCAACATTCAGAGCTGAGAGCAATTTTGGCTCTTTTTGTTTGCGACATTAAGTGCCCTAATCAATAGCAGGTTGTAGATGAGCATAAGCAAAATCTTTTACTCTAGCTAATATTTCCCTAAAAAGAACATTTGCAGATACTTCAGTATTCTCAGTATCTGCAGACACAGCTAATGCATCTATGTCTAAGGCTCTAGCGAGATAGACTGCTCTAGGAATATGGAATTCTTGAGAGACAATAATAACTCTATCTACATCGTAGACATCAGATAGTCTAATCATACTGTCATATGTAGAATAACCATGTGTATCTTGAATTATATTATCTGCAGGCACATTTCTTGATACTGCATACTCTTCCATAACTCCAACTTCATCGTAGTATTCTTCAGTGTGACCAGACATAATTACTATTGGCGCTAGACCATCATTGTATAGTGAAATACCTTGCTCTAATCTTTCGACTAGTATTGGGCTAGGCTCTCTACCATAAACACTAGTTCCTAAAACTACTATCGCATCGTAAGCTTCATCAGCTTGTTCTTCTAGGATTTCTTCATTACTTGAATAAATGAAATCATCTGTAGAGGAGAGGACATGCATATTAATTAGAGCTATAGCAATAACAGCTAATACAGCTAGTACAAAGATAGTATTAAGTATCCAGAAGAATATCTGCAAAATAGCTTTAAAAAATTTCTTCATTCTAATTTCCCTCCCCCTCTAAAATTTAAGCTAACTAATATTACTACAAAAATAACTATTTATTGTAAATTTGGCATGCTATAATTGTACGACAGTTAAGCATATATCAGTTTAACTATTAGGATAATAGATGAAACATATGACAAGTCGATGATTAGGTGAAATTTGTACTTGACCAATCTTGGTTTTATGTGGTATCTTTACTCCCGTGCCGCATTTTGCAGGTAATAATTGAGTGTGTCAAACACCAGCCTGTTGAAGCGAGCCCTGACAAAATATATAGGAGGAAACGATATGTACGCAATTATTCGTACCGGTGGTAAACAATACCGTGTCGCAGAAGGCGACGAAATTTTTGTTGAGAGACTAGAAGGTGAAGCTGGAGACTCAGTGGAATTAGAGATTATTGGTCTAGCAACAGATGAAGGAATGAAATTTGGTGACGATTTAAGTAATTCAAAGATTGAAGCTGAAATCGTAAAACATGGTAAAGGTAAGAAAATTAGAATCTTCAAGTATAAGGCTAAGAAGGGTTACCGTAAATCACAAGGACACCGTCAACCATACACAAATATTAGAATTAATAGTATTACAGCATAATTATTGATTAACCATTAATATAAATTTATAAGCTAATCGATAAGTTCGAGGTGAATTATGATAAAAGTAAATTTATATGAAGATGAAAATGGATTAAAAGGATTTTTATGTAAGGGACATGCAGGATACGCTGAGTTCGATGAAGATGACATCATTTGTTCAGCAGTAACAAGTTTAGCAGGAACCTTAGTAACAGGATTGACAGATATTCTCGATCTAGAAGTAGAATTTAAATTTGAATCAGGACATCTTTATGCAGAAGTAGAGAACACTGAGGATAAACAAGCAGAAGTAGACTTACTGATGAAAACTTTTGAGATCGGTTGCAAACAAATAGAATACAGTTATGGAAGTGAGTACGTTACGGTACTTGACAGAGTTGAGATTAAATAGGAGAAAATAAAATGTTTAAATTAGACTTACAATTATTAGCGAGTAAAAAAGGTTTAGGTTCTACAAAAAACGGACGTGATTCTAAATCTAAACGTTTAGGATCTAAGGCTGGTGACGGTGAATTCGTACTAGCAGGAAATATCTTATACAGACAACGTGGAACTAAAATTCACCCAGGTGAAAACGTGGGTAGAGGTAAGGATGACACATTATTCGCATTGGTAGATGGTAATGTTAGCTTCGAAAGATACGGCAAGGGTCGTAAGAAAGTTAGCGTATATCCAGCTCCAGTAGCTGCAGCAGTTAGCGAATAATTACGAATTATTATTAAAGATAATGAAGTCCGGCTGTTGTTCCGGGCTTTTTTATTCTCATAGAGGATTAAAATGTTTATAGATCAAGCTAGAGTTTTTGTTAAAGCAGGTAATGGTGGTGATGGTGCTGTCTCTTTTTATAGAGCAAAATTTATCGCTAATGGAGGTCCAGACGGCGGTAATGGCGGCCGTGGTGGTTCTGTGTTCATTCAAGCTACTTCAAATATGACTACCTTACAAAAATTCAGAGATAGACGAAAATATACCGCCGAAGATGGTGAGCATGGTGGTAAACAAAAAATGGCTGGTAAGAGTGGTACTGATCTAACAATCACAGTTCCTGTAGGTACTGTAGTTAGAGAGGCAGAGTCAGGTCGCTTACTTGCTGACTTAACTGAAGATGGCGAAACTGTCACTTTGGCAAAAGGAGGCCGTGGCGGTGTCGGTAATACTGCTTTTGCCACATCAACAAGACAAGCACCAAATTTCGCTAAACCAGGTGAGCTAAAAGAAGGTTTCTACGTTACATTAGAATTAAAAATTCTAGCAGATGCTGGCTTAATCGGCATGCCTAACGTTGGTAAGAGTACTTATTTATCTGTAGTTTCAAGAGCTACACCTAAAATTGCAGACTACCACTTCACAACTTTAGAACCACAACTAGGAATTGCTACAGTAGATGACTACAGTTTCACTCTAGCAGATATCCCTGGATTAATTGAAGGTGCAAGTGATGGTGCAGGTTTAGGACATGACTTCTTAAGACATATTGAAAGAACTAAGATGTTAGTTCATGTAATAGATTCTTCAGGTTCAGAAGGACGAGATCCATACGAGGATTTTGTAAAGATAAATAATGAATTAGCGTCATTTAGTGAAAAACTAGCTGAAAAACCTCAGATTGTAGCATTAAATAAAATTGACTTAGCTGAAGAAGATGATGTAGAAGCATTACAAAGTAAGTTAGAAGCTGAAGGTTTTGAAGTATTCCAGATGTCAGCACCTATACATTGGGGAACTGATGACTTATTGAAAAATATTGCAACTCATCTACAAAATCTACCTAATACTATTCTTTATGAAAAACCTAAAGAAGAAATTAAGGTTTATACATTCGAAGAAGATACATATGAAATCACTATGGACGAAGATATTTATGTTATCGAAGGTAAGTGGATTGATAACTTAATGAGAAGTGTAAACTTCGATAGTATCGACTCCATGCAATATTTCCAAAAACAATTAAGAGATAAAGGTGTAATTGCCGACTTGAAGGCAAAAGGAATTGAAGAAGGAGACACCATTGCAATTGGTGACTTACTATTCGATTATATTGATTAGAAAAAGAAGGAGAATTAATGGCTTTAACAGGTAAAGAGAGAGCATATCTAAGATCTGAAGCTAATGAACTAGATAGTTTGCTACACATTGGTAAAGATAATATAAATGAAAATATTTATCAGGAACTTGCAGATTTATTAAGAACTAGAGAGTTAGTTAAAATATCAGTATTAAAGACTGCATCTATTAGTCCAAGAGAAATAGCTAACACACTAGCAGAAAGATTAGATGCTGATGTGGTTCAAGTTATCGGTAGAAAAATTGTAATATATAAATTTTCTGATGAGCTAGCTAAGAAGGGTAGAACTAGATACCATTTAGAGAATGCTAGGTAAGATATGTAGAATAAAGATCTAATTCGAATAGTTATAAATAACAATAAAGAAGATGCAGCAAGGTTCAGTGATTCACTACACAACCTTGCTGTTTTTATGTTTTCTTATGTAATTCTAAATTAATTTATCTATAAAATGGCTAGTTAGGATTAATGGTAATGAAATAATAAATCTCGTGGATTTAAGGTAGTTATAGTTTTTTTAATAAATATTACTAAATTTTCGAGTGGATTTGTGCTGTTAATAATTCCTTGGTATGCTTAAGTATGTCTAGTGTTTAAATAAAACTTAAAAGAGTTATATTATGTATTTTAGGTGGCTTATCAAGAATAAGAGATTATATTTCGGTTTACTAATTTTAAATTTCTTATATTTAATGGAAACAATAATTTATTTTTTTGAAATAGAACGCGTAGCTCTAAATTACTCGTTAGCAAATATGACATGGTTGTACGAACATCCTACAATGCATATGGCATCATCATATAGAGCTGTTCGTGCTATGCCTGGAGCTATGATATTGATAGATAATTGGCTCATTGACTTTATATTGCCGGTTCTCCTCGCTGTTATATGTATAGGGATAGACTGGATAGCGAGAAAAAATAATTTGGACAATGTAATTATAAGCAGAAGTAAGAGAAGTCATTTTTTTATAGATGGTATAAGTATTTTTATAACTGTTTATTTACTTATTTTTGTTACGTTACTGCTTCAGATGATATATGGGAAAATGCTTGAATATGTTTTTTTGCGTAAAAATTTTCAAATGTATTCATTAAACGATTTTTTACAGTTGTTACACTCTACAATAAAGGTACTATTTCTTCCTGCATATTTTTTAATGTCAAGTTGGAAAGATTTTAAAGATTAGCATTTAGCCATAATAGCAATTCGTCAAAAAACTTTACAAGGGCAAATAACTACATATTTTCTCTTTTTATTATCTAGAAGTATTGTGATGACACTGCCATATGTAATTGCCGCCTTGGTAATGAATGTATTTGGTACAGTCGAGCTCCTTGTATATTATGCATCATTAATATTTGTATCAATCTTTATATCAATAATAAGTGAATTAATAATAATTACTGTCAAGCTAAATTACTTGCTAACTAATCTATTGGTTTTCGTTGTATCGTATTTAATGCTTATTATTAGTCTCGATTACCTAAGAGCTTTATCGCCATTATTCTTACTATATAATGATAAAACTCCTACATTTAATTTAATTAATTTCGCTTTATTTATTATTGTTTTTATTTTACTTGCTTGGAAAATGAGTTCAAAAGATTATTTGGAGGAATAGACATGGAATACATTGAGTTCAATGGATATACAAAAACACTGAAAAAAGTTGATGTTTTATCTAATGTAAATTTAAAGATAGAAAAGGGAGAGATAATGGGTCTTCTCGGCCGTAATGGGTCTGGTAAGACTATGATGCTTAGAGCTCTTGCTGGTTTAATACTTGCCGCTAGTGGTACTTTATCTATTGATGGTAATGTGATTGACTCTTGCAATAGATTCAATCATTCTACTGGTCTAATAATTGAAACTATGAAATTTTGGCCAAATTTAACTGCAAAAGAAACATTAGAAGTTTTATGTGCAATCAAATCTGTTGCCACAAAAGAAGATATTGAAGAATCTCTAGTTAGAGTTGGGCTCGATCCAAATGATAAAAAACCTGTCAATAAATTCTCCCTTGGTATGACTCAAAAATTAGCTATTGCTCAAGCAATTATTGAGAAACCAGATTTATTATTGCTAGATGAACCTACGAACTCATTAGATGAGACTAGCCGACATATGTTCTATGACATATTAAAAGAAGAGAATGAACGTGGTGCTACAATTGTCTTGAGTAGCCATTATAAAGAGGATCTTGACCAAATAGTAAATAGAGTAGTAGCACTTGAATCAGGCGAAGTCACTACAAGAGTTATGGACTAAATTGAAACAAGTTTTTTAGTTAGCTACTAGTTATCATCCGCTTGATTGTACTCATGCAAAATTCCCATAACTTTTGCATAAATATCAGCTGCATTATTTTTAAAGTTATTCTCTAATTGAGATGAGATCTCTCTATTAGGTGTATTAATAGTTATACTGAAATACGGGTCTTGTCTCTCGCTTAAACTGAGTTCTAGTGTATAAGTTCCATCTTCCAGAGGTTTAATATTTGTTATTATACTTTCTGACCTTTCAATCTCTTCATTATTCTTAGACAATATTTCATTTAAGTGTCTAGTAACTGCAACTGGTATATTGCTACGAAGAGTATCTAAAATGACAGCACCTTTACTTGTTAGAGAGAATCTTTCGCTAGTATTCCTATTACTACTCTCAGACTTCCTATAAGTTCCTGATATTAAATCTTCAGAGATGAGCTCATCTAGGATAGTTGTGAATTGGAAATAGTCCATGTACATAGACTCTAATGCTATTTGCATCAGTTCTTGCTTGTTGAGACTATCTATTTTTTCGCAGATATAAAGAATAATTACTTTTTGAGTAACCTTATCTTGGGCATTGTTAGTATTTTTGGCCAAAGTCAAAACTCCTTTTAGATTTATTGACATTATACCAAAAACTCAAGCTTAAATTTATGTAAAATGTACAATTTATTTCAAAGTGCTATAAAGCTATTTTGTGCAAAAGGATTAATGGGTTATAATTGATTAAAAGAAGCTTTTAGTAAAGGAGCATGTTTTATGGTTAAACTAATTGTAGGTGAAAAAGGAACAGGCAAGACTAAGCGCCTCGTTAATGATCTTAACGAAATGGCGCAGATAAGCGAGAATAATGTTATTTGTATTCAGAATGGTGACAGGCTCAACAATTACATAGACACTAGTATTAGATTAGTGAATATTGAAGAGTATCCTGTAAGCAACTATTCTGAATTAATTGCTTTTATAGCAGGTATTAACGCTAAAGATTATGATTTAACTCACGTTTACATCGATAGTATTGGTAAAGTAGTTAATGGCGTCGATGATCAAAATGAATTAGCTAAATTCTTAGCAGCACTAGAAGGCTTAGGTGAACAACATCATTTTGATGTAGAAATAATGTACTCACATGCAGCAGATGATTTAACAGAAGAATTGCAAAAGTACGTTTTCGAATAGATTAAATTACAAAATTAAGGGCTGAAAGCTTGAATTTGTCGACTTTGACAAAAACTACTGAAAGGTGCTATAATGCCTTTAATTAATAGAGCGATTTATTAAGAGTGGAGATTCGTCTTCGCTCTTTTTTCTTGTAGAGGAGTAATTATGGCAAGCATAAAAAAAGATATTGCAAGTAGAGTAAGCGCTGCTATTGAAGATACTGTAGAAGCAGAAGGTGTCGAACTTTTAGAAGTTAAATACTTGAAGGAAGATAAGCGCTGGATACTACGTATTGTAATAGATAAACGCGGTGGAATAAACTTAGAAGACTGCGAGAGAGTTAGTCGTGCAATTGACCCTATCATTGATGAGAATGTAGATATTAGCCAAGCTTATTATTTAGAAGTTGAATCTCCAGGAATTGATAGACCATTAAAAACAGCTGCAGACTTCACAAGATATATTGGTGCAGATATTGAAATATCATTTTATAGAGCAATAGATGGTGCCAAGAAGGTAGAAGGTGTCTTGAAGGCACATGATGAAAATAGTCTAGCTATTGAGATAAATGATGAAGATTATACATACGAACTGAGCGATATTGCCAATGTAAAAAGAGTTATAGTCTTTTAAAATGAGGTGAAATAATGAATAGAGATTTAATTGAATCAATAAGAGATTTATGTAGAGAGCGTGGATTAGATGAAGAGATGGTTTTCGTAGCCATTGAAGAATCTTTAGTTGCTGCATACAGACGTGAATTTAATGTAAGAACTGCAGATAATGTACATGCATCTATAGATAGAGATACAGGCGAAATGGCTGTATTCTTAGATAGAACAATTGTAGAAGAAGTAGAAGATGTGAATTCAGAAATTTCATTAGCGGAGGCACAATCTTTAGACCCAGACTTTGAAATTGGGGATGTATTACAGTACGAGATTGAACCTCAACACTTCGGTCGTCTAGCTGCTCAGGCTGCAAAATCTGCAATTAACCAGAGTTTAATTACAGCTGAAAGAGAAATTATTCATGAAGAGTTCTCAAATAGAGTCGGTGAATTAGCTTATGGTATTGTACAGCGTGCAGACGATAGAGAAGTTATCGTTGACATAGGTAGAGCAGAGGCTGTTCTAACAAGTTACGAGCAGAGTGCATTAGATACATATAATTTTGGCGATCGTATGCAATTTTACATTAAGCGTGTAGATGAGAGACGTGGTAGACCAATTGTTTATGTATCAAGAGCGAGTGGTGAATTTGTTGCAAAATTATTTGAAAAGGAAGTTCCAGAAATTCAAGCTGGCGTAGTACAAATACATGCAGTAGCCCGTGAAGCAGCTTCCAGAACAAAAATTGCTGTCTATTCAAATGATGAAAATGTAGATGCTTTAGGTGCCTGTGTTGGCCAAAGAGGTATGCGTGTTCAAAATGTAATGGATGAATTACGTGGCGAGAAGATTGACATCATTGAATGGGATCCAGATGAAACAATATTTATTAGAAATGCTCTTAAACCTGCTAATGTATTAAGAGTTGAATTAGTAGAGACTGACGATACTAGAGAAGCTACTGTTGTAGTACCAGATGACCAATTATCATTAGCAATTGGTAAACGTGGTCAAAATGCTAGATTAGCAGCAAAACTAACATCTTGGAAGATTGACATTAAGAGTGAGTCAGATCTTCGTGAAGAGATTGAAGCTGGATTCATGGCAAACTTCGAAGCAGCAGCTGGATTAAGTAGCGAAGATGCAGAAGATGCATTATTGGATATTGACGCTGCAGAAGCAGATGCTCTAAACGATGAGGGTCAAGCAGATAGTGTTGAATTATCAATGGATAGACTAGCTGATGAACTTTTAAGCTCTAATGAAGAAGTTGAAGTAGAAGATGAAGAAAATGTTTCAATTGATGATTTAGAAAGTTCAATTGAAGAAGCTGAAGAAGAGAATTTAGCTGAAGATGAAGAAGCGATTGAAGCTGTAGAGCTTGGAATTGCAGATGAGGACGAATTAGATAATCAATAATTTGAGGTTTGATTTGGCAAAAGTACTTAAAGAGAAACATAAGCCTAAGCGCATGTGCAGTAACTGCAGAGAAATGAAAGAGAAAAATGAATTATTTCGCCTAGTTGTGAGAGATGAGTTAATTCAATTTGATGAAACTGCTAAACTAGATGGCCGTGGCGCATATATATGTAAAAATGAAGAATGTATAGTAAATGCATTTGACAGAAGAAAATTGCATGCTCAACTAAAGAATAAGACGCAAGAAGGGCTTAAAGAGGAACTTTTATCTGAATTAGAAGCTGAAAGATTAACAAAAGAACCCCGCGAGAAGAAGATTATTAAAATAAGTCCAGATGGAAGTATGAAGAAGAGCTAATGCAAAATATATATGAACTTGAAGATGTAAATGAAGATAAAGTTATTAGACTGCTAGGACTTGCAAGAAGAGCTGGCGCATTAAGCCGTGGAATGGATGCGAGTCTTAATGAACTAAGACTTGGAAATCTTGATTTACTTATTGTAGCAACAGACATTTCTGATAGAAGCGAAGCTAAGGTAGCGAAGGTTTTAGAAGATCTACATAGAGAAGTGAATGTCATAAAAATGTCAGATGCTGCTAATTTAGGTTTTTTAATGGGACGTGAAAAATGCGCCATAATTGGCGTGATGGATGAGGGCTTTGCCCAGGGGATAATGAAATTAACAAAAGAGTAAGATATAGAGAATTGAAAGTTGCGATGGAGGTAAGGAAATAAAATATGCTAGAAAATAACGATCGTGAAAATGAGAATAAAAATGAGTCTTTAAACGAAAATACGAGCGATGCTAATGAGCAAGATTCAACAGTTGGCATGAAGGGTGTTTCTGGTAGAGTCATTACCGCCAATGTCAGCAAAGTTAAAAGAGTGAAGAAGGCAGATACAGCTAAGAAGGATGATGCAAGTGCAAAAACTCCTACTAGCTCTACTACTGCTGCTCCAAAACCTAGAAAAATCGGTAATATTATCGAAGAACAAGCTCAAGCTGAAGCTGAGAAGAAGGCTAGAGCTCAAGAGAGTGCTAAGGCTGAAGAAGAGACTAAGGGTATGAGTGCATTAGAAAGAGCTAAGGCTCAGACTAAGGCTGCAAATGAGCGTAAAGCTCAACAAAGTGCTCAAAAAGAGAGTGCTAAACCTGCTGCTCCTAGACTAAAACCTGCACCAGTTAAACCTAGTCCATTAAAGGATTTAGGTACTAGACCTAGAAAAATTAAGTCTGCGGCACAAGTTGAGGCAGAAAAACAAGCAGCTGAGGAGGCTAGACAAGCTGAAGAAGCTAAGAAGCAAGCAGAAGTTAAGAAGACTGAAGCTCCTGCTCAAACATCTAGCCCTAGTTCTACAAAAGCTACACCTCGTAAGGTTACTGAATCAGGACCTAGAAAACTTGCCTCAGGTGGTAAGATTTCAACAGGTGGGCCAAGAAAGATTAGCTCAGGTACTGATGATTCATTAGCTGCTACTGCGAAGGCTTTTGCCAAGCAAAAAGAAGATAAAGAGAGACGTAAGAGTCAAAACTTCGATAGATCTTCAGGTGGTAGAAACAATAACTTTAAGAGAAATGATAGACCAGCTAGAAATACTGGCCAAGATTCATACTCACCATATGACAAGGATAAGGATGAGGACGATAAGAAACAATTACGTTCACAACCACGCAAGCCTCGTAAGAAAACAACCGAGGGTGAGGTTGCTCCTGATCTTATTGCTCAACAAAATAAAAATAAATTTGCTAAAGGCAAGACTCGTTCAAGAAACTTTGCTGATGAGAGACGAAATTCTAAGCAAAGAGAAAAAGAGCAAGAGTTTAATCGTCAATATAGAGAGAAACAACGTAGGAAGAAAGATGAGTCTGTATCAGTAGATAAGACATTAGTTACTCACGTTGCCTTACTTGATAATATGACAGTTAAGGAATTTGCTGAAGCTATTGCTAGAACATCTGCTGAAGTTATCCAACACTTAATTTCAAATGGTGTAATGGTTACATTGAATGACATTATAGATTTCGATACAGCAACAATTATCGCTAGTGAATTTGATATTACTACTGAAAGATTAGATAAGACTGAAGAGCAAGCAGCAGACTTGTTTGATGAGACTGAAGATGTTGAAGAAAACTTAGTTGCTAGACCTCCAGTTGTAGTTGTTATGGGTCACGTTGACCACGGTAAAACTACATTATTGGATGCAATTAGAGACGCTAAAATTGCAGACGGTGAGGCCGGTGGTATTACACAAAATATCGGTGCTTACATGGTAGATCTAGATGGTCGTAAGATTACATTCTTAGATACACCTGGACATGAGGCCTTCACAACAATGCGTGCACGTGGTGCTCAAGCTACAGATATTGCAATACTAGTTGTTGCTGCAGATGATGGTGTTATGCCACAAACTATCGAAGCTATTAACCATGCTAAGGCAGCTGGAACAGAGATTATTGTTGCAATCAATAAGATGGATAAACCAAGTGCCAACCCAGATAGAATTATGGAACAATTAACTCAATATGGTTTAGTTTCAGAAGACTGGGGTGGAGACACTATTATGGTTCCAATCTCAGCTAAGAATAAAGATGGTATCGATGACTTGTTAGAAATGGTTCTTTTAACTTCAGATGTTATGGAGTTGAAGGCTGACCCTGAGAGACAAGCTAAAGGTATTATTATTGAAGCTCAGTTAGATAGACACCGTGGTGTTATTGCTACAGCTCTAATCCAAAGAGGTACCTTGAAACAAGGTGATACAATTATTGCTGATACTGTTGTAGGTAATGTAAGAGCTATGACTAACTCTCGAGGAGAGAGTGTATCTGAAGCTGGTCCATCTGTACCTGTTGAGATATTAGGTTTACCTGATGTTCCTGAAGTTGGTGCTATCTTCTACCAAGTAGATGATGAGCGTAAGGCAAGACAGTGGGCAGAAGAGAGAGCTGAAATTGTTAGAGAAGAAGGATTTAGAGCCGCTCAAGTAGTTACTCTTGATAACTTATTCTCACAAATTGAAGCAGGTAAGGTTAAAGACTTCAACGTTATAATTAAGGCTGACGTAGTTGGTTCTGTTGAAGCAATGCAACAATCACTAGAAAAATTAAGTGATGAAGAGATTAGAATTAATGTTATCCATGCAGCTGCAGGTGCGATTAATGAATCTGACGTAAGATTAGCTGAAGCAAGTAGCGCAGTTATTATTGGATTTAATGTTAGACCTTCAAACTCAGTTAAAGATATTGCTGATGACTTAGAAGTTGAAATTAGACTATACAGTGTTATCTATAAGGCTATTGAAGAAATTCAAGATGCTATGAAGGGTAGATTAGACCCAGAGTATGAAGAAGTAATCTTAGGTCACGTTGAAATTAGAGAAACATACAAGGTAAGTACATTAGGTACAATCGGTGGTGGTTATGTAACCGACGGTAAGATTACTAGAAACTCTCTATGTAGAGTTATTCGTGATGGTATCGTAGTCCACGATGGTAGTATTGGTTCTCTAAGAAGATTCCAAGATGACGTGAGAGAAGTTGCTACAGGTTATGAGTGTGGTCTAACAATTGATGGATACAATGATTTAGAAGTTGAAGACATCATTGAGACCTACGAGATGCAAGAAATTAAGAGATAATAATTTTAACTAAGGGATGAAATTAATTTGTCCCTTCGATTATTTGATAAGTATAAGTAGAGGAATTAAAAATGGCTTTCAAAAGAGAAGATAGAGTTGCAGATGAAGTAAGAAAGATCGTTGCTGATATTATTACTACTGAACTAGACGATCCAAGAGTACCTACCTTTACATCAATCACAAGTGCAAGAGTCAGTAGAGATTTTAACTATGCTGATTTATATGTTTCTGTCTTAGGAACTGCTGAGGAGCAAGAGCAAGCTATTAAAGCTCTAACTAAGGCTAAAGGATTTTTAAGAAAATCTTTATCTCAAAGAATTAAGTTGAGAGTTACTCCAGAACTACGTTTCCACTTAGATGATTCTTATGAAAAAGGTAAAAGGATTGATGATTTGCTAGCTGAAGTTCATAAAAATGATGATAGAGAGCTAGAAACATTAGAGACAGAAGAAGAAGAGTAGATTTAAGTTTAGCTAACGAAATAGCTAATACTTTAAGTGAAAAATTAATATAAGGAATGTGATATTTATGACTAGAGAAGCTAGAAAATTAGGACTAGAAACTTTAGCAAGAAGCATCCTTAGCAAGAAGGATAGTGACGCTTTAGTTGTTATTTATCCTCATGTAAGAGCTGATGGCGATGCCTACGGCTCTTCTTTTGCTTTAGTGGGTGCTCTTGCTAAGTTGGGAATTGAAGTAATTACTTTATGTGAGGAGAGGGTTAATCCATTTTTAATGATGCCCTTTACTGAATCTGCGAGAGTCTGGCCGGATTTAAAGGATGACGAGAAGAAGGCTATTCAAGAGCGTCAATCTTTAGCAATTCAAGTGGATGCTTCTGAAGATACCAGATTTGCAAGTAGACAAGAGGTTTACTATTCAAGCCCTGAGCAGGCAATTATTGACCACCACATTAATATAAAACCTAATGAAGATTTAGTTTTTATTGATCCAGATGCTGGTGCCAATACTGAGTTAGTTTATACATTGATCTTAGTTTTAGAAGAACTAAGTGGTATTAAGTTATTTGACCATGATGTAGCAATTGCTCTATACATCGGCCTACTAACAGATACAGGTGGATTCACCTACGATAATGTTAGCCCAGAAACTTTAAGAATTGGTGCTGAATTATTAGAGTATGGAATCGAAGTAGCACAATTAAACAATCGTTTGTTTAAAGAAAAACCATGGAGAGTTTTCCAAATAGAAGGGCAACTCGCATTGGATTCTAAACTATCTGAAGGTGGTGAGATATCTTATCTTACAGTTAGTAGAGCATATGCCTCTAAGTATGGTGTTTTAGATTCAGATTTAAATGCAGTTCCAGCTCTATTAAGAGATATCCAAGGAGTTAAAGTAAGTCTTTTTATGAGAGAATCTGCTGAAGGATATAGAGGTAATCTTAGAAGTACTGGAGATTTTGATGTTGCTTATATTGCTTCCCTTTACGATGGTGGTGGGCATAAGAATGCTGCAGGATTTACTGTAGAAAATACAGATAGACCGATAGAAGAAGTTTGTCTTGAAGTAGTTTCAAAAGTTAAATCAAGATTAGAATTGAGATAATAATGGCAAGAAAAAATAAAGTTTCACACCAAGGTGGAGTTTTAAATATTTGGAAGCCTGCAGGGCTTAGTTCCATGCAGACTGTCTCAAGGGTTAAAAGAATCACCAATAATAATAAGGCTGGCCACGTAGGCACTCTCGACCCTTTCGCAGATGGGGTCTTGCCTGTGGTTCTAGGTAAATCCACAAACTTCATCCGCTACATGGAGGAGTTTCGTAAGACTTATAGAGTTGTCATTCACTTCGGTGAAAACACTACTACTCAGGATCTATCTGGTGAAGTTGTTTCTAGAGCTGATGAGCAAAATCCTTTTGCGAGTCTTGATGAGTTTGCGGGGGCTTTGGCCAAAGCAGACAACGAGCTTAGCGGTAAAATTACTCAAACTATTCCTAAATATTCTGCGATAAAGACCGATGGTAAGCCATCTTACTGGTACGCAAGACAAGGGATAGAAGTGGAAGCTAAAAAGAAGGATGTTGAGATTTTCTCAGTAAATTTATTAGCTGCAGGAATTAATGATGCTGTTAGTGATAATGAGATTTTTACTGAAGATAGCTTCCAAGAGAATTGTGCTGAGGAAGTAGAAGTAATTAATGAATATTTCCCTGGCTTCGATCGCTACGAAAGCGATATGGACGAAGCAAATAATATTAACTTGAATAAGCTCTGGGCAATTTATGATGTGGAAGTATCTTCAGGGACTTATATTAGAGCTTGGGCAGAAGATTTAGGGAATATATTAGGCTTAGGAGCATATGCATTTATGTTAAGACGCAGCAAGAATGGCCCTTATGAGCTAGTAGATTCTATAAAGTTAGATGAGCTAGAAAAGTTAGTGGAAAATGGGTATGAGTTCTGGGACTATAGAGATGGAAATGAATACTTACTTTCCATTGCTGACGTAAGAGACGACTGGTCTATGCTAAAATTAAAGCCCCAAGAAGCTAGGAGAATAGTTCAGGGACAAAGAATCAACTTGGAAGACTATGAGATTGAAGCTCAAGATGAAAAATTAATCCGGATTTTTACAGATGATTTATTTTTAGGTATAGGAAAAATACTCAAGTATAATAATGACTATATATTAAAAGCAGAAAGGATATTTATTACAGTTGAATACCTTAACTCTAGATTTAATTAAAACAAAAAATAGTGATGTTGATAAGAGCTATTTAGGACAAGAGAAGGCTATTGCTCTTGGATTTTTTGATGGTATACATAGAGGACATCAAGAAATTATTAGGAGAATGGTTGAGGAAGCTGAGATCAAAGGCTTAGAGTCTGTGTTGATGTCTTTTGATAGATTCCCTAAACCACTGCCAGCAAATCATAAGCTCAATGTAATTGTGCCAGGTTTGCATGAGAAAAATGAATTATTACAATCTCCACTAGCTCCTGCTAATTATGATTTCTTAGGCTTTATCCAGAGCTCAGAACAAAGAAACGCTGTGCTCGAAAACATGGGCGTAGATAGTTTATATCTACAAGTTTTCGATGAGAAGAATGCTGCAATTACTCCACATGAATTTGCATATGGAATTTTAACTGAGCTTTTAAATTGTAAGGTCTTGTATGTGGGGCAGGATTATCGCTTCGCTAAAGGGCAAGAAGGTAATATTGAGTTTTTAAAACAGTGGGCCAAGGATACTGGCGCTGTTCTTAGAGTAGTTGACCCTGTTTATTATGAGGAAGAATTAGTATCTAGTACTAGAATTAGAAATCACATTGTTGAAGGTGAGATGGAAGATGTTTCTAGGCTAATGGGTAGACCATATACTATCCCTGGAATTGTTATTAAGGGGCAAGCTCTTGGTAGAACTATAGGTATGCCAACTGCTAATATTAGAGTGCCTGAAGGAATGGTTGTTCCTAAATATGGTGTCTATAATTCTGTTTGTAAGGTAGGAGATACTTCTTATAATGCCATCACAAGTATAGGTTTGAGACCAACAGTAAATCATACAGATCCATACCCACTTGTTGAAACTACTATATTAAATGAAGATATTAATTTATATGGTCAGTATATTGAAGTTGAATTATTAAAACATGAAAGAGATGAAGAGCGATTCCCAAGTTTCATATCTATGTCAGCTGAGATTGATAAAGATATGAGGAAGGCGATTAAGTATCACTCCAGTCATGAGAACTTCCAATTATTTACTAATAAAAATAATATTCCAATTTATGTATCTAAATCAGATAGATTTAATACTAGCTATTTCTCTGTAGAAGTATATTTACCAGTAGATGAGGACGAAGTAGTTGCTAATGCTTTATTAGCAAGGATACTTACTGCAACAACTACAGAATATGACACTAGACCTAAATTAGCAGCATATTTACAGAGTCAGTATGCATCTGAGATTACAGTTAAGAATGAAATTATTGGAGACTTACAAAGAATAACATTTACTCTTTCTTCTATTAATAGAAGTTTAGATGAGACAGGTGCATTTAAGAATAGCTCTAATCTATTTATTAATATGCTGATAGACCCTGTCTGGAATGAGTTTTATAATTTTGCTGATGAAATTGTGTCTTCAGAGAAGATGAATATGATTTTTGAATTGAATCAATCTAGATTCTCTTCTAAGAAGAAGGCACTGATTAGAGCAATTACATATTTGGATAAATCACACTCATATACCAGTGTAGACAATCTTCCAATAGAAGTACTAAGTGACATGATTAATGACGTCAGTGCATTAGATTTGCAAAGAGCATGGATGAACTTGTTTAATAATGGGCATATAAGAGTATTTCTTTCAGGTAGATTTGAAGACAATAGTTTTGCGAAAGAATTAAGTAGACAATTTTCAAGGATACATAGAAGTAACGATAGTTTTAATCTTCTACCTGGTAAAGGCTTGAGAGTTAGAGACTATCAAGCGATTGAAAAACATACAGAATATACAGATAGTAAATTAGCAAATGTGGTTTTAATTTTCAATAATCTTCCTAGTTCTATTTCTATAAGAGAGTTGGATGCACAGATATTCTCAGCTATGCTTGCTGGAAGAAGCACTTCTTTGCTGAATAGAGCCATAAGAACTGAACTAGGTTATTCATATGGTGTCAGTTCAGAGTACAATCCATTCACAGGACTATTAAATATCTCAGCTGAAGTAGAACCTGAAGACAGAGACAGAGTAGTTGAGATTGCTCAATCTGTTATTAATGATATTAAAAACAATAATTTTGCTGAGAGTGATTTCTTATCTGCATTTAGATTTATTGAAAATAATTTAGCTGGTATTAATGATGTTGCTGCAAGAAGATTAGAGTATGCAAGTGTTCAGAAAATATCAGGTAGTAAATATACTGTTCTTGAAGCATTGGTTTATGCGCAATCTGTAGATAAAGAAGATATGCAAGTTTTAGCTGGTGAATTAAATCTACTATTGGACTTCGCACTTATGCCAAATGAATATGATACAGATGAGGAGATTTTTGAAGAACCTGAGCTCTATGCATCAGAAGAAGACATTCTTACAGAGGATGAGGAAGATGAGAGCATTGACTACAGTATCTTAGGTGCTAAATCTGATGAGGAGGACCAGTAATGGAAAGACTAGGTCTTACTAAATACCAAAGAAGAGATAGGATTAGTAAAGAAATTATCTCAAGTTATCAGCATAAGTCTGGATTTAGAATGGATTTCTTACCGAGAGTCGGCTTTAGCCAGAAATTTGCGAGTGTTGTTCTACCATTTGGTTCTGTAGATAGATCATTTTTAAATACTGAGACTAATGAAATAGTAAGATTACCTCTTGGAACAATGTATCTTCTAGCTAAAATTATTTTTGAAGTGGATAGGAAAGACTCATTAGCTGCTGAGCTAGAGAAAATGGGTATTACATCTACTCTAAGAATTAATCATGAGCATTTAATTTTTAAAGTAAACACAGTCGATTTCTACCACAGTGTCACGGAACTAATAGTAAAAAAAATAATTGAATTTTCTTTAGATGATATAGACATTGAACTATATAAGAGAAGGTTAATGTCTGAAATTGAACTTAGTGCTAATAGTGATAGCCTGCTATCTTATGAACTAAGGAAGAGTTTATATAAGGAAGAAGAGATATTCACAAATGTTAGAGGGACCGTTGAATCAGTTTCTAGCATAAGTAGAGATGACTTAGAACTATGTTTGAACAATATTTTCGCACTAAGAAACATCTCAATGATTTTAGTTGCTGATACTGCTGAAGATACTTTAATCACTAGATTAGTAGATGCTTTAGATAGATATGAGGAAGTAGAAACTAATTTAATTTTAAATCCTCTTAGATTTGAACGACAAGAAATAGTTCCTACTAAAGAATTATCTTGGCAAAGACCTAACCCGGCTTTTGCCATAGGATATAGATTAGACTTAGGGGAAAATAATTTTAGACGTGGTGGTAAAGATAACTTACAGCTCGGTTTTGAAGTATCAATTATCTTGGAAATGCTTATTGGTGCAGGGTCAGAGAGTTTTGAAGAGTTAAGAGCTAGCGGGTTACTTGGAGATAAAATTGACTTCAATATTTATGCAGATGTAGATTATGCATTTGTTGAAATCAAGGGAAGTTCACTTAAACCTGATTTAACTGCGAAAGTTATTTCTGAGAGCTTAGAGAGACAAATTGCTGAGAAGAAATTTGACGAAGAAGCGATGAACTTAAACTGGAATGCTAGAGTTGGTAGATTCATGAGAGACATGGACTCTATAGAAGAATACGGCTACGCCGCTAGTACAGCACGTATAAATGGTATTGAGTTTGCTGACTTCACTTCACTTTTTAATGAAATTAAGGATAAAGGCGAAAGAGTTTTAGACACAGCAGAATTTATAAAAACAGAAAACAGAGCGATTGTGATTTGTTATAGTAATAACTAGTGTTTTAATAAGTAAAATATTAACTGCGAGGAAAAGATATGAGCGATTTTTTAGTTAGTTTTCCAGGATTGGGAATCGAAGATTGGCCACTTAATAGAGTTGCCTTCACTATAGGTAGTTTAGAAGTTTATTGGTATGGAGTAATAATTACAATTGGAGTGGTCTTAAGCCTCATCCTAGCTCTTAGAGATGCTAAGAAGAAGAATTTAGATGAAGATTTTCTGCTAGATAACTTTATTATAATTGTTTTTGGAGCATTAATAGGTGCTAGAGCTTACTATGTAATATTTGAATGGGACCAATTTGCAGGAGATTTAGGAAGAATCTTTGATATCAGGCAGGGAGGTTTAGCCTTCTACGGTGGTGTAATTGGTGCAATTCTTGCAATGTGGATATTACATGCATTTAAGAAGAAAAATCTCTTAGATACAATGGATTTTGTTGCTGTATATTTACCTTTAGGACAAGCTATTGGTAGATGGGGTAACTTCATTAATCAAGAAGCATTCGGAACAAACACTGATCTACCATGGGGAATGATTAGTAATGGAACTACCAATTACTTAAATGCGCATCCAGAATTAGGTCAAAATCCAAATTTACCAGTTCACCCAACTTTCCTTTATGAATCAATTGGTAATTTAATTTTATTCTTTATCTTATATAGAGTTAGAGAGAAGTCTGGTAAGAGAGGTACTACTGTTGCTGCTTATATGATTGGATACGGAATCATTAGATTTTTCGTAGAAGGTCTAAGAACAGACTCATTATATGTAGGTGATACTGGAATTAGAGCTTCTCAATTACTATCTTTAGTATTAGTTGTTATTGGTGTTGCTTACTTAATTTATCTAAGATTTAGTAATAATAAGGCTCTTGTAGCTAAAGAGGAAGAAGTATTTGCTCAAGCAAAAGCTGACGTCTCCGCCGAAGAAGCAGAAGAAGCAGGTTTAGAAGGAGCTACTGTAGTTGAAACTGATGAAGAAGTAGTAGAAGTTGAAACTGATGAGGTTGTCGTAGTTGAGACAGATGATACAGACGCTATCATCATAGAAGATGAAGTTGAACATATTGCAGATGACGAAGTAATCGTTGAAGCTGATGAAACAGATCCAGTTGAAGATGTTGATTTAGAAGAAGACGAAGAAAAGAAAGTATAGATTTATATTCTAAATATAATAGTTTATTAAACTGCAGCCTAATAAGTTGCAGTTTTTTTGTAATATTTCTTTGGGCAAATTGCTCGGATTTCTTCATATTCTTTGTACAATTTGATAGTATAATTGTTTTATTGAATCAAGTGGGAAGAAGGAAAAAGTGAGTTTATCAGATAAGTTCGAGCATGTTAGTGTCTTACTGGAAGAATCTATTGATGCATTAGATGTTGAAAATGGAAATGTATTTTTAGATGGGACAACAGGTGGTGCTGGTCACAGTAAAGAAATCTACAAAAATTTAGGTAAGACTGGTCTACTGCTTTGCCTAGATAAAGATCAAGATGCACTGGAAACTGCTCAAGCAAGATTGTCTCAGGTTGATTCAGAAGGGAACTATAAATTAGTTCATAAGAACTTTGCAGAATTTGATGAGGTTCTAGAAGATAATTCAATTGAAAAGATTGATGGAATTTTGCTCGATTTAGGAATGTCCTCATGGCAGATTGATGAAGCCAGTAGAGGTTTTTCATACATGAATGATGGCCCGCTAGATATGCGTATGGACTACACTAAGGGTGAATCAGCAGAGGAAGTGATTGCTAGAATATCTGAAGAGGATTTAGCGAATATTTTCTTTAAGTATGGTGAAGAGCGAAACTCTAGAAGAATAGCCTCAGCAATAATAAGATATAGAGATGAAGTAGGACCTATTACTAGCACTGGGCAGCTTGCAAATATTATAATTAATGCCCAAACAAGTAGAAGTAGACGCGAAAAAGGACATCCAGCTAAGAGATGTTTTCAAGCTTTACGTATATATGTAAATGGTGAACTTGATGATTTGGAAAATTTCTTGAAGGAAATTCCACACTACCTAAATGACAATGCTAGAGTCTGTATTATTAGCTTCCACTCACTAGAAGATAGATTGGTTAAAGAAGCTTACAGAAAATGGGAAGACCCTTGTGAATGCCCGCCAAACCTACCATGTGTTTGTTTTAAGAAGTCATTAGGTAAGGCTTATCCTAGAAATGGGATTAAGGCCAGTGATGAAGAGATTAATATAAACTCAAGATCCAAGTCAGCACGGTTGCGTACTTTCATTAGAAATAGTCAAGTAATTACTAATGAATTAGATTAATTTAAAATTTGGAGAAATTATGTCTAGAGACTTTTTTGACATAGGAGCTTATCAGGATGGTGATGATAAGCAAAATAGAAGGAAAAAATTAGCTAAGGAAAATGAAGAATCAAGGTTTGATAAACCTGATTTAGATGATAAATCTACACCAAAAATTTTTTCTAAAGGTAATAGTAAGGGACTGGATTTATATAATCCTGAGTCTTACGATCCCGAGCGCGCTAAAAAGAATATAAGAGAAATTAATACTGGTAGAACTACTAGGAATAATAGCAGGGCTATAAGAAAAATTGATTTTAATGAAGAGCTGAATAAGAGAAGTAATAGTAAGGGCTTAAAATCTAACTCAGACAATATAGTTAATAAAGGTGTTTCTGTTAGAGCTTATCAAGATGAAAATAAATCTAACAAAAATGAAGAAAAATCTATAAGAGCTAATAAAAGAAGAAGAAGCAAGATGGAATCTATTGAGTCTGCTGCTTCTATTTATAGATTAGAGAAATCTACAACAGAAGATTCAACTTCAAATAGAAAAGGTCAGGCTCCTAGAACTTATTCACAAAGAAGTTCAGGACTGTACGAAAGTAAGTTGCATAGTAAAGAGTCAGCTAAGAGACCAGAGCTTATTAATTTGTCTAAGAAGGAAGAAGCTAGTGCAAGCAAGCAACTTAAGAGCAGAAACAATTTACTATACATAAGTATAGTAGTAATAATTGCATTCTTCATTGCTCTATTTAATGTTTTAAATGCTCAGTCAGAAGTTGTACAAGTCAATTACGATAATGCAGCTATCCAAAATAGAACTAATAGATTAGCTATGGAAAATGCAGAACGTTTAGAAAGAATTGCTAGAAATAGAAATCTGGAAGATATAGCTATTGCAGCCCAAAATCAAGGCTTCATTTATCCAAATACTCAACAAATGGTTATTGTTGAACAAGGCGATGATGATTTAGTAATTCTTTATAATGAAGATTCAAATGCACTAGGTGTATCTACTGATGCAGTTGATATGGAAGATGTTTATGACAGAATTGAAGCTTATGTATTGAGTGGAGAGGAATCTTCTGACCAGGAAGATACTCGCATTGAAGCTGATGACGCAGTAAGTTCAGAACCAGAAATAGTAAATACAAGTAGCTCAGAAACAGATTCTAGTAGCTCAAGTGAGGGGGACGAATAGATGGCTGAAAATTCAGATAAGAAACCTAGAAATAATCGCAGTCGAAAAAGTTCCAAGAAGCAAGAGGCTCCAAGAAGAGCAATAAGTAGAACTCAATTCTCTAAAAACATTAGAGAGATAACTGGTGAGTCAAGACAGAGAATGAAATGGCAAACCGTTGTTATATGGATAATTATGGCAATATTCTTAGTGTTGATTCTTTTAAATCTATATAACTTAACTGTGGTTGAATATAAAAACTATACAGAATTAGCAGCAAGGACACATACAAGACAAGCTAACCACTATCCAGATAGAGGTAATATATATGCTGCTAATGGAACTGAATTAGCGGTATCTACATATACTTACACAATAGGTGTGAGCCCAGATGTATTCGGTCCAAGAGATAATTCTGCATATACGAAAGATGAAGTTATAGATGGTATGGCTCAGATTCTAGAGATAGATGCTGACTCATTTAGAGACAACTTAGAAGCTAATGCTGAAGCTGTATATATGGTAGTAAAAAGAAATATAGACCCTGCCATGAATGATGCACTTAATGAATTTATTGCAGAAGCTAGAATATCTGGTGTTGCAACAGATGCTAACCAAGCAAGATACTATCCAGGTGGTAGTTTTGCTTCAAATGTTTTAGGTTTTGCTAATAAAACAGATCAGCAATTAGCAGGAGTATCAGGTATTGAACTCTCATATAATGATTTATTATCTGGCCAAACTGGCTACAGCTACTCAGAGGTAGATAATTATTGGAGACAAAACTTGCCAGGCTCATTAAGTGCTAGTATTCCTGCTGTAGATGGCTCTAATTTAAGATTAACAATTCAAGAAGATGTACAAACTGAGATTGAGCGACTAGTAGATTATATGGAAGGTGCCTACCAACCAGATAATGGTTCACAAATTATTGTTGTAGATACTACTACAGGTGGAATAATCGCCTACTCAAGTTCACTAAGATATGACCTAAACAGTCCGACAGATGCACCTACCTTAATTAACAGTGATACTTGGAATCCAGGTGCTGATAGAGAACAACAAGACTATATGACAGGTACAGTTTGGTCTAATCAGGCTGTTAGATTTCCATATGAGGTAGGATCTGTTCTTAAACCTTTTGTTTATGGTATGGGATTTGATGAAGGTATATTAGATAGAACTATGGCACTTAATGATGAGCCTATAACTGTTGCAGGTTGGACTATGTCATCTTACGATAATGCGAATAAGGGTTATTTATCTGTTCCTGAAACTCTATGGGATTCAAGAAACCCAGCTTTCGTTAGACTCGCTCAGGATATAGGTATGGATGATTTTTATAGCTATATTGATTTAATTGGAGCTAGAAGTGTTTCAGGTGTTGATTTACCTAATGAAGTTGTAGGTCTATTCCATACTGATCCTCAGCCTATAGATATGGCGGTTACATCATTTGGTGAGCAGGTTACTATGACTCTGATGCAGTTAGTTAACTCTTACTTAGCTATGGCCAATGATGGACAGATGATTACACCACATTTTGCTGATGCAATTTTAGATGATGAAGGAAATGTAGTTAGCTTATTTGAGGCTGAGGTAAAAAGACAAATTTTCTCTAAAGAAACTACTAGCGAAATTCTTGACATGATGATTGGTGTTGGTAGATATGGAACAGCTAGACCATCTTATTTCCCAGGAGTTGAAGTTGCTTATAAGACAGGAACTTCATCAAAGGATAGCGATGGTGATGGACGAGATGACTTGGCAACTTACAATACAGTTTCACTTATGCCTGCTAATGATCCAAAGTATCTAGTAATAACAGTTTCACATGATGTTGAGATTTCTGTCTCTGCGATTTCACATAAGATTAATGGAGATATACAAGAATTCCTAGCTAAGCGTGATAATTTTAATTTCAACTATAAGGCATATGACTATAACTTAGTATTCAGTGATTTATATACAAGAAATATTATTGGAAGCAGCTTCTACCAAGGTGCTAGAGATATAGCTTATAGAGGAATGCATATAGTCAGTGATGATGAGATTAACTGGACATCTACTATTAATAGTCAATATCCAGTGCCTGGCTATTTAGCATCTTTCGATGCAGATATTTGGGTATCTGAAGAAGCGAATGACCTACCTGAAAACTTCGTGCAACTACCTGATTTCACAGGTATGACAGCATTTGAAGCCAGAGAGTTAGCGAAGTCATTGAACTTAAATGTTAAATTGACAGGGTCACGAAGAGCAGCAGGGGCAAGTTCACAGTCTATTCTAAATCCTGAATTGGCAGGTGGTTCAGAACCAGGAGACATGGTTAGAGAGTATAGTCAGATAATTTTACACTTCGATGAAGGTGAATATGCACCCGAATATGATGACAGTATAGTTGCAGGAAAGAGCGAAGGATATAGATACTAAGATGGATTTAAGACAAATTGCTAAGGCTACATCTGGAGAGTTAATAAATAAAACTACCCTAGATAATATAGAGATTTCAAGAATTAGCTCAGATACTAGAGAGAATTTAGAAGGAACAGCCTTCATTGCTCTTGTTGGTGAAATTCATAATGCACATAAGTTTTTGGCACAAGC
This sequence comes from uncultured Fastidiosipila sp., assembly GCA_964627125.1. GTDB lineage: Bacteria > Bacillota > Clostridia > Saccharofermentanales > Fastidiosipilaceae > Fastidiosipila. The sequence goes on along the minus strand of CAZVJQ010000008.1, from coordinate 27,259 downwards.
TATTGAAGCTGGTGCTAAAGCTCTGATTATCTCAGATGTAGAATTGACTAATAAATATGACGATGATTTACCAATAGTTCTAGTTAAGGACACTAATCAAGCGCTTTTAGACATCGCTAGATTGTATAGAGATAAACTAGAAACTAAATTTATAGCTATTAGTGGTTCAGTAGGTAAGACTAGTACTAAGGATGCAGTGAGTCAGGCACTATCTGTTAACAATAAAGTATATAAAACAGATAAAAACTTGAATAATAATTTTGGTGTTCCTTATACTATCTTTGCTATTGAGGAAGATAGTGATTTTGCTGTAATTGAACTCGGTATGGATGGACGTGGCCAGATTGAGGCAACTTCAATAGCAAGCAACCCAGACATTTGTATTTTGACAAATATTGGAACTTCTCACATTGAGTTTTTAGGTTCTCGACAAGAGATTCTTGAGGCGAAATCCGAAATCCTCATCGGCGCCAAGAAACATGCTCCATTAATAATTAATGCGGAGGATCCTTATCTATTAGAACTTGCTAGAACTGAAGTAGAGAATAGACCTATTGTTCTACTAGATAGCGCAGGATTAGGTAAGTCTATGAGAAGCATCTTAGAAGAAGATAGTAAATTAGAAGAAGTTACAGAAGACGCAATCGAACAACTCTCTAATGAGGCAGAAGAAAGTTTTACTCAAAAAATATTACCTGGCTTAGTTAGTGGTATTCGCTACCATGCGGATAATCTTGAAGTAACTAATGAGGGTATTAAGTTTAATATATATAAAGGTTTGGGTGCTGAACTCAATGAATTAGTAGAAATCAAATTACATGCATGGGGACCACAGTTAGTCGAAAATATCTTATTCGCTATTGCAACAGCTGATATATTTGATGAAGACTTAGCCGCAATAGTAAAAAGTTTTGAAAATGAATTTAAGATAAGTTCAGGTAGACAAGAGCTGCATAAACTAGCTAACAACAATCTATTAATAGATGACTCATATAATGCAAGCCCAGAGTCTATGAAATCTGCATTTATTTTGTCTTCATTGATAGAAAATAATCTCAATTATAGAAGCAAAATAGCTATAATTGGTGGAGTTAATGAATTAGGTGAGTATAGTAAAAAACTACATGAAGATATCGCTAATTCAATAAAGGAACATGATTTTGATAAAGTATATCTAATCGGTCCTGAAGCAGATAATATGCTGAAGGTAATAAATGAAAATAATAAGGATCAATCTATAGCTAAATCTTTCTCAACTAATGAAACTATTATTGGAGCTTTAGAGTTAGAAGACATTAAAGAGAGTATAATCTTAATTAAAGGCTCTAGAGGTTTTCATTTAGAAGAGATAGCTACTTATTTAAAGGGAAAGTATAAGGGATAGACTATGAATGACATTTTGATATTAATTTTAGCTGCAATCCTTGGATTTGTTATTTCTGCTATAGGCGGGAAGTTTTGGGTCCCATTTTGGCAGCAAGCTGGAGCTAAACAAAAAATAAGTAAGTTTAATATTGAGTCACATCAGAAGAAGGGTGGTACTCCTACCTTTGGTGGAAGTATATTCCTAACTTCATTTGTCATACTAGCTATAATTTACCTTATAATTGATTTCAATCCACTTGTATTAGCTATAGTCCTATTTACTGTAGCTCATGCAGTTATTGGTTTTATCGATGATTATGTAAATGTTAAAGTTAATTCTATTGGCCTTTCGGACAAAGCCAAGGGCATGATGATGCTAGTAGTTCAAGTATTTTTTATCGCTTACTACTTATATGGAAATTCAGGAGAAATTAGAATTGTCTGGCCATTTGGTATTGAACCTACTGTAGTAAGTTCATGGGGCAAGATTATTTATGGACTATTCTTACTCTTCTATTTCTTCGCATGTACAAATGCGGTAAATATAATCGATGGAATAGATGGTTTGTCATCATCAACAACTAGTGTTGTTCTTATTTATACAGGTATAACAGCGCTTTTACTACATAGAGCAAATACTATAGAATCTGGTTTCGGATTAAGTGTTTTAAGTTTCATTATGTTTGGAGCCCTACTTGGATTCTTAATCTACAACTGGCATAAAGCAAAAATCTTTATGGGAGATATGGGCTCATTAGCGCTCGGAGCTTTAGTATCTTCAATTTTCTTGGTAATGGAGATGCCGTGGGCTTTTGCCATCGCAGGAATAATGTATGTAATTGATATAGCAACTGTTTTAATTCAAAGATCATACTTTAAAATAACAGGTGGGAAGCGCTTACCTATGAGAACTCCTATTCATCATGATTTTGAAGAAAAGGGATGGAAAGAAGAGAAGGTAGTTACTTTATTTACTGTAGGTCAAACTATTGGGTGTATATTAGCTGCTTTATTAACTTGGACAATCATTTAGGAATTTAGCTATTTAGTGGGGAAAATGGTGTATAAATGCAAAATTTAAATGAAGATAAAATGTATCAAAGAGAGGCTCTCAAGGCTCAGGTCAGGCGTGAGAATGAAGAGCAAGTTTATTGGCAAAGTCAGCCTAGAATTGATGCCGGTATTGTAATTATTGTTGTTATAATGCTTGCCTTCGGTCTGATTATGCTATTTAGTGCAAGTATGTCTGAGTCACTTACTGAAGGTAGTGCAAGTAATTATTACTTCGTTAGACAATCACTAGCAACTGTTCTCGGTGTAGGTTTAATGTTCTTGATTACTCGTTTTGACATTAAGCTATTTGATAAACCGTTATTTGCCATTGTTGCATATATGGTTTCTTTAATTTTGTTAATTTTAACTCTATTTACTGACCCTATTAATGGTGCTAGAAGATGGTTATCAATTCCTTTATTTGGTACCTTCCAACCATCGGAGCTAACTAAGGTTGTTACTGTTTATACAATTGCTGTATATCAATCTTGGCTATTTAAACAAAGAGCAACTGGGAGTATTTCAAGAAAAACTGGATTTTTCGGGAAGATAAATGATACTTTCTATGACATAGTTATACCTGTTTTAATTATTGGTGTTCCTATCGCTGTTATGTCAATGCAGACTCACTTGTCAGGAATTATAATCATTTTAATTGTGGCTTTTGCTAGCTTACTCGCTGCAGGACTACCTAAAGAGAGCTGGATATTTGCAACTATAATTGTTGGTATATTGGCAGCAGCACTTGCTGTTTTCTTAGTATCTATCTGGTCTTCATTGCCTGAAAATATTACAGGAAGATTTGGACACATTTTTACAAGACTAAATATCTTCGCAGATTCTGATTCAGTTACAGATGATCAGCTCTATCAATCTAATCAAGCCTTTATAGCTATTGGATCTGGTGGTTTATTTGGTAAGGGTCTAGGTATGGGCCGTCAGAAGAACAATTACTTGCCTGAAGTTCAAAATGACTATATTTACAGTAGTATCGTCGAAGAGACAGGTTTTGTAGGAGGAGTATTTGTAATAATTCTCTTCATTGCTTTCTTCATTCTAGGTATGAGAATTGCTTATAAATCAAGCTCAGTGTACTCACAAATAGTAGCAACAGGTATTGCCTCGTTAATCACATTGCAAGCAGTATTAAATATTGCTGTTAATGTCGGGGTTGTTCCACCTACAGGTATATCACTCCCATTCTTTAGTTATGGTGGTACATCGAACTTGTTCTTCCTAATCGGGGTGGGCTTGCTCCTCAATGTGTCTAAATATGGTGTACGAAGGAGCGAGTAGCAATATGCCAAACGCTTTAATTAAAGAAGAACATGCTAAATCATTAGCTAAACTAAATCCCAAAGCCCCTACAATTTTATTTGCCGCAGGTGGTACTGCAGGGCATGTTAATCCTGCTCTGGCAATTGCTAGAGAGCTGATGAAACTTCGCCCTGAATTGCAAATTGTATTCACAGGAAATGCTGAGGGTATAGAACATGAATTAGTAAATAAATCTGAGTTTGAGTTTTATTGGATTCAGTCTGCACCTCTACCTGTAAAGAAAAATCCAGTTACTCTTTTTGATGCTGGAAGAAGAATGCTTAGAGGATATAGACAAGCTAGTAAGTTGATTAATAAACTAAATGTTATTGGAGCCGTAGGTGCTGGTGGCTATGCGACAGTTCCCTTGATTTTAGCTGCAAAAAACAAGAAAATTAAACATTACTTGCATGAACAAAATGCTCATGCAGGGAAGAGCACTACTTCTTTGGCAAAGGATGCTGACATTGCTTTTATCAGTTACGAGAGCACTAAAGCTAGTTTTAGTAAAGCTAAGAGGACAGTTTTTAGTGGAAACCCTGTTGCTGAAGAATTTTATGAACTTGATAAGTTTGAAGCTAGGAAAGAACTAGGAATTAGAGATGACGAATTCTACATACTTATCACAGGTGGTAGTTTAGGGGCCAATACTCTAAATGATGCATCAATTGAACTAGATGAAATATTTTCTAAGCAAGAAAATTTACCAAACTATAAAATACATCTAGTTAGTGGTAAGAAGACTTATGATGAATATTTAGCAAGAGTAGATAGTGACTCGGATAGTATTAAAATCAGTGACTATATCTATAATATGCCAGTTGAGATGGCAGCTAGCGATATTGTAATTTGTAGAGCAGGTGCTGGCACTTGTGCTGAATTACAAGCTCTTGGTAAGCCTAGTGTATTAGTTCCATATCCATATGCAACAGCGGATCATCAGACTAAGAATGCTGAAGTTTTGGAACAAGCTGGTGCTGCAAAAATTATTAAAGATGATGAATTAAATGCTAAAGAACTTTCACAATTTTTGATTGATTTGATGCAAGACAATGATAAGCTAGAATATGTGCAAAAAAATGCAGAGAGTTTGCCAAAACTTAGATCTGCTAATATTATTGCTAAAGAAATTATAGAAAACTTAGGAGATATTTAATTGGCTAGGGAGAATTATGAAAATAGAAGAAACTCAAGGATAGGCATTTTAGTAATTGTCTTAATTGTTGCTTTGTTAATATCTTTAGTTTTTGTACTTCCACAATTTTATATTAGTAATGTTTCTGTAGAGGGCAATAGAAAATTAGATGCTCAATCAATTCTTATTCAAGCAGATATTGATGAAGAGAAGCATTTATTTTCTTATATTTCAGGTGATTTAACAGACTATTTGACTTTCAGATATGGAGATATTGAGGATAGTTTGGAGTCGGCTTTCCCCTATATAGATGAAGTTAAGGTGCAAGTATCTTTTCCTTATGAGGTGAAAATTACTGTTGAAGAGATGGTTGAAATTGCCTATGTGCACAGTAAAAATGCCTATGTTGCTATCTCTAGAAATGGTGAAATTTTAGAAGTTTTGAGAGAACGTCCCGAGACTAATGCAGCTATTATCGAAGGAATTAATTTGAGGAGCCATAATCTTGGTGAGACTATTTCTGAAGAGATTCAGCGTCAAATTAGTAGAGCTCTTTCGCTACAAGTTATTATGCTTGAGTCAGATAATCTGGCAGACGATGATTGGCAAATATCTGAGAGTGTAAGTGAGTTTAGACCTTATCAGGCAAATGCTCTTTATTTCGTGATTAATTTAGAAAATGGTGAAGAGCTAAATATTAAAATTGATCCTAGCGAAAATACTCAAGAAGCAATTTCTTGGTTGAGAAATGCCTTAGAACAAGGTGTTCTAGATGATTTAGGCGAAGGTATATTGACAGTTAGCGAGAGTCAGAAGGTGTTCAATGCTGGTGAAAGATTACCTCTTGCAATAAATGAAAGTGCAAGTATTGAAACTGAGCAAGTTGAAGATGAAAGTGAAGTTAGTTCAGCAGCAGGCGATGATACCGCGACTTCAAGCACTATTGAAGAAACTACAGAAGTTACAAGCGATGAAACTACAAGTGCAGATGAAACTGAAGTTACTACAATAATTGCTCCTGGAGGGTAGTTGTTGTTTGCTTTGGCAAAAGCAAACTACGGATTTTTATCATTTATTTCTTCGTAATACTAAATTTTGATTAAATACAAATTTCATGAGAAATCTTAAAGCACGTTTTACCTTCTAGATGCTATAATGTTTGGCACAAGTAATTTTGGAGGACAGCATGTTAATATTTCTAATCGCATTAGTAATTGGTTTAATTATAGGACTATTTGCGAATGTTAGTGTTCCAGCTGTATATTACTCTTATATTACTTTAACCATACTTGTCTCTATGGATTCAATTATTGAAGCTGCTAGAGCTAAGTATAATAGGACTTACACTAATTCTTTCTTTTTCTTTCAATGGATTAGCAATGTATTATTAGCAGGATTGTTTAACGCTATTGGTGATGCATTAGGTGTAGATTTAGCTGTTCCAGTAATCATATTCTTGGGAATGAGAATGTTCTCAAACATAGATAAACTAAGACGCAGCTGGTTTAAACGCCAGAACCGTAGAAGAAGAATTATTAGACTATGGGTAGACAGAGAATCTAATAGCACTGATTTACCGGTAGAGAAAATTAATCCAGACAATACAAGACAATCTAGATCTGAAACATTAAGAAATCGCGCTAGAAATCTGAGAATTGAAGCAGATAGTTTAGTAAGCGAGGCAGATGCTTTAGAAGAAGATGAAGCTATTGAGCAATTGAGTAATTTGAAGAAAGACGAGAACAATAAGAAGTAAATCAGAGTTCGATTTCACATATATTTTTCATAGTTTGTAATAATCCAAATGTCTAGCTAGTCAACTAGATAAAAACAACTATAAAAATTAGGTAATTTAATTGAAAAACTTCGATTTTGGCATTGAATTATTATTGTGAATGAGATATATTAGATTCTGTAACCTTGGTGTAACATTAATGAAATAATTTTATTGGAGGAGATTAATTTGGCTGACACATTAAGAAGTAATACTACTGCAAAAACTGCTGCAAATCCTACCAGCAGAGCAAATACTCGCAAAACTAGTACACAAACAGTAGATAATGGGGATTTTTCAGGTAATGCGGTAATTCGCGCCATCGGAGTCGGAGGCGGCGGATGTAATGCAATTAATAGAATGGTTGATTCAGGAGTTAAGGGTGTTGATTTCATCGCTATTAATACTGATAACCAAGCATTAGAGCGCAATAAGGCTGAAACAAGAATTAGAATTGGCGATAAGATAACTCGTGGTTTAGGTGCAGGAGCAGATCCAGAAGTAGGTTCTAAGGCTGCAACTGAATCAAGAGATGAAATTTCAAGCTTAATCAGAGGAACAGACTTACTATTTATTACTGCCGGTATGGGTGGTGGTACTGGTACAGGTGCTGCTCCAGTAATCGCACAAGTTGCTCAAGATATGGGGATCTTGACAGTAGCTGTTGTAACTAGACCATTCAGATTTGAAGGTGCTAGAAGAACATCTAATGCTGAGCAAGGAATTGAAGAACTATCTAAATATGTAGATTCTTTAATTGTTGTTCCAAATGACAAACTATTAGATATAGCTGATGAAGATACAACAGTAGATCAAGCATTTGCAATGGCTGACCACGTTCTAAGATATGGTATTACAGGTATTTCTGACTTAGTAGCTGTTCCAGGATTAATTAACCTCGATATGGCTGACATTAGACGTGTAATGATTGATGCAGGAATTTGCCACATGGGTATCGGTAGAGCCCAAGGACCAGATAGAGTTGAAGATGCTATTGATGAAGCAATTCACAGTCCATTATTAGATACAAACATTGATGGTGCAGAAAAAATCATTATCAACTTCACAGGTTCAAGCATGAAACTACGTGAAGTATCAGAAGCTGCTTCATTAGTAAGAGATTCAGCATCACCTAATGCAGACATTATTATCGGTGCTGTATTAGATGAAAATCTAGATGACGAAATCATGATTACAATCATCGCTTCAGGTTTTGGTAAAGACCAATACGCTGATGGATATGAAGTACAAGAATCAGTTCTAGAAGATAGTTTCAGAGCAATGGGTAGTAGATCAACCAGAGATCGCTCAAGAAGAGATGACGTTAGACCATCAAGAGAAGTACGTAGCTACAATCGTTTCGATGATGAGCCAGTACAAAATAGATTTGATGAAGCTCCAGCAGTTGAAGAATATCAAGAACCAGCTGTAGATAACTACGAGCAAGACTACAACTATCAAGAAGATAGAAGACCTCAATCATTTGATCGTGATTACTCAAGAGACTCAAGAGATTCAAGAGAAGATACTCGTTCTTACAGAGACTCAAGACCTCAGGATAATTACAATGCTCCTAGAAACCCTGAGCGTTCATACGACAGTAGACCAAGCTCAAGTGATAGAAGTAGTAGATCAAGCTCAAGCAACTCAAGTAACTCAAGAAGTAACAATGGTAGATTATTACCATGGTTATTCAATGACGAAAATTAGGAATTAAATTGTGAAATGTCCTTTTTGCAAATCATATAATACTAAGGTTGTTGACAGTAGACCTGCTGAAGATGGTGGAGCTGTAAGACGTAGAAGAGAGTGTCTAGAATGCTCAGAAAGATTCACTACGTATGAAACTGTTGAAAGACCAAATGTAGTTGTAGTTAAGAGTGACGGTACTAGAGAACTTTTCGATAGAGATAAAATCATGAGCGGTGTAGTTAAAGCGAGCATGAAGAGACCTATCAGCATAGAGCAGATGGAAGCTCTTGTAAGAAGAGTTGAAGTAAGAGCCATGAATAATCTTTCAGGAGAGACCTCCAGCAACCAAATTGGTGAATGGGTCATGGATGAGCTTAAAGATTTAGATGACGTCGCTTATGTAAGATTTGCATCTGTCTATAGACAATTTAAAGATGTTAAGCAATTTATGGAAGAGTTAGAGTCTATGCTAAATAATCATAGAGAAGAATCTGAAATCTCTGAATAAAATAAAAACAATAGAATTCGATACTAGAGACAGCCACAGTGCTGTCTCTTTTTAATATTTGTCTCCATAAACAAAAATATAATTCTAAGATTAAGCAATTTTATTTGATAAAAGTTATAATGGAGTAGTGAAACTCTTAAGAGATGAGAGTATATTTTAATCTTAAGAAGATAGGCCATTGTGTAGTTAATAAAACATTAACGCATATGTATAATTTTATTCAATAGTCACATCTTATATTTATACGGCTTATTTGATAAAATAGATTAAATACAGGAGGTAGACTATGTCTAATAAAAAATTACTTATTGTAGATGATGACCCAAATATTTGTGAGTTAGTAGATCTATATTTTACAAAAGAGGGATATGAAGTTGAAACACAAAATGATGGTGGTAAGGCTATAGAGTCTTTTAGAAATTTTGAACCAGACATCATCTTACTAGATTTAATGTTACCAGGAATGGACGGATACGATATTTGTAGAGAAATTCGTAGAGAATCTAATGTTCCAATTATCATGTTAACTGCAAGAGGAGAAACTTTAGACAAGGTTGTCGGACTTGAACTAGGTGCAGATGACTACGTTCCTAAACCATTTGATACTAAAGAGCTTATTGCAAGAGTGAAGGCTGTTTTAAGAAGAACAGAGAATCAAGAAGCTGAGAAGAGAGCTGAGATGGAGAAGGTTGAACACGAAGGCTTGCTTGTTGATAAATCTAGTTACACAGTAGAAATCGCAGGACAAAAAATTGAAATGCCACCTAAAGAATTAGAATTACTATTCTTCTTGGCAGCAAATCCAGATAGAGTATTTACAAGAGAGCAATTGTTAGTAAATGTTTGGGGATATGATTTCTTCGGTGAGTCTAGAACAGTTGACGTACACGTTAAGAGAATTAGAGAGAAAATTGAAGCAATCGGTACTGACTTACCTTGGACAATTAAAACAGTTTGGGGTGTTGGTTACAAGTTTGATACTAGCGGCGAAGAAGAGTAATTTATATATTATTGATTTAACTCGCACCCTCTGCAATAGAGGGTGCTTTTTTTAAGAGTTTAATGGGAGAATGCTTTGGCAAGAAGAAATAGAAAAACTGAAAATATACAGGGAGTAAAAGCGAAACAGGCTAGTACAAAAAGTGCTGTTAAGCAATATAACTTCTTGATAATACTGCTTATTTTACTGGCCATGCTTATTTTAGGTTCAGTCTATTCTAGTATTATTTATAATTCTGCATCTGACCAGAGCTTAAACCAGATGAATAGAGCAGCTGATGCTATATCTAATTTCTATAGTGAAGTACCAGTCAGACTAGAAGATATGAATCACAGTGAGATGAGCATTTACTTGAATATTGCAGCTGAAACGTCAGGGGCTAGTATTTGGGTTTATACAGTTACTGGCCGTATGATTTACTACAGTAATATTCCTGCTGATGCATTAAGTGCTCTTCGGATTAGGTCTGATGGAAATATTTATTTACCTCGGGATATCATAAGTTTAGACATTCCTGAAGGTGGAGTTAATTTTACAGGTGGAAACTTATTTGGTCTATTCCAAGAGAGTGATAGCAACTGGTTAACTGTAATTAGACCAATCTACGATAATAATGGTAATTTCCAAGCAAACTTAATGATAAATCAAGAACTGTCCTCACTACCGGATAATGCTAGATCACTTGTAAGTGGATTCTTAGCAGTTCTACTTGTCTCAATAATTGTTGCTCTTTTAATCATTACAACCTTCACTAGAAGGATTCAAGAGCCTATTGAAAAACTAACTGCAGCTGCAAACAATGTTACCCAAGGAGATTTGTCTGCAAGGGTTGACCTGACTCAATTAGAAGAAAATTACACAATAAATACAGACGACAACGATATCATGCTGCTGGCTAGAACATTTAATAGGATGGTTGATCAATTAGAGAATCTTAACTCTGAACAAAGCGATTTCATCGCAAGTATCTCACATGACTTGAGAACTCCACTTACTACTATTAAAGGGTTCGTTACTGCTATTTTAGATGGAACTATCCCAGAATCTAGACAAGAACATTACTTGAGTATTGTTCAGAAGGAGACTGAGCGATTAACTAGTCTAGTTAGTGATATGAATGATGTAATTAAACTAGATAATCCAGATGTTGAGATGGAGTTTAAAGAGTTTGATATCAATAAGTTAATCATGAAGACAGTTGAAGCGACTGAATTCTTACTAGAAGAGAAGAATATTACAGTGCAAACAAATATATCCAAACTTGGTAAGAGAGATATTGTTTATGGTGATGAGAGACAGCTCGAAAGAGTTATCTATAACCTCATTACTAATGCTATTAAGTTTGTTAAACCTGATGAGGGAGTTATTGCTATTAATACCAAGATGCAAGGTAGCGATATTTTAATTGTAACTGTGGAAGATAATGGACCAGGTATTGCTCCAGAAAAACTACCTCACATCTTCGATCGTTTCTACAAGGTGGACCATTCAAGAACTGGAAATACAGGTAGTGGTCTTGGTCTATATATTTGTAGAAAAATATTACAACAACATGGTCAGCAAATATTTGCTGGTGAAAGTGAATCAATGGGTGGTGCTAAATTTGAATTTACACTTCCACACGTCGGCTAGAGTTTCCTAATTTAGAGGTCTTGGTGTTATAAATGAATGAGAATCTTATAAATCTAAATGTTCTAGCTGAATCTGTCACTAGTTTACAGGGTATATCCACTAAGCGAGAGGTACAGCTTGAGAAGCTTGAAATTAGAACTGTTGGAGATTTAGCAACCCATTTTCCTAGAAGATATGAAGACTGGACTCAGATTAAAGATATTATTGATCTTGAGTCAGAAGAAGATGGTGTCTTTCTTGCTAGAATAGATAATCCACCTACTCTTTTTAGAAGAGGTAAGCGCAGTATGCTCAACTTAACTGTTAGAGATGATACTGCTGCTATTAAAATTGTTTGGTTCAATCAGCCATACTATCAGAATCAATTAGTAGCTGGGAATATTTACTTGTTCAGAGGGAAGATTAAGCGAAATGGCTTAAAGTTTGAAACTGCAAATCCTAAGTTTGAAAAAACTAACTTAACAAGTTTTCCTAAAACAGAAGATGAGTGGGATGAGGTTATTAAAGATGCCTTCATAGAGCCTGTATATCCATCTACAGCTGGTGTTACTCAGAATAATTTGAGGAAGTGGACACAGGGGGCTTTGGCCGAAGTAAATGAAGTATTAGTCGACTATCTAAGCCCTGAATTACGCAGGGAGTATAGTTTGGCTGAGCTATTATGGTCCTTAAAACAAATTCATACACCGGATAATGAGGAGAATTATGATTTAGCCAAAAGAAGATTATCCTTCGATGAGCTCTTGTTATTGCAGTTGAATATGAAGATGTCTAAGGCGGAGGGTGCCAAGAAACCAGGTGAAGCGATTAGCTTGGATAACAACCCTCATGTGGGTAAGTTGCAGGCAATTATAGATTCTTTAGCATTTGAATTAACTAATGATCAAAAAGATACTTTAAAAGATGTGCTCTTAGATATGTCGAAAAAATCAGCTATGAATAGATTAGTGCAAGGGGATGTAGGTTCAGGAAAAACTATTGTGTCCTTCTTGGCGATGATTTGGGCTGGGTTTAATGGCTATCAATCAGTGTTAATGGCTCCTACAGGAATATTGGCTCAACAACACTATGCAAGTTTCAAAAAATTCTTCCCAGATTTCAATGAAGATGAGCTAGCTATTTTGACTGGAGATAATACGGCTAAAGAAAAGCAAGAGATATATGCAAGAGTCAAGAGTGGTGAGATAAAGTATCTTATTGGAACTCATGCTGTTATACAAGATAAATTAGTGTTCAATAATCTAGCGCTCGCTGTTACAGACGAGCAGCACAGATTTGGTGTTAAGCAAAGAGTGCAATTAGCATCAGGGACTACAGCGCATGTTCTAGTTATGTCTGCTACTCCTATACCTAGAACTCTAGGGTTGTTGTTATATGGTGACTTAGATATATCATTAATTAAAGAAAAACCAGCTAATAGGAAAGAGATTAAAACTTACACTGCAAGGACTAGAGATAAGAATAGACTTATTGACATAATGAAGAGAAATGCACTTAGTGGCTCTCAATCTTATGTTGTTTGCCCAACAGTCGAAACCAGTGAGAATTTGGATTTAGCATCTGTTACTCAAGTGCATGCAGAATTGCAAGCAGCCTTACCAGAACTTAATGTTGGAATTTTACATGGGCAGATGAAGGATCAAGATAAAAATAGGATAATGGATGAATTTTTATCTGGTGAAATTAATATTTTAGTTTCTACTACAGTAATTGAAGTTGGAGTAGATAATCCTAATGCTACCTTTATGCTGATTGTAAATGCTGAAAGATTTGGACTTGCTGAATTGCATCAGCTTCGTGGTCGTATTGGTAGAGGTTCAAAAGAATCTATCTGTGTACTACTTAGTGATGTTGGCGAAGGGAAAGCTAGAGACAGACTAATTACCCTATGTAAGAATTCAGATGGTTTTGATATTGCGGAGGCAGACTTACAACTTCGAGGACCAGGAGATATATTTGGTACTAGACAGCATGGTGTACCTAGCCTTAAACTAGCAAATCTATATGAGGACACTGAACTAATAACAATTACAGCTGAAGTGAGTAGTAAGATATTAGCAAAGGATCCATATCTTAAGTCAGTGGAGAATAGAGTTTTGTCTGCAATAATGGATATTTACAGAAGGAGAATTTTATAATGCCAAGAGTGGTAGCAGGACAAGCAAAAGGAATAATACTGAAGGCACCTAAGGGTTTTGATACCAGACCAACTTCTGATAAAACTAAAGAGGCTATATTTTCTAGCATTTTAGAATTTGTTCCTGAGGCTAATTTCCTTGATTTATTTGCAGGTACGGGACAGATGGGAATTGAAGCATTATCCCGTGGTGCTAAGGAAGCTGTATTTGTTGATAAATCTAGAGCTTCTATTGCGAGCTTGAGAGAGAACTTAGAAAAAACTAGAATGGCACCTTTCGCAAAAGTAATGCAGAGGTCAGCAATAGCAGCAGTAAAAGAATTTATAAAAAAGACTGATAAATTTGATATTATCTATTTTGATCCACCTTACAAGAATTTTCATGACCTACTTAAAAATATAGGTGAAGAGAATTTACATGAAATACTAAATGAAGATGGCTTGATAATTTTAGAGGAAGATTCACATAATGCTGAGACTGAAGAAGGTCCATTAAGTGATGAATTATTTATCTTGCTGAAACGTTGTAAGTACGGACAAGCAATGGTATCATTTTACCAGAAAAATAGTAGCGGAGAGACAGTTGATGGCTAGAAAAATAAGAGAGTTTGTATACCCAGGGTCATTTGATCCATTTACAAAAGGTCACGAGGATTTAGCGAATAGAGCTTCTCAAATGTGTGACAACCTTCATGTGATAATCATGCATAATGTTAATAAGGATTCGATATTTAGTGTTCAAGAGCGTGTCAAAATGGCAGAGCTAAGTTTAGCTAAATACGATAATATACATGTAAGTTATTACGAAGGCTTGCTGGTTGATTATATGAAAGAAAATAATATCAGTGTTGCAGTTAGAGGTTTAAGATCTGAGTCAGATTTTAGATATGAGCTACAAATCGCAGCTACTAACAAGATTATGCTAGATGACTATGACACAATACTCTTACCGAGCAGTGAAGGTTACTCATTTACAAGCTCAAGTACAGTAAGAGAAGTTGCTTCTTACGGTGGTGACATTAGTGGAATGGTACCTGAAGAAATTATTGATATTGTTATTAATAAATTTTCCGAGCTTAAAAATTCAAAATAGAAGAAATAGGGAGAAAATATATGGCAGACTTTTACGAAGATGATTTCTTAGAAGATGACGAAAATAGAGATAGCAGAAATACTGCAAGTGATGAGAATAAGGATTCATTTGAATTACTAGATCGCTTAGACAATTTAGTAGCAGATGCTAAATCTGTTCCATTTTCTTCAAACTGTATGGTTAATCGTGAAGAAGTTCAAATGCTTATTGGATTAATTAGAGATTCATTACCAGCTCAGTTGAGACAATCTAAATGGTTAATTGAGCAAAGTAGAGAACTACTAGATACTGCTAGAGAGCAAGCTGATGAGATTATCGATGAAGCTCAACATGAAGTACAACAAATGATTGATGAGCACGAGATTACTCAACATGCTAGAGCATATGCGCAAGAAACTATTGATGAAGCTAATGAAACAGCTGATCAAATTAGAGATGGTGCATTGAACTATACAGAGAAGCACTTAAGCAATCTTGAGCATCAACTAACAAACTTACTAGTTACAGTTAGAAATCATAAGAAAGATTTGAATAACTAATCTCTACGTATTAAATAAATATATTGGCCGAAGTATTATCAAGGAATTCAGAAAGGGAAAATGGATATGCAAGATAATGATAATTTCCAGAGCCCAGATTTTAATAGTGATGCTACTAATGGAGCAGAGAACATACAAAATCCTAGATCTGAAGATAATTATGCTAATTCTAATAATTTGAATGAAGCTAATCAAAATAACTTAAATCAAGGAAACTTAGGACAAGCTGCAAGCACTAACCAATCTAACGTGCAACCTAATGGATACTCTGGCATGACGGTAACTAATAATGCTACTGAACCTATACAAGCTCAAAACTACCAGAACCAAAATGTAACCCAAACTCCTGAGTATAAGAAGCAGCAGGCTGAGTTTACATATAATGGAAGTGTTAGTAGTGAAAGTTCAAATAACTCAACTGACGACCCAGCAAAAGAGGATAAACCTGGTTTCTTCAAGAGAATTTTCTCTTCTAGTAAAGATAAGAGTACAGAAACAAACAAGGACCAAATATCTATTTGGGTAAGAATTAGAAATATATCTCTTTTAGTGCTTATCTTACTTGTAGCATTCTTAGCGATTTGGGGAATAGTAGATATAGTTAATACAATTTCTGCATGGCAAAATCCTATGAGTACACCGCAAAAAACAGTGAGCCACATGCTTGAACTTGTAGAGAAAGATGATTTAGAGAGTTTTGAAAGTTTATTGGATACTGCAAATATTGCCAATCCACAAATCTTATTTAGCCAATTGAAATCAGCAACAGCAGATTCAGCCGGAAGTATAAATTCAAATTACATTCTAATTCGCTTGGAAAATGGTAGACAATTACTAGTCTCTCTTTACTACAACGATGATAGTGACGAGCATAGAATTAGATCAGTAGTAGAAATTCCAGCTGAAGCACAAGGGTACTTTTCAAATTAAATTAATCTTCATTGATTTGTAATTAACTTAGTTTATTTTTATAAATAATTTGAAGATTTGATATTCTATAATAAAAATTTTTGACAAGCTCTAGTCTGGCTTGTCTTTATTAAGTGGGAGAAGTGAATGAGTAAAGAAAATTCTATTTTAGTATTATTTGGTGGAGTATCTACAGAACATGAAATCTCCTGCCGTTCAGCATACACAATCATTAAGGGATTGAGATCTGCTGATTACAATGTAAAATCTATAGGCATAACTAAAGAAGGTGAATGGATTCCATTTAACTTAGATTTAGAATTAATTCTTGAAGATAATTGGGTAGAGTTAGCGAAAGAAGCTCTTGCAAAAGAACCATTAGCGAAACCTGAATATAAGGATTTAGCCTCACCTGCAGCATTCTTAACATATCTATCAGGTGGTAAGAAACCAGACCTCGTATTCTTAGCAAACCATGGAATTAATGCTGAAGATGGTGTATTACAAGGCTTCTTAGAAACTTGTGATATTCCATATACAGGTGCTAAGGTATTATCTTCTGCAGTCAGCATGGATAAGGTATTTACTAAATATGTTTTAAACAATTCTTCTGTACCTCAATTAGACTTCTTCGTAGCGAGACGTTTTGATATTGACAATAATATGTACCAACTATTAGAGGATATTGAAGCTAAATTTAATTATCCAGTCTTCTTAAAACCAGCTAATGGTGGCTCATCAGTTGGAACATACAAGAGTGATAATAAAGAAGAGTTGAGAGCTCATTTACTAGATAGTTCTCAGTATGATGCAAAAATATTAATTGAACCATTCTACAAGGCTAGAGAAATTGAAGTTGCTGTATTAGGTAATAAGAATCCAAAAGCAGCTACGCCTGGTGAAATAGTAATGACCAGTGAAGTTGAATACTATGATTATGAGACTAAATACATAGACGATAGCTCCAGCCTAGATATCCCATCTAAGATATCAGCCAAGACTATTGAAATGTTACAGCATTATGCTAAAGAAGTGTATACAATGTTAGCTTGCGAAGGCTACGCAAGGGTAGATTTCTTCGTATCTGCAGATGAGAGTGAAATATTCTTCAATGAGATTAATACACTTCCAGGATTTACAGATATCAGTTTATTCCCATCCGCTTGGGAGTATGAAGCTTACCCATTAGAAGACTTACTTACAGAAATTATAAATTTAGCATTCGAAGCTTATGAGGATAATAAAAGGAAGATAAATGTCCAAGGCTAGTAATTACATAGATGTAAATCTCAGAATTACCAATAATCAGAGTCTCAGTAATAAACAGCAAGACTTCATTAAGGAGCAAACTCTTGCAAAACTTTATAAATCTGATGACAACGTTAGACTTATTTATAAGTCCACAGATGATGATGGAATTGAGGTTAATTCTAGCTTAAAGATAGATTTTGTGAATAAATCAATTGAAGTCAGACGTTATACTAAACAAGGATTATCCATAGAATTTTCTGAAGGTAAGACACACAGGACTTATTACAATACAGACTATGGTCGCTTAGAGCTAATTTATGACACTAAGAAGATAAAATGGCCAAATTACTCACATAAGAATAGGGACAGTTATGAAGTCACTATCGTCTACGATTTGATATTTTTAGACCAAGAGCCTGTGTCAAACTCTGTAGCAATAAGGTATAAAGAAATATAGGAGGGGAATATGCAAAAAGTTAATATAAGATCTTTATTGGCAAAAGCTGGTAAACATGATCCAGAGCCAATTAATATTTATGGTAATGCAGAAGTAACCATAACAGATGAATTTCATTTTCCAGAAGGCGTAAATTATGACCTGGTGCTTTGGCCAGGGGAAGCAAAAATAATATTAATGACAGGAACTATTGAATATACATGGCAGGCAGATTGCGATATTTGTTTGGAGCATGTGACATCTGTAGAGACAGTTGATATAACTGAAGATATTTATCCACCACAGTACGATCCATATGAGTCTAAGAAATTAGATGAGAAGTTCCAATATGATGGTGTAGTAGAAGAATCTGAATTTTTATTCCACAATGGTAGTAAAGTAGATTTATCTAAATTTATTCAGGATATTGTAAGCTTAAATCTACCTATTGTAGTACGTTGTAGTGAAGATTGTCCGGGATTATGCGTATATTGTGGTAAGAGAGATGAAGAAAACCACGATTGCGTGGTAGAAAATACAGTAGAAGAAACAGTTTCTGTGCGATCTGAATTTGACAAACTTAAAGATTTGTTGTAAAAGTATATAGCTAAGATTTTAGAATTGATATAAAATATATAAACCTATAGGGAAAGGGGCGATAAACATGGCAGTACCAAAAAGAAGATGGTCTAAGGCAAGAACAAGAAGACATCATTCCAACTGGAAATTAAAACCACTTAATTTAGTTGAGTGCCCACAATGTCACGAATTAAGAAAATCACATCAAATGTGCAAGAGTTGTGGATACTATAAGGGCGTTGAAGTATTAGAAGTTAACTAATTTACTTATATACGAAACTTTATATGGAAATTAGACAGCGAAGGGTGCAAATTCTTACGCTGTTTTTTTCTGCTTATAAAAATAGAATATAATTAGACTAATGAGTGTTTAAAATCTTAGAGTTTGGTGGCTTTGACCAGCAAAAAACATTAGCAAATTAGGAGATTTTTATTAGTGGAAATAAGAAAGGAAGATCTATAAATGGATAGAGCAGTAATTGCAGTTGTTGGTAGACCTAATGTAGGTAAATCAAGCTTCTTTAACTATTTAGTCGGTGAGAGAGTTTCTATCGTTTCTGACACACCAGGTGTTACAAGAGATAGAATTTACGAGAAGATTGAATGGTTGGGCGAAGAATATACATTAATTGATACAGGTGGTTTGGAACCTTTATCTAAGGACCCGCTATTACAACAAATGCGCAGACAAGTAGAAATAGCCATCGAGATGGCTGATATTATTCTCTTTATGGTAGATGGTAAAGAGGGCTTGCATGCTGTGGATTTTGAAGTTGCTGACATGCTAAGAAGGAGCAATAAGGATATTATTGTTGTTGTAAATAAGGCAGATGGTACATCGCTACCTGACAGTTTTTATGACTTCTACCAATTAGGATTTTCTGAAGTTGCAGCAATTTCAGCTGCACAAGGTTTAGGTATCGGTGACTTGCTTGATCAGATTAAGGAGATGACTCCTGATAGTGATGAGAGCGAAGATGACGATGAGCAAATTAGAGTTGCTATTATCGGTAAGCCTAATGTTGGTAAATCATCATTAGTTAATAAGATATCTGGAGAAGAGCGTGCGATTGTTACTAACGTTGCAGGTACTACCAGAGATACAACTGATACTCCTATAGAAAATGAACATGGTAAGTATATTCTTGTAGATACTGCGGGTATGCGTAGGAAGTCAAGAATAGATGATCAATTAGAGCGTTATTCCGTCCTTAGAGCTAATGTAGCTATTGAGAAGGCTAATGTGTGTCTAATGCTAATTGACGCTACTGAAGGGCCAACAGAGCAAGACACTAAGATTGCAGGTTTAGCTCATGATGCGGGTAAAGCGATTATCATTTGTGTAAATAAATGGGATTTACCACAAGATGAGAAGGCTTACGAGCATAAAGAAATGGTAAATCGTATTAGAGAAGTATTTGCATTTATGCCATATGCGCCGATTGTATTTATTTCTGCTAAGACTGGTAGTCGTGTAGATAAATTATTCGAAGAGATTAATTATGTTTGGGAAAATGCAAATAGACAAGTTTCTACAGGTCGCTTAAATGACATTATCGGGGATGCACAGCAGATGCTTCAAGCTCCAGGATATAAGGGTAGAAGACTTAAGATTACTTATGCAACACAAGTTGCTTCAACTCCGCCTAGTTTTGCTCTATTTGTTAATGACGTTGAATTAATGCACTTTAGCTATGAGAGATATTTAGAGAATCAATTGAGAAGAGCCTTTGATTTTACAGGTACAACAATAAGACTATTCTTGCGTAATAAAAATAAGAGCGACGATATAGAAAGTAAGTAGTAAAATTAAGTCTTGGAAAATCAATAAATCTTGAAAGAAGTGAAAAATCTTTCTAATTAATTGTTCAAATAATATTGAGATACTAGGGTGAGTAAGTGCGCGCACTTTGGCGCGGTAGTTATTGATGCAAACGAATCGAAGATTATTTGAGCATGGAAATCGTATAAAACAAAAGGAAAATATGGAAAAATCAATTGAAAAATTAAGAAATATAGCGATTATAGCTCACGTTGACCATGGTAAGACAACACTTGTCGATAGCATGCTAAAACAATCTGGAACTTATCATGAAAATGAACACATTGTTTCAAGAGTTATGGATTCAGATGATATAGAAAAAGAACGTGGTATTACCATTATGGCTAAAAATACTGCTGTTCAACATGGTGATCACAGAATTAATATTGTAGATACACCAGGGCATGCGGATTTTGGTGGTGAAGTTGAACGTGTCTTAAAGATGGTAGATGGGGTACTACTTGTAGTTGATTCATTTGATGGACCAATGCCTCAAACTAGATTTGTCTTGAAGAAGGCACTAGGACTTGGACTTAAGGCATGTGTAGTTGTAAATAAAGTAGATAGACCAGATGCTAGACCTGAAGAAGTTATAGATGAAGTATTAGACTTATTTATTGACTTAGATGCAGATGATGAGCAAATGGACTTCCCACATGTGTTTGCATCAGGTAGAGATGGTTATGCTGTTGCTGAACTAGATGAGGTTCCAGAAGTTGTTGCTAATGGTGGCGACATGGAAGCTCTCTTCGATATGGTATTTTCAGAAATTCCAGCACCTAATGTTGATTTAGATGGTGACTTGCAAATCCTAGTTTCTAATATCGATTACGATACTTACTTAGGTAGAATCGCAATCGGTAGAATTGAAAGAGGAAGCATTAAAACAGGGCAACAAGTTGCTGTATCTCAATTAGGTGAAGAAGGGCATTCAACCGGAAGAATCGCTAAATTGATGCGATTTGAGGGCTTAGGCAAGGTGGAAATCGAAAGTGCTAATGCTGGAGAGATTATTGCTGTTGCTGGTATTACTGATGTTGAGATAGGACAGACTTTATCCGATACAGAAAATATTGAACCACTAGAGTTTGTTGAGATAGATGAACCAACAATTGCTATGACATTTAGTGTTAATGACTCACCATTTGCAGGTACTGAAGGAAAGTACTTAACCTCCAGACACATCCGTGATCGTTTAGCAAGAGAGATGGAGAAAAATGTCAGCATGCAGGTTGAAGAAACTGATAGCTCTGAAGCATTCATCGTTAAAGGTAGAGGTGAATTATCTTTATCCATTTTAATTGAGAATATGCGTAGAGAAGGTTATGAATTACAAGTCTCTAAACCTCAAGTAGTTACAAAAAGAATCGATGGAGAGTTATATGAACCTATTGAAGAAGTTTATATAGAAGTTCCAGCAGATTATGTAGGTAACGTTATTGAGAAAATGGCTAACCGTAAGGCAGAGATGCAAGAAATGACTCAGTCTCACACAGGTTACAGTAAATTAACTTTCCATATACCATCACGTGGTTTAATAGGATACAGAAATGAATTCCTAACTGACACTAAGGGTAATGGAATTATGAATACGAACTTGCTAGATTTTGCACCATGGCGTGGAGAGATTGAAACTAGATCTGAAGGTGTTCTAGTTGCAACTCAGACAGGTGACTCTGTAGCTTATGGACTCCATGGAGCACAGAGCAGAGGTGAATTATTCATCGGCCCTGGTGAGAGAGTTTACGAAGGTATGATTGTTGGTAGAACCAATAAATTTGATGAAGTAGATGTCAACGTTAATAAGAAAAAGAATCTTACAAACGTTCGTGCATCCGGATCAGATGATGCTCTTACCTTAACTCCACCTAGCAGAATGAGCTTGGAGCAATGTTTAGAATTCGTAGAAGATGATGAGCTAATCGAAGTAACACCAATGAACATACGTCTTCGTAAGAAAATTCTCAACACTGACATGCGTAAGAAAGCAGTTTCCAAAGCGAAGAGAAATTAGCTATAATAAACCTAGCTAATTAAAGAGGATAAGATTATGTTATCAAAAAGAATAAGGACAATAATTGCTGTAGTTGCAGTTGTAATATTACTATTACTAGCCTTACTATTTGGTTTTAGAGTTGGATATGAATTCATCATGGACCAAGATGTGAAGGCTTCAGCTATTGCGTCTGCCTCCATGCAACAAGAATTGAATCAAAATACAGACACAGAAGGTTCTGAAGCATTGATCGGTGAGACAACAGCCGAAGAAGACAATGTTGAATTACCAGTTCATGTAAGACAAGACACTCCAGGTGCTGTAGAAATATTCATTAACTATGGTGATGATTCAGAAGCTATTGCTGAACAATTAGTTGAAAAAGAAGTTATAGATGATGCACTTCCATTTGTTATCATGGCAACCATTAATGGTTTTGATGGCCAGTACCAGAGAGGTACCCACTTCGTTTTAAGGGGTATGGACTATAACGAGATAATGTTTAACTTATCTAAACCTGCAGAAACTACTTGGGTAACTTTCCCTGAAGGTTCTGCTTATATTGATATTAAGAGAATTCTTAGAGAGAACGGCGTAAACTTCGATGAAGAAGTTATGGATGAATTAGTAAACTCACCATCTGAATTTACTAACTATAGCTTCGTACAAAATATCCCAACTGAGGCTGAGGGTAGAATTTATGATCTAGAAGGTTATCTATTCCCAGATACATATCAATTTGACTTGAATGCTTCTGAAAGTGAAATCATTAATGTATTACTTAGAAATACAAGCAATAGAATTGATGAAGTGTACCTTGAAAGAGCGGCTGAGATAGGTATGACTCTGGATGAGGTTATTACACTCGCATCAGTTATCCAGGCTGAGAGTGGTCATATCCAAGATCAGTACAAGATTTCTAGAGTATTCCATAATCGTTTAGACAATGGTTGGGGTCTTGAATCTGATGCTACAATTAACTACTTATTGAAGCTTGAAGGAGAAGATACAGTTTGGGCTGTTAGTGAAGATCAAGCAAATATCGATAATCCATATAACACTTATATGTACGATACCTTGCCACCTGGTCCAATTTCTAACCCAGGACTTGAAGCTATCCAAGCAGCGCTCTATCCTGATACCCAAGAGACTGACTTGTTCTACTTCGTTGCAACGGGTATAGACGGCAGGTCGGCTTTTGCCAGAAACTTAGCAGAGCATGAGCAAAACATTGCTACATACAGAGAGAACTGGAATTAATTAAATCTTACATAGAATATTTTTGGAGCTGTGGAATTTACTACATCTCCATTTTTTGTGCCTAATATTGTTCAAAATTTTTTCACGGTCAAAGCCATGCATCTATGCTTTAATAAATCTAAAAGGAGGCTTAGCATGGCAGAAATTAAAACTAAACAACATGATGGTGATGTCTACGAGTTCATCGACAGTTTTGCTAACACAGAGCAAAAGAAAAAAGATAGTCATGAACTGGTCAAACTTATGGAAGAAGTCAGTGGATATCCTGCGAAGATGTGGGGTCCATCTATTATTGGATTTGGAAGTTACCACTATAAGTCAGAAAGAAGCACACAAGAAGGTGACTGGCCATTGATTGGATTCTCTCCAAGAAAAACAGCTATCTCACTTTATACATATTCAGGTGACCCGGAACATGATTATCTATTAGAAGATTTAGGTAAATACAAGATGGGTAAAGCTTGTATTTATGTGAAGAAGCTTGAGGATATTAACCAGGATGTGCTCGTCAAAATGATGGAAGGTACTATTGAATTTTTAGATGAGAAGTATGGAATAAATAAGCACGAGGAAGCCTTATAGGAGGGTATTATGTCAAGTAAAGAAGAAATTCATGAGTTAGATATGCAAGCTCTACAAGCATTTATCCAGTTGGATGAAGCTCGTAAAAATCTAGAACCTGTTGTAGTAGAGTCAGATGTTTTCTTAGATCATAAAGAAAATGAAGTCACTCTAGATGAACTTTTCGGTGATAAGAACAAGTTAGTATTAATATACAATATGGGAACTAGATGCGCATATTGCACTATTTGGGCAGATGGATTTAGTGACTCATACCACAGAATTAAAGAGAAATTAGCCTTCGTTGTTGCTTCTAAAGAAAATACTGATAATCAGATCAAGATACACACAAATCGTAATTGGCAGTTCCCAATGGTCTCAGCACATGAGAATAAATTCTTCGAGAACTTAGGATTTATTAGTGAAACTCATCAGATGCCAGGACTCATTTATCTTAAGAAAGATGAGAACGGTAAGATTTTTGAGATATCTCGTAGAACATTTGGTCCAAGTGATAATTTTGGAATGTTATGGCACATGTACGATATGACTGATACTTGGGATGAGGATAATGTATAGGCGGGTTTGCTTACAAAACTTTCTATTTAGTAAACTAATCTTAATGAGTTGGGCGAAAAGTCATCTTAATAAGGTTAGTTTTTTATATCTAGTTGCTTGATATATCACAAAATAAAAAGAGCCGGACGAATCCGACTCTTCAAGCGCAAACCGAAGTAGTACGCCCCTATTGGTAAATATAATATCAAATATAGAAAATTTTATCTATAAGATCTTAAAGGTCCTACTCAAAGGCATCTAACAACACTTGATCACGCCTATTGTAGAAGTTGGCAATTGCTAACCTTCTCTGGATTGACTTATCTTTAGAGTAGTCCATAGTCTTCTTAATATTATCAATGTGACTTACTTCTGCATATAGCTCAGGTAAATTATCTTTCATCACCTTATGAAATACCTTCTTATGACAATTAATCCAGATAAATTCTCTATCATTTTTGATTATATCTGCTTCAATTCCATATATATCATTGACTATAGGTACAGCAAAATTAGCACCAGCTACAACTGAAAAGAAGGAAGAATAACCTTGGCGCATATTCATTTCGAAGAACTTAAATTCCTTCGCAACACTATCCCATTTTATGTCGAAGTTGAATAAGCCTTTGAAATTCATTTCTTTACATAGTATTGCAACATTCTCATAGATAGCAGCTACACTTGGGTCTTCTTCATTTGCATTAGTAATTGCATAGTAATTACCTTTAAGTAGTGGGTCTGGGTCACTTAGTAGATTACGTCCAACAGATAGTAACTTTAGCTCATGATTTCTATCAGCATATGCATTGATTACATATTCATCTGTATCACTGCCAGGGACGAAGTCTTGTAGCAACATATCATGGCCATACCCAGCACCATAAATCATTTCACAAACTTCTATATATCTTACTTCATCATGGATTATATATACTTTCTCCTTACCTTCAAAATCCATATTGAAATAATCTGGAGTTTCTGAAGATTTTAGAATGACTGGATAATCAATGCTATTTTGATGTTCTAAGTAATTATCAGCATTTACATTAATCGTTTTAGGGTAAGGGATATCAAATTTCTCACATAGCTCATAGAAGTCAGTTTTCACACCATACTTAATACCATCTGCAGCATCTAAATAAGGTATGAAATAAAATTCAGATAATACGTCTTGGTGCTTAAAAATTCTTTGGGCATAGTTGTCACTTGCTGCAAATAAAATTAAATCAGTACCTTTATTTTCTAATCCAAATGCTACAAGTGTTTCTAAGAAAACTTCATCATCAGCAAAACCATCAACAGCGGTTACTTCCACTATTTTACTGTGCAAAGTCTGAATAAGCTTAGCTGACCCAAAGGCTTGACTAGTAATCCCATAAGCCTCATGGAAGGCTCTAGCTACACCATATGTATTTAAATCTGTTCCTAAAATAACTGGCAAAAAGTTCATATTATTCCCCTTAAAACTAATCTGTAGAGCAATTTTAGCATAATGAAGCATGAGTAAGAACATAAAAACGGTTTAATTTTAATTCATCTGATAGTATAATCATTGGAACGTAATAGGGGAGAAGTATATGTTATTAGATAAAAATAATCCTGCTGAACTAGAGAGATATAATGAGTTCGTTAGAAATTCAAAACATGGTAAATTTTACCAAGATATCAGATGGGCGAAAGTAAAGAGCAATTGGGATCCAGAGTATTTCTATATTGAAAGAGATGGTGAGATTGTTGCTGCTTTATCAACCTTGTCAATAAATGACTCACTAACAAATAAAAGATTAATGCTAGCAACAAGAGGACCTGTTTGCGATATTTACGATCGTGATCTTGTAATTGAACTATTCGATGAAGTGAAGGCTTATGCAGCCGAAAACAATGTTTTCTTAGTCAGAATTGACCCAGAAGTTGAAAAAGACGAGAAGCTCTATGAGCTATATGAAGATACAGATTATCCAATTCAAAAAGAGCGTTATAAACTAACTCAATATCCAATGTCATTAATGTTAGACATAAATGGTAGAACATCTGAAGAGATGCTAATGGACTTGCCTTCTAAGACAAGACGTGATGTACGTAAGGCTATTAGAAATGAAGTTGAAATATTTGAAGGTAAAAGAGAAGACATGGCGACTTTTGCCGAGTTGACAAAAGATATGTCTGAAAATAAAGATTTAGGTTATAGAGGACAAGAGTACTTCGAACGACTCTATGATGCTTTTGGAGAAGATGTGCGTGTAATCTTCGCTAAGCATGAAGATACAATTTTAGCTTGTTCACTAATGTTACTTTATGGAAATACCGGTATATACTTGTATGGTGCAGATCCAATACATGAATCTTTAGAACAAAGTGCTCTTTTACGTTTCAATGAAATTGAATACTGCTGCAACAATGGCTATGAATTCTACGATACAGGTGGAATTTTCTCAACTGATATGGAAGATGGCTTATATCGATTCAAACGTAAGTGGACTGAAGATAATGTCATCGAGTGGGTTGGTACATTCGATATTGTCCTAGATGAAGAAGTCTATGAAATCTATTTAGAAGACAATAAGGCTAGATTTGAAAGAAATCATGGATAAAAAATAGCCTCAATTGAGGCTAAGTGTAATTATATTGGTGGCATATTAGTT
>CAZVJQ010000007.1:2585-61258 GCA_964627125.1 uncultured Fastidiosipila sp. | reverse complement strand
TTTCATGCGGTGAAAAATACACTGTGGTTTATTACAGAGAAATCTATAATTTCTTCGTTGAAAATAGAAATCTGTTTGATGAGGTGCCTTATTTTGAAGATTTTATTAATGCAATGCATAAGCATACAAAGGACTACGATAATGAGTTAGAGGAAGAAATGCAAAGAAGATTCCAAAATACTATTTATAAAGCAAAAAGCATTAAGGATAAAATTGACTAAAAGAGTCAGTTCCTTAGAATACCGCAGATAGAAATACTGAAATAGTTAAAGAATTAGAATGATTAAGAAGTCAAATTTTCGATTGACAAATAATATCATATATAATAATGTATTTAAATGGGAATGAAGTTCTCCCTTGGTTAATAACCTAAACCGCTTGTAAAGCGATGACTTCTGCGACAAAATATCGCAGGCTCATCGGCTTTTTTATTGCCTACGTAAAGATGGGAGAGAATTATATGTTGTTATCACTTGCACTAATATTCTTAAGCGGTATGGCGCTTGGGAAGATATTTGAAAAATTTAAACTGCCAAAGTTACTAGGAATGCTCTTGACTGGTATTTTATTAGGACCTTATGTATTAAACTTACTTGATCCTGTTATTTTGGAAACATCAACAGATTTAAGGCAAATAGCTTTGATAATCATATTAACTAGAGCAGGGCTGAATCTTGATATTAGAGATTTAAAAAAAGTGGGTCGTCCTGCGATACTTATGTGTTTTGTCCCAGCTTGTTTTGAAATTATTGGTATGTTACTTTTAGCCCCAAAGCTTTTAGGAATTAGCCTTTTGGATGCTGCAATAATGGGTACAGTTGTTGCAGCCGTTTCGCCTGCTGTTATAGTTCCACGAATGCTTAAGCTAATGGAAAGTGGTTATGGTAGAGATAAAAGTATACCCCAAATGATTATGGCTGGGGCTTCAGTAGATGATGTTTTTGTAATTGTGCTTTTTACTGCTTTTACGGGATTGGCCCAGAGTGGTAGTATTACCCCTGCCCATTTTTTAACTATACCCACATCGATTATCTTGGGTCTGGCGGGTGGAGTCATAGTAGGACTAGTACTTTCGTTTTTATTTAGTAAATTTCACATCAGAGATACTGGCAAAGTGATCATTATTCTTTCGGTATCATTTTTACTTGTTACATTGGAGCATTCAATGACTGGGGTTGTTGGATTCTCTGGGTTACTGGCTGTAATGGCATTAGGGGCATCTGTTCAACAAAAAAAATATGAAGTATCTAAACGCCTTGCAGGAAAGTTTTCAAAATTGTGGGTTGGGGCAGAGGTGCTACTTTTTGTGCTTGTAGGTGCAACTGTTAATATAAAGTATGCTTTAGATGCTGGTTTTTTATCGATTCTACTAATAATTGGCGTGATATTATTTAGATTAGTGGGAGTTTATATGAGTCTCATAAGAACAAAATTGAATTACAAAGAGAGAATTTTTTCAGGATTTGCCTATATGCCTAAAGCAACGGTTCAGGCAGCTATTGGCGGGTTACCTTTGGCGATGGGGTTAGTTTCTGGAGAGATTATTTTAACGGTAGCAGTTGTATCAATAATCATAACAGCACCTATCGGGGCTTTACTAATTGATCGATCATATAAGAGGCTGTTGACGAAAGAATATGAAACCGATAGAGGTTTCAGTAAAAAAGCTTCCACTGAAGTATAAATAAAAGCTGTTGATATGTTCCCACAAACGACAATCAATTTTGGATATGTTTCCAAGTACGAGCATCAATAATAATGAGGTTTGAAACAATGGATTTGATAGCTATAAACTCATCTCAAAACACAATGATTATGGAATCATATCCATCGCAAGTAGTTGAACCAGCCCTTATACTTGAACTTATCAGAGAGTAGCAAAACAGCCTCTCCAATTGGAAAGGCTGCATTAATTCTAAATATTTAAAAACCTACACAGGGTTCGCTGAAACAATATTATTCCATGTATTTAATCTAATGTGTGGTCTTTCAGCTAGCTCTTCTACAGAACGACCATCATATGACAATCTATCTTGCTCTAATTCAGGGAGAAGATCATAAACGCCCTTCAAATAGCCATCCACTCTATCTAGAGCAGTCTTCAATCTAGTAATTGTTGATCCAAATCTAATATCAATAACTTCACTACCTTGCGGCTTATTGTATAAATACCAAATTGATAATGTGAAAGCTTGTAAATCTGTCATTGCTGCAATTAGCTCAGGCAAGTCGAAATCAACAATGTGTTGCAATTTAACTCTCTCACCTAATAGATATGCAGATCTCAATTCCGCAGTTAATTTAACTTTTCTACTTAGAACATCTCCTAATTGAGCTGACTGCAAGAAGAAGAGTCTGTTTTGGTCACTAGTGTTATTAGCTTTAATATCATAATAATCTGCAAGAGCGCTGTAGTGTGTAATTAACTCACTTGCCATTGGATTAATATGTGCATCAAATAGCCCATTTAATACATCTGACCAGAGGATATACTTACTTGGATTAAGCATAGTTAAATTATCTTTCTCGACACCTGGAACTTCATCGAAGAAACGCATGTTGTAGTAGGCTTCACCATCGCTACCAGTAGAAATGCTATATCTTCTAACAGTTTCTGAACGAGTAATCAACTTATCATTCCAAGATATTTCAGCCAAGTACTGTGCGCCTAACAGAGCTTCAAACACACTAGTTTCAGCACCATTGTCTCCCCATGCTGTTGTCATTACATGCTTAATATTTTGTTTCTTAGCAGCATCTATAGCTACTTCAGTAGTTCTAAACATAACTCCATGGTTAGTCTTAATACCATTCCAGTTCCAAATACCACCTGCAAACCAGGCATTATCGTTAACTTCATTATGTCTACTCAACATCTCATTAACTACTTCAGCTTTAGTGTTGTAGTAATCCCAGTAAACTAAATCTACACCTTGAGGGACTGCAGCCTTCATCTCTTCTGTAAGAGGTGATTCCATGTCGTAGTATGAGTGGTGTTTGGATGCAAATCTAAAGTACATATCTGACCAAATCATTGGCTCATAGTTCTCAGCATCACAAAGTTCAATAACTCTCTTTAAGTGTTTCTCAAAAATCTTATAACCTTCTTCAGGTCCATTAATGTCTTGGTATACACCACGACCTAATCTCCAAGCTTCATCCATACCTATGTGGATTCTTCTTGTTCTTAAAGATTCACTCAATGACTTCAACATAGCAGCGATAAATTCATAAGTTTTATCAGCACCAACTAAAAGTACATCTTCAGTATCCTTCATGCCGCGTGAATGTGGCCAGCGCAAGGTGTTTTTCAAGTGAGCGAGAGTTTGCATACATGGAATCGCTTCAATTCCTAAGCTGTCTGCATAATCATCAATCTCTCTTAAATCATCTTGTGTGTATGTACCTCTTTGGTATGAGAAGTATGGATAATCTGCTACTTCGTACACGTCTTCAATGTATAAGAATAAGTTGTTATACCCCATAACTGCTAAGTAATTTAGCAATAGTTTAATGCTATCTACTGTTAGTGCCGCATTTCTAGATAGATCAACCATAAATCCTAAATCTTCAAAATGAATTTGTTCTCTTACCGCTACCCCGCGCTCTAAGACATCTCTCAGGTGTGATAAACCTCTAGCAAAAGCTCTTATATCTGGATAAGAAATCATTATTTCGTCACTTCCAACGAACTCAACGACTAACTCATTTCCAGCGCTTCTTTTAGTGGTCAAAGCAATGCCATCCATAGTACTTAGCTCTATATCTAAAACTAAAGATACCTTATCTAAAGCATCACGTTCTTCTACACTCAATGAAGAAGGATTAATAGCTAATCTACTTCTTTCATATATATCTGTTTTTGCCATTACTAACTCCTAACTTATTTTATAAAGTTCTTTAATTAATTCTAACTGCTAAGCAGGATTTATTCTTTAATTAAATGTTATATTCTTAAAAACTTTGCTTTGGCCAAAGTAAAGTGCAAATTCTAAGGAAGCCTTACACGTTTACTTGCGAATGCTTCATTTATCTTCTTGATTTCATCCATATCGCATTTAGGCTGCCTGTCATAAGTTAGCAGACCATTTATCTCTTGCTCTACATCGTACAGTTGGGTGTAGCAAAAACCAGATATGCTACTTGAATCTAATAGAACTTCAGCAATTCTCTTGTATTCCGCTACGAATTCATCGACACTCTTGGCATTTGTGTAACCCCAACCTTCTTGCTCGCCAAACTTAAATCCAACTCCACCAAACTCAGTCATCATTATTGGTTGGCCTTCGTAGCCGAAACCTTCTGCGAAGACGCCTCTATCTGCTGCAACACTTGCAAGAATACCTTCAAGTTCATCTGTATCTTTCTTAAATCTGGCAAATTTTCGCTCTTCTTCGATTTGACCATGTGAGTAATTATGGACAGAAACTATGTCGCTCTTGGTGTGCTCCCAACCATCATTAGAGATAACTAATCTTGTAGTATCTAGTGCATGAATTAAATGGTATAGAGCTTGAGTGAAGTGCTGCTCTTGCTTATTTCTAGATATATCATTTACTCCCCAGCTTTCATTAAATGGAACCCAAGCAATAATTGATGGATGGTTATAGTCACGTTCAACAATTTCTTTCCATTCTTGGCTAATTAAATCAACTGTTTTTTCACTAAAATATTGGGCAGAAGCGGACTCACCCCAGACTAGGAAACCTATTTTATCAGCCCAATGCATGAATAGTGGATCTTCAACCTTCTGATGTTTTCTAACACCATTGAAACCAAGACCTTTAGCTAACTCAATATCTTTCTTGAATGCTTCATCGTCTGGCGCAGTCATAATAGATTCTGGCCAATAACCTTGGTCTAAAGCAAGTCTCAGGTAGTAAGGTCTATTATTTAAGAAGAGCATGCCATTTTCAGTATGAACTTTACGCATACCAAAGTAAGACTCAATCTCATCAAGACTTGTGCCATCCTTAGTTAATCTAATTTCTACATCTAAAAGATTTGGATTTTCTGGTGACCATAGGAAATGGCCGTGGAATACTTTCCTATTAATGTCTCTTTGGAATAGTTCAACAGTGATTTCATCACTAGTAGAGCGTGGATTGAAACTACCACTTGCTATAGTTTCACCTTTATTTAGAATCTTATATTCAAGCTTTAGCCCTTCTAGGAATTTATTTAAATGGACTCTTAATTTAACTTGTCCATTGTCTATATCAGTGTCATAAAATACACTCTTGATATAAGTCTTAGGGACACGCTCTAGCCAGACACTTTGCCAAATACCAGTAGTATTTGTATACCAGATCGAGTGAGATTCTTCATGCCAGGTTTGCTTACCACGAGGAATTGTTTGATCATATCTTGGGTCATATGCCCTTAAGGTTATAGTTTGCAGATCTAAAGATTCATCTACTAAGTTAGTTATATCAAAACTAAAAGGAGTACTACCACCTACATGCTCACCTACTAATTGACCATTAATAAATACTTTAGCTTCGAAATCTACTGCACCAAAATGTAGGATTAGGCGATCTTCTCCCAAGTTTTCAGCAAGTGCAAAAGTCCTCTTATACCAAACTACCTCTGTTGGACGCTTGTCTTCTAAACCACTTAATTTTGACTGGAAGGTAAAAGGAACTTCAATAGTTTTATCTAAGTCATAAGAATTCTTATACCATAACTCTTTAAGACCCTGATTTTCTTCATCAAAGGCGAAGTCCCATTCTCCATTCAAATTCAACCAATCCTTCCTCACTAATTGCGGACGCGGATACTCATTTCTTCTCATAACACTCTCCTTTAATATTTAATTATCTAGAACTAACTGTCCGGAAATTCGTCCTCTTCTTCCTCAATGTCGATTAAAAGAGTTTCATCTGCGGGCTTCTTCCTATTAGTTCTTAAAAATTTTAGAGTCTTAAAATAAATTTGCACGAAAGTAGAAACAACCATCATTCCCATAGCTAGTGCAAGTGCGATACCAATAGCTTCTAAACCTAAGCTTAGAGCATTAGATAATTCATTTTGAATCAGAGCTTCAATTGTAAAATAGATTGTGGAACCAGGAACAAGCGGTAAAACACCGATAATCATAATTATACTGACAGGTACTTTTACAACTCTTGCCATTATTTCAGAGTATAAGGCAACAACCATGGATGCTACTAGAGCTGCTACAATGCTTCCTAAATTAAAATAAACATTTGCTATATCATTTGCGTACCAACCTAAAAGTGCTGCAATAATACAGTGGAGTAAGACACGTCTAGGAGCTTTATAAATCATGGTATAACCAATGGTTGCAAGAATAACTGCTATGAAAACTACTAAAAATGAACCTAGTTCTTCCATCTTAACCTCCTAAGTTTGTAATCATCAGGGCAAAAGCAGACCCCATCGCCAAGCTCACAGCAACAAATATACCTTCTGCCAATTTATTAAGTCCTGAAGTATATCCTTTAGAAAGTATCTCTCTAATTGAATTGGTAAGCATCATTCCAGGCACCAGACCCATCAAGATAGCGATACTCGCTGCACTAACGTTGTTAATTAAGAAGGTATAACTACTTAAAGCACCAACAATAATATTACCTACAAAACTTGAAGTAAAATTATTAAATGTACTATTGATTTCAGCTCTAGAAAGCAGAGTATTGACGAAGGCAGTGGATGTCGATGCAATCAATACACCGAGCATATTTATAAAGTCACCACCAAAAATAAAGTTAAACCCAATTGATGCGAAAATAATTCCTAAGAAAGATTTAATAACCAAATCTCTTTTATCTACTTCAGCAATAGCATCTAACTCAGTTTCAAAATAACTTAAGGATTTTTGCTCATTTACAAGCTCTCTGGATAGATTATTTAAAGCATCAATCTTTTCAAAATTATCTTCTTGTGAACCAATTCTCTTGGAGCTTGTTAAGATAATTCCATCTTGATCCTTAAATGTAATTAAAACTAATGTTGGTAAGGAAAATGCTGATACATTCTCAGAGCCATATGCACTAAGAATTCGTTCAATACTATCTTCAGTTCTAGCACTCTCTGCACCTGACTCATTCATCATAGAGCCAAATCTTAAACATAGCTCAAGCAATTTATTACTTGAACCTGACTCACTTTCGTGCATAGCAGGATTAGAAGGATTTACTGGATTAATATCTAAATCTAATATTGACAATTTTTCCTCCTAAAATTAACAATCTAAGAATTCAGATAATTCACCTAGTGAATATATCTTTAGTTCATGCAGCGGTCTTGTACAAGCGACATAAAGTTTTGTCCTATCTAAGTTAGTATTATAATTGTTTTTGTTGGCATTTAAAATGATTACTCCATCAAATTCAATACCTTTTGAGCCTGCAATATCTGTCAGTGTTACTGCGAACTCATCTTCATCTCTTAAATAGGTATTTAAGACAAAATTATCTGAATCGCTATCTTCACTCATGAGTCTATTCAATTCTTCTTTAAAGAATAACAATTCATCCTTGTCTTTTGCAACTACAGCAGCGTTGTTGAAGCCTTTTGCTCGCCAAGATAATAAAGTTTGGTAAATTTCTTTTGCCAACTCTTTATCTTGTCCTTCTGCTAGTTCCACAATTTGGACTTCTTCCCCATGTCTATCTATTGCTTGAATAGAATTTACATTGATAATTTTCTTCGAGAAGTTAGTTATTTCGCTAGTGGATCTATATGATTTATCCAGCCTAAATGTTTCAACTCTAAATTTATCCTTTTTATAAAGCTCAGTTAATTTATTGAGGAAATCTTCTGGCAGTTCATATCTAACCGCCTGATTTTCATCACCTAAGACAGTTCTTGGAGATGAGAATAGTAGTTTTAAGAGTTCATGTTCTACTGGCAAGAGATCTTGCATTTCATCTACAATTAAATGCTTAACCCAGTCGGTGTCTGACTTACCGTAAAGTTTAACTTTAATAAGAGCCATTAAGCCCATGTCTACTTTATCGAAGGTCTCTTCTTGTTTTTCTACAAATAAATCAGCTGAGTAGCCTTTGTTTTCAATTAGCCAGGCGGTGAATATGCGGTAGACTTTGTCCAAAGTCTTAACCAAATACATCTCACTTAACTCTTCAGTAATTTGCTCCTGATGCTCTTGGAACTGCTCGTTACTTAGAACATTTTCATTAATCTGAGCTAGCATTTCTGCCTCTCTCGCAAAACTTGGGATAAAGGAGAAATTATGCTTATACATCCTAGAAATTTGCCCAGCGCTAATGACTAACTCTTCATCTAGCTTAATGCTCTTAGGTGTAAACACAGCATCTGTGAAAAATTCCACAAACTCATCAATCTCATCGATTAAGTTAAATTCAGAAAGAGCTTGTAGTTTTTCACGAGTCGCCTCTTCAAAATTATATGTCTCATAACGGCCAAAGGCATCGCTAAGCTCATCCCTAATCAAGTCTTCCATAGTCATATAAGAGATATTTCTCTCGCCTAAACTAGGCAAAACACTAGCAATGTAAGCTGCAAATGAAGCGCTTGGAGATATTAGAATCATATCCTCCGCTTGCATATGTTTATTTAGATACAGTAAATAGGCCGCTCTGTGCAGAGCAATTGAGGTTTTCCCTGAACCTGCAACACCTTGAACTAGAATAGTTCTATTCATTTCAGATCTAATAATCTCATTTTGCTGAGCCTGAATTGTCTCAACAATATTTCTCATTCCAGCAGTACCCATCTGACTTAGAATCATTTGTAAAACTTCATCATTGATTTGTTCAGCTGTATCTAAGACAGATTTAAGTTTAGCTTTCTCAACTACTAACTGAAATTTATTCTCAAGCTGGCCAGTTATTTCATTTTCGTTATTTATATAGCTTGCAGGACCTGACTCATTATAGTCGTAGTAGAGGTTTGCTATTGGAGCTCTCCAGTCAACTGCATATTGTTTTAATTGATCAGTGTCTACTATATCTTTTAGACCGATGTAAATTTCGTTAGTTTCTTCGTCACCATCGAATTTGAAATCGATGTGCCCGAAGAATGGTCTATTGTATAAGCGACTTAGGAGTTGGTATTCTGTGCTTTGGTAATAAATAATTTCAGCTAATTCTCTTAGTTCATTTTGCACCATGGATGAATCGAAGTGGCTGTTACCGTCGGTCTCTCTCATCTCGAGCCCTTGGTCATAAGCCATTTTCTTCAATTCAATGGATTCTTCTTCACGTCTTAGATTATTCTTCACTAAATATGAGATTCTCTCTCTTAAATAGTTTAGAGTTTCTTCTAAATATGCCTCTTCTTTGGCGAAGAGTTCATCATAATTTTTATTATTATCCAAAACCATATCCTCCTAAGTTAGAGGGTCTGGCATTTAGCCAACCGCTAACTCAAACTAATCTAAAAATAGTTCTTTAATATCGTCCATGTTGAGCCTGTTAATGAAGGTTGACCCTGGCGATACTATGTCGTCCAAGAGATCTTCTTTAGCTCTTTGCATATCTTGTATCTTCTCTTCAATTGACCCAATAGTTACTAGTCTAAATACCTGAACATCCTTCTCTTGACCAATTCTGTGGGCTCTATCTGTCGCTTGGTTCTCAACAGCTGGGTTCCACCATGGGTCATAGTGAATTACGACGTCTGCACCTGTAAGGTTAAGACCTGTACCACCCGCCTTAAGCGAGATTAGGAAGATTTCACCTTCACCTGAGTTGAATTCATCAACTAGTCTTAATCTCTCTTCAGATTTTACTTGTCCATCTATATAGAATATTTTTCTATCTAACGCTTCTTGACGCTCTCTAATTAGAGATAGCATCTTAGTAAATTGTGAGAAAATCAATATTCTATGCCCTTGTGAAACTAGGTTTTCTACTAAGTCTTCAAGCACTTCTAGCTTACCACTACCACCTGTATAATCATTCATGAAAAGAGATGGGTGACAGCAAATCTGTCTTAATCTAGTTAATTCTCCCAGAATATTCATACGCTGACGGTTTTGGTATTTAGTGTCAGATTCTTCATATTCAGCTATTTGCATTCTAGCTCTCGCTAAATGCTCTCTATAAATCTTTTGTTGTTGTCCTGTCATTGGAACAGGAATATTGCTGGATAGCTTATCTGGCAACTCTTCTAGAACATCTTTCTTCAATCTTCTTAGAATGAATGGAGATACTAATTGTCTTAAGCTCTCTCTAGATGCTTTAGATGCTAGATAATTTCCATCTACTATCTCTTCTAGTTCTTCCTTATCTAGAGCCTCAAGTTCCTCGCGGCTGTATTTGGAGACTTCGGGGGCTTTGAACAAAATACCAAATCTATCTTGGAAGGATGAGTAGGTGAATAAATATCCAGGCATGATGAAGTCGAAGATAGACCAGAGCTCACCTATGTGGTTTTCAAGAGGTGTACCTGTAAGTGCAAATCTACGTTTAGCCTTCAGTGCCTTAACATTTCTAGATGTCTTAGTCAT
The DNA here is from genome assembly GCA_964627125.1 of uncultured Fastidiosipila sp. Taxonomy (GTDB): domain Bacteria; phylum Bacillota; class Clostridia; order Saccharofermentanales; family Fastidiosipilaceae; genus Fastidiosipila. The sequence continues at coordinate 50,799 of CAZVJQ010000007.1, read as the reverse complement.
TGGGTTCTTAATATTTTGAGCCTCATCGATTACAACAGCGTCAAAAGTAAATTGACCTAGCTCTTTTCTATCCTGGCGAACAAGCCCGTAAGATACGATAATTATTCCATCCTCTTTAGCGAACTGTTGATACTGATCAATTCTTTCAGGCTTAGTACCTGTAATAACTCTAGCCTTCATGCCAGGAGTGAACTTCTCAGTTTCTTTCTGCCAGTTATATAGTAAGGAAGTTGGTGCAACTATTAGGAAGCGTCCACCCTCTTTTTGATACAGTGACCACAAGAAAGTAAGAGTTTGTAAGGTCTTACCCAGACCCATCTCATCTGCTAAAATTCCGCCTAGGCCATATCTCTCTAAGTAAGATAACCAGTGGAAACCTTCCACCTGATATGGTCTTAAAGTAGCTTCCACACCATCTGGAAGTTCAGGAGCATTGAGAGATGGATTTTCCATATCCTCAACTAATCTATTCCAAGCATCGCTCGCATTTTGAACAGAACTTGAAACTTCAATATTTGTATCTTGAATTGCAGCAAATAAAGATAAACTTCTAACCTTAGGTACTAAGAATGCATTATCTTCCCACTTAACTTCCCAAGATTCTAGAGTTTTAACCATGCTCTTAAGGTCTTCTAAGCTAGCTGACCAGTTACCATCTTCAATGCTTAAATCTACAAAAGAATATTCATCTAATTTAATAAATTTCTTATCGTCTAAGAAGGCTTGAACAATCTTGGATACTGCATTACTTTCAAAACCATCAATATTAATTTCTAATCTAATATATGCGTCATCTGCACTCATATCGACAGTCATGCTGGCTGTTCCTGGTTTAAGAAGATTAATCTTCTTGAAATCAGGTGTAGCTAGTAATCTAGAAATCTCAGAAATACTATCTACATTTCCTTTAATGAAGTGGAAAATCTTCTCATTGCCGCTCAATGAATACTGGTTGGCCATGTAAGAACCCTTCTCATTTTTAGTGAGCATAGATAGTTCTTCTTGTTTTAAATTAGCTTCATTAAATCCTAAGTCATAGAGCAGTCTTGTGTAATATTTTTCTGAACTAATATCTCTAATTAAGACAACATCGTTGTTATCTTCTTTAGAGATAATTTTCTTCTCTGCATAACCTGGTCTAAAACTATATTTCCCATAGTGGAAGAAGGCAGATAGATTAACTCTCTTACCGTCATAATCTAAATATGTTCTAGTTGCTAATTTTTCATTTATTAAAATCTCTTCAAGTGCTGGAGATACTCCAAAATCGCTAGCATCTTCTAATACCGCATTGCAGGTACCAATCAAGTAGGAGGTCTCTGGAGCTGTTAACTTGATCACAGACTCATTTTCTCTAGCTAAAACTTCAGCTATTGAATAAGTTAGTCTATCCGCTTCAGAATCAACATAGTAAAGAACTGAATCAATTAAGAGCACACCATATGTAGGCATGATTAATACCGAGTTTTGGAACTCTCTAATACTACCTAAATCGTCTAATCGCAAGACATTAACGTGAGCATTATTTAAGCGAAGGTCAAGAGCAATTTTTTCATTACGTTTAGTTTCTTCATCTTCTGATGCAGCCTTCTGCACGCTCGCTTCCTGCTCGTCTGTAGCTTCATCCTCTTCAATTAAGTCCATGAAAATAGAAAGCTCATTAGGCAAGTTAGTTCTCCACACCATTGGGAATTCCCTATTGCCGAGCTCTAGGTTTACATCAATCTCAAACTCATTTTGTAAGCTTAATTCAAATAAGCTCTTCAATTGCACAGCACTTAAGCTAATAGTTTTACTATCTAATGCATCTTGTGACAGCGCAATCTCATTTGCAGTCATATCTGCAATAGCTCTATTTTGAGATACCTTAAACTGTAGATCTAGCCAGGTTAAGAAATCACTTTGTTTCTTAGTTAGAGTCTGTTTCTTATGCCAAGTAAAGTAAGAACCAAATTCAATCGCTTCTCTACTCTTAACTTTCTCTAAGAATTCACCAATTCTATTTACAACATACAAATGGTCCTTAACACCAACACGTAAAGATAGTTGACTGTCATTTGAGTGTCCTGGTCTTAAACTCACAGTAATTTCAAATAAACATAATCTGTCTAAGGCTAGTACATCTTCTAAACTATTATCTAAATTATCCTCTCTATGGCTCCAGAATTTTAATTGCTTAATTAACTCTTCACCACCAGATAATCTAGGTTTAACATCTACAATCTGAATCTCTTCTTCTTCAACTGCTTCTACTCTTGATTGTCCTGGTTTTATTTTGACAAATTCACTCTCACCTGAAGCTCCTCCAACAGTTTCATCTTTCAGGAATTCTTCAGTTCTATTAGCTGTATTTGCAGTGGTATTAGCATTTTCTGAATCACCATCTCTATTGCTTGGGCCACTTGCTTGTGGACGTGAACCTCTTCTTGATCGCTTCTTATCTGGACCTGTAATTCTCTCTAATACATCAAAAGATAGAATTGGCTGGCGCAAACTTGGCCTACCATATAGATAGTCATCCTCTTTCAATGGCAATGGGTCTTGCCCATCATCTGGGAGTTCAACTTCCGTTAAATTAAATAACAGCGCGATGACATGCTTACATGGCCCCTTGTATATACCAAAGGACTTACAACTACATGCAGCTCCCGCCAAAGTTCCATTACTATTTAACTGTAAGAAAGTGTCATAGACATTTCCTGACAGTGAACTAATCTTCGCAGAAACAACATATTTATTAGCATCGTAATATAGTGGCCCTATTCTTTGCTTCGCATTGAATATGTTTCTACCACGCATATAAATTTTTGTAGATGACGCTAGTTGCGATATCCCATCTGTATCAATTAATACCTTCAAATTAAACCTCGTTATTTTTTACTCTTATAAATTTTGTATAGTAATTCTACTTGCTACTTCTTCAAAACCTGCAGACTTGGCAGTTTGTTGTGCCAACTCATCTTCAGCGATAGGCCAGTAAGTAGCTAAATCCTCACTCGCAGCTATTCCTACTGCGTACTTGGCTAAAGAGGCTCCCACGCCCTGTTTACGCTTAGATGGCAATACATAAATATCATCAACAGCATAAGCATCAAAACCAGCAGGCATCATCGATAGATATCCAATTAATCTATCTGTCTCATCAAAATATCCAAAAATATATCCTAATTCATCATGAACGACGAAGGAGAAAGTTTGACCTAAGTCCATGTAACCACGTGTTTGAGTCTGAGGGAAATCTCTAGCTATTCTCTCATCTCTTGGGGTTAATTTTCTAATTGTTCCTGGGATTTTTGAACCTAAGCTTGCACCATCTTGGCCATCTTCAACTTCAATTGTTGTATCGATTTCGTGCCAGAAGCTCTTAATAGGTTCTGTTACTTCATAATACTCTTGGTATCTAAAAGAACCTGGATTCATGCCGGTAACATTCATATGGACATTGAATTCACTAGCTTGTTTTTCTAGCCATTTTTCAAATTTAGCCAAATCAAAATCTGGAGTTAGAGGCATAGCCCAAACCTCAAGAGTTCTTCTTGGGCTAGTCATAATTAACATATCGCTGGAGCTGTAAAATACGCTCTCATCGTCATCCATGAGATCGTCTAATTCTTCTCTCTCATCGTAATAACGATATTCATTTTCATCTAAAATTTTTTGAATAGCTTCTGCGCTTGTTTTCTTGTACATTTGGCTCTCCTGTCATTTTTGAATTTATAGAATTTCTAATTTTTTCGTACAAATAATTGTAACACAGAAAGAGCTCTAACTTTTTACATTTAAACAAGATTAATTATTATTTGCTTAAACTGGAGCAAATATAGAAACATATTATGAAGAGAGTAAGGAAAGATTAATCAGTGTATCTACTGAGTACTGTAATCTTATTTACTGTAACTGCATCATCCGCATCAAAATAATCAATGTGGAAACGCTCTTTAGGGAAGAATAATGCAAAACCTCCGCCACTAAGCGTTAATTTATCAATTCCGCCACCATTTTGATTATCTTCATTGCTATCTGCAATCTCACCTGTATAGTGAGCACTAGATAAATTCTCCTCACTAATCTCTGGGTTATAGAAGTGAATTATCTCTTTACCAGTTACAGGAATGTGAATCTCAATATATTCATCATTTCTGTGGAAACCTACTTGCTCAAAATTACTCTTGTCATAAGTATTAGTTACTGCATATAACTTATCGTGAGCAATCTCTATCTCTGCGCTAGGATTCTCTTCAATCAACTTCGCAAAATTAGTATTTTTAATATACTCAATGGCGAAATCTAAACTAGCGTCCAAACCCTTATATCTGTTCAAATTTGTGATTTTGTCATAAATCATTATCCATATCCTCCAATTCACCTAAATCACTGGCCAAAAAGACCATATCCTTACCAAACTCTCTTCTTAAATTACTCAGTAGCTCTATCAAATTATTTGACTCTTGCGAATGTTTTCCCTGGATACTTACTTCTTCTTTTCCCTTATTACTTGTTTCCCTTATTCCTTTACCATGAGCTTGAATGGTTGCTTGCTCTAGCAAATCCATAAAGCTCATTTGACTAATTTCATTTTTATCTTCTAATTTATCGGCTGTTACCCCTAACAACCTGACAGCACCAATAGTTGAAAAATGCTCATCGAATAGAGCTAGTGCTATTTTGTATATATCTTTCTTATCTTGAACTGCAACTTCCCCTGATCGTTGTCTAGAAAATGTTCTAAATTCTAAGTCCCTTACATATATTCTAATGGTATAAGCTCTCATATTCTCTGCATCCATGCGTTGAGCCACTTCTTCAGATAGTTTCATGAAGAGCTCTTCAATCTCTTTTCTATCAACTAAGTCATGTGAAGTAGTTTGCATAGAGCCTATAGATTTAGATGGCCCCTGCTCATCTTCAGTAAGAACCATAGAGTCGTCCTCACCTCTAGCATTTAAAACTAAGCTCTTTCCATTCTTACCTAGGAAAATTTGGGCATATTCTAAATCTAATTCTGCTAAGTCACCTATAGTCTTCACACCAACAGCCTTCAACTTCTCAGCTGTAGTTTTACCAACAAATTGGAATTCACCAACATCTAGTGGATATAAAATTTGCTTGTAATTTTCTCTAGTAATTGCAGTTATAGCAAAAGGTTTTTTGTAGTCGCTTCCCATTTTGGCAAAAGTCTTGTTCCACGACACACCTACAGATACAGTTAAACCTAATTCATTAAGGATTCTATTTTGAATAATCTTAGCTAGTTCAAGACCTGATTCTTTTCTCGCACTAATATCAATCCATGCTTCATCTGGACCAAAGGATTGCACTCTCTCGCTATACTGTAAATAAATCTCTTTTGCTCGTCTCGAAAAATCTCTATATAAATCCATTTGCGGAGGAAGAATAATTACTTGTGGGCATTTTTGCCTAGCAGCATGCAGAGTTTCTGCAGTTTTAATTCCAAACTTTTTAGCAATTTCATTTTTGGCCAAAACTATACCATGGCGTCTGCTCTCATCACCACCAACAACCACTGGTTTATCTTTTAATTCGGGTTTTGTTAGAAGTTCAACAGATGCATAAAAATTATTCATATCAATATGCAGTATAGTTCTATCCATACATATATTTTAATATAGATTAGCTTTTAAAGATATAAATCTTCTTGCTTCTTTGTGGAAAACTTTAGCAAACATCTGGTTTATAATTGGATTAACATAAATTTAGGAGTGCAATAATGACAGGATACGAAAACAGCAAATTAATTAACTCATTCCACTTGAAAGTAGACGATACTCATGAATTATATATTGAAGAGTACGGAAAAAAGGACGGGCTTCCAGTCATCTTCCTACATGGAGGACCTGGTGGTGGTATATCTTCAAGTTCTAAGAATTTCTTTAATCCAGAGAAATACCACATAATTCTCTTCGACCAAAGAGGTAGTGGAAAGAGTAGGCCCTTCCTAAATATTGAAAACAACACAGTCTTACACAGCGTGCAAGATATTAACGAGATTGCTAAGTATTTTGATTTAGATACTTTCTACTTATTTGGTGGAAGCTACGGATCAACATTAGCTCTTGTCTATGCAATACATTATCCAGAGAGAGTTCGTGGATTAATTTTAAGAGGTATATTCTTAGGTCGCCAGATAGATATAGACTGGCTCTACAATGGTGGAGCTGGTGAGTTTTTCCCAGAAGAGTTCGCTAAGTTTAGAGATAATATTCCAGCCAATGAGCAAGATGACTTAGTCTATGCATATTACAGACGAATTATTGGCGCTGATATATTTGTAAGAAATGAGGCATGTAAAAGTTGGAGCGATTGGGAGAGTTCAGTCTCTAAGCTAACTCCTGAATTCCCAGATTCTACAGCTGATGTTACTGACCCTGAACTATCTATAGCAACCATGGAAGCTCATTACTTCGCTAATAGAATGTTCTGGTTTGAAGATGATTATATCCTCAATAGAGTAGATAAATTAAATGGTGTACCAATATATATATTCCATGGTAGATATGACACAGTTTGCATGCCTAGCGCTGCTTATGAGCTAGCTGAGGCACTTCCTCATGCTAATTTAAAGTTCGTTGAAAATGCAGGTCATAGCGCTTTTGACCCTGAGATGTTTAAAGAACTCGTGAACTTTATGGATGCGATGTAGTCTCCTTTCCCCAAAGTCGATTTATTCAATTAAGATTAATACAATTTTAAACTGGGCTCCTAATTGTATAAGTAATATAGGGCTTAAATACAAAAGGAGGTATTTTTTATGAATACAGAAAATAATGGAAATAACACAGATCATGGTAAAAATGCAGAAGGAATTTGGGACCAAGTTGTAGGTACAGCTAAGGATCTTTTTGGTAAAGCTACTGACAATCCTGAATTACAAGCTGAAGGTCTTAAAGATCAAGAAGAAGGTGACTTAAAACAAAAGGCTGCAAAAGGCCTCCTAGATAGAGATAGTCTTAAAGCACAAGCTTCTGAAAAAGTTGACAATGTACGTGATGAAATTGAAGATAGAGTTCAAGAGACACGTGAAAATGTTCATAGAGCAGCTGATGAGAAAATGGAAGAAGCAATTAGCGAAGGTAAGCGTCTAAAAGAAGAAGCTGCTGAGAAGGCTGAAGAGTTGAGACAAAAAGCAATTGAGAAAACTCAAGAAATGCGTTCTGATGAAAGAGAAAGTGCAAGCGAGGCTTTTAACATAAGAGATGAAGCTGAGGCTTCAGCACAGAGCACAGTAGATGAAGCAGTTAACGAGAGACAAAGAAAAGAAGCTGAACAAGACTAAGAGAGTTAATTTTGCTGATAATTCGATAACTATCGCATACATAAGTAATATCAGTTATAATTTCACTATTAAAAGTTTTGGAGGCTAGTATGTTAAATAAGAAAACCTTGTACATTTATAATATCAATGCAGGCAGTGATGGCAGTCATAAGATTCATGAATATGCATGTCAGTACACACCAGACAATGATAATTCTATGACCTTAGATTTTTTCGATAGTGTTAGTGAGGCGGAGGCTTCGGCTAAAGAGAAGCACCCAGATTTGAGTTTTACTTTATGCGATCACTGTTCTAAATAGTATAAATAAATTTATAGAAGCTAGAGATTAATTTCTCTAGCTTCTTTTTTTGTCCTATTCTCTTTTTAAACCGCCACCAGGTTTTCTTAAGGTTCTAAGATAATCTTTATCTTCCTTGCTTACCCTAGTGCTGTCTATTGATTTTTGAATCGCTGTATTGTGTGTCTGATCAGCCATTTTCTCATTTTCAAAGAAAGTAATTGCTACATCTCTTTGTTTAACCATAAGTTCAGCGAAGTACCAAGCTACCATCATTTGGATGTAGTATTCATCAGTTTTAAATTCACTAATTCTTTCTGGATATTTGATATTGAACTCATCTTCCAAGAAATTTGTCATGAGTATATGAATGGCATATCGAGTTGTATAAGTTTCATTGGATTTTAGCCATTTATCAACATATGGCAGGACTAGCTCTGGATGTTTCTTAAGAATTTTTGCTGAGCCTGAGTCAGATGTTGCCCAGTTTGTAACTGTTGGCAAAAATACATCCAGTTTTTCTAAGACTACATTAGGATCATTCAATTCTTGGATTAGGAACATGTGTAATGTTTCTTCTTCAAAATAAAAATGAGGGATATTAGCCATGAATTCTTCAACAAGTTCAGCTTCATTTTTATTTATGTCTTTTGCCAATTTTCTAAGCTGGGGTATTCTAATACCTATAATTCTTGATTCAGGCATTATTGGCTGTAAATTTGCACTGAATCTCTTATATGACTCATCTCCGAGAGCCAATAATCTTTCTTTTAAGTTTTCAAGTTTGTCTGACATTTTATCCTCCGACTGTATAAGTATCAGAAGTAATTATAGACTAGATAGCTTAATAATAAAAAAACTGGCCCTTGGTAGAGCCAGCTTTGGACAAAGTAAAATAAACTTATTAATCATTAAATGCTTCAATTAAGGCAAATATACCGGTAATAATTGAACCAACTCCAATTACTGCACTTACGGTCAATCCACCAATAATCCAGTTTCCTAAAATTGAGAAACCGGCCACAACTAGTAATATATTTAAAATAATACTGATTATGGAAATTCCTGGGTTAATTCTCCAGGTAAAAGCAATACTATTCGCTATATTGAATACACCTTCTATTATGAAGTAGAAAGCAGCTAATTGCCCTATAACTACCAGAGCTACATTAGGATTTACTGTTAAATATATACCTGTAAGTATAATTAAGACACCAAATACGATACCTACCCAAGCTAAAGGAGCTCTATCAGTGATATTTCTAAGTCGCACATACCTGGCTATCATCACTATACCTCTCACTATTAGTAAGATTCCAAATACTGCGGCTAATCCAATATAACTTTCTAGTAAATTAGTCAAAATTATAAGCCCTGAAATTATTAGGATAATTCCTAAGATTAAATCCCACCAGTCTATTGACCTATTGTTATCATTATTTATATTTTCTACATTTCTACTATTATTTTCCAAATTATTTTCCTCCAAATTTTTTGTAATATTTATTCCATAGAATAGATTACTGAATGCTTAAAAATGATTAATAAATAGAATGTTAGGAAATATATAATGATAAATATAATTTTTGTAAACAAGCTTATATAAATGGATTGGGAGTTTTTAAGTAATAAAAAAGCTTGAAATTACTATTGCAATCTCAAGCTTATTTGATTTTTATCTTATTAATTAGTGTTGTTCATTTGGGTCATTTTCTGCATCTTCATGAGTCTCATGAATTGTGCCTGCGACATGATCTGGCTCTGCATATAGAGTATATAGTCTTAATGGTTCATCACCAATATTTGTTATGTTGTGCCATTTACCTGCAGGAACTAATATAGCGTCATCATCTCCAACTTCCTTGTCGAAAGTTAAATTATCTTCAGCATCTCCCATCTGGCAGCGTCCCTTACCTGATTCAATTCTTAAGAACTGATCGGAATCTTCATGAACTTCTAGACCTATATCATCACCTACTGCGATTGACATAACTGTGAGTTGTAAGTGTTCACCTGTCCAAACTGTTGTACGATAATTATCATTGTCCAAAGTCCAGTCTTCCATATTTTCTACGACTGGCTCTTTACCACGATCTGTATATCTATCTTCCATTGTGCACCCCTTATAATTTTTTTATTTAATCTAAACCTTGGCTTATTTAGACTACATTCTAATTATAAGAAATACTTGTATATTGATTGTGAATTTGAGATTAAATTTATTAGTCTCTTCTCTCTACTAATATTTGGCCATTATTGGCTTCTTCTAACATTTTTAGAGCTAAGGCAATTCCTTTATCTTTTCTGGCTTCTTCAATGTCTACCCACTCTACCCATTCCATATACTCATCGGTTCTTCTACCAGTATTTACTTTATCTAGTTCAGGAGAGTCTTTCATTAGGAAGTATGCAACCATAAGGTGTGAATCTAGACCTCTAAGGTATCCTCTACCTCTAGAGAACTCTTCATATAAACCTAAGAATTTTTCTACTTCTAGCACTGCACCGGTCTCTTCTGCGGTCTCTCTAATTACCGCTTCTTCTAAACTCTCTGCAAATTGGACGCCTCCGCCAACTGTGTAGTAATTGGTAGCATTACTATTTGTTGTCATTAGGATTTTGTCATCTCTTATGATAATAGCTGCTGCTCTTAATCTAAAGTGATTACCATCTCTAATTATTTGTACATCTAATTCTGCGTCTGGTCTAAATTTTAACTCTTCTTCTCTAATTCCTTCATCTGCATGCATTTTCTTTTGCCCTTTTCATTAACTTGCTTGATCAATTTCGTTTAATTTTAATTCTTTCTCAATCTACTAATATATAACAATCTTCCATTTCATGATGTAAGTTAGTTAAGGAATTTTTCTTAAATCTATAATTTTTCAAGTGTTATAGTAGTAATAACGATAAAAATTTTGGAGGTGTTTATGGCACACTGGTGGGAAAATAAAGTTATATATCAAATTTACCCAAAGAGTTTTAAAGATACTAATGGTGACGGAGTTGGTGATTTACCAGGAATTATTGAGAAGTTAGATTACTTAGAAAAACTAGGTATAGGCGGTATTTGGCTATCTCCTATTTTCAAATCTCCTCAAGCTGATAATGGTTATGATGTATCTGATTATCAAGATATTGACCCTTTATTTGGTACTTTAGAAGATTTAGATATTCTTATTGCTGAAGCGGATAAACGTGGAATTAAAATTATTTTAGACTTAGTTTTAAATCATACATCTGATGAACATCATTGGTTCCAAGAAGCTCTTAAAGGTGAAGACAACCCTTACTACGACTACTACATCTGGAGAGAAGGAGATCCTGACAACTTACCTAATGATATGATTTCTACTTTCGGTGGTGGGCCTTCATGGAAATATATTCCTGAATTAGATAAATTATACTTCCATCACTTCCATCCGAAGCAACCAGATTTAAACTGGGAAAATAGACAGATGCGCCAAGAGATTTATGACATGATCAATTGGTGGATTGATAAAGGTGTTGGTGGATTCAGACTAGACGTTATCGACTGCTTAGCTAAAGATATTGATAACTCTCAAATGGTTGTTTATCCAGACATTCACGAAATTATTAAAGAACTATCTGAGCAATGTTTCAAGGGCACAGATATTTTAACTGTTGGAGAAGTACATAGTGCTAATGTTGAAGAAGCTAAGATTTGGAGTAATCCAGATGGCTCAGAATTATCTATGGTATTCCAATTTGAACACTCAAGGCTAGATCAAGAAGATGGCAAGAGTAAATTCGACTTAGCTCCACTTGACTTCATGGAGTTAAAAGATGTTTTATCTAAATGGCAAACTGATTTAAATGGAGAAGGTTGGAATTCACTATTCTTCGAAAACCACGATATGCCTAGAATAATTTCTCGTTGGGGTAACGATAAGGAATATAGAACTGAATCAGCCAAAATGTTTGGAACTCTAATTCACGGCATGCAAGGAACTCCTTACATCTACCAAGGACAAGAGATTGGTATGACTAACTTCGACTGGAGAGATATAGATAGATATAGAGACGTTGAATCAATTAACCTATACCATGACAGATTAGCTGAAGGTTATGACGAGGAAGACATTTATGATTCATTAATTGCTAAAGGAAGAGATAATTCCAGAACTCCTGTTCAATGGGACGATAGCGAAAATGCCGGATTCTCAGAAGGAACACCTTGGATTGATGTTATAGAAAATTATAAAGAGATAAATGTAGCTGATCAGGAAGATGATGAAAATTCTGTCTTAAACCATTACAGAAGATTGGTTGAGTTCAGAACTAAGCATCCTATTATTGTATATGGTGAATATGAGTTATTACTCCCTGAAGATGAAGAAGTATTTGCTTACAGAAGAACATATGAAGGTGATGAAGTTGTAGTCATTTGTAACTTCTACGGAAATGAAATTGAGCGTCCTCTAGAAGAGCTAGTAGATGGTTTAGACTTAGTTATTTCTTCACACGAAAGTGTTGATGATGTAGATACACTTAGACCTTATGAATCAAGAATGTACTACAAGAAGGCTTAATTCATAAGTAAAATTTAAAACAAATTATAGACAATGGTCATGAGAAATCGTGGCCATTTTCTTATTCTATCAATATTCGAAAACGCACTTACCCACTATATTATCGAGATTTTCTTCATCAAAATTATAATTCTCCTATTAACAAATAGTTCTCAAACCATGAGTATCTATCGCCTTTCATTCATTTTTTTGTCATTTTACTTTGCGAAAATACAAGTCAGGAAAATAAAAAACACAAGAGGAGAAAGAGATATATGAAGAAATTTATTAATACAACACTTAGTCTTGCACTAACAGTAAGTTTATTAGCAGCATGTGGTACTAGTACTACACCAGCTGATGATGGAGTAAATGAAGGAACAACAGAAGTTACTACATCAGTAAATGACGATGATGCTGATGACAACAATGATGATCAAACAGATCAAACTACAACAGATGATTCTACTGAGCAAACAACAGTTGGCGACGACGACGCAGATGATCAAGGCGATGACAATGCTGATGACCAAGGCGACGACAACGCAGATGACCAAGGCGACGACAACGACGATGACAATGACGACGACAATGACGACGACAATGACGACGACCAAGATGATGTAAGCGATGGCCAAAGCAGCACAGACGTACCTGTAGAAATTGATTATCAAGCACTAGACCGTCAAGTAGATAGAGATGAAGATTTAATTGATATCGTATTTGATAACTTAGAAGACGACAGAATTGATGATATTGATGAAGTAACAGAAATTGCATCATTACTATTCTTAAATGCTGATATTTTAGGTCAAGCAGATGCACAGGATGCTTTTGCCACATTAAGAGAAAATCCACGTGATTACAAAATCTCACATGACGGCGAATGGTACTTAGTAACATTTGGCGACTTAGATACTTTAGGATTTAGATTTAACGATAACAGTACAGTAGATGTAACTGTAGCAGGTCAAACAACTCAAGAAGGTTTAGACTTAGTAGAACTTGCTAATGCTGAATTTGAGCGTGGTTTAAGTGAAGATTTACTAGAAGACTTCGCAGAATTATTAGAAGATAACTTCGAAATTGACCACCAAGTAGAAATCTTTGATTAATCAAATTTAATATAGTATAAAAATAAATATTTGGTTCTCACTTCGGTGGGAACCATTTTTTGTGCATAGAAAAGAGCCCCAGTCAACTGACCAGAGCTCTCGTATCTTTCACTTCTAAAGCTTAATCTTCAATCTTCTTACTTGATAGTTTAAATGATCTTTCTGTCATTGTAATCATGAATGCTAAGAAAATTAATACGAAAATAGGTAATATTCCATATCCAATTAAGCTTCCTAATAGACCGTAGAATGGTGGTGCAAATGTAGAACCTACATAGGCAAAAGCCATCTGCAATCCAATAATAACTCCTGAATTTTCCTTACCAAAACTACTAGGTGCTGAGTGGATAATACTTGGGTAAATTGGTCCACATCCAAAACCGATAATTAAGAAACCAATAATTGATAAGGTTGGATCTTCTAACGGTATTAATAGAGCTACTAGACCTAAAACAATCACACCTGTACCTAGCTGAATCATTTTTCTGTCACCTAGTCTATCTGTAATAAATCCACTTAGGAAACGGCTGGCAGTTAGACCAATGTAGAATAGTGAAGCTAATCTAGCGGCTAATCCTTCAGTTAAGTTTTTCGCTTCAACGAAGTAAGTACTTGCCCAGTGCATGGTTGTAGCTTCTAGCGCACAGTATGCTAGGAATCCTAGGACTATGTAGATAACACCATTAATTTTAAGTGCTTCAATATTGCTTATACTCTTAGTTTCCTCTTCCTCACCAACACCATTTGTCTTCCAAAGTGGAATTGAAAGAAAGATTATAATTACTATTGCTAATTGAATGTAAGCAGCATTTCTATAACCATTATTCCAGCTTGTATTTGCAATAGCATTACTCATTATAAAAGGACTTATTATTGCACCAACTCCCCAGAAACTGTGGAGCCAGCTCATGTGTTTTGAGCTGTAGTAATGAGAAACGTAGTTGTTTAATGCAGCATCGACTGCACCTGCTCCTAGACCGTAAGGTACAGCAAAAACCAATAGCATCCAAAACTGACTTGAAACAGAAAATCCTAGAAGTGCTATTGCTGTTAATAAAACACTAGTAATAGTAACTCTAGGGGTACCAAATCTCTTAGTTACTTTATCTGAGAACAAGCTAGATACGATAGTTCCGCCTGAAATAATCATGGAAACTATACCCATACTTGCTGTTGGGACCGCTAAATCAAGGTGCATGACTGGCCAAGCTGAGCCTAATAATGAGTCAGGTAAACCTAAACTAATAAATGCTAAATAAATAACAGCCAACAATAATGAATACATAAAACTTCGTAAACCTCCAATGTAAAACAACATTCTTGAGTTTAACTGAATAGAAAAAACTTAGCTATACCCTTAAGTCAAATTCGTTTAAATTTTGTTATAGAGTCAAAATTTGCTCTTAGACTTGTCTAAAATGCCTAGTATTATTCTGCTCAAAAAATCAAAATGCCTGCCGTTTATGACAGACATTTTGAGAGAGGGTAAACGATGAAGCTTTCGTCAATAATTTTATGTGTAAATATATTCTACTTCTATAATATCCTTGTCTAGAATTGGGATAGTATTTCCTTCAACTATATTTCCATCAACGGTTAACTTGTTGGTATCGCCTTTGACCATATGAATTCTGTATTCCTTACCTCTATATTTTCTAGTGATTTTAATATCTGCGAATTTATCTGGTAAGCAAGGTTTTAGAATTAATCCATTATGCCCTGGATATATACCTAAAATATTTTGGCTCACTGCAACGAAGTTCCAAGCAGCAGTTCCTGTCAACCAACTATTTTTACCTTCACCATAGTTTGTGGCTTCTTGACCTGCGATCATTTGACAGTAGACGTATGGTTCAGTTTTCTTAAGTGCACTATTTTTCTCTGTGTAAGCAGGGCTGATTCTTCTATAGACATTAAATGCTTCCTCAGCATCGCCAATCTCTGCATGTGCAATAGCTAGCCAAGGATTAGTGTGGCAGAAGATTCCACCATTTTCCTTATATCCAGGTGGGTAACTACTAATTTCTCCTAGCTCTAAGTGATATTCCTTGTATGCTGGCCATACTAAGCAAGTTCCATATTCTGTGGTTAAGTGTTTTCTGACACTGGTAAGAGCTTTCTCAGCCTTACCATCTTCTCTTCCTAAACCTGCCATTACAGCAAATACTTGAGACTCAATAAATATCTTGCCATCTTCATTGTCGAAGGAACCTACTTTATCGCTATTAGCATCATAAGCTCTAAGATACCACTCTCCATCCCACGCATGCTTGTTAATAGCTGCTTCCATATCTGCTAGCTCTTTTTCAAATCTTGCGATTTCTTCTTCAACATTAAATCTTGCAGTTTCAGGGAAAGTTCTTAGTAAGTCTAGGTAGCTTTTGCCATATAGAATATACATTTCAGATATTAGTACACTCTCAGCAATTCTCTCATTATCTACATAACCTTTTGTAGTTTGGAAAGATTCTGAAGGATCATTACTAAATGCATTCAAGTTTAAGCAATCATTCCAGTCGGCCCTGCCAATTAGAGCTAAGTTATGTGCTCCTTTGTTATTTTGGATATATTGCATACTTCGACTTAAGTGCTCAAGTAAAGTGACTTCTGTTCCTGGCTCATTATTGAAAGGAATTTCTTCAGTTAATATGCTGGAATCTCCAGTTTCTCTAAGATAAGCATCTACTGATGCAATCAACCAGAGTGGGTCATCGTTAAATCCACCACCGATATTTGCATTACCCATCTTAGTTAATGGTTGATACTGGTGCCAGGCACTACCATCTTCCTTCTGAGTAGATGCTATATCTAATATTCTTTCTCTCGCTCTATCTGGGACCATGTGAATGAAACCTAGTAAATCTTGGTTAGAGTCGCGGAATCCCATACCTCTACCGATTCCACTTTCAAAATAACTGGCACTTCTAGATAGGTTAAAAGTAACCATATTTTGGTACTGATTCCAAATATTTACCATTCTATCTAGTTCAGCTTCATTACTCTCAACTTGGTAATTAGATAATAAATCGTCCCAGTAAGTAGCTAATTCTTCCAGCGCTTCTTCTACCTTCTCTTGCGTAGAATATTTTTCAATTATTTCTCTTGCTTGTTTCTTATTAATTACATTTAAGCTATCAAATTTTTCTTCTTGAGGATTTTCTACATATCCTAAGATATAGATTAAACTTGTACTTTCACCAGCAGCTAGAACTATTTCATTATTGTGGCTAGCTATTGGTGCCCAGCCATGAGCAACACTGTTTGTACTCTTAGCATTCTCTACAACTAATGGATTGTCCCAGCCTCTATTAACGTCGCCTAAGAAACTGTCTCTATCTGTGTCATAGCCTACAGTTTCAGCATTAACACTACTAAATGCATAGTGGTCTCTACGCTCTCTATATTCAGTCTTGTGGTAAATTGTATTATCTTCAATTTCAACTTCACCAATACTTAAATTACGTTGGAAGTTTTGCTGATCATCTTCTGCATCCCACAAACACCACTCAACAGCACTAATAACATTAAACTTCTTCTCTTCATCTGAATGATTAGTGAAAGTAAGTAAGTTTATTTCAGCATTTTCACCTAGTGGAACAAAGGCTGTTAATTTACTGGCTAGTTTGTTCTTCTCAGTAGCAAATGTTGTATAACCCATACCGTGTCGGCATTCGTAGTGGTCTAGGTCTGCTTTTGCCGGAGAGAAACTAGGACTCCAAATGTCGCTACCATCGTTGATGTAGTACATTCTGCCACCAGTGTCTCTTGGAACATTATTGTATCTAAAACGAGTAATTCTTCTGAGTCTAGCATCTTTGTAGAAGCTATAACCTCCGCCTGTATTGGATATTAGGCTAAAAAAATCATTCTGACCAAGATAATTTATCCATGGTAAAGGCGTGTTTGGAGTAGTGATTACGTACTCCTTGTTTTTGTCATCGAAAAATCCGTAATTCATTTTTATATCCTCTTCCTATTAAATTTTTAACCCTTGATACTACCTGCAGTAGTATTTCCGATAATTTGTTTTGAGAAAATCAAGTAGAAAATTATTGCTGGCACAATCGCAAATGCTATAAGCGAATAGACTTGTCCCATATCGAACTTCATGAAATCAGCTCCACGTAATTGCGCTATTAATAGGGGCAAAGTCTTCTTCTCTGCACTATCCAAAATAAGATTTGGCATGAAGAAGTTGTTCCATGATCCAACGAAGGCGAATATTGCTTGAACTGCTATCGCAGGTTTGATTATTGGCAATATAATACGATTGAAAGTCATAAATTCACCAGAACCATCGATTCTAGCAGCATCTACTATTGCTTTTGGTATATACCCAACCATGTATTGATAGATGAAAAATACAACGGTCGGAGATGCAACTGCTGGAAGGATTAATGGTACATAAGTATCTGTTAAGCCCAACCTATCCATTTGATCTAAGAAACCTAGAGCTGATACTTGAGTTGGAATCATCATGACTAGTAGAACGAAGGACATCGCTGCTTTTCTCAATTTAAATCTATATGCATAGAATCCATATGAGGTTAGAGCTGAGAAGTATGCTGAGATCAATGATGTGAATAGCGCTACATAGACACTGTTTAGTAATGCTCTTAGAACTGGTAAATTCTGATTGTCTAATAGTTTTCTTATATTTGGAACTAGTGAACCTCCTGGCCAAAGTGCGAAACCTCTGTTAATTTGGGCATGAGATCTAGTTGTGTTTATTATTAGTACATAGAATGGTACTAGACAGATTATAGTGAGCAGTACGAGTACGACAAAACCTAAAGTGCTGTTCATTCTCATTCTTAATTTATTGCTTCTTAATTTTTCCATGATATAAACCTCACCTACCTAAAAACCGAACTCGTCATTACGATTTATCACTTTAGAAATTGCTAGAGATAACACTAACGTGATAACAAATATGTAGACTGAAACTGCACCAGCCATACCGTAGTTATTACTGTACAAGTGGTTATTTAAGTACATTAATAGAGTCATACTGGTTCTATTTGGATTACCTCCACCATTGGTTAGAATTTCTGGCACATCGAACATTTGAATACCACCGATTAGTGAAGTGATAATAACGTAGACAAAAATTGGTCTTAGAAGTGGCATGGTGATTCTTCTAAAAATCTGTCCTGATGAAGCACCATCTATTGTTGCTGCCTCATATAGCTCTTGATCTATACCTAGCATTCCAGCCATTAATAGTAATGTTGTATTTCCAAACCACATAAGGAAGTTCATGAATGCTATAAGTCCACGTGTTCCCCAGATTGTAGATAAAAATCTTATTGGTGAGTCAACTACTCCAGCACTCACAAGAACCAAGTTAACTGGACCATTATCTGAGAATAAGGTAAAGAACAGCATTGCCATAGCAGATGGCATTATTATATTTGGTAAGTAAATAACAGACTTAAAGAACCCTTGCCCTTTAATCTTCATAGCCTTGGAGCTAAACCAATATGCTAGTAAAAGAGATACTAAAATTTGAGGTATAAATCCTAAAATCCATAGTATGAAAGTGTTGGAAGTATATTTAAGCAGATCTCCTTGAGTGAAGATTCTAATATAGTTATCTATACCTACAAATGTAGGACCAACTTGAGTTAACCCCATTCTATAGTTTTCAAAGAAGCTGTTAAATATTGTTGATATAAGTGGTATTAATGAAAAAATAGTATAGACAATGAAAAATGGTAATATGAAAAAGTATCCATACTTAGAGTATGAAACACCTTTAAGCTTCTTGCCTTTAAAATCACTATTTTGACTAGTCTTAACTGATTTATTGTCGCTCGATTTCATAATATTTCCCTTTTTGAAGCTAAGTAATGATTATTCCTAGACCCTGTGTGGGCCTAGGAATAAAACATCGAATTTCGCTTAGCGTGTAAGTGCTGGATATTTCTCAATGGCTGAGGCATAGAAGTTGTCATATGCTTCTTCCATTGTTACATTGCCTTCGAAGTAGTCACTGAAAGCTTCTTGGAATGACTCATTTAGACCTTGGTCATAAATTGAGACATTGCTCATGTCAATCTCTGGTGCAACATCCGCGAAGAGTGCGATGTGGTTTTGTCCACCTAAGAAGTCTGATGAGTAATCACTGTTAGCAATTTCTTCCATTGCAACTGAGTTATTTGTGTAATCTTGTGTATCTAAAGTTAGTTGTTTCATTGTTTGGGCATCTGCTGTGAATGTATACATGATGTCTTTAACTAATTCAACGTTGTCACTACCTGGTGCTGCAACTAACCAGCTTCCACCCCAGTAGTAAGGTTGTGGTCCTTGTGTAACAGCCCAGTCACCGTAAACACCGTTTCCTACTTCTTCTACACCACCTTCAGATACAGGTGTTTCTAATGAGTTTCCTAATAATGTAAAGTTAATTCCCCATGTTGAATAGAAGAATCCAAATACATCACCATCTGGTCCTTGGTCCGCATTCCACTCTGGTGCCCAAAGTGAAGTCTTGTTATTGTAGCCCTTGTCTGTATAATCTTTAGTTTGATCAACCCATCTTTCGATATTTTCATCGACTACAATTTGTGTACCATTTACCCATGGTCCTGAAACATTGTTTGAGAAAGTTCTATATGAATCGTCATATCCAGAAAGCATCTTGTAGCCTGCCTCTGAAGCTTGAGCTGCTACATCATCGAATTTATCCCAATCTGATAAGTATTCTTGAACTTCAGCAGGATCATCTGTGCCTAAAACATCTTGAGCAATTGAACGTCTGTAAGCAAATAGGCCTGGAGTTGCTTGCCAGCTAGTTGCCTTCAACACGCCATTCTCATCAGTAACAATATCTTTTGTATATTGATATTGGTCAGCTAAATCATCTTCAGTTAAACCAACTTCACCAATTAAGTCCATCGAGTATTCTGAATTAACATATTTCAATGCGTAGTCAGCTTCAATCAAGTACATATCAATACGATCTTCAGGAGCTGCATCTGCTTGACTTAGTAAATCTTGGTCTAATTTATCTTGATAACCATTGTTATCATTTGGAGTAATTACCCACTCTACTTCAACACCTTCTGGCATCTTGTCAGCATAGTAAGTTTCAAATAAACCTTGGAATTCTTCATTCCATACATATATTCTTAAAGTTTCGCCTTGTTCTGTACCTTCACCACTTGTATCATCATCAGGGTCTTCAGTTCCTTGATCAGTGGTTTGATCATCAGGATTATTATCCGGGGCGTCATCATCTGTTCCTGCAACACATGCAGTCATTAACAATGGAAGTACAATTCCTATTGATAACAAACGTAAAATACTTTTCTTTTTCATTTTATGCCTCCTCTTTTGTGCAATATGTGAAAAGCAACTAAAGTTTTTGCTAGTTTTATATTAATCTATATGGAAATCGTTTTCAATGTACAAAGTAAACAATTAATGGGTTAAATATTTGTGATTTTCAACAAATAGAGGTTTAAAACAGCACTTTTTAGTTGCGTTTTTTAAATTTTTAGATATTTATTTTTTCTTTACGGAATTTCTTTCGACTAGATGCATTGGAACAAATGAGCTCTTTGCCACCTTCTGGCCAGCAATTTTTCTTATCAAGAGATCTCCTGTAATAGACCCAATTTTCTCAGTATCTTGAGCCATTGTAGTTAATGCAGGTCTTGCATATCTAGCTAGTTCAATGTTATCGAAACCAAGAATAGAAACATCATCTGGTATTGAATATCCTTTATCTATAAGAGCACTGATTGCACCTAATGCTACAGTATCTGAGGCTGCGATTATTGCATCAGGAATATTATCTTCTCTTCTAGCAAGCATTTTCAAAGTTGCTTCATAACCAGACTCATAGTTGAACTGATCTACTATTTCATAATTGTAATCACTTACTGGTTTTCCTTTAGTAAAAATATGTTGAGCTTCATTAAAACCTCTGAGACGCTTCTGCCCAGCTATAGTATCTTGCGGACCGGATAAATGGAAAATATCTCTATGTCCAATTGAATGTAGATAATTATAAGCATCGTAAGCAGCATTAATATCCTCAGATGAGACTATAGATACATCTGGATGTATTACGTCAGTAGTTATTAATGGGATATCGCTATTTAATAGTTCTAGTAAGTTATCGTCTAGGTCTGAATACCTTAATACATAAACACCGTCTAGCATCCTGTATCTACAGTATTCTACATATGTCATATTCATATCTTCTTTATTTGATGGAATAATGATGACATCGTAACCTTGCTTATTTACATATTTTCTAAAAGTTTCAATAACTACACCAAAGAATGGGTGCATTAAACCATTATCAGACGAGTCAGCTGTTAGTATTCCTAGTATGTGGCTCTTGCCTGTAACCATTTGTTTGGCATTAGGGTTGGGAGAGTAATTTAACTCCTTCGCAGCGGCTTGAACCTTTTCTCTAGTTTCTTCATTTATTCCAGGATAATTATTAAGAGCTTTAGATGCTGTAGATAATGAAACACCTGCTAAAGTAGCAACATCTTTTAGTTTTGCCATTTTTACCCCTATCTAATCAAGAACTTACAATTACACGTCTGTATATTGCTGATTTTTTATTACAGCTATTCTATCAAACTTTTAAGGTTCTGGTAGATATAAAACGTTTTCAATAATTAAGCCTCATAAATGCTTTCGCAAATATAAGGCTTGGTTGGTTTTTACTCGGGTTGGCTTTTGCCAAAGAAAAATTAAATTAGTCTAGGTAAATATCGTCTGCATAAATAGTTAAATATTTATGTGGATCTTCTTCTGAGTAATCACCTAAAAGGAAGTGGAATTCGTAGCCGTCGCCTGAGTTGTAGACCTCTTCATATAAGAAAAATGTTGGAGTTTTACCATCAAACTCTTCAGCACTTTCTGTATTAAATTCCTCAAACTCTAGGAATTTTGCATTCTCAAAAACTAGTGTTTCGGCATCATCTTCATCATCATAGTGCTCAGGTTTAACAGTGAATAATATATCTCCATCTACCTCCTCAATACCTTCTATGTTCGCATCATGCAAATCAATTAGGTGAAGTATATCTTCAGGAATATTTTCTTGCTCATATACCTCGTCATACGCATCTATTACGCTCTGTACATATTCGTCTGCTGTTTCACTGAGCTTATCTAGTTGATTATATAAATCTTCAGTGAGGTAGTTTAAGGCGACCAACCTTGGGTCAATTTCGTCAAAAACCCACTCTGGGAAATAGTCAGAGTCATTTAGCATTGTCTGATAATTAAACTCAAATAATTCGCTATATTCCTCACGGTCATATTCTTCACGCTCTTCAAATTCTTGAAGTTTTTGCTCATATGAAGCTTCTTGATATTCTCTTAATTCTTCTAGACTCTCAGGATTGCGATAAATCTCCTCACCATCCTCATCTATATATATAATAACGACTTCTTCTAGGCTTAGCTCCTCGAGTTCAAAAATGTAGTCATCTTTATCTGGTGGAGTGTTATGAAATTCTTCATCCATCCTGATATCTTCTTCTAATTTTGCTTCATAAATTTCTTGAATTTCTTCATCTGAATATTCTCTATCTTCAATGATATCGAAGCCTTCAGGTGATGGGTTATTTTGCATTGCTTCTACCCATTCTTTTGTAAAAAAGCGCATATTTAAATTCTCCTTGGGGGTTTTTAGTATTGTCTCAATTTTATATTATTGGGCATGATTTTGTAGCACAATAAATGTGCGTAGATTTTATTATTTATTCTCGTCACACCATTTAGCAATTTTACTGACTAAGTCTAATGGCAGTGGATGCTCATAAGGTATTTTTATAGTCCCTTTAGAAGTTTCAAAACCTTCTAATTCTTTGGCAAAAGCCGACACCGCCTTAGCTCCCGGATAAATACCCATATACTTCTTAGAAGCAGCAAAGTGCAGGATTATTTTCTTTCTTCTAAATGTTGGCATGCCCCAAGATAAATCTTCTGTTGTGCCTGGAAGAGTTTCTTGTAAATGGACGTATAGCTCATTTAAGTACTCTTGTTGAGCCTCAGTTTGTGCTGCAATATATTCTGGAATTGAATTGTAAGTTTCTGCCATGGTTGACTCCTTCTAGCTGATATTTGCCTCGTTATCTTTATTTTAGAATAAAATTTGAGGCGATTTTATGAATGATAATTTCAGGCAAAAATTTATCAATTAAAAATTATATGCTTCAACCCATTTACCCTTAGTAAAATCTGGGAAGTATTGAACTTGCCCACCTAGAGCTATTGATTTTTCTGATAGATCAGTGATGACCATCCAGCTAACAGCGTCATAGACATCTAATGGCATAGGTGATCCTTCATCCAATGCATTGAAGAAGGCATCCAGAACTAACCAATCCATTCCTCCATGAGCATCTTGGACTTCACTATTTAAATAATCTTTCCAAATAGGATGTTCATATTCTTCTCTATAGTCTTCGAGGTTGCCCCATTGCTTTTGCCAATCGAAGTGAGCCTCTTCATGATCAGGTTCATTGTCAATATATATAGACTGGTTCTCCTCATTATACATACCTTTAGTTCCCATAATCTCTAAGCCACGACTATAGTATCTTGGAAGAGTAGTATCCAAGGTTAATGTAATAGTCTCGCCACCGGCACATTTGATAATTGTAGTTACTACGTCACCTTGTTTGAATTTTAGATTTTGCAAATCTGGATATTCTTCCTTTTTATCTTGCAGATATGCTGACATTCCTGCTGATTTTGAAGATACTGAAACTAGGGACTCCATGCGGTTTCCTTGACCTAAATTGAGGAACTTTGCTATAGGACCAATCTCATGAGTTGGATAATTTTCTGTATTTCTTAGTAGGTAGTTTTTTAAACGATAATGTCTATTCTTAACACCACCAGCTATTTCATATCTGAGGTCATGTCTGTAGCCACCTGCTAG
This sequence comes from uncultured Fastidiosipila sp., assembly GCA_964627125.1. Taxonomy (GTDB): domain Bacteria; phylum Bacillota; class Clostridia; order Saccharofermentanales; family Fastidiosipilaceae; genus Fastidiosipila. The sequence goes on along the minus strand of CAZVJQ010000007.1, from coordinate 26,659 downwards.
ATGAACGATCTCACCAAATACACCTTGCTCAATCATATTCTGAAGCATAAGCTCATTTCTGCCATAGTTACAGTTTTCAAGAATCATGAAAGGAGTTTTTGTTTGCTCGTAAGTATCTACTAATTTCCATAGTTCATGCTCGTTGTAAGCTCCACCAACTTCCATGGCGACAGCTATCCCCTTTTCCATAGCCATAATTGCTATTGGCAAATGATATTCCCATGATGTAGATATCAAGACAGCATCCATCTCAGCACTATTTAGCATATCTACGTAGTCAGTAAAAGCTTCGGCTTCAACTCCACTTACTTCTTTCACTCTATCTCTAGCTTCATTAGCTCGATCTTCAAATATGTCACAAACAGCTACCACGCTGACATTCTCTCTAGGCAGGACTGTATAATCCATTAACATATATCCTCGATGACCTAGACCTGCTATACCTAACCTTATTTTACTCATGATTCACCTACATATTTGTTATTACTTACTTAAACCTTAGCTTAACTCTACATCAAGAGATTCATCTTCCTCTTCTACTTCGCCTTCTCTAAAAACAACTTCAATTCTATTTTCAATATCTCTTAACTCAAATTCTTCATCTGTATGACCTACGGTAATACCGCATATAGGCGAATAATCTTCAGGTAAATCCAATTTAGATTCAAAAATCGGATTATCTTCATTCATTCTTATAGCACCCCAAACATAGCATGCGCCTAGACCTTGACTCTCAGCAGCCAATAGCATGTTGTGCGCAATTATACCTGCTGTAGAATATTCTGCCCCACTAACCTCAGATGAGTCTGAGCGAACAGATATTAAAATAAATACAGGAGCACCATATAATGGATGTTTTTCAGATCCAGACTTAACACTAACACCAAGTTCTATCACTTCTAGAATCTCTTTATCAGAAATGATATCAATCCTATAGTTTTCGTGTTTATCTAGAGCCACAGGGCTAGATTGTGCGGCCTTTAATATTGTTTCTATTTGCTCTTTACTTGGAGCAATTCCTGTATAAGTTCTAACAGATTTTCTTTTAAACAAAATATCTAATTCAGACATTTTAATCCCCTTTAAATTGATTTAATTAATTATAGCAAGAATATATTAAACTAGGCTTAAATGCCATATTGAAAAGAATGCACAAAAATAGGCAAGCTCCTAAGAACCTGCCCTTGAATTTCAAACTAGATTTAACTATTTAGCTTTTGCAGATAATTCTGCAGCTTCTTCTTTTGTAAACCCACTAAGCTCTAAGATTTCTTCTTTAGTGTAATGAGTATTTACATCAATTCCATTGTTTTCCTTCTCACGTCTTGCATATAATCTCCAAGCAACATCTGCTACTCCTAAGAAGATAACTACACCTAAAACATTGTAGAGTAATGTGAACCATGGATTAGCTGCTCCTTCTGCTAATGTACCTGCTGCCGCTGCCTCGAATAGAGAAGGCTCTGGGAATGTAGCAAAGAAGAATACTACAGCAAATAAAATCATCATTCCCCATCCAATAATTAAACCTGTAGTTCTATTACCAAATCTAAAGGTTCTAGGCCTGTCATTTTGCTTAGTCCTCATATAAATATAAGCTGCGATAATTAAAATTACTGGTAATAATGAAGTAGCTGCTGTCATGTTAATGACGAACTGTAAGAATGAATCTAAGTTTCCAATACCTAGTCCTGGAATAATTAATAATAGTGAAACTACTGCTGCTTGAACAACTAGAGCATTTGTAGGATTACCCTCTTCATTGGTTTTGACAACCCATTTACCAAATACACCTTCAGGGATTTCTGAGAAGAAGATTTTAACAGGAGCAGCTGTCCATAATACCAATGAACCTATATTACTTAAGAATAAGACTCCACCAACGATTCTTAAAATTAAACCTTGGCTCCAGCCAAATCTATTAGCTAGAATTCCGAACATATCGAAGATACCATTTGAATAGTTACCTTGTAGAATTTCTGCTGGAAGGATAATTCCAACTGCAACGGAACCTAAAACATAGAGTAAGGCTACGACTATGGTTGATATGATCATGGTTCTAACGAAGGTCTTGTTGCCGCCTTTGACATCTTTAATATAAACAGCGATACTTTCTGCTCCACCTACAGCCTGTAAAATCCACGCCATGGTAGCGAAGTAAGTCCAAGTAAAGTTTGGAGTAATTGTTTGGGCTGTAATCTCTTGTGCTGATGGCTCGTTGTAAACACCTAGAGCAACGATAGCTGCAACGATAAACGCTATACCAATACCAATTTTCGCAATCCCTGCGATATTGGTTACACTAGATAACCACTTAACACCCTTAATACTTACATATGTACCTAGCCAGAATAAAATCACGGATAGTACTGCAATTGCGAGAGCTGCATATTGTCCGACGAATACGTTCCTACCCATGATTGCGTAGGATAAGAAAATTAATGTTGTTGGACAAAGAGACGAGAAATAAAATAAATTTGCGAAGAAATAAGTCCATGAGCCTAAGTAACCCCATCTTGGCCCTAAAGTAGTACTCAGCCAAGCATGAACTCCTGACTCACTCGATCCATTCGCTGTAACCAATTCTGATACCATCAAAATAAATGGTAAGAAATAAATAATAGATGCAAATGCATATGTTGGAATAGTCGCTAAACCAATTGATGCACTATTATTAACCATGCTTGTAAAATTAAATACTGCGGTAAAAGTCATAAGCATCAATGCCGCTGAACTTAATGTCCTAACTCTACTTCCTTTAGCCTCTTCTACACTCATCGTGTGTCCTCCTAATTCTTGCCTAGGCAAATGTATTATTATCCCGTTTACAATATCATAATAAACTAGAAATTTGTAAACTAAATATTAGTAAAAATCTCTCAAAAATATACCTATTTTCACTTGAATAAGTTAGAATTTAAATGTACTTAAATAATTATCAAAATATTAAGGAGTGCTCTATGAAAGAATTGAATAAACTTTGGGACGAAGGTTTCCTATACGGTGGAGATTATAACCCTGAACAATGGTTATGGCGTCCAGAAACATTCGAGGAAGATATTGATTTTATGAAGACTGCAAAAATCAATGTTGTTTCACTAGGAATGTTTTCATGGTCATCTCTTGAACCTGAAGAAGGTGTATATAACTTCCAATATTTAGAAGATGTAATCAATAGATTATATGAGAATGGAATTAGCTCCTTCCTATCTACACCAAGTGGTGCAAGACCTGCATGGATGGCTCATAAATACCCTGAAGTATTGAGAACAGATGCCAATGGTATTAAACAACAATTTGGCGAAAGACATAATCACTGCTTCACATCCCCTGTATATAGAGAAAAGGTAAATCTGATAAACTCAGCTCTTGCGGAGTATTTCAAGGATAATCCGGCAGTAAAGCTTTGGCATGTAAGTAATGAATATGTAGGTGAATGTCACTGTGATTTATGCCAAGTTGCATTTAGAGAGTGGTTGAAAGTTCAATATGATAATAGCTTAGAAAAACTAAATTTTGCCTGGTGGACAAGTTTTTGGGGTCACAGATTCACTGATTGGGATCAAATTGACTCACCTAAAGAGCGTGGCGACTGGTCACTAGATGGTAAGAATTTAGACTGGCGTAAGTTTGTAACAGCTCAAACTGTTGATTTTTTCAGTGCAGAAGTTAAACCATTAAATGAGATAACTCCTAATATTCCAATAACAACAAACTTCCACGACTTCACTAACATAGCGACTGGTCTTAATTATTGGGAATTTGCAAGGTCAAATGATTTAGATATTATTTCATGGGATAACTACCCATACTGGCATAACGAAACCCACTCAGATGGTGTTGAAGCTGCAAGACGCGCATTTATGCACAATATTAATAGAAGTTTATTAAATAAACCTTTTTTATTATTAGAAAGTTGCCCAGGACCTACTAACTGGCAAAGAGTAAATCGTCTACCAAAACCTGGTGTAGTTGCACTTCAAGGAGTTCAAGCAGTTGCTCATGGTGCTGACTCTGTTCAATATTTCCAAATTAGACAAAGTTTAGGTGCTTCTGAAAAATTCCATGCGGCTGTTATTGGTCATGATTCAAATAAAGAAACTCGCTTATTTAAAGAAGTTAAAAGTTTAGGTGAAGATTTAGAAAAAATCGATGAAGTAATAGGATCCATGCCAGATGTTAGAGTTGCAATAATTTATGACTGGGAACAAAAATGGGCAGTTGATGCTGTTCAAGGACTCAATGAAAAAAGAAGAAAATATCTAGAGTTTTGTATTCAACATTATTATCCATTATGGAGACGCGGAATTAACGTTGATGTAATCGATATGAAGAGCGATGTCGATAAGTATGACCTAGTAATAGCTCCTATGCTATACATGCTTCCTGAAGATTTAGCAGAAAAATTAAATACATTCGTTAAAGAAGGTGGAAATCTAGTAACTGGCCCATTCAGTGGTGTTGTAGATGGCAATCAGCATGCATACACAAATGGTCGTCCTGGACCTCTAAGAGAAGCAACAGGTATTTGGGTTGAAGAGTCTGACGCTCTTTATGATTCTCAATTCAATAGCATTTCAGGTTTCACAGCAGATAAGTATAAAGTGAAGTATTTCTGTGATTTACTCCACTTAGAGTCTGCTGAAGCAATGCTCTCATATGAAGAAGATTTCTATAAGGGAATGCCTGCTCTTACCAAGAATGAATTCGGTGAAGGTACTGCTTACTACTTCGCAACAATTGGTGCAGAGTCTGAATTGTACGATGATTTCTACAATAATTTATTGAATGAACTCATGCCAGACGATGTCTATGATTTACCATACGACATGGCAGTTGCAACTAGAGAGACTGAAAAATATGTATATGTTTTCTACACGAACTTCTCTGCTAATGAATATGTTGTCAAACTGAAAGATACAGCAGTTGACATGCTGAGAGGACAAGAACTTACAGTTAATAGCAAGGTTGTTTTCCCTGCTTACACTTACAAGATTTTAAGAGTTTCAAAATAATAATTTTAGATTAGCGGCGGACGAGTGTTCGCCGTTTCTCTTGGCCAAAGTCAAGCAACTACTTCCAATAATACTACGGAATCATTAAACTCTTTCTGGAAGTCCCTGGACCTAAATTCACGCAAATAGCCCAAACAAGTCACATGGAAATTAGTATCATTTTTCTTTAAGCTATAGCGATAATGGACATGCCCCATTATGACGTCTCTCGGTTTATATTCTTCGAATATATCTGCAAAATCACTAGTGCCTAAATAAGCATTGAAGTATTCAAATATTGAGTCTGGTCTTTGGACCTTATAGTCTTCAATAGTGAGCATGTGAGTCATTATAATTAAATCTTTAAAAGAATTCTTAGAGATAATATTTGCTGTCTCTTGGGCAAAACGCCTAGACATATTTATATCTGAGTCTCCCCAGTCAATAAATCTATCGTCATTCCAACGACCTTTACCATGTCTCTTCTTTTCCAAGTCATTTCTACTAAACTTAGGGTCTGCAAATGTATAATCATACCAAGCACAATGACCAACAATCATGGTGTCTCCTATGAATACAGGGTTAGCTTGAATACATTGAGAGTGAGCATTAAATTTCTCATGTATTTCCCAAGTTTTTTCAGGAGTAGGATCTTTAACTCTATAATCATGATTGCCAGGTATGAAATAGACAGGTAGCGCCAAGAAATCCTGCAACTCTTCCACAAAACTACTAGTTAATTCAAAGCTATTTGCGATGTCACCAGCAATAAACCATGCTTCAACTAGATTTTCATCCGTATAAGTTTTGAAGGCATCAAAGAAGTCAGTTTTTGAATAATCTTTATTCACGTCATAGTGTAAGTCACTAATAAATCCTAGTTTCATTAAAACCTTCCTTCTAGATTCTTTGCTTGAAAATCGCAGCCCGAAAAAGTCTGTAGATAGCATTGTAAACTATAGAATGACCTATGACCAATTTAATTACCCACACACAACAAAACCCCAAGATCCTTGTGGACCTCAGGGCTTCGCCTTCAAATTCAATTAATTTAATTACTACTCAGAAAAATAGCTGTCACTGGATAGTGGTCACTAGGATACTCACCATCATAGTTTGCTCTCTCAATAATTACTTCTTTCATCTCAAATGGTTTTGTTGCAAAGATGTGGTCAATTGGTGTACCTTCAACTGTTCCTTCAAATCTATGGAAAGTAGAAGAATTCATTACATCACCTTTACTAATTACTTGCCATGTATTGATAAGCAATGGATTTTGAGATAAAGCATCTACCATTCCACTACCAGGGTGAACATTGAAATCACCTGTCAAAATAGTATCTAATCCTTGTTCCTTGTACTCAACAATGAAGTCAGATAGCATCTGTGCACTCTTAGTTCTAGCTTCAACACCTACGTGGTCGAAGTGAGTATTTGCGAAAACAAAAACTTTACCACTTACATTATCTTCTAAAACCATGAAACTAGTGATTCTTGGGCAATCTGCATCCCAACCTAAACTACCTAGCTTGTCAGGAGTTTCAGACAGCATAAAACTTCCTTGTTTAATAATTTCGAATCTTGATTTTCTAACGAAAACTCCAATACCTTCAGGTTTTTCAATTCCTTCTTCTCTAAAAGTGAAGAAGATATGGTATTTATCTTTAAATGCTTCAGTTAAAGTAGCTTCATGAGCATGGTGCACCTCTTGTACACCGATTAAATCAGCATCGCTCTCTTCAATAAATCTTTCAGCTAAAGGTGATCTTTCTGCCCATGTTCTAGGGCTTGGGTCGAAGTCTCCTCTAAGGTTGTAGCTTATTACTTTCATAGTTATTTCCTTTCCTAATGCCTACATGTTTAGAAATCTGGCACATCTTTATTATAAAGAAACAATGTAAAATTCTTACTAATAAGTTGAGTGATACCTTCACTCACTTATAGAAATCTACTTGACGTCGTCATTCTCAACATTCTTTGGTTTCTTAGCAATCTTCCTAATAGGGAAAGTTTTCATATCTAGAGCAACTTGTGTATGAGGTTCAACAGATTTAGTAACAAAAGTTCCTCCGCCAATCACACAAGATTCACCAATAACAGTATTCCCGCCAAGAATTGCAGCATTTGCATAAATCACAACATTATCTTCAATAGTTGGATGGCGCTTCACACCAATGAGTTGACGACCCTTTTCTAAAGAAAGTGCACCTAAGGTAACACCTTGATAAATCTTCACATTTCTACCTATGACAGCAGTCTCACCAATAACTACACCTGTTCCATGGTCTATGAAGAAGCATTCGCCAATCTCAGCACCGGGGTTAATATCTACTCCAGTCTTCATATGCCCATATTCAGTCATGATTCTTGGAATGAGAGGGATATTTAGCTCTCGTAAGCCTTTTGCCAAACGATAAATCAAAATTGCTTGGAAAGATAGATAGCTGATAATAATTTCCTTATGGCTATAAGCCGCAGGGTCCCCTTGATAAATTGCTTCAACATCTGTCTTCAAGACATTCAAAATATCTGGAAGCTTCTCAAAATATTGATCAAGCAACTTAGCAGCTTCTACTTTTCTATCATCAAGACTCGCATCTCTAAACTCATCTCCTCTAGCAATCGCCAAGACTACTTCTTCTAAAAGTATCTTATAAGCAGCATCTAGATTAGTTTTAACAGCTTGTCTAGTCTCATCATAATTAAGCTCTGGGAACAGCGCATATCGCAAGTGATCAACAGCCAATCTTACCTCAAAGATATTAGGTAACTCAGCGTCATCACTCTCATATGGAGTCTGCGCATCATGATTGTCATGCAATCTTCTCACAATTTGATCTATCTTATCTGAAGTCATATTAATTACTCGTTTTCGTATAGATTAACCTCGACTAAATCAGTAGATAAGTATCTATCACCTGAATCTGGCAATACAGAAACAATTGTTTTACCTTCATAAGCCGAATTTTCTAACAATTGTAATACACCGGCCAAAGCAGCACCAGATGATATTCCCACGAAAATACCTTCAGATTTAACAAATTCTCTAGACAATTCATATGACTCATCTGTACTAACTTTTAGCACTTTATCAACTAAATCTTCATCATAATTGCCTGGAACAAAACCTGTACCAATACCTTGAATACCGTGTGAACCGGATTTTTCACCAGATAAAACAGCTGATGTATCAGGCTCAAAACCTACAACTTCTATATCAGCATTTTGTTCTTTTAGATACTTACCAGCACCACTAATAGTACCTGCACTACCAACACCTACAGCTAAAACATCTACGTCCTTCTCAGTTTGTGTCCAAATTTCTGGACCTGTAGTTTCATAGTGATATTTTGGGTTTGCTGGATTTGTAAATTGGCTTGCTAATACAGCACCTTCAATTTCATCTGCCAATCTTGCAGCAACTTTAACAGCACCATTCTCGCCACCCATACCTTCAGAAGCTGGAGTTAAAACAATTTGAGCACCATATGCACCTAAGAATTTACGACGCTCTTCACTCATTGACTCAGGCATTACAAATATAGTTTTGTAACCTCTAGCAGCAGCGATTGCAGCTAAACTAATACCAATATTTCCTGATGTTGCTTCAACGATAGTTGAGTTTTCATTTAATAACCCACGCTCTTCCATGTCTAAGATCATCCCTAGAGCTGCTCTATCTTTAACAGAACCAGAAACATTCATACCTTCAATCTTTAAATAAACCTTAGCATCTGGATGTCCCTTGCTTGCTAACCATTTCTTAGGGTGGAACAGTGGAGTTTCACCTACTAATGCTTCAATGTTATCTACTACTTTTGAATTTCTCATATATATCTCCTTATTTTTAATCAGTATATTCATATTAGATAAGGGCTAAAATATAAGAAGTAACGAAAGTAATTAAAATACTATCGTTAATCTAATCTTTACTTAATATCAATAAATTACTAAGATATTGGATAAAGATTTAATACTAGGAGAATTTCTATGGATGCTTTGGACGCAGAAGAAATAAAACATTTAGTTGTTGATGATTTAAAATCTAACACAATAATCCCTGAGGGTTATAAGTCTATTTTAAATGTTAGACAGACACAAAGAGCAATTGAGGATTTAAAACAGATATTTTCAAGTAATTTGCGAAATAATTTAAATCTTAAACGTGCTTCTGCTCCTTTATTTTTGTCGCAAGAATCTGGTCTAAATGATGACTTGGGTGGAAATGGGAATGCGGTTGCCTTTGCCCCTGACTACGATAGCAAGAAAAATGTTGAAATTGTCCAATCATTGGCTAAATGGAAGCGTTTTGTGCTCGCTAGATACGGCTACCAACATGGTGAAGGAATTGTTGCTGAGCTTAATGCTATTCGAAAACACGAGAAACTCGACAATATCCACTCAATCTATGTCGACCAGTGGGACTGGGAACTTGTAATAGATGAAGGCGACAGGAATCTTTATTACCTCTTCGACACAGTGAAATTAATTGTCGATGCTATAAATAAGACTTCCAGAGATATTAGAGATAGATACGATAATCTGCCATCTTACGAGTCACGCGAAGTAAGTTTCGTCTCAACTCAAGAATTAGAAAATCTCTTCCCTGATAAAACTAACGATGAACGTGAATACTTATGGGCTAAGGATCATCTATTTACTTTTGTATACAGAATTGGCCATAAGCTCGACTCTGGCAAGCCTCACGATAAGAGAGCGAGTGACTACGATGACTGGAATTTAAATGGTGACCTACTCATTTATGACCAGCAATTTGATAGAGTGATTGAAATTTCCTCAATGGGCATACGTGTGGATGCAAACTCTCTTGCCAAGCAACTTGAGCTCGCTGGCGAAAACTACAAGCGTGAGCTCCCTTACCATCAGGGAATTTTGAACAACGAGCTTCCTTTAACCATAGGCGGCGGTATTGGCCAATCCCGATTGTCTCTCCTCCTCCTGGGCAAAGCCCACATAGGCGAAGTCCAAAGCTCCGTCTGGGACGAAGAAACAATTAGAATATGCCAAGAAAACAATGTCGATTTGTTCTAAGATATATCTAACGAGGTGAAAACTTTGCAAAATGAAAGAGCTTATCCTTTAAGCACACAATCCCCCCACCATGACTCAGCCTGGAAATTTGTTAGGCGAGTAGCCATTTACTATTTAATTGTCTATTTGGGCTTAATTCTATTTGTTCCTGTATATCCAGCAACTCTGAATCAAGCTCAAACAATATTTTCTTATGGTCATTACTTAGGTTTATTAGTGTTTGCAGTATTTTTATTCTTTATTCCTAATAAGCTTTCTAAGGCAAAATTTTGGCCAGTTACAAGTATTTTCTTCTTGGTAGCGCTGCTTTGCTTTTTCCCAGGAGAATTTATATTGAATATGATTAAGATGAAATGGGGCTTAGGTCAAGCATTTACTAACTTCGGACTTAACTTAGGGCAAAATGTTTATACATTTGCGCTGCAAATATTTTTCTTCATATTAGCATTTGGAATTAGAAAGTTTGCTAATTATCTCGTAGATATTAATAAATTCGATTAATATTTTAATCTTAACTTAACAATTGACTGGCAATAATATATAGAATGTTAGTTGGTGTCTAATTAGTAAACCTTTGAGTGGTTTGAATACATTCTATTATCAAACTCAATTGTTTCTTGATATAATTGACATAATACTGTTACCTATATTGGTAATTCAAAAAAGATAGGAGATTTTTTATGAGAATCATAGTAGCTGGAGGAGACGGTTTTTGTGGTTGGCCAACCGCTCTTTATTTAAGTCAGAAGGGTCATGAAGTAACAATTATTGACAATTTGGTAAGAAGAAAAATTGACAATGAGTTACACTCAAACTCAGTTGTTCCAATAACACCACTAGAAGAGCGTGTAGCAGTTTGGAATGAACTTACCGGACTAGAAATTAAAGTTTATGAAGGTGACTTAAATCATTACGATTTCTTAGCTCAAGTCTTCAAGGTAGAACAACCTGAAGCATTTGTACACTTCGCAGAGCAACGTTCAGCACCTTACTCAATGATCAGCCGTGAGCACACAGTATATACACAAGAAAATAATGTTTTAGGTACATTAAATGTATTATACGCAATCCGTGATTACGCTCCAGACTGTCACTTAGTTAAACTAGGTACAATGGGTGAGTATGGTACACCAAACATTGACATTGAAGAAGGTTACTTAGATATTGAGCACAATGGACGTAAGGATACAGTCCTCTTCCCTAAAAAACCTGGTTCTTTCTACCACTTAACAAAAGTTCATGATACAAACAATATTGAATTTGCTTGTAGAACTTGGGGTATCCGCGCAACAGACTTAAACCAAGGTGTTGTATATGGTGCTGAAACAGCAGAAACATCAAAAGATGCACGTCTAGCAAACCGTTTCGACTACGATGGAGTTTTCGGAACAGTATTAAATAGATTTATGGTTCAAACAGCATTAGGAATTCCAATGTCAGTTTATGGTTCTGGTGGACAAACAAGAGGTTTCATTAACATCGACGATACAGTACGTTGTATTGAATTAGCTTGTGAAAACCCAGCTGAACGTGGTGAGCTTAAGATTTATAACCAATTTACAGAGTCATTCTCAGTATTAGAATTAGCTGAAATGGTTGATAGAGTTGGTAGAGAAATGGGATTAAACCCAGAAATCGCACACGTTGAGAACCCAAGAGTTGAGCTAGAAGAACACTACTTCAATCCTAAGAGCACAAAATTAATTGACTTAGGTTTAGAGCCACACTTATTAACAGATGAAGTTCTCAAGAGAAATATTGAATTAGTTCTAGAGAATAAAGATCAAGTTAACTTAGATTTAGTATTGAATTCACCAAGCTGGCATGCTCCTTCTAAAGAAAAAGAAGCATAGTAGCGAGATTCAATAAGTGTTAGAGATAGCTCTAATACAAACAAAAAATTGTAATAATTTTAGTGGAGGAGTTTTACTGTGAGAGTAGCTATAGTAACAGAAACTTTCCTTCCTGCAACTGATGGCATCGTTACGCGTTTATTATATGCGATCGATGCCTTAATTGCGCAAGGGAATGAAGTTTTAGTAATTTGTCCGGATTTAGATGAAGAAGTTCATGTAGAAGGTGTTGAAATCGTTAAGACACCTGCTACAACATTTAGTTTCTATCCTTCGAGACCATGGGGTTTACCTAGTTCTAAGGTAACCGCAGCTCTTGAAGAATTTAATCCGGATGTTATTCATGCAGTCTCCCCCACTTCTCTTTGCTTACCTGCAATAAAATTTGCAGAGAAGGAAGGGATTCCTTTAATCACCTCATACCACACAAGAATTATTAAATATCTAGATCACTACTGGTACTTTAAGCCATTTAAATCAGTGATTTGGTCATACCTTAAATCATTATTAAATGCTTCTCCAATCACTTTAGTTACTTCTGCTGCTATGCAGCGTGAATTAACAGATATGGGTGTTTATGGTGTTGAAGTACTTCCTAAAGGACTAGACCATAAGAAGCGAAATACTTCTTATGAATCTATGGAAATGAGGAAGCGCTTAACTGATGGTGAAGTTGATAAACCTCTTCTAGTTTATATCGGTAGATTAGCTAAGGAAAAAGATATTGATACTCTACTAGCAGTAGTGAATAAATATCCAGATAATAGATATGCGATTATTGGAGATGGTCCTGAGAAGGAAGAGTTAGAAAAAATATTTGCAGCTACCCCTACTGTATTTACAGGCTTCTTGCATGGAGATGAGGTATCGGAGGCTTTTGCCACAGGAGATGTATTCTTATTCCCATCAAGATCTGAAACACTAGGTCTAGTAATATTAGAATCTATGGCATCTGGAACTCCAATTATTTCAGTACGATCTGAACCTATCGAAGAGCAAATCGAACATGGTCTTAATGGCTACATCTATGATACTGAAGAAGAATTATTAGATGCTGTTGAACTATTATTGAGCGATAAGAATCTTTACAATAAGATACGTGAAAATGGTCTTGAAACTGCAAAATCACAAACATGGGAAAATGCTTCCAATGGATTGATTGAATATTATGATAAAATTATTGCATTATACGAAAGTGAAGATTTTGACGTTAAGAAGATTCAGAATAAATATAAAGAATTAAACACTTAACGATTTTGCTTAAATATGGAGACAGGATTACTTATTGAAGGTGGCGGCTTGAGAGGTTTCTTCTCAGCTGGTATTCTACACACTTTTATTGAAAATGGCATTAGATTCCCCTATACGATAGGGATCAGTTCTGGTGCGCTCGCATCCTTAGCCTATGATTTAGACATGGACTTATCTTCAATAGATACAGAAAATTTCTTTAGCTCCAAAAATGATTCTTACTTTAATTGGCAAGGATTTTTTAGACCTAAGAAGGGACTTTTAGCAACAGATAGATTTTTTGAAGGTGTACCTAAAATCTTTGATACATTAAAAAGTAAAAATGATCTCACCAATCACTTTATAACAGCGACTAGTGCAGTTGATTCTAAACTTCACTATTGGTCATTAGATGATATTGAAACTCCAGAAGAATTACATGAGAAAGTTATTGCATCTTGCTCCATCCCAGTTGTTATGCCTGAAACTTATGTTGGTGGCGAACTATTCGTCGATGGTGGAATAATGGATTCAATCCCTCTACAAAAAATGCTAGATGATGGTGTCCAAAAACCTGTTTTAATCTTAACTAGATTAAAAGGTTATGTGAAAAAACAGCAATTCATGCACCCACACCTAAGTGTTTGGTTGAGAAACTTACCAGAACTTAAAGAATCCATGAAAACGAGGCACCTTCGCTATAACGAGTCACTTAGACTAGCTGCTCAATTGGAAGCAGAAGGTAAGATATTTGTATTTAGACCAAATGAACACAGGATAGAGCGTTTCGAATTAGATAGAGATAAGGCAATTCAAACTTTCATGGATGGCAAAGAGATTGCTCAAGCTAGATTAAATAATCTTAGAAAATTTTTAGAGTCCTAAATATCTTGTCAGATAAATAGAACTCTAGTTAATCTTTAATTTCAATTTATTTTATTCATATAAATCAGCACTGATATCAGCGACTATGCTATTGTGTAAACGTGCTCTCAATCTATTTGATGCTTGATGATCTTGAGTATTAATTACTCTATTACTTAAAAATACTACAGCTAAATCATGTTCCTTATCTACAACTACTGAGGTTCCTGTAAATCCAGTATGACCAAATGACCCTTTAGTTAATAAGTCTCCGTAGGATGAGTTATTATCATCAAAAATCAAAAATCCTAATCCTCTATTTTCACTTAATCCTTCAGTATGGTTTCTTGTAGCATACTCTAAGCTTGCAGGACTAATGAATACATCGTCATTATCTGCAAATCCAAAATTGTAAAGTGCTTCAGTATATACAAGAAGATCATTTAATGTACTAAATAGACCAGCATTGGCAGATACTCCATTTTGGAATCTTGCATTTTCATCATGAACTATACCTTCAAGTGGATTACCTGTTGCTGTATCAGTAGTTATAGCTACTGAATATTCTTTAGTATTAATAGGTCCATATGCTGCATCATCTATACCTAAAACATCTTTAACTTCTTCTTCAAATAATACATCTAAAGTTTTACCAGAAATCTCTTTTAATATTTCACCAAGGATAATCATACCCATGCAGCTATATTTGGTTTCACCTCTTACTCCAGATGCTTCAGTAGTTAAAAGATAATTTCTAATTTCAACTGGGCTATCTAAAACCTTTTGCAGCTGGTAAGAAGCTGCTTGACCGCTGGTATGAGTTAGTAATTCTTTAATTGTAATATCTGCAAGCTCAGTAGCTTCTGGTAAGAAGAATCCTACAGTATCGTGTAATCTAAACAAACCTCTATCTAAAAATCTTAATGCAATTGATGTAGTAGAAAAAATCTTACTGACACTAGCTAGGTCAAACATTGTGTTCTCATCGACTTCTTTTGCACCTTCTTCAAAAGAAACATGGCCAAAGTAATTCTCATAAATTACTTCTCCTCCGCTGATAATACCTAGAGCGGCACCGCTTGAGACTTGTTCTAAAATACCCTCTTCAATAATTCTTTCTGCATTAGTAAACATGCTAAGCTCCAATCTTTAAAAAGTAATAATATTATTAATAATTATAAAGTATATGAATGAATAAAAAAATAACTTGATTGCTTTGGCCAAAGGCGGCCAAAAAAAAGTCACTCCCATTGGAAGTGACTTATAAATGTCTGAACATTTTTAATGCTTACTTAATGCGTAAAAATTTTGCCTAAAGTATTATACTAGAACAACTCCTTGTTTGGCGAAGTATTTTTCAACTTCTTCAGGTTCTGCCATAGCATACATAATAATCTTACGAGCAGATTGAGCATGTCCCTTGTTCATTGTAGGAGTATCTCCTAATGGATAATCTCTACCTAATGCTTCATATTTCACTCTTCCCATATCGTGGTAAGGTAGTGGATCAACTTGGGTAATGCAATCATACTTAGATAACTCATATCCAAGCCTCAATAATTTATCCTTATCATATGTATATCCTGGCAAGATAACATGACGAATCCAAACAGTTTTATTATTCTCATTTAGATAAGCTAAGAACTGCAAGATATTTTTATTAGATACACCAACTAATACCTTGTGATCCTCATCATCAATTTCTTTAATGTCTAATAAGAATAAATCTGTAACTGCAATTAATCTATCAAACTTCTCCAATAGCTCTGGTATATCGTGTCTAAATGTAGCACCTGATGTATCCAGAGTAGTGTGAACTCCCATTTTCTTGAGTTCTGTAAATAAGGCAATTACAAAATCAATTTGTGTCAAGCTCTCACCACCAGATAAGGTAATACCACCATCGTTTAAATATGGTAAGTATTTTGAAAAGTCCTCAATAACCTCAGCCACAGTCATAGGCTTGTTCTTGCTAAAAGCCTGAGTATCTGGGTTATGACAATACAAACAGCGCAGGAAACAGCCCTGTAAGAATAAGACATATCTAATTCCAGGGCCATCTACTGTACCGAAAGTTTCTCTTGAATGTACATATCCTACTGTGTCTAAAGCCACTTTAACTATGCTCCTTCATGGAAGGTTCTTGAAATAACCTCATCTTGTTGTTCTTTAGTCAATTTATTGAAGTTAACTGCATATCCAGAAACTCTAACAGTTAATTGTGGATATAACTCTGGGCGTGCCTGAGCATCCAATAATGTCTCTTTATTGAATACGTTAACATTAATGTGGTGTCCACCTGAATCTGTGTAACCATCTAACATTGAAACTAAGTTATCTACTTGTGATTCTGTTGCTTTTGATTTTTTCTTGTCCATAATATTGCCCTTCCTTCTTTTAATTTATTTTTTCTTATACATCTGCTAATGACAATGCATCGATATCTAACTCAATACCTAATGCATCTAAATCGATCTCGTTACCTGTGATAAATACCATATCTTTACCTAATGCATCTGGGATGATTGAGAAAGTATTACTAATACCATCTGCACAGTCACAGTATGGTAACTTAGCAACTGATGCCAATGATGCTAGAGCACCTGTTGAGTCTCTTCTATGCATTGGGTTTGCACCTGGTGCAAATGGTTCACCTTCACGTCTACCGTCTGGTGTATTACCAGTCTTCTTACCATAAACTACGTTTGAAGTAATTGTAAGAATTGATTGTGTAGGTACTGAATCTCTGTAATGATGTTGGTTTCTAATCTTATTCATAAATCTAGAAACTAGTTCACTTGCGATATCATCTACTCTGTCATCGTTATTACCATATTTAGGGAATTCGCCTTCGATTTCGTAGTCTACAACTAATCCATCTCCATTACGGATTGTCTTAACTTTCGCATGTTTAATAGCGGATAGTGAGTCAGCAACAACTGATAATCCTGCAATACCTGTTGCGAAGAATCTTGTTACATCTCTATCATGTAGAGCCATTTGTAATGCTTCATATGAATACTTATCGTGCATGTAGTGAATTACGTTCAATGTGTTTGCATATAGATCTGCTAACCAGTCCATCATGACATCAAACTTACGTAAAACTTCATCATATTCTAAGTACTCTGAAGTAATTGGTGCATATTCAGGAGCTACTTGCTTGTGAGATTTCTCATCAACACCACCATTGATTGCGTATAGTAATGTCTTAGCTAAGTTAACTCTAGCACCGAAGAATTGCATTTCTTTACCAACTGTCATTGATGATACACAGCAAGCAATTGCGTAGTCATCGCCGTGGTTAGGACGCATTAATTCATCATTTTCATATTGAATTGATGATGTTTCAATTGAGATTCTTGCACAGAACTTCTTGAATCCTTCAGGTAATCTAGATGACCATAAAACAGTCAAGTTAGGCTCTGGAGCAGTACCTAAGTTTTCTAATGTATGTAAGTATCTGAAGCTTGATTTAGTTACAAGTGATCTACCGTCAACACCCATACCACCGATTGATTCAGTAACCCAAGTTGGATCTCCTGAGAATAATTCATTATATTCAGGTGTTCTAGCAAATTTAACTAGTCTTAATTTCATGATGAAGTGGTCAATAAACTCTTGAGCTTCTTCTTCAGTAATTACACCATTTGCTAAGTCTCTTTCAATGTAGATATCGATAAATGTAGATGTTCTACCTAAACTCATAGCTGCACCATTTTGAGTTTTAACAGCACCTAAGTATCCTAAATATGTCCATTGAATTGCTTCTTGAGCATTTGTAGCAGGCTTAGAAATATCAAATCCATAGATTTCACCAAGTTTAATTAAGTCTTTTAGAGCCTTAATCTGAGTAGATAATTCTTCTCTTAAACGAATATTATCTTCAGTCATAGTACTTGGAGTATTTAGTTTTTGTTCTTCTTTATCTTCAATCAAACGATCTACACCATATAGAGCAACACGTCTGTAGTCACCGATAATACGTCCACGACCATATGCATCAGGCAGACCTGTAATAACACCAGAACTTCTAGCAGCTCTCATAGCTGGAGTATAAACATCGAATACACCATCGTTGTGTGTTTTTCTTACTTCTGTATAAGTACGGTTAGTATCTTCATCTATTTCATATCCATATGCGGACAAAGCATTCTTAGCTACCCTAATACCACCTTCAGGCATTAAAGCTCTCTTGAATGGCTCATCTGTTTGGAAACCTACAATTGTCTCCAATTCTTTATTCAAGTAACCTGCATCATGTGAGGTCAAAGTAGATACAACCTTAGTATCCATATCTAAGACACCACCAGCTTCAGCCTCTTGCTTATTCAATTCCATTACCTGATCCCACAATTTAGTAGTTACTTCTGTTGGACCTGCTAGGAAAGAATCATCACCTCTATATTCTGTGTAATTGTTTTGGATGAAATCTCTTACATCGATATTCTTCTTCCAAACACTACCTTTAAAACTATCCCAAGCGCTCATATTACTTCCTTTCCTCCACGTTACACTTTAACTAACACTCGTTTTTAACTGTAACATTGGTTTCTTTTTTTATTACTTAATTTTAACATTGATATTATACACGATATTTGTTGTAAAAGGTTTAACTAATCATTGTTCTATAGCTTTTATTCTTGATTTTTACGAAGAAAAGTTGTAAACATTTCGTTAATGACTCAATACATAAAATAAGTGCCAGCTTATATATAACTAGCACTTGATATAATTTATAATTTAATTGTTTTTATAAAACTTATGACACTCCAAGGAATATCTTTGCAGAGCTGCTCATCCTGTCCACTGTCCATACAGGTTCGTATGCATACTGTACATTAGCCGTCTCGACAAAATCTAAGCCTAGCATAGCCTTCTCAACATCATGGGTGAAAATAGGAGCAAGCGGACAACCCACTACAGTAAGAGTCATAACTACCGTTGCATGATTATCTTCATTTAAATTCACTTGATAAACCAAACCAGCATTAACTATATCTACGAACAATTCTGGATCAATTACTTTTTGCAATTGTTTGCAGATAGATTCTTTATGATCTACGGATTTTCCAAACCACTGAATGCTGTCAATTAACTCTTGTATATCTTGCATATATCTCCCCTTTTTTCTGAAATAAATAAGAACGAAAAGCCATGAACCAACTCTCGACGAAATATATTATAACAGAAAAAAATGATAAATGAAAAATTTTATGTCGAAACGACAGTTACTGCACATTTTAGAGAATCTGTTAAAAAGCTATTTTCAGGCAAAAAATTAATGGTTATAATATTGGCGTTGTTAAGACAATGTAAAGGAAAAGGAGTATAGCCATGCAAGATCTTAAGAAAAAAGGACTTACAAGAGTTGACTCAGAAGAAAGTTTGAGAGCAAAACTCGAATCAGTTCGTGAAGCTCAGCAAAAATTTGCTAGTTTCACTCAAGAAGAGGTGGATAAGATATTCTTCCACGCAGCTAAGGCAGCTAATCAAGCTAGAATTCCCCTAGCTAAGCTGACAGTAGAGGAAACCGGAATGGGTATAGTTGAGGATAAGGTAATCAAGAATCACTTTGCCTCAGAGTACATTTACAATAAATATAAGGATACACAGACTTGTGGAGTCTTAGAAGAATCTAAATCAGATGGTTATAAACAAATAGCCAGTCCAATCGGAGTAGTGGCCGCAGTTATTCCTACTACAAACCCTACATCTACAGTAATCTTTAAAGCTCTTATTTCATTAAAAACTAGAAATGGTTTAATTATCAGTCCTCACCCTCGTGCCAAAAAATCAACAATTGAAGCAGCTCGCATCATTTTAGAAGCGGCTGTTGAAGCTGGTGCTCCAGAAGGCATAATTGGATGGATTGATAAACCAAAAATGGAATTAACAAGTTTATTAATGGCAGAGTCAGACATTATTTTAGCTACAGGTGGTTTAGGTATGGTTAAATCAGCCTACTCATCAGGTACTCCAGCCCTTGGTGTTGGAGCTGGTAATGTCCCTGCATTATTAACTGAAAATTGTGATGTTAGATTAGCAGTTAATTCTATTGTTCATTCTAAGACATTTGACAACGGTATGATCTGTGCTTCAGAGCAATCAGTAATAGTTCCAGACAGCATTTACGATGAAGTTAAGGAAGAGTTCATCAAGAATTCTTGCTACTTTATTAAGCCTGAAGAACTAGAACAAGTAAGAAAAACAATAATCATTAATGGTTCTTTAAACTCTAAAATCGTTGGGCAGCCAGCTCATGCAATAGCTGAACTTGCTGGATTAGAAGTTCCAAAAGAAACTAAGATTTTAATTGGTGAAGTTGAATCAGTTGAGTTAGCAGAAGAATTCGCACATGAGAAACTATCACCAGTTTTAGCAATGTATAAATCCTCATCTTGGGATGAAACTTTATCTAAGGCTGAAGTTCTAATTGAAAGTGGTGGTTTAGGTCATAGCTCATCAATTTTCTTAAACGAAAGAACAGAGCAAGACAAATTAGAAGAAGCAGAAGGTCGCCTGAAGACTGCAAGAATATTACTCAATACTCCATCTTCACAAGGTGGTATAGGAGATATTTATAACTTCCGTCTAGCTCCTTCCCTAACCTTAGGTTGCGGTACATGGGGTGGTAACTCAGTGTCAGAAAACGTAGGTGTGAAACATCTAATTAATATTAAAACAGTGGCAGCAAGGAGAGAAAATATGCTTTGGTTCAGAGCTCCAGAGAAGACTTACTTTAAACCAGGCTCACTAAGACCTGCAATGGAAGAACTTGCAGGCACAATGGGCAAAAGAAAAGCATTCATTGTTACTGATGAATTCTTATACAATAATGGCTATACAAAAGAAATTGAAGAAGTACTAAGCCGAAATGGCTGTGACTACACAGTGTTTTCAGATATTCAACCAGATCCTACTTTAAGCAATGTTAAGTCAGGTGCCGATCGCATGCAAAGTTTCAAACCAGACCTAATTATTGCTCTTGGTGGTGGTTCTCCTATGGATGCAGCCAAAATCATGTGGGTTTTATATGAGCATCCAGATGTAGATTTCCATGAATTAGCAATGGTATTTATGGATATTAGAAAACGTGTAGTCGGTTTCCCTAAGATGGGAGAAAAGGCTTATTTCACAGCAATCCCTACAACAGCAGGTACCGGTAGTGAGATGAGTCCATTCGCAGTTATTACAGATGATGATGGAACTAAATATCCATTAGCAGATTATGAATTATTACCAAATATGGCAATAGTTGATTCAAACTTGATGATGAATCAACCAGCAGGATTAACCTCCGCATCTGGATTTGATGCAATCACTCATGCAATTGAAGCTTATGTTTCTACCATGGCATCTGATTTCACAAATGGAATAGCATTGGAAGCGTTGAAATTACTCTTTAAATATCTACCAGCAGCTTACGATAGTGCAGTTACAGGAATTCCTGATGCTCTTGCAAGAGAAAAAACTGCTTATGCGGCATCTTTGGCGGGGATGGCTTTTACCAATGCATTCTTAGGATTAGTTCACTCTTGCTCACATAAATTAGGGTCATTTACAGGCATAGCACATGGAACTTGTAATGCGCTAATGATCGAGCAGGTCATGCGCTTCAATGCTAACCCTAGCCCTACTAAGATGGGCACATTCCCTCAATATGAGTATCCACAAGCATTAGAGCGTTACGCAGAAATTGCAGATGCACTAGGACTTGCTGGTGAAAGCTTGGAAGAAAAATTCGAAGCTTTAATTCAAGCAATTAGAGATTTACAAGAATCAATTGGCATCAAGCGAGGCATTAAGGAATATTTCCAAGATGAAGAAGCATTCATGGGATTTGTCGACGAGATGAGCGAGCTCGCATTTGATGATCAATGTACAGGAACTAATCCACGCTATCCATTGATTGAACAAATCAAACAGATTTACATCAATGCATATCACGGTAGTTCAGAAGCTGTCTAGTAGGAGGAACTTATGAGTTTACAAAAATATATAGATACAAAAGATGTCATAACAGTCCGTAAAGGTAAAGTTATTTACAAGGAAGACGATAGCGTCGTCAAACTACATGACGAATCTTATACTAAGGCACAAGTCCTGAATGAAGCTCTTAACCATGCGAGAGCTGAAGAAAGTGGTTTGGCTATTCCGGAACTTCTTGAAATTGTTAACTATGACGGATTCTGGGGAATTAGAAGCAAGTACATTGAAGGCAAAACCTTAAATGAGAAAATGCTTGAAGACCCTGAGAATATGGATGAGTACTTGGATAGATTAATTAAGATTCAAACTACTGTCTTAGAAAAAGAATCCGATGTTTTAAATGATTTGCATGTTAAGTTTGCAGATAGAATTAAAAAGACTAAATACAATGCAAGTATACGTTATGAGCTGAGCGCTCGCTTATCTCGCATGACTAAAGATAACAAGATTTGTCACGGTGATTTAATTCCATCTAATATAATTTTACACCCAAGTGGTACTGATTATATCCTCGACTGGTCACATGCAACACGTGGTAATGCTGAAGCAGATGCAGCCACCACCTACTTACACTTAGTCTTAAGAGGAGACCTAGAGTTAGCTGACAAGTACTTACATCGATATTGTGAGTTAACAGACACTGCTGTTCAGGAAGTTCAAGCTTGGACAAGTTTAGTAGCTGCTGTTCAGTCTTTAAACAATGTCGATGGCCAAAGCAAACTACTCAAACGTTGGGTTAACGTAGTTGAGTTTGATTAGTTTTATTCCTTATAAATAGTTTCGTAAAGCTCTTTGCTTAGGCAGGGAGCTTTGCTTTTGCCAATACACAAAAAGTTCACAAATATGAAATTGCACAATTTTACTACGTGTGACATACTAATTACAACGTCAGACGAAGTAAAACATTAGCAAGGAGGTACGTAATTGATAAGTAGTGATTCTATTAGAGGATATACAGACACAATGATTCTGTACTGTTTATTGGATGAAGCTTCATATGGTTATGAAATCTCCAAAACAATTAATGAACTTTGTGATGGACTCTATATAATGAAAGAAACAACTTTGTATTCGAGTTTAAACAGATTGGTGAAGAATGGTTCCTTGGAATCATTCAAAGGAACAGAAACAAATGGTAAAGAGCGTACTTACTATAGACTTACTGAAGAGGGTAAAGATCACTATAGAGCCAAGTGCGATGAATGGGAAGAAATTACAATTACTATTCCTAAATTTATAAGGAAGATCTAAAGGAGATTAGCATGGAAACTATTAGATTATACATAGACAATATGTTTTTAGGTATTGAAGAGACGACTAGAGTTAAAGTTGCGAAGGCTGAATTACTTGCAATGATGGAAGATAAGTACCATGAGCTTAAAGATCAAGGTGCAAATGAGAATGAAGCTGTTGGTCAAGTAATTTCAGAGTTTGGTAACTTAGAAGAATTGGCAGAAGATTTAGGTCTTGAAAAAGAGCTAGGTGGAAAGAATAAGCAAACTGTTGTCGTAGATTATATCGATGAAGGTAAAGTATCAGACACAGAAGTAGATAACTTCCTGGCTGACAGGAAAAAAACTAGCACCTAGAATAGTACTTGGTGTTGCATTAATAATCCTATCTCCTATAGCAATAATGTTTGTAGGTAGATATACAGAGTTAAGTGACTTAGAAGATAACTCCCCTATCTTACTATTCGGACTTATCCCTCTACTTCTTATAATTGGAGTTGCAGTATTTATGCTAATTTTTGCAGGAATGAGCTTAAGCAATTGGGAATATTTAGAGAAACAAATGAATGTTCTATCTCCTAGCAAAACTAGAGAAATTAAAGCTCAAAGAGAACACAATAAGAGAGGTTTTGCAGTTAAAATTTCTTCAGCTGTAGCATTGATTATAGTTGGTGTAATTTTAGTAATTATTGCAGGATTCTTAGAAGATATGAATCCATATCTACCATTAATTGGAGTAACTTGTATTCTTATCTGTGTTGCCTTAGCAGTAGCAATCTTTATAACTGCTGGTATGCATAGTTCAAGTTTTGACATCCTTCTAAATGAAGGTAGTTACAGTAAAAGTAGTATTACAG
>CAZVJQ010000007.1:0-2485 GCA_964627125.1 uncultured Fastidiosipila sp. | reverse complement strand
TCAAGTTTTGACATCCTTCTAAATGAAGGTAGTTACAGTAAAAGTAGTATTACAGCTAATTCAAAAGTAAGCACATTCGCTGGACCATACTGGATAATTATTACTGGTATTTGGTTGGTATCAGGATGGATTACTAATCAATGGCATCTAACTTGGATCATCTTCCCAGCATCAGGTATTTTATTTGCAGCAATTGCAGCTGCCATTAGTGGTAGAGAAGAAAGTAAGAAATAATTTAAATTTAGTATAATTAATGGGCTAGTAGCAGATTTTTGCTACTAGCCCATTTTCATGTCCTTTTATAATTTATCTAGATAAGCTATCTTTACTAATACCTAAGTATTCTCTGGCAGTATCGCAGATCTCAGCTGCTTTCGCCGGAGTTGTACTCTCAGAGTAAATTCTAATAACAGGCTCAGTTCCAGAGAATCTTATTAGAATCCATGAGTCGTCAGCGAAGTAAATTTTTGCACCATCATTGTAGGTAGTGTCGATTACCTTCAAGTCAAACTTAGGAAGATCATTGTCCTCGAACAATCTCTTTTGAAGTTCTGCTTTTTGACCAGGCTCTAATGTATAACTACTTTCGTGCATGTATAAGTTACCAAATCTATCATAAATCTCAGCGAGTAGCTCTGTAATTGATTTATCTGCTAAACTAATCATTTCAGTTATTAAGGCTGCAGCATAAATACCATCTTTACCCATTATATGGCCTTTCGTTGCTAAACCACCAGAACTCTCACCTCCGATGTATGCATTTGAATTATCCATACCTTCTGAAATATTCTTGAAACCGACAGGAACTTCAATCGCCTCTTGACCATATTCTCTAGCAATTCTATCCAAGATATGTGTTGTAGCAACATTTCTGACAATTGGAGTTTCCATACCCTTGTATTCAAGCAAATAATAATAAAGAAGAATTAATATCTCATTAGCATGGACATACTCACCAGTCTCAGTGACAATACCAATTCTGTCTGCATCACCGTCCAGAGCTACACCAATATCGTAATTTTCTTTAGGCACAAGCTCTATTAATTTACCTACATTTGCAGTTGATGGTGATGGAGATTGTCCACCAAATAATACGTCATGGTTATCATTAATTGCATTCACTCTAACATGGCAGTTAAAGAAAAGTGCCGACATCGCCATCTTTCCTGAACCATGCATAGGGTCAAGTAAAACTCTTAAATCCTTTTTCTTAATAGCTTCTACATCGATTAAATTCATTATGCTATCTACATAGCTAAATATTGGATTTATAAATTCAATATTTCCTTCTTCTAAGTTCTTCTTGAAACTTCCCTTGTTGATATCTTTCTTTTTGAGATTCTGAACTCTCTCTTCGATATCATTAGTTACTTCGACTGGAGCATCTCTTCCCCCATCGACGAAGAATTTTATACCATTCCATTCAGCTGGATTGTGGCTAGCTGTTATTGCTACACCAAATTGTAGATTTTTGTGTCCAACGCTAAACATTGTCACAGGAGTGGCTGAAGTTTCATCGATAAAATAAACTTTAAAACCATTTTCTGCGAAAATACTTGCTGACCACTCCGCCGCTGCTCTAGACAAGAATCGTCTGTCGTAGCCTAAAACTATAGCCTTTTCCTTATCCTCCTCTAAATTGTCCAAACAATAGTTAGCAAGAGCTTGGCTAGTTAATCTTACATTTCGCTTAGTAAAATCATCCCCAATAATTGCTCTCCAACCACCTGTACCAAATTTAATCATTGTGAACCTTTCTACTTTTTCCAAGTTTAATATACTTAATTTTTCCCTCTACTATTTTACATCCAAGAAATTTAGAAATGGTGATGTAAACGTTAAGATATTTATACGAATTTTTAAGATGGCAAAAGCAGCCCAAGTGTCACCTATTCTCTGGCGAACTCCTTGAACTGCTTAATGTTTTACTTATTAATTATTATTTTTCTTCTTCTACTTCAGGTTCTTCAACACCAGCTTCATGTTTAAATTTAGCTAGATTTCTGTTGATTACTAATGCACCTGGATTTGCATATAACTGATGATCAGATAAAGAAGTAATCTCGTGCTCTCTAGATTTCTTATCTAATTCAAGAGCCTTCTCTAAAGTATCTTCTTCCTTAGTTTTTAAATACTCTAAGTATGCTAGGGAAGCGTCTACTTTATCCTGTAGAGATGCCAAGAATGGTCTCATCTCTTCGAATAAATCATCATTACCGTGATTCTCTTCGTAGCTTGCAATACCTGCACTAACCTTCTCGTAAGCTACAACTAATTTTTCATTGTCAGCAACACTCAAGTCAGAAATAACTGTACTCAATGCATTGATTTCTTCAGATTCTTTAGCTGCTGGGAAAGCTGCATTTTCTTGAGATGACATATGTTTAGAAACTTCATGTAGAGCTTCAGGATTGACTGAATCAATATATCTGAAACTATCTTCCCATGATGCAAAAGCATCAAATGCATTTGCATTCCAAGCATA
>CAZVJQ010000006.1:0-63473 GCA_964627125.1 uncultured Fastidiosipila sp. | reverse complement strand
AATATGAAGGGTAAGAAAATTTTATCTTTAGCACTAACAGTTATTTTAGGATTTAGTGTTATTGCATGTAATAATACCGATGATGAGGATACCGGCGGTAATAGCGTAGATCAGACAACAGATGGTGACACAGGTACATCAGACGATGGCAACACTGGTGGGGAAACTCCACCTGCAGAGGCAGAAACAGTAGTTGTATGGAATCAAATTTTCGAAGACTGGAACCAAGAGTTCTTCGAACAAAAGGCAGAAGAATATAACCAACTAGGTAGAGGTTATGTAGTAGAGCAAGAATTTATCGCAGGTGATGCTTGGAATGAGAGAATGACAGCTTCACTAGCAGCTAACACAGCACCAGATACTTATATTTTAGCTTACGGTAATGTTATGGGATCAGCAATGGATGGTTTATTGCTACCATTAGATGATTACTTAGAAGCAGAACAATTAGACGATATTACTGATAACGTTAGAGAGATGGTAAGTTATGATGGTAAGGTTTATGCCTATCCACAGTTAGTTGAACCATCAACAGTTTTATTCTATAGAACAGACTTATTTGAAGAAGCTGGAATTACTGAAGCTCCAACAACTTGGGATGAGTTAATTGAAGCAGGTAAACTATTAACAACAGATTCAATGTTTGGACTAAGTATTCCTGATTTCGCATCAATGGGTTGGTCAACATGGGGTATGCAATATGCAACCGCAGGCCACTTAGCTATTACAGATAACTGGGATGCACCAGCAATTGACCAGGGTTACATTGACTTAGCAAACTTCTACGCAACATTATATTCAGAAGGTATAGTACCTGCTCAAGCATTAACAGGTTATACAGACATGAGAGACTTCGGTGAAGAGTCAGTAGCTATGGCATTTAACGGATCATGGGGTGTTGCTCAGATCTTAAATGATTATCCAGAATTAGCAGACAAATTCGCAGTTGCTCCTGCACCTACACAAGATGGAAACCAAGATAAGATTCTATCAACAAATGGTGGTTGGAGTTACGTAATTGATGCATTATCAGACATTCCTGAAGGTGCAGCTGACTATATTAGTTGGTTACTTGCAGAAGATGTAGAAACATCAGCTGATTTCTTTGAATTAGCACAATATTCTAAGGCAGCTCCTCGTAAGAGTGTTGCAGAATTTATTGCTGAGAGTTCAGACGGTAGCCCATGGGCAGAAACAATTAACTATATTTCAGCACATGCTATGCCAGAACCTAACTATCCATGGGATATTTCTGCAACAGTTGCATTGATGATTGAAAATACAGCTTTAGGAGTTATGACTGCAGAAGATGCTGCAGCCCAAGCTACACAAACAATTCAAGATATCATCGATAACGAAAACTTAGCAGGACAAAACCCAAGACAATAGTCATAAATAATAGCGCTGGCTGGCTTACACTGGTCAGCGTTTTTTTATATCTAACTGAGGAGGTATGAACTTGACTACTAAGAAGACGAAGACCCGACGAGTTAGAAAATCAATTACAAGCATTGATAAAAGAGACATGCACACCGCATATATAATGCTTTTGCCTGTTTTGGTTTTGCTAACTATTTTTGTAATAGTCCCTTTAATATACGCATTGAATAGATCGTTTTACGATTGGAATTTTTATATAGAATCAGAATTTGTAGCTTTTGAAAATTATAGAATTATTGTCAATACTGTTTATTTCCAACAAGCTCTAAAAAATATAGTTAGATTAACAGTAATCATAGTACCAATATCGATGACTATCACTTTTATGTTTGCCAATATTTTGGTGAGAGTTAACCGCAAACTTTCTGAATTCACTAGAATCATTACATATATTCCAGGAATCATTTCAGGTATCGCTATATCTGTTATTTTCAGTTTCCTTCTAGATTATAGAGGTGGTGTAATAAATCAGATATTGATGTATTTTGGAGAGCCAAGAATTGCCTTCCTTACTAGTCCATTCACATCGAATTTAGTAGTTGTTGTAGCTACATTGTGGGCAGGATTTGGTGGTGGAGTTCTGCTAATGTACCTAGGCTTAATGAATATACCTTATGAGTATTATGAAGCAGCACAAATTGATGGTGCCGGATGGTGGGCTCAAATGAGGTTCATAACAATACCTCAAATGAAGAATATTTTAGTTCTTATGGCTGTTCAGGGAGTTACAGGAACATTGCAAATGTTCGATATCCCGTACATGTTAACTGGTGGTGGACCAACAAACTCGACCCTTACTCCAATGCTCTATTTATACAACAATTATAGAGATCTGAGAAAAGGTATGGGATTCACTATTGCTGGTGCTGTGCTTATGCTTATATTTATCACTGCACTAAATTCAATAGTTATTGCTATCCTGAAACCAGGACGAAATGTGAATGAGTAGGTGTATATATGAAAGAAAATAAAGTAGCAACTAAGATTGGCAATGGTGTTATGAATACACTTGTCATACTTGTAATTTTTGTATCCTTATTCCCAATGATCTGGATGCTCTTATCAACCTTTAAACCTAGTACAGAAGTTTACTCTATTCCGTTAACACTATTCCCTAAAGAGCCTACTCTAGAAAACTATGAAATAGTATTCGAGGATGCATCTTTTGCTAGATCCATGCTGGTTACAGCTGTCGTATCAATAATAGCTGTCTTCCTATCCTTGTTGGTAAACATGCTAGCAGCTTATGCTTTTGCCAAGATGAATTTTTATGGTAAAGGCATCATCTGGGCATACTGTTTAGTAACTATGTTTGTTCCAGGAATGACAATTCAATTAACTTCATTCTTAGTAGTTCACCAATTAGGAATGTTAGATACCTTGGCGGTTTTAATCCTTCCGGGTGTAGCATCTGGTTATAGTATTTTCTTCTTCAGGCAATTCTTCGCGAGTATGCCGCGGAGTTTAGATGATGCCGCTATGATAGATGGTGCAAGTAGATGGAAGGTATTCTTCCAAATTTATGTTCCTCTTTCAAAGGGACCTATGGTCTTACTTGGAACTGGTGGATTTATTGGATACTGGAATAGCTTCATTTGGCCATCCATGACAATATCAAATCCTAATTTAAGACAAATAATGCAGCTTGTTAGATCCATGAACTCTGTTTATGCAAATGACGAAGGTGCAGTCTTAGCAGGAACTGCAGTAGCTATACTCCCACCAATTATTCTATTCTTAATTTTCCACAAGCAAATTATAAGAAGCAATATTTTAACTGGTGTCAAAGCTTAATTTACTTAAAAATCTATTTTATGCGCTGTATTCCATCGAAGTTAAATACTTTTGATAGCAGCGCATTTTTTAATAAGAAATGAAGGAGAGAATGTGAAAAAACTAAATAAAATAGCTGCTTTTTCCTTAGCAGCACTAATAACATTAACTAGTTGCAATACAGATACAAACACAGAGTCTACTACCGACCCTCTGAGCTCTGAATCTGAAGATATTGAAGCAACTGATGATACGGAGGAAGAAACTGAAGTGACAACAGTCGATGATAGGACGCCTGAAGAAATTACAGCAGATCAGGCAGTTGCAATTTTGGAGGAACATGCGAAGAAGAGTTTAACTTATGAACCTCTAAATGACCCTAATGATGAATATAACTTAAATATTGTAAAAAATGTTCGCCTGGTCGAAACAATAACCGGTGAATACTCAATCAACCAAACAAAAACAAATTATCAAGTAGGTGGTACTGACTTAGGAATTTCCTTTAATGATGAGAACCAAACTTATATAGCCTTCGGTGACACCTTCCAAAATGAAGGTATGCACGGAATCTGGCGTAGTAATGTCATGGCTGTGACTACTGATACAGACTATTCAGACGGTATTTTATTCGACACTATGATTTCGCTACCAAACCGCTCTTTAGCTAAGGAACTTATTCCTGGGCAAAAAGTAGATAACATAGAAATGACAAAAATTCCTACGGGTGGGATTGCTTTGAACGATGCATTATACATGCCATTTATGTCAGTAAAACACTGGGGATTACCTGGTGAATGGGAATTGAATTATGGTGCAGTTGCTAAGAGTGTTGATCAAGGTGAAACTTGGGAAATTTTAGAAGACCTACAATGGCCTGGCGATAGTCACTTCGGTCAAATGGCACCAGTCTTACATGAAGACTACGTCTATGTTTTCGGTATAACCGGTGGTAGAAAAGATCCACTTAAACTCATGAGAGTTCTAGCTGAAGATTACGAAAACTTCGATGCCTACGAATATTTTATGGGCAGAGATGAGGATGGCAACCCAATTTATGAAGCAGGCGAAGAGAATATCTACGAAGCTGCTGTATTAATCGATGGTGCAGTAGGTGAAATGTCCATAATTTATAGCGAATATCTCGAAGAGTGGATTATTACTTATATGGATGGCAAAGCAGACATGGTCATCGCCTCATCCCCAAACATCGATGGTCCATATTCAAACCCTGTAGTTATTGCAGCACAAAGTGATTTCCCAGGACTATATGGTGCTTTCATGAATCCATTATGGGTTTCTGATGATGGTACAAAAGTAGGATTCTTGTTATCACTTTGGGATCCAGTGTACAACGTCGTTATGATGGAAATGGAATTAGAAAGATAAACAGGAGAATATTATGCAGAGAGTTTCTGTGCCTGAACAATTAGAGAATTTTATTGAATCTATTGAATGCAGTTTGCTAGGTGGATGTGAGGCTCGTGTGGATATTGAGCAAGTTAATGAAGAATTGTTTAAATTCAATTTGAGTTTTGATTTAGAACAGACAGTCGAGCAAGATGATTGGCGTCTTGATTTAAACTTAGGGTTCCAATCTGAGTTCAACTGGGCACCTCACTTAACAGCAAGTGATAAGAACATTATGTCTCAACATAGTTTTCATTCACCTGCTCTAATTGCATCTAACACTACTAAGTTGGTAGCGCTAATACCTGACCTAGAAGTTTTGCAAAATAGAAATAATGAAGTTCCTTGGTATTTAGACTTAGATGCACCAAATGGCACTTTTTCTATTGGTATGAGCAATTACAAAGTGCCTGATCATATAATTTATGAGCGCTTTGATGGTGCTAGTTATCCTGCGGCTAAAGTAGAAATAGGATTCTACCTATTGATTTCTGAAGATGCTCAAAAAATCAAAAATCCATTTAGAGAAATACTAGATTTTCTCTGGACTAATTGGGGTAGGAATGATTATCAGAAGAATAAAAATGCTAGTGACAAGATAGAGGCATATATAGAACATGCATATAACTGGGCTTTCTCGTCTTGGGATACTGTTTGGGAAGAGTTTGAGCTAGATGGTAAGGCGGTTGGCTCTCCTGTATTTATCGTTGATATTACTCAGAGTCCAAACTATGAAGGCGTCAGACATGAAAGAGAAGCTCGTTCTGTTTGGAATCAAGCATGGTTCTCTTCTTTACGAAGTGGAATTGGAATCGCTCGCTACGCTCGTATGAAGCAAGATAAAGAGCTAGAGAAAAAAGCTAGTTTAATAAAAGAATTAGCTCTTGCTGCTCCAATGACTGATGGTATTTTCCCGGCAGTTGTATCTACTGAAATGGAAGAATTCACAGTGGATGGGCGAAGATATAGTCGCTCTAAAGGTTGGGAAACAGCATTTTGGGGAAATTCAGATAGAAATCCATTTATTAGAGATATTAAAGAAGCACCATTCCATATTTTAGACATGAGTATTACTACCTATGAGATGCTACTTTGGTATCAGGAAATAGAAGCTGATAAGAGACTCCTAGATTATGCAAAAACCTATGCTGATAAATTAATTAGTCTGCAAGATGATAAGGGCTACTTCCCAGCGTGGTTAGATTTAGAAACTCTTGAACCAATGGGAGTGTTAGATGATTCTCCTGAATCTAGTATGTCAGCTACATTGTTAATGAAGTTATTTGAAATTACAAATGACGAAAAGTATTTTAATTCTGCTCTCAGAGCAATTGATGTAGTTGCTGAAGACATCGTAGCAATTGGACGTTGGGAAGATTTTGAAACTTACTGGTCTTGCTCATTTTATGGGAATCAGACTCATGTAGGTAAGAAATTTGAACGCAATAATATGTTTAAGCAAAATACTTTATCAATTTTCTGGACTGCACAGGCACTTTTCCAAGCTTACAAGATAACAGGCAATTTTGAATATTTAGAACTTGGCCAAAGATGTTTAGACGAGATGCTAATGAAGCAAGCATCTTGGCAGCCCCCATACATATATGTTGATACGGTAGGTGGTTTTGGTGTAATGAATGGTGATGGTGAGTGGAATGATGCTCGCCAGCAATATTTTGCTGAATTGATTTTACTGTATGGCCAAGAGTTAGATAATCAGGAGTATATTGAGCGAGGCTTAGCTGCGATGAGGACGGCTTTTGCCCTAATGTACTGCCCTGAAAATCCGGAAGTTAAACTGCTCTGGGAGAAAGTATGGCCATTTTTTAACGAGAAAGATTATGGTTTCATGATGGAGAACTATGGACATGGTGGAACAAGTAGTCCAGATGGCGATGGGATGGGTAACTTCACTATCTTTGACTGGGGAAATGGTTTAGCATCTGCCAATGCACTGAAGATTATAGATAAATTTGGTAAAGATTTTATTGAGAACAATTAACAAGCTAATAACAATAGGATACAAGGGGGAGTCGAAGGGCTCCTCTTTGTATCTAATGAAAAGAGGTAAATTATGGCGAGGCAATATTTTGTAGATTCAAATAATGGGAGTGATTCTAATGATGGATCTTCAGCAGAATTAGCATTTAGAAGCTTGGAGAAAATCAACTCACTAATTTTAGAAGCAGGTGATGAAGTACTTCTGCATAGAGATTCAGTTTTTGTAGGCGAATTTTTGCATATAAGGGGGAGTGGTTCTGAAGAAGCTCCAATTGTAATTCGTCCCTATGGTGATGGCGATAAGAAAGCAGTTATAGATGCTCAAGGTAGTGGACAGTGGTTCCAAGATTTCGGCTTACAACTAGATAGTGATGGACATGGAGTAAGTGGGACTGTGTCTTCTACGGTTCTTCTGAGTGACTCTGAATATATTGAGATTTATGATTTAGAAATTCTTAATTCTGGGCCAGATGGGGATAAAGTTTATAACGACTTAGATGTAATGTGTAGGAGTGGAGTTTGTGTTTGGGCACAAAATGCAGGTCAAATAAATCACATAGTTTTAGATGAATTATACATCCATGACGTTATTGGAAATGTTTATGAGAAGACTTTGGCCAATGGTGGAATAATTTTTGCAAGTGGTAAGGCTGCAGATGAAGAAAGAACAGGAATTCCTAAATTTAATGATATTAAGATCACTAATAATGTTATTGAAAGAACTAATAGATGGGGAATTTCTTTTGGTTATACAGCTTACTGGGAGAAGTTTTTAGGTAAAGAATTAAGCGATGAAGTAATGAAAACTTACGGGTCAACTAATGTATTAATTGAGGAAAATTATGTGAAAGATGTTGGCGGAGACGCTATAACTCCTAAATATACTCTTAGTCCTTTGATTCAATATAATGTTTCAGAAAATGCTTGTTGCCAGATTAATTATGAGGATTTTACGGCTACAGATTTCCAAAGAGTTTCTGCAGCTATTTGGCCATGGAAGTGCAAGGATGCACTACTCCAGTACAATCAAGCATTTAACACACTCGGTGGTGAAAATGGTAATAATGATGCTCAAGCTTGGGATGCAGATCATGGGCAGGGAACTATTTATCAATACAATTATAGTTATGGAAATACAGGTGGAGCCGTCATGATTTGTGATGTCGATGCTTATCAATCTACGTTTAGGTATAACATCTCTCACAACGATGGCTGGGGCTTGATTGGAGTTCCAAATAATCCAGATGCTCATATTTATAACAATACCTTTATTGTGGCCGAAGGTGTTCCTATCATTAGAGAAAATATGCAAAATGGACATGCTCTTATTGAAAATAATATTTTCTATTATATAGGTGATGAGACTAGAGACGAGCCTTGGGTAAGTGAAAATAAGACTTATGATAATAATCTTTTTGTAAATTACAGCGATGCAAGCTTAGATAACAATGCAATTTTAATTAATGATAAGCAAGTAGTCTTCAAGCAGATACCTCTAGATATAAGTAGTCCTATTGGAGATATCAATCATGAGATATTTAGTCAATATAAATTAGCAGATGATTCTCCTGCAAAAAATATGGGGAAAGTTATTTCCAGTGAGCATACTAAAGTAGCAGAAAAGGACTTCTTTGGTATAGAAATAAAAAATGCTCCAAGTATTGGAGCATCTCAATCTTAGTTTGTTTAAACAAGAACTGAATTAATTCTAGCTCTGGCTAAACTCTTGCCATGTCTGATAACAGCAGGAAGTTTTAGCTTCTTCACATGCTCTTTACCATTAATATTTGCATGGAGCATTTCTACTGTTTTTCTACCCATTTCTTCTTGTGGTTGTAAGACTCTCGTGAGGAATGGGTTACCTGTGACTGAAGATGGTCCATCGTAGCCAACTACTGAATAGTCGCCAGGAACGTTGTAACCTAGGTTAGTTAAATCTTCAATTACAATCTGCGCAAAGTTATACTCAGTTGCAAAGAATGCAGATACTTCAGGATTTTTTAATATAAAATCCTTAATTGCGGTTGAATGATCTGCTGCGCGTAGGTTAAAGTCTGTTTCAACAGCATCAATATTGAAATCATCTAGTAAAAACTTATTGTTCCAATAAAGTTTATTGTCATAAAGAGCATCTCTGAAACCTTGCATACGGTCCTTCAGAGTAGTTGCACTATCTATTGGATATGATACAAAAGCAATATCCTTATGCCCTTGTTTAATCATTTCTATTGTCATGTCATAAGCAGATTGGTAGTTATCTGATACAACTGAATTGGTATCTATACCAGACATTTCTCTATCTAAGATTACAACAGGGAAGTCATCTATGATTAGTCTTAAAATTAAGTCATTAAAATAGTCATTATGCTGAGGGATAAGAATTAATCCTGCACAACCAGCGTCATGTAAATCTGTAATTGCTTCACGTTCATTTTTAGTTTCTCTAAAAGATCTTCTTAATAAAAGGTTATAACCTAAATCTTGGCAAGCTTCTTCTATACCTGTCACAATTTCCATGCCATAACTCTCAGAGAAGTCAGGCATTATTAATCCGATTAATTTTTTAGAACTTTTAGCAGTACCATTTTCTAAAGGATGTTTATCTGCCAAAACACTTGCTTGCTCAACAGTTGATTCATTTACAAAAGTACCTTTACCAGGGCGTCTTACTACATATTTTTCATCTCTTAATTTTTCCATAGCCTTCTTAGAAGTGATGCGGCTAACGTCATAGATTTCACAAATTTCTTTTTCAGAAGGCAGTTTATCTCCACTGTTTAAAGTCCCATCTAATATCTGGGATTTGTAATCATTGAATATTTTTATGTACAAAGGTGTGTTTATAGATTTATTAGCCATAGAGAGTCTCCTAAAATGTTATATAACTAATATACCAAAGTGAACTTGATTAGTCTAGCGATTATATTCGACATTGTGCACAAAAGTTCAGTGCAAAATTAGTGAAATGTGTAGAAACGAGTGCTTAGACAACGATTTTCGTTGCTAAAATTACAATGCTTTATTATTATGGTTATATAACATTTATTGAAAAAGCTTAATTGGTATAAATAACTTAATATGTTATACCAATTAACGGAGGGTTGTAAGTAGTGTACGGGCCAAGAAGAATAAAAATTAGACTAGTTAGTTTACTTACATTGTTTGCTGTTTTGATTACATCTTGCGGCATTAACGATGAAGCTGAGCAAAATACGTCAGATAGCAGTTCTTCCCCTATACAAGATGCAACAAGTACTACCCAGGATGTAGAAACAAGTGAGACAACTTTAAGTGATTCTGATTCTACGACTGCGAACGGGTCTGAGGATACAGAATCAACAACTGAGCAAGTTAATGAGTTGTCGGAAGGAGAGTTAAGAGAGGTGACTGAGAGATACTATGAAGAGGCAGATAAAGCGCAGGAAGCTTTATGGAGCATCTTCTGGGATGAATCCAGAGCTTATCTTCGTAGAGATTATCCACATCAAGAAGATGATAGAGGAATAGATTATTGGTGGTTTGCTCATGCAATTGATACACAAGTGGATGCATATCAACGTACAGGGAATGATGAGTTCCTTGAACGTGCAGATAAAATAGCCAAGGGTGTATATGAGCGTACAGGCAATAGTTTCATTAATGATTACTTCGATGATATGGAATGGATGGGGCTTGCTTTGCTCAGATACTATGATGAAACACAAGATGAGTTTTATTTAGAGCACAGTGAGATTTTATTTAAAGAGGTATCCGAAGCTTGGTCAGGCATAGCAGGAGGTGGTATTGGGTGGAATAGAGAGAGCTTAAATTTCAAAAACACCCCTTCTAATGCACCAGCTGTAATGCTAGCAGTTCGTTTATTTGAACGTACTGGAAATGAAGACTATAGCGATTGGGCATTCAAAATCTTTGATTATTTACATGAATATCTACGTAGAGACGATGGTTTCTTAATCGATGGAATTAGAAGCGCAAATGAAGAAGAAATTATTGCAAATGCTTACACTTACAATCACGGTACCTATATGGGTGCAGCAAGTGAAATGTATCGTTTGACTGGTGATGAAAAATATCTTCAATATGCGGATGAAACATTTGATAACGCAATGGAAACTTACAACAATTCTAGAGGCGTTATTAGCGAGACAGGTGAAGGTGATGGTGGTTTATTCAAGGGAATATTACTACGCTACGCAGCCTTCTATTACTTTACTAATCCAGATAGACCTGAGAAGGTTAGAGAATGGGTTAGAAAGAATGCAGACTCAGTAATCGAATATGCAATAAGTCCATTTGGTCTAATTGCAGATCGTTGGAATGGTCCATTCAAGAGAGAACAACATTTATCAAGTCATTTATCAGGTGTCAAACTATTAGAAGGTGCCTGGAGATTACATCAAGTTGAAAATGATCAGTTCATTAATGAACCAATTCAATAATTAAACAGTACTTAGTAAGTAAGTTAAAAAAATATACTGTTAAGAAGGAGACAGATTATGAAGAATAAACAATTGACAAAAGTTTTGTCAGTAGTTCTAGGTTTAAGTTTATTGCTAACAGCATGTGGCCAAGGCGATCCATCTGTAGGTGGAAATACAGATAAAACAACAGTTGCTGGTGACAATGAACCTGATGGCACAACCGATGGTGACAACGGTGACGATGATACAGGTGACGATGATAATACCGGTGGTGAAGAAACACCAGACGATAGCAATCTTGCAGGTCCTGCATATGTTCCAGATGAGCCAGTAACACTAACATACTTTGGTTGGGAAAATGATTTAAACTTTGCAATTTTAGCAGAGAAGTTCAATGAATCACACGAGAACATTGAAGTTATTCGTTATCCAAACCCAATCGAAGGTGACGACCAATTAACACAGATGGCAGCAGCAGGTGAATTACCTGATATTATTTCTATCTTTGGTATTGGTGCAGCGGTACGTAATGGTTGGTTAGCAGACATTACAGAATTCTATGACAATGACCCTATTGCAGAAGAGTCAAATTACCAAAACATTATTGAAGGAATTAGAGTAGAAGACAGATTATTTGTTTTACCTACTACAATTTACTTAACTGCATTAATGGTTAATACAGACTTATTACAAGAAAATAACGTTGACATTCCAGGATATGACTGGACTTATGAAGATCATGAACGTGTCATGAGAGAGGCAACAGTTGCTGGTCAATCAAGAGGTAACGTTGATGTACGTTGGTCACTAGAACACTATCCTGCAACATTTGCAGATAATGGTGCTGGTAGATTCTGGTTCAACGAAGAAACAGAACGTTTCGAATTAGGTGATTCATTTGAAACTATCGTAAATCACTTCGATGATTTATTAGCAGCAGAAGTATCAATCTGGGAACATGCTGACGAACGTGGTATGCCATGGGAGTTAGAAGAAGGTGACCCAGAAAGAACAAGACAAGAACAAGCTCGTCACCAATACTTATTAGACGCAATTGGTGTTGATGATGATGGTTGGGCAGTAGGTAAGACAGCTTCTCATGCATGGGAAGGTAGCGGAATGGGTTGGACAATAAGAGACCAAAGATACCCAGGATTCGAATATGACCACTATCCATATCCACAAAACAATGATCAACCATTTGAAGGTCCAAGATACGGTATTGCAACAGACTTCGCAGCAGTTTCATCATCAGCTCAAGACCCTGAAGCAGCATACGAATTCTTACGTTACATTACATATGAAACACAAGGTTACTTAGATAGAGTTGAAGGTTTAACAAACTACGATAGAGAAGCTTATATTGAAAAATATGACTTCACTGATGAGTACATTGAAACTCTACCAGAAACAGCAGAAGACTTAATTGCAAAACAAGGTCCTCACATGAATGCGATTCCTGCAGCAAATACGGAAGAAGCAAGACAAGCATGGAGAGACTTCCACCCAATAGGTAGTCCTGATGCAACACCTGGACACCACCACGCATTAGATCACTTAGAAAATGCTTACTTGGATAACAACCGTGCTTACCCTGGTTATGGTGATGCAGTTAACTACATTAGAGACAACATTTACTCACAAATTATTAATGGTGATATGGCACCTGGTGATATTGCTCAAGAGTTAGAAGATGGTGCAAACCAAATTCTAGACCAATGGGCAGATGACATGCAGGCAGCTGTTGACGCATTAAATCAATAATAAGCAAGAAGAATGAATAGTTAAGGAGATATGGCATTTTCTTAAAATGCCTATCTCCAATTTTCAACTAGAACGTTCATTTGAGAGAACAAGAGAAATCTTTCTGGAAAGGTATAGGAAATAATTTGTACTCACATAGAAAATATAGAAAAGTAAAAATCACTGTGGCATTTCTATTGATTTTTGTTTTGACTCTTAGTATGAATGCTTCAGTCGGATACTATGCACAAGAAGCAGAAGACGATGAGATTGAAATCGCTGACGGCTTTGACCCTTGGACCATACAAGAAAATGAATTACTAAATGTAGAATCTGAAACTACATATTTTGACTTGCTTGAAGAATATACAGCCCAAGCAAATACTACTGATGAGTTAAATTTCAATGCTAGTGAAAACTTAGTAAGTTTAGAAGATGAGCAAGGAAATGAGATTGAAAACAGTGGTTCAGAATCTGTTGTTGTTCCAGCTAGAACAATGGCTACGTACTCACTAGATATTCCAAGCGAAGGTGTTTGGCATATTGGCTTGAGATATAAAGTAACATCAGAAAATATTGTGGATTTAAAATTAAATCTGACAATTAATGGTGAAAAACCATTCTTTGAGGCTAACGATATCGCAGTACCTGCAATGTGGGAGACTGTAGATGAGTCAAGAAGAATTGATCAATATAATAATGAAGTTTATCCTACATCACAACGTATTCATAGAGAATTCGAAACATTATTGAATAATGATATGTTCCAATTAGAACAGCCTTTATTATTCTCTTTTGAATCAGGTGAAAATGAAATTACATTATTAAACAACGAATTGGAATATGAACTACTAGAAATTTCATTATTTCCATTAAGTTCTAATCCTACTTACTCTGAGTTCATGACAGAAAGTAATCCTGAATTAGCAAATGCAGATCCTGTAATTATAGAAGCTGAAGATTTTACAGAGAAAAATCGTGTTCATATCCGAGGTGAACGAACAAAAAACTATAATTACAATCCATATAGTCCTTCAGAGACATTGATAAATATACTTGCCCCTGCTATGTGGCAAAATCCAGGAGACCAAGTATCTTATACATTTGATGTAGCAGAAGATGGTTATTATGAAATTGGATTTAAGTTCTTGCAAGATCAAAAACGTGATATGCCTGTCTATAAAAATATTTACCTAGATGGTGAAATATTATTTGATGAGATGCAATCCTATCCATTTGCTTTTACCGGAAGTAATATTCAAACAAGATTTTTAGGAGATGATACAGATGAGTTTGTATTCTTCCTAGAAGCTGGTGAGCATACTTTAAGTTTAGAATCATCGGCATCAAATTTCTATATTGCCTATGAGGCTTTATCTCGCGTCGTTGCTGAAATGAACCAGCTAACATTGGATATTAGAACAATAACCGGTAATCGTGTAGATACTTACAGAGACTGGAATATTGAAACTTATATCCCTGATTTATCAGAAAGATTACAAGCTATTATCGATACTTTAGACGAGGTGTTTGTAAATCTAAATGCTCTTTCTAATCAAGAAAATGTAAGTACCTGGAATACTCTTAGTATTATTTCTGATCAAATGGAAAATTATCTCGTGGAAAAAGACGGCCTAGATGACCTAGTCAATAATCTAGATGGTTTCTCACAAGAAGATGGTTCCATGGCTCAGCAAATCTCAAACATTATCGATCAGATGCTTATGCAGCCACTAACAATTGACCAGATTTATATTGTTGGTCAAGACAGAACTAAGTTACCAGATGGTGTAAGTTTTATCGAGCGTCTTGGACTATCAACAGAGAAGTTTATCTGGTCATTTAGAAATGTAGAAAATCAAGATTTTAGCGTAGAAGATGACGAGAATGTGCTAAATATCTGGATTAATAGACCGGTTACACATATTGATGTTTTACGAGAAATGATTAATCAAAGTTATCCTAATAAAGATATTGAGATAAATCTATCTGCAATGCCAGATGAAAATAGATTGCTGCTAGCAATTATTGGTGGAGATGCACCTGATGGTGTATTAGGTTTATCAACTGGTAAACCATATGATTTCGCCCTTCGTGGTGCTGCATATGATTTGACCAATTTTGATGATTTCTCAGATTCAGTTGCTGATTTCACTTCAGAGATGTTTGTACCTTTCGCCCATGATGGTGGTATATATGCATTCCCAGAAACAACAACT
The DNA here is from genome assembly GCA_964627125.1 of uncultured Fastidiosipila sp. Taxonomy (GTDB): domain Bacteria; phylum Bacillota; class Clostridia; order Saccharofermentanales; family Fastidiosipilaceae; genus Fastidiosipila. The sequence goes on along the minus strand of CAZVJQ010000006.1, from coordinate 48,466 downwards.
TTCCACGTGCTCTTCTACCGTACAGACATTTTGCAACAATTAGGGCTTGAAGTGCCACAAACTTGGGAGGATTTAATTGGAACTGTTCCTACATTAGATCGTCATGGTATGAATATTCAAACTATGATTGCAGCTAGTGATGCCTACAAACCATTTGGCGCTACTGTTCCTATAATTCAACAAAATGGTGGAGAAGTATATAGTGAAGATGGCTTAAATGTAGCATTCAGTGATCCAAAAACTTTAGAAGCATTCGAACTGCTAACTGATTTATATATTAAATATAACTTACCTCATCGTATCGTTAACTTCTATAACAACTTTAAATCAGGTGCTACGCCTCTAGGTGTTTCTGAATTAAATACATATACATTGCTTAAGTATGCAGCACCAGAGATTAGAGGTCAGTGGGCAATTGCTCCAAACATTGGTATGTATGATGAGAATGGTGAATTTGTTAATACACAGCCAGTTGTTACATCTTCTGCAATGATCACTCAACAGAGCAACAATAAAGAAGAGATGTGGGAATTCATGAAATGGTGGATGGATTCAGAAACCCAACTTCAATACGGTAATGAACTACAAATGCGATTTGGTAGAGAGTTTATTTGGAGCTCAGCAAACGTAGATACTATAGCGAATGCACCATACTTTGAAATAGAAGATAGAGAAGTTATTTTAGAGCAAATTATGGGAGCAAGAGAAGTCCAAAGACATCCAGCTTATTTCCAAGTTGAAAGAGAGCTATCAAATGCCTGGAACTCAGTTGTTTTCGATGGTGTATCAGTAAGAGAAGCTATGGATAGAGCTGCTATTTCAAGCAACAGAGTTATGCTTTCAAAATTACAAGAATTTGGATATGTAGATGCAGATGGTCGAGTGCTAAAAGAAATAGAAATGACTGATGCTGAGGATATTCGAGAACTTGGTATTTTTGCTGACGAGATATATGAAGAGAGTAGGCAAGGGGAATAGTATGTCAAAAGTGAAAGAAAAATTAGAACGCAATAGCAAGAGTAAACGTACTAGTAACAAATCCCTATTTGGTTTACTTGGACCATATGTGACTTTGTTCTTTATATTCATTGCAGTGCCAGTAGTTGCAGCTATGTTACTAAGTTTCACATACTTCAACTCTATTGAACCACCTGAGTTTAACGGAATTCAAAATTACATCTACATGCTTACACAAGATGAGGTGTTTTTAAGAAATATTATCCCTAATACTTTATTGTTCGCTGCAGTAGTTGGTCCACTTGCATATGTTTTACAATTCTTATTAGCTTGGGAATTAGCACATATTCAAAAAGGTCCTAGAACTATACTAGCTATGATTTTCTACTCACCTTCAATGACAGGTGGAGTTGCAATGTCAGTTATCTGGAGAGTTATGTTCTCAGGTGACCAATATGGATATATTAATAACTTACTTTTAAGAGCAGGAATAGTTAATGCTCCGATTCAATTCTTAGCAGATCCAAGATTCTTAATGACAATTATGATTATAGTTTCTGTATGGAGCTCGATGGGTGTTGGATTCTTGGCTATGTTATCTGGTATTTTAAACGTCGACCCTCAGCTTTATGAAGCAGGGTATATCGATGGAGTTTCCAGTCGTTTCCAAGAAATTGTTTATATAACAGTTCCAGCTATGAGACCGCAGATGTTATTTGGTGCAGTTATGAGTATTGTTAATGCATTCTCTGCAGGTCAGATTGGTGTTGATTTAGCAGGTGTAAACCCTACACCACAATATGCAGGTCAGACGATGATCACTCATATTGCTGACCATGGATTTATCCAATACAACATGGGATATGCCTCAGCACTATCAGTTGTTTTATTAATATTTATGTTCTTATCTTCACAGTTTGCAGATTACCTATTTGGTACGGATGATTAGGAGGCCGATATGTCTAGATACATGGGTAGAAAAATAAATCCCGAGAAATTCGATAGAAGTCACATTAGGAGCTACTTGTTCCTAATACCAATTGCCATAGTAATGATCTTACCAATTATTTATGTAGTTTCAACAGCATTTAAACCACTAAATGAGTTGTTCGCTTATCCACCTCGTTTCTTCGTGCAAAAGCCAACCATGCAAAACTTCAGAGATTTAGGTGCAGTTTCCACATCTATGGGAATTCCATTTTCAAGATACTTACTAAACTCTGTTGTATCTACAGTTATTGTAGTTACTCTGAGTATAGTTTTATCACTGACAGCTGGGTATGCTTTGTCCAAGAAGGATTTTAAGGGTAGAAAATTACTAAGTAGAATTAATACAGTTTCATTGATGTTTGTGCCTGCAGCGGTCGGTATACCACGTTATTTAGTTATAAGTGGAGTTGGATTGACCAATACATTTTGGGTACACATTATCCCAATGTTAGCGATACCAGTCGGACTATTCTTGGTTAAGCAATTTATTGATTCAGTACCTGATTCACTAATTGAGTCAGCGCAAATTGATGGAGCGAGTGACTTCCTAATAGTTAGAAAAATTATTGCACCAATGGTTAAACCTGCTCTAGCAACAGCTGGTTTACTAGCCTTCCAAGCAAGTTGGAATGCGATTGAAGCATCTACAATTTACATCACTGACGATGCATTGAAAACATTACCATTTTACTTGTCAGTATTGACAAGTCAATCTAATGTGGTCGCAGGTGCTGGGCTAAGTGCTGCAGCAACCTTGATTCAGCTAATGCCTAATTTAATTGTATTTATAATTTTACAATCCAGAGTTATGAACACTATGGCTCACTCAGGTATTAAGTAAAGGAGAATTGAATGCGTATAAAGAAAAGAAAAAATCTTAAATATGTATGGATTTTCATCATTGGCTTGAGTTTGCTACTGACACAATTCTCTTCGGCTATTGTCTCAGCATTTGAGGCAAGTAACTCGACTGGATATACAGTTGCATATAATAATGATGGTCAGCTGCAAATTGTCCAAGATGCTTATTTACCAGCAGCTTCCTATGTAGACCTAGGTCTTAGAGCTGCAGAGGATTTATTCATACTTGATGAGTATATGTATATTGCAGATGCAGGTAATAGAAGAGTTTTACGTATTAATCTTGAAGATAATGCAGTAGATATAGTAGGTGGGGAAGACATTTTTAGAAATCCTACTGGTGTTTCTGCTGATGCAGATGGTCGCATCTATGTTGCAGATAGTGGAAACAATGAAGCTTATCGTTTTAATAGTGATTTAGAGTTAGAACAAGTTTTCATGAAACCTGATTCACCTAGATTTGGTCTTAATGCAGGTTTTAAACCTCTTAAAATTTCTCCTTCATTGGATGGTGGAGTATATATTGTTAATGAGGGTAGTGTTGCAGGTCTAGTTCATATGGATGAACATGGAGGTTTCTTAGGATACTTCGGATCAAGTGCTGTTGCAGCTAATCCATTTTATGCTCTTGCTGATTTGATTCTTACTGATCAACAACAATCTAGATTTTTAAGTAGAACACCGCCTAGCTTTGCCAACATTGTGCAAGGTCCTGATGATTTAATTTACTCAATTAATAGAGGTAGTGATGTTCAAGTTGTTAAACATAATATAGGTGGTCTTAATATTCTTGAAAATCCTGAGATGCCAAGTACGGCTGACGCTATGGATATTGAAGTTACAGTCGATGGCCGTATTCTGATACTAGATAGTGGCGGTTATGTTATGGAGTTAACTGCGGATGGTTACCTTATAAATATTTTTGCTGGTCCATCTAATACAGAACGTTCTGGTTTGTTCTCACTGCCAACAGGTATTGCATCTGATGCTAGTGGAAATATCTATGTTTTAGATAAAGAGAAGAACTCAATTCAAATGTTCTCACCTACTCAGAGTCAACGTATGCTACATAGTGCTATTAATTTCTATAGGACTGGTAACTATGATGAGAGTATTAGCTTACTAGAAGAGGTATTGCGTGTTAATAGTGGATCTCGTTTAGCTAATACCTATATGGGTAAAAACTACTTGCAGTTTGCAGATTATGAGAGTGCGGCAGAGCATTTCCACTTGTCTGAGCAAATTGCAGATTATTCGAGTGCTTTCTGGGAAATTAGAAATGATTGGATTCAAAATAATCTATTAATTATTATTATCATTTTCATTCTAATTGTTGGAATGTTTGTATATAACAAAAATAGAAAACGTAAGCGAAATAGAGCTATTAATGAGGGTACATATGAACCAAGCAGGATAGAAACTCTAACCGAAGAGAATCAATTGCTATATGACTTCAAGCAACTTAGATATGCGCTATTTAATCCTTCGGATAATGCTTATGAAGTTACAGTTGGGCGAACAGGGACATACTTGTCAGCGACAATATTCTTTATCTTAGCTTTTGCCATGTTTGTACTATTGAGTGTGGGTTCTGGATTTATTTTCTCTGAAAGAATTAGGAACTTCAATATACCTACATATACGCTTGGATTTACCTTATTGCTAGCACTATTCATAGCAAGTAATTTCTTAATTGTAGCGATTAGAGATGGTAAGGGAACATTGAAAGATATCTATGTAACAACAGCATATGCGCTGTCTCCGATAATTTTCTTATTCCCACTAGCTGCGATTTTAGGTAATTTCTCAACATTAAATGAAGCATTTATTATTGAATTTATTGTCGGATTGGCAGTTGTTTGGTCAGTTATTTTACTAGTTTCCTCATTTATGGAGATACACCAATATAGCTTGGCACAAACTATAACAACGATATTATTAGCACTATTTGCAATGGCAGTTGCCGTAATAGCTATTTCCTTGATTTGGCTAGTTATTCAGCAGATGCTACAACAGTTAAACGAGATGCGCTTGGAGGTAATTCTACGTGATTAAATCAAAGAACTTAAAAATACGAATAAGCTCATTAGTTTTAGCATTCCTCATGTTAATTTCACTTAGCTCTGTAAATGTTTTTGCACAAGATTCAGGTGACGCAGAGGATGGTTCTGGAGATGTTGATCAAACTCAAGAGGAGCAAGATCAAGAGGCTCAAGATGAGCAAGAAGAAACCAATCAAAATGAGGACGAAACTTCAAGAGACGATGAAACTCCAAATGAGGATGACACATCAGAAGATAACGAAACTGGCTCGGACGAAGATGGACAGGCTGATTCGGGCGAAGAAGAGGGCCAAATCGAAGAACAAGAAACTCACGATGATGATGAAACACCATTGGAAGCAATACCGCAGTACATTAGTACAATTGAGCCTTTTGAGAAAGGTGAATTAGCATCAAGAGACTTGGTAGCTGGCGATAGAATGGTTGCAGAGAGTGACACTCATGAACTGTACTTCAATGAAGAGACACTAGCTATTAAGGCTAGGTCAAAAGTTGATGATTACACATGGTCTTCTGCAGTTCCTCTAGATGATTTAGAACACTTAAGTGATGTATGGAAAACCTTTATGACTTCCCCAATTGTGGTTGATTATAAAGACTTAAATCGTGCATCAACAACAACTCGTGATTATCCAGAATTAATGGAAGTTAGAGAAAGAGAAAATGGAATTGTTCTTAGACTATATTTCCCTGAAGTTAATTTTGAATTAGATGCAGAATTCTATTTAGAAGATGATCGAGTGCATGTAAATGTTCCAGATGAGTCACACCATTATAGAGATGGTGCAGATAGACAATTTGAAATGTCTGCAATTTATATAATGCCATTCTGGGGTGCTGTGCAGGACTTAGAAACTGAAGGTTACTTGTTTATTCCGGACGGACCGGGGGCTTTGATCAGATATGGAGAAGAAAAACCATTCCGTTCACCATTCCAAGAACGTATCTACGGTAGAGATGAGGGTATAAGTAGAATAGGTATTACATTAAGGGCGATACCTGAAATACCTACTCAAAATATTCATATGCCAGTATATGGAATGTCGCATGGACATAAGCAGCAAGCAACATTTGTAAATATAGAGAATGGTGCAGAGTTTGCAGATATTTATTCATCACCTGCGGGAGTTAGAATTGACTATTTCTGGACATCTGCTGTATTTAACTATATTGAAACATACTTCCAGTCAACCGGGCAAGCAGGTAAGACTTTCCCTTATATCTATAAGACCGCAAACCCTGTAAATCCTCATGTAAGCTTCCACTTATTACGTGAAGAAGATGCGGACTACGCTGGAATGGCCAAGCGATATAGAGATATTTTAGAAGAGCAGGACCGTCTGCCACAAGGTAGTGCCTTATTAGAGGAAGATAGAGATTTCCCTCTAATGATCAGTGCTTTTATGGCTGAGGAGGAAGCAGCATTATTCTTCACACGCTTGAAGGCTGTAACTAATGTAGATGATTTAATTGAGTGGGCACCTGAGCTTCAAGAGTTAAGTGGGAATGGACTAATTTACTCATTGCATGGTGCTCAAGGCGGAGGAGTTAGTGGACATAGTCTTGGAAACTTAGGAATTAATCGTAAAGTAGGTGGACAAGGTTCATTTAATGAGCTGAAAGATTTGGCTAGAGAAAATGACTTCGGCTTACTGTTAAATACAGATTTAGCAGTAGGAAATGAGAGTCAAATTTTCCAAGGTGATAGAGTTTATAACGTAGACCGTGATACATCTTGGAGATATACCCAAAATCCTATTTACGATAGAGAATTTTTTGTTGATAGCCAGGGACAAACTCGTATAACTGACCGTATGCTTAATAGCAACCAGATAGGCGAAGATGTAGGGCTGGACTTGAGTTCAGTAGGTTTTACACTACTTTCTGACTATGAAAATGGAGATTTAACAGATAGAAGAACTGTTAGAGAATCTGTGCAAGCGAATATTGAAAGACTTAGCGAGAGTTCACCAGTATTTATCGATGCTTCGCATGATTATCTCTGGCATCTAGCTGATGCAATTTACAATGTGCCAACACAACACTCTCAGTTTGTTTTCGAAACTGATGTTGTACCATTCATGCAAATTGTCTTGAGTGGTTCCGTGCCTATGTTCTCACCATATCAAAACTTTAGTACCCAAGAAGCAAGGACTATATTGAGTCTTATCGACTATAACTTATACCCAAGTTTCCTAGTTACAAAAGAATCATCATCTGAGCTTATGGATTCTAATACACAAAACATTTATTTCTCAGAATTTGAATCACTAAAACCAGATATTCAAGAAACTTATTTAACACTTAAGGAAGTATTAGACCCAGTAAGAGGTGTTCGTATTGAATCAAGAGAAATTCCTGAAGTAAATGTCAGTGTTACAACTTATGAAAATGGCATGCAGATTGTTACTAATTATTCGACTAGAGTTATTGAATACAACGGCGTCACAGTAGATCCCTTGAGTGCGGAGCTAATTCAGTAAGAGAGAAAGCAGGAACAAAAATGTCTTACCGTAAAAAAATAAAATCTAAATCACTGATATCGCAAAAGCGAATGAGAGTGTTAATGAGCTTGCTTTTCCTATCGCCATGGATTATTGGGTTCTTGCTCTTCGCGCTTTGGCCATTCATACAGATGGCGAGATTCTCAGTAAGTAATGTAATTTTTAGACCAAACGATACACTTTATGATTTCGTTGGAATACAAAATTTCCGAGATGTCCTATTTGTTGACCCAGACTTCCGCTTAATGATTATGGATTATTTCCAAATGATTGTCCTGATGTTGCCAATTATCATGGTGTTCGCTCTGATTCTAGCGACATTGCTGAATGGAATAGATACAGGAAAGAGTGTTTTCCGTTCAATCTACTTCCTACCAGTTATCATAATTAGTGGACCTTTATTAGAAAACTTATTTGCAATCGAGGCATTTTCACTAGATGGTTTATACGATTTCTTCGTCTTCGAATTTATCCAAGATGTTCTTCCAGCGCAGATAAATGAATGGTTCTTCTACTTAATGGATAATATCATCTTGGCCTTATGGTTCTCGGGAGTTCAATTGCTAATATTCTTAACTGGTATGCAAAGAATCGATAATAGCATTTATGAAGCAGCGAAAATTGAGGGTGCATCAGCCTGGCAAATCTTCTGGAAAATCACAATTCCTATGCTTAAACCATTTATCGTCCTAAATGCGATTTACACACTAGTTGATTTATCCAACTCATCATTATCTCCAATCAGTGAGCTTATAACAATGTCTAAGAACAGGGACGACAGAGGTTATGGATATGCAGCAGCAGTATCTTGGCTGTATTTATTAGTAGTCGTTGTAATCCTCCTAGTCATTTTATTCATCCTGGCCAAAGACCACCAAGCCGCTAGAGAGCAAAGAGAAAAACGAGCTGAAGAGAAGAAGATAAAGAACATAAGACGTCGTCGAGACAAAGTAACTGCCGGTTTAAGACAGAAAGGGTAATTTATGGAAAAATTAACTAAAGAAAAAAGCCACAGCCCTAAGATTAGCTGGGGAACAAGAATTAGAAATCATGCGCCAAACTTCGTACTCTATCTAGTCCTAATAGTTGTTGCTTATGTATTTTTATATCCATTGATGCTTATGTTTGCAACTAGTATCAAGAGTTTATTTGATCAAATTGACCCGCTAGTAATGTGGTTCCCTGAAAACATTTATTGGGAAAACTACAGACGTGCCTGGGTTGCTATAGGTGGTTTTGATACTTACTTTAGATCTATCTTAAACATCGGTTTTATAGCATTAGTACAAACTTTAAGTTCTGCAATAATCGCTTACGCAATTGCGAAGTTCGATTATTGGTGGTCAAAGTTAGCTCTTGTCATAATAATAATTACATTTATTTTCCCAAGAGATTTATTCTTCTTACCTCAATACATAATCATGAGTAGAAGTAATTTACTTGGTTCAATTTGGCCGCCAGTGCTCTTATCCGCCTTTGGCCATGGTACAAGAAATGCAATTTATATTTTAGTTTTCTATTCATTCTTTAGATTGCAACCAAATGCGTTAGATGAAGCAGCATTTATTGATGGTGCAGGGTTTATTAAGACTTTTACCAATATAAACTTGCCTATGGCTAGTGGAGCGATTGTTGTTAGTTATGCACTTTCATTTGTTTGGAACTGGAATGATATAGAAATTAATGGACAATTTTTCATGGGAGCGGTTACAACTGTGCAAATTAAGTTGCAGCAATTCCAAGCTCTGTATGAGCGATTCTTCCCTTACGACATGATGCAGTCCTCGAGTACAGACCGGCTTAACTATGGTGTAGAGATGGCGGGAGCTGTTATAGCGATACTACCTCTGATAGCTGTGTACTTTATAGTTCAGCGCTATATTGTCCAAGGTATTGAGCAAACTGGTATTACAGGGGAATAGGAGTATTCATTTGAAATTCTATATAAAAAATTTAACGCGTAAAGTAGCGGTTCTAATGGTGTCTGCAGTTTTGCTGACTTCGGTTGCTTGCGTACAGGGAAATAATAATGATGGAGATGTATCAGGTACAAGTTTAGGAGACACTGACGTTTCCGGCACGACAGACGATACAAACGATGATTCAAATAATGGTGAAAGTGAGTTAAGTGAAGAAATGGAACAAAATAAGGAAGAGTATTTAGTACCACTGCATGGGTGGGATGTTTATAGAAATTTAGACAAGTTAAGTCTATTAGATATAAATAGTAAAACATTACAGTTTTCTAGTTTTGATCGTACAGGTGGTAATACTAAGGATGGATTTGATGGTACTTATTCATACTTAAGAAGAGAAGGTTCAGAGTACGTAATTGCAGAGCATATAGGAGCTGGTGAGGTTCAGTCTATATGGTTTACAAGAGATGGTGGTAATGTATCTAAGACCGGTAAAATCATGATCGAGCTGGACGGGGAGCTAGTCGTAGATACATCTTTACAAGGGCTAGTTAATGGCGACCTAGGTGCTCCATTTGTCTTCCCATTTGTGGCAAATGCAGATCAAACTTCTGGTGGTGTAACTATCAAGGTTCCTATGCCATATAAGAAATCTATGCGTATATTAACAAGCAGCAACCCTCAGTTCTACCATGTATCTTATAGAGCATTCTCATCTAGCGAAGGTATTGAAACCTTCGACCCTAATGATGTTCCTGAAGATCTTATGGCAAAAGCTGACACCTGGGGACACGAAGACCCTAAACCTGAAGCTGATACTATTGAAAATACAGGAAGCTTCAGTTTAGATGCAGGTGAATCAATTGTTATAGATAGTTATGAAGGAAGCGGGCAAGTTCAAAATATTGAGTTCGATATAAGCGATTTAGTAGGAGCTCCTGCTGCAGAAGTTGTCATAGATGATGGACGTGCTCACGTTGGTAGCAGCCAATTCGATATGGCAATTGACCCTAACAATGAAGGTGTAATTCTTACAAGACGCTATGACTCTATTTCTACAAATCAGACTGCAAATATTTATGTAGATGATGAACTTGCAGGACAGTGGACTGGTCAAGGAATTGTTCCTGGTGGTTGGGTAGAAGAAACTGTTCTTTTACCAGCAGAATTCACTAGCGGCAAAGAATTAATTCATATAAGAAATGAATTTGTCTCTGCAGGTATGGATTTTAGTGAATTCAGATTTTTTGTTGATTCAATAGTAGATGGCGAAGAGATAAGAACAGATGAACTAGACGTAGGTCCTTTTGTTGCAGGCCAGCAAAGCGAAGAAGCCCACAACTACTCAGTAAGCAGTCAAAACTGGGAAGGTGATAGAACATATATCCTACCTAGCCCAATTGAAGATGAGACAGATATTCTGCGCACAGACAGTCTGCTCGAAGGCTTAAGACTGCAAGTAACAGTAGATGGAGAGATGAAAGTAGATTCACCATTTGCTATCTTCTTCGGCTCAGGTCTTGGACACTATGAAGTGCATACATTAATGCATCGCATTACTCCAGAAGGCAAGTACCAGAGTTGGTGGCCTATGCCATTCGGTGAAAATGTCGAAATTAAACTTGTTAACGAGTCAGATGTTCCACTAGAAGAAAGTAATTTTAAAGTTGAAATTAAAGAAGATGAAGAAATAAAGACCTTACTTGATGGCGATATTCCTACAATCGGCTACTTCAATGCTATTTATGAAGATAGCAAAACATCGATGGGTAGAGATTGGACATTTATGAATATCAATGGTTTCGGTAAGTTCGTGGGAATCACACATAAGATGGATTCACTGCAAGCTGAAGGAAATACAAGAGGTTATTTAGAAGGCGATGAACGTTTCTATATGGATGGTATCAGGTCACCGATTTGGCATGGTACTGGAACGGAAGATTTTTATGAAGGAGGTTGGTACTTTAACCAAGGTGTATTCTCAAACCCTATGAACGGAGCACCCGCAACTGAGGCTGCAGGTATGTATGGAACTACTGTCCAAAGCGATTCTAACTATCGCCTACTGATAGGAGACCAAATAGCATTCTTGTCATCCTTCGATGCAGGGTTCGAGCCAGGACCACAACAAGATCACAGTGCACATTATTCAGCAACTGCTTATTGGTATGGTCACCAGGACAAAGCAGTCCTCTTCGAAACTGACACCATCTTAATAGGTGATGAAGAGAGCGAAGAAGCACATAGCTATTCAGGTGGCGGAGATGTCAACAAAATGCTGACAACATTTGAAGGTAAGAATGACAAAATCGGTGTAAATGGTTCTAGAAGGGATAGTGATGAAGATATTTCATTCACTATTCAATTGGATGAAGCAAATCAAGGTGTCAGACTAGTACGTATGGCAGATCAAAATAGGTCATACCAAGAAGCAGAAGTTTACTTCAATGGCGTACATGTTGGAACCTGGTTGCAAGTTCTAGGCAATCAAAATCATAGATGGTTGGAGGATAGTTTTGAAATTCCTTCATATATAACTAAGGGACAATCTGAGGCAACGATTGAACTAAGGTTAGCTGAAGGTAGTCAGCCATGGTCAGCATCTAAATACAGCGTATATAGTATCTTGCCGATGCAAGATGTAGAGAGTTAAAAACATAATATAAATTAAATTTTTCAAAAATAAGTAGAAGCTTATTTTAAGGAGAGGTTATGAAATCAAAGCACAATAAATTGTGGCAATTACTCGTATTTCCACTCGTCCTAATATTCATTCTAACTTTGAATATTTCCACCTTATCTGCAAATACAAGCGAATATCTTGTCCATGAAGACGATGATATTCGTGTTGTACTATATGTAAATTCAAATGATGAAACAAGTTTTGAACTTACGAATAAAACAGATAACCGTATTGAGAACTTAAATATAGAATTATCTAACCATGAGGGACTTGAGCTTAGTCCATCAGTGTTAGAAATAGAAGTCTTAGAACCTGGTGAAACAACTGAAGTCCAGTCAAGTATCACTTTAAGCGAAGAAACAACTACTACAGTTTCTTCTTCAAGTTCAGAAGAAACTAGCAAATCTACCACTGAAACAACTGAATCTACAACTGACTCTACTGGTGAAGGTGTAACACAAACAGGTAGTAACAACTTTACAAGCATTTTTATGATAATACTGAGTTTATTATTAGCAATAGCATTAGTTATTTATAGGATTCATCGTAAGAAGAAATCAGATGGTAAAACTCTAGCTTTATTACTAGCTTTAGTAATGCTAGCAAGCACACTATTTAGTGCGCCTGTCGAAGTTCAAGCATTAACTAGAAATATAGAAATTGAATTTACTATTGTTATTTTCGATAGAGAATTCAGAATTAGTGCAAGAATTAGTTTTGAAATAGATGACGATGGCACTGAATCAGACCCAAGTAGTTCAAGTGAAACAAGTGTAACAACAACTACAGAGGCAGTACCAAGTGAATCAGATACTCCTGTTCCAACTATTCCAAATCCATCAACTGTAACACCTACAAGCGAAACTGAAGTGACTGCAGTACCAACATCTGCAACAACTACAACTGAGGCGAGTACAACAACAGAGGCAACAGAACCTACTGAGACAACAGAAGTAACAGACCCTACAGAGACTACAGAGGCCACTGAGACTACTGAAACCACAGAGGAAACTGAACCTACTGAATCAACAGTTGAACCAACTACTACAGATGAACCTGAGCCTACAACAGTTGAACCTACAACAACTGAGCCAGAGGATGGCTCTACTACTGATGAAGAGAAAGCCCAAAACTATTATCAACTAGCAGATCAGAGCCAGTTAGCGCTTTATGAAAATTATTGGGATGCAGAGCGTGGTTATTTCAGACGCGAATTCCCACACAATCCAAATGATATAGGTCATGATTACTGGTGGTTCGCACATGCTGTTGATACATTAATTGACGGCTTTGAGCGTACAGGTGATAGCACTTATCTAACACGTGCTACAGAAACTGTACAAGGGATGCAAGCGCTTCATGGTGAATCTTTAATTAATGATTTTTATGATGATATGGAGTGGATGGGTCTAGCGTTAGTTAGATTATATGACCACACAGGCGAAGCTCAGTATCTAGAACTAGCAAAGAACTTATTCACAGATATCCAAGGTGGATGGAGTGATGTTGCTGGTGGTGGTATTGGATGGCAAAAAAATCGCGCATGGTATAAAAATACACCTGCTAATGCACCAGCTGTAATACTTGCAGTTAGACTACATGAGCGTACAGGTGAGGAAGTTTATAGCACTTGGGCTCACGATATTTTTGACTGGATGCATGCTACATTAAGAGACCGCATAACTGGAAATATCTTTGATGGTATCAATGATAATCAAGATATGAGACTTTCATATGCAGCATTTACTTATAACCACGGTGTTTACATTGGTGCAGCTGTAGAGATGTATCGTATGACAGGTGATGCTAAGTACATGAATTATGCAGCTGAAACTTATAGAAATACTGTGACAACATATTCAAATGAAAATGGCGTTATAAGAGAAGATGGTCGAGATGATGGTGGTTTATTTAAGGGTATACTTTTACGCTATGTGAAAGATTACTACTTTGCACAACCTCAAGATAGAGAAGATATAAGAGATTGGTTATATGCAAATGCAGACTCTGCCCAAAGCAATGCAATTAACTCTAATAACCTAATTGGTGGTAATTGGAATGGACCAGCTATTGAAGGTACTGTTCAACTTTCCCAACACTTATCAGGTGTTAAACTATTTGAATTTGCATGGCAACTATCAGCTTTAGAGCATAGTGAGAATAGATATTTACCATATGCTGATTCTTGGACTGAGCCTACAACAATAGCTACAACTACAACTGAAACTACTACAACGACTGTTGAACCAACAGAGACAACTCCGACAACAACGGAGCCTTCTGAAACTACAACAACCGAAACAACTACTACAGAACCTACTGAAACAAGCTCAACTACAATGGAGCCAACAACTTCCCCTACAGTAACTGAGCCTACAACTACTCAGCCGCCTGTAATAACAGACCCTGTTGATCCGCCAGCTGAAACACCAGTGCATGGTTGGAATATTTATCGTTTCTTAGACCAATTAGGTGAACTTGATAATGGTACTCAGACACTGCAATTCTCATCATTTGATAGAGAAGGTGGAAACTGGTCTGATGGATTTGATGGCAAGTATTCATATTTACGTACATCTGATGACGGTTACGTAATCGCAGAGGCAAAAGGCGCCGGTGAAGTTCAATCTATATGGTTTACCCGCGATAATGGAGACGTAACTAATACAGGTAATATCATTATTGAATTGGATGGAGTTGAAGTTCTAAATGTATCATTACAATCATTGGTTAATGGAGATTTAGGTGCACCATTTGTATTCCCATTTGTAGCAAATGCTAGCCAAAGTTCTGGTGGTGTAACTATCAAAGTACCTATGCCATACAGAGAATCAATGAAGATTACTACAACAAATAATCCGCAATTCTACCATGTCTCATACCGTAAATTTGCTAGTGCGGAAGGTATAGAGACATTCAACCCTAATTATGTACCAACCGATGTTATGGAAGCATCTAAACTTTGGGGTATAGAAGATCCTAAGCCTATTGCAAACAATGCAACTTCTGTAGAAGATGATTTAGTGCTCCAAAATGGACAAACAATTGTTTTAGATGAAAAAACTGGTGCTGGTTTCATTGATGAGATTAGCGTAAATATTCCACAATTTGAGGGCGTTCCACCTACAGTAGTTGTAACTGATGATGGTCGTGCTCATAAGGGTACATCTACTTTCACAGTAGCAATTGATCCAGATAACGAAGGTGTAATCATCACAAGAAGATATGATTCATTCTCACCAAATCAGAAAGCTAGAATTTTAGTAGATGGTGAGCATGTAGCAGATTGGCAAGGAATGGGTGTTACGCCAGGAGTTTGGATTCAAGAAGCTATAATGCTACCTGCAACTGCAACAGCAGGTAAGTCTGAAATAACTATTAGTAATGAATTTGTATCTGCTGGAAATGATTTCTCAGAATTTAGTTTTTTCATCGACTCAGTAGTAGATGGTGAAAATATTCGTACAGATGAAGTTGACGTAGGTCCTAGCGAAGAAGCAAGAGCTAGTGAAGAAGAACATGATTACTCAATTACTGAACAAAAATGGGAAGGTGATAGAAGTTATGACCTACCAACAGAAACAACAAGACCAAGAGAAGAAGTTTGGGATGATGGACGTGCACACAAAGGTACAAGTGCATTTGATGTAGAGATTGATCCAAATAACAATGGTATCAAACTTACTAGACGCTATGACTCTTTCTCAATAAACCAAAAAGGTATTGTTTATGTAGATGGAGTTGAAGTAACTGAATGGCTTGGACATCCTGCAACACCAGGTGTATGGATAGAAGAGGCAGTTTATATTCCTGCAGAATTTACAGCCGGTAAATCTACAGTAAGAATTTCTAATGAATTTGTGTCTGCGGGTATAGATTTTGCTGAATTCCATTACTTCATTGACTCTATCGTCGATGGTCAGGAAGTAAGAACAGATGCAGTAGACGTCGGTAATAGCCAGAGTGAAGAAGCACATAACTACACATTAGATGTTAGTTCATGGCAAGGAGATCGTACTTATTTCTTACCAGATAGTACCTTAGGTGAGCTTGATAACATTCAAATTACAGATAGGCTACTAGAAGAGGTATTTATTAGAATTACAGTAGATGGAAAAGTACGTGTTGATACACCTTTAGGTGAATTCTTCGGATCAGCCATGGGAGAAACTAATGTTACTGCCTTAATGTTCAAGATGGACCCAGATGGTGAATACTCAAGCTGGTGGCCGATGCCATATGCTTCTTCATACAAGATTGAATTAGTAAATACATCAGAAGAACACTCTATAGGAGCTGGTACATACAGAATCACAAGTCATGCAGATAGTACTGTTCCTGGTAAATTAACTGGTCATTACCCTTCATTAGGCTACTTTGAAACAATCTCAAAACGCAGTTCAAGTGTCCCAGGACAAGACTGGCAAGCCTTTGACATAGATGGATACGGTAAATTCATGGGTATAGTTCATGCAATGCATGGAAACTTAGCTACAGGAAACACTAGAGGTTACCTAGAAGGTGATGAAAGATTCTACTCAGATAATATGAGAACACCTACATGGTATGGAACTGGTTCAGAAGATTTCTACGAAGGTGGTTGGTACTTCAATGAAGGAGTATTTAGTAATCCTATGAATGGTCAAGTAAGTTATCGTTCATCTGGTAAATATGCACCTTACATTGAGTCAGATGCAACTTATAGATTACTTATTGGCGATTCAGTACCATTCCAACGTGGTTTAGCTATTGGATTTGAGCCAGGTGGATTCTCTGAGCATAATGTAGTTTACTCAACAACATCATTCTTCTATGCACATGAAGGAATGAATACATTAGTAATGAGCGATAGAGTGGATGTTGGTGATACTGAGTCTGAAGAGTTACATAACTACGAAGGCGGAGGCGAAGTGACTTCACTAGATGCAACATTTGAAGGTAATTTTGATACAGCAGTAGAATCTGAAGATTATAGAAACAGTACTGATACTGTGCGATTCACAGTCTCGGTATTCCCAGAAAACTTCGGTGTAAGAATTGTCAGAATGGCCGATCAATTAGAAGGGTACCAAGAAGTATTAGTACGTGTTAATGGCAAAGAGGTTGGTACATGGTTACAAGCTTTAAGCAATTCACATTCACGTTGGATAGAAGACAGTTTCGATATAGCTAGTGAATTTACTAATGGTGAAGAAACTCTAGATATTGAATTAATCCCAACAGATGGAAGCGCAGCATGGTCTGCAGCTCGTTATGACATTTATGGAAAACTTCCAGTTGGTATGACGAATGGCGATACAATAATGCCACCTGATATAGGCGGAGGCGGTTCAGAGCCACACTTGCGTGTTCTATCAATAGGAAATAGTTTCTCTACAGATGCTCAACGTTGGTTAAATTCATTGTCTCAAGCCTATGGTAAAGAAATAGAGACATATAACCTATTTATAGGTGGTCAAGGACTTGAAGGACATTTAGCTAATTTCACTTCAGGGACAAAAGCTTACTTATTAGAAAGAAATGGGCATCCATTACAAAATGAGACTTCCATTCAAGATGCACTAGCCTTACATGATTTTGATGTAATTACATTGCAACAAGTAAGTGGTCTGTCAGGACTAGCAGATACGTATAATCCTTATATAACTGAAATTGTAAGCTTGATAAAAGAAGCTCAACCAGATGCTGAACTAGTACTGCATCAAACATGGGCTTATGATGAAGATAGTAATCATCATGACTTCCCAAGATATAACAATGACAGGAATGAGATGTATGAGAGTATCAAGGATGCTACAAACCAAGTAGCAGATGAGCTCGGAATTAGAATATTTGAAGTTGGTGAGGTAATTCAACGACTAAGAAATAGTGAGTACTTCGGTACATCAGGGTCACATGAGATATCATACTCACCATATGATAATCCAATTACATTCCCTGAAGCTGCTGAGGATCCAAATAATCCACCTAGTTTAGTGCGAGATGGATACCACTTGAATGAATATTATGGCCGTTATGCAGCAGCTGCAACTTGGTATGCTACATTAACAGGAGATACCATTAGTGAAAATTCTTGGACACCTCCTGAACCACATCAATATCCAGCAAATCAACATCTATCTGATGAAGCATGGGATTTCATTAGACAAACTGTAGATGATGTAGTTGCCGGAAGGTAGTACATCAACAATCAAATTATAAACCTGAAGTCCTTAGATTATTTAATCTGAGGGCTTCATTTATTTTGCTGATAACTGCATTTTTAGAAATTAAAAATAATTAATAAAATTCTTTTTAGCTGTCATCTTACTTTCATTTTGCACTCCTATACTGTAAGCACAATAACAAAAGAACGAAAAACAAAAAACAAAAAAAACAGAAAGCAAAAAAACGGAGGAACAAAATGAACGCAGGTTTACAAAAAGCATTAGCAATAGCATTATCAATTGCTTCAGTAGGTACAGGTTTCACATTAGCAAACAATGTAGAAAATCCAGAGGTATTAAGTCCAGCAGCTAAAAGATTCGTAGTAAATGAAAAATTTGATGACGAAGGAAACTGGATTTCACCAGCTTTAAGAGCAAGTGAAAATGATGATAAAGATGATAGAGAAGCAGAGAGAGAGGCTTTGACCAGTGAATTTAACATAAGAAGTCAAAAAGCTGAATTAACTGCAGACGAAGCATTACAAGTAGCATTAGATCACGCTGAATTAACTAAAGAAGACTTAGTTAACTTAGAAGTTGAATTAGACAGAGACAGAAGAGGATTACACTACGAAATAGAGTTTAACTCACAAAATTATGAATTTGATTACGAAGTAGATGCAATCTCAGGTGAAATTCTTAAGAACAAGAAAGAACATGAAGACGATCACGTACATGTTGATTTAGGCGCAATCTTAAGCATGAATGACGCTTACGAAATTGCTCTAGAACGTTCAGCAGTTAACCCAGAAGACGTAACAGAATTAGAAAAAGAATTAGACAACGATGATCGTCGCTTATCATTTGAAATTGAGTTCAAGGTAGACGGTGTTGAATACGAGTTTGATATCGATGCTAAGACAGGTGAAATCATTAAGTACGAAAAAGATGATTCAAGAGCAAACAATAGACCATCAGATAAGAGCGAATTTATTGGTAGAGAAGCAGCATTAGACGCGGCTTTAGCACATGCAGGATTAACTAGAGATGATATTAGAGATCTAGAAATAGATTTAGATGAAGAAGACAACAGATTCTTCCACTATGACATCGAGTTTGATGCAGGTGAGTTTGATTATGAATATGACATCGACGCTATAACAGCAGAAGTTATCTCACACGAGAAAGATCGTGGCGATAGAGATGACCGTGATGACAGACCTTCAAGAACAACAAGTCAAACAACTCAAACTACAACAGATGCAACTACAGTAGCTCCTACAACTACAGAGGCTACTACACAGGCAACAACTCCTGCACCTACAACTACTCAAGCAACAACAGCTAGACCTACAACTCAAGCTACTACAAAACGTCAAGTAATCGGTAATGAAGCCGCATTGAATAGAGCATTAGCACACGCTGGTGTATCAAGAAATGATATTTATGACTTAGAAATTGAGTTAGATAGAGAAGATGGTCGTTTAGAGTATGAAGTAGAATTTGATACAAGAAGCTACGAGTATGAGTTTGATATAGATGCATACACAGGTCAAATCTTAGATTACGAGAGAGATCACAATGATGATGACGATGACCGTCATAGACCAGCACCTACACAAGCTACACAAGCTCCTACACAAGCAACTACTCAAGCAACAACAAGAGGTCGCTTAAGCCAAGATGAAGCAATTAACATTGCGTTAAACCACGCAGGACTAACAAGAAGTCAAGTAAGATTTGACGATATTGAATTAGACGAAGATGATGGCTACCTAATTTGGGAAATCGAATTTGATGCAGGTAACTACGAATACGAATACGAGATTAACGCAAGAAATGGTTCAATCATCGAGTGGGAAAGAGAATACGACGACTAAGTTTAAGTCTAATTATTAGTTAGATAGAAAACAAAGAGATCGAAAGATACTAGAACTACACGAGTATCGCATAGGAATTTAACAGAATAACCATTAGCGATACTTGTGATATTAAACAATGAAAATACTAGAAAAATCTAAATCTCCATATTGGGAAGTGAGTTAATTCTTACTTCCCATATTTTTTGGGGAAAATTAATCTGTAGTTACAGATATTGAAGATTCTCAATCTCTAGCTAAATATCAGCTTTAAATGTATCAATCAGATGCTTACTAATATAATTTGCAAATTGAGTATATCCAAGATCATTAGGATGTACTCCGTCCTCGATGAAAAATTCCCTATGACCATCAGATAGTGAATAAATATCTATTACTTCAAGACCAAACTCACTTGCTGTCTTCTTTATACAAGGATTAATAATGTTTTTAATTATCTCATTGTCAACAACCCAATCTTCAGTTGCATTGTGATATGACCTTGGCGGCGTCATGACATATACTTTTGGTTGACTAGGTAGATCTAAATATTTTCTGATTGCTTGAGGATATTCTGTTTTAAATACTTCACTATTCCAATGTGCAGATTGTGCATCATTGGTTCCTAGCATAAAAATAACTATATCAGGATTTGATATTAAACTCTCATTTGCTAACTCTTCATCAAAATAAGGGAGGCCACTTACAGACATTAGGCTCCTTCCGCTATTACCAAAGTTTAAGACTTCAAATTTTTCGCCTAAAATATTTTGTATCTGTGCGGGCCAAGATATTTTTTCTGGGTCAGTAGACCCTGCTCCCCAAGTAATACTGTCGCCAATACAAGAAATAATAATTTTATCCATGTCTTCCTCCGTTAAAATATATGAATTTAGAAGTACATCAAGTACTAAATTACTTTGAAAATGAAATGCTCTGAAAATTATCGTGATAACTAAGTTTTCTTAGGTGAAAACCTTACATCATCTACACCGGTGAAGTTTTTAACTACCATAGTAATTCCCCCAAGTAATATAGCGTAGTTATTCAAATTTGAAGGCAAGATATTGACTACATCGTTTAAACGACTATTTAACGATTTACTGATATCTCTAACAAGTCTTGGAAAGGCATCAGTGAAAGTACTATTGATAATTATTACATCTGGGTTATAGGAGTTTAGAATATTATTTACACATATTGTCATGTAATTAACGAAGTTTTTGATTGTTTCTTTAGCATCAGAATCACCAGTTTTATATAAAGTGACAAGTGAATTAAAATCTAAACGATGATTATTTTTCTTCATTCTTAAAGAGTTAACTAAGGAACGTCTAGATACATACTGCTCTAGACATCCAGCATTACCACATTGGCATGGGCGTCCATTTGGTTCGATAATAGTATGGCCAATTTCACCAGCGTAACCACTGAAACCTTTATATAGTTTACGATCAATTAGTAAACCAAGACCAACACCAGAGTGCACACTGATGTTTGCAATGTTTTGATATTCATCAGATAAGTGTAGGGATTCTCCAATGACAGATAAATTAGCCTCATTCTCTAAGTAGATATTTGTCTTAAATTCTTCTTTTAGATATGTGTATAAGTCCATTCCAACAAGATTGTAATTAGGAGTAAACATAATCCTATTACCCTTGACCACACCATGAATTCCTAATGCTATACCCACTAAACCATAAGGTGAATCGTTCTGGCTAGCTATCATTTCGTTAATTATGCTAGATAATGTTTCAGGTAATTCACTCTCTTTTGGTGTCTTTAAATTTTTGGTCATTAGATTTTCGCCAAGCAAATCTGTATGGATTGCAGTAATATCTTCCACTTCAATATTGATACTTATCGCATATCCTGCCTTTGCATTTATATCTAAAAGGGTTGGTTTTCTACCACGAGCGGTATTGTCATATCCTATTTCTATTAATAACTCTCTATCAAGTAAATCTTGTACAATTGTAGAAATGGTAACCTTAGTAAGACCAGTCTCTTTTGCTAGATCAGCTCTGGATATTGGTCTTTTAAAAATCATTGTTTGAAGAACTAAATTAGAATTTAAATCTCTAATTAAATTTTTACTAGCCTTATTTGCCATTTTTTTATCCACTCTTTTATTTTTGTCAAAGTCACCTAAATTGTATTTTGTCTCATTCTACCTAATAACGCAAATCGTTAATTAGATTTATATTTATAATCTTTATCTGCAATAATCGTTATTTTTTATATGTAATTAAATGTAAGTAAAGCATTTTATTAAAATAATATATCTTTATTTCTCTCAAAAATTAATTAAATCTAAGTTTATTTCGCCATTAAATTAGTCTAAAAATGACAGTATTATCTTACTCTATAAAATCCGGAATTTCAGATTTTCTTGCCATTGAAAACGATTTATCTTGTGCAAGTTGTCAATAAAACTAGGTTTAATTTATCTAAAGTGTACAAAATATATTTGGGTCAGTTGACATATGCTTGCAAACATCATAAATTGTACTCAGGCATTAGTTAAGTCGCTTAACTAATAGCTTATATTAAAACTCATTTACAAGCAAGAGGGAGAGAAAACTATGTATTTCAAAAATGTAGGAAAAATTAATTATGAAGGCCCTAAAAGCAAAAATCCATTAGCTTTTAAATACTACAATCCAGAAGAGAAAGTTGATGGGAAGTCAATGAAGGATCATTTAAGATTCGCAATGGCTTATTGGCATACATTCACATTTATGGGTTCAGATCAATTTGGCTCAGATACTATGAACAGACATTGGGACCAAGATGAAGATCCTATGACTGTAGCAAAATCAAGAGTGCATGCTGCATTTGAGTTTATGGAAAAACTACAACTCGAATACTTCTGCTTCCATGATGTAGATATAGCTCCAGTAGGAAAAGATTTGGCTGAAACAAACGTTAACTTAGACGAAATTGTTGAGCTTATCAAAGAAGAAATGCAAAGAACAGGCATTAAATTACTTTGGGGAACAGCAAACACATTTGATCATCCTCGCTTCGTAAACGGTGCTTCAACATCAAATAACGCAACTATCTTTGCTCACACAGCTGCTCAGATTAAAAAGGCAATGGAAATTACTAATGAGCTTGGTGGTGAGAATTATGTTTTCTGGGGTGGTAGAGAAGGCTATGAAACACTACTAAATACAGATATGAAACTAGAGACAGATAACTACGCAAGGTTATTACACATGGCTGTAGACTATGCCGAAGAAATTGGTTTCACTGGTCAATTATTAATTGAGCCAAAACCTCAAGAACCAGCAAAACACCAATATGATCATGATTCAGCAACAGTACATGCATTCTTATTAGCTCACGGCCTAGAAGATAAGTTTAAAGTAAATATTGAAGCAAACCACGCAACATTATCAGGACATACATTCCAACATGAACTTAACTATGCTCGCATAAATGGAATTCTAGGTAGTGTTGATGCAAACCAAGGTGACCCACAATTAGGCTGGGACACAGATCAGTTCCCAACCAATATATATGACACAACACTAGGTATGTATGAAATCCTCTTAGCTGGTGGATTTACAACAGGAGGCTTAAATTTTGACTCTAAAGTTAGAAGAGCTTCATTCGATGATGAGGATTTATTCTTAGCATTCATAGCAGGTATGGACACCTTTGCAAGAGGTCTTAAAGTAGCAGCTAAGTTGATAGAAGATGGTGTGTTAGAAGATTTCAAGGCCACACGCTATGCGAGCTACAGTGAAGGAATTGGTGCAGATATTATTGAAGGTAAAGTTGGATTTAAAGAACTAGAGACATACATTCTAGATAATGGAACTACAAGTAACTCATCAGGAAGACAAGAATATCTAGAATCTGTATTAAACCAATACATTCTAGAAGTGGACTAAGAAATTTTAGAGTATAAGAAGTGGAGTGAAGGTTATGTATATAGGCGTTGATTTAGGTACCTCATCAATAAAAACATTGCTGATGAATGAAGTAGGAGATGTATTAAAAATCGCTACTGCTGAGTATCCTGTATATTATCCAAAAAGAGGTTGGGCAGAGCAAAACCCAACTGATTGGTACGATGCTTTCATCCAATCCATTCAAAAACTCTTAGAAAATCAAGATATAGCGACTATTGCCGGCATCAGTTTTAGCGGGCAGATGCACGGCATGGTTGTTTTAGACGAGAACAATGAAGTTATCAGACCAGCAATTTTATGGAACGATAGTAGAGCTCAAGCTGAATGTGACTATCTAAATAAAACAGTAGGGCAAGAGAAAATATCTAAGTACACAGGAAATATGGCACTAGTCGGATTTACTGCACCTAAGATTTTATGGCTCAAGCAAAATGAACCAGAAAATTTTGCAAAGATTAGAAAACTAATGCTACCAAAAGATTATTTGCTTTACCGTTTGACTGACGAGTTTGCTTCAGATGTATCAGATGCAGCAGGAACTCTCCTATTTGATGTTAAAAACAAAAAATGGTCAGAAGATATGTTGGATATAGTCGGTTTAAATGAAGACCAAGTTCCAACTGTCTATGAGAGCTATGAACATGTAGGCAATGTTAGTGAACAAGCTGCAAAAGAAACAGGGTTGAACACCAGTGTAAAGGTAATAGCAGGTGGTGGTGATCAAGCAGTAGGCTCAGTAGGAACTGGAACAGTCGAACATGGTATGTGTAATGTTTCTCTTGGTACATCAGGTGTTGTTTTTGTAGCAATAGATGATTATGAGGACATTGAAGACAATGTTCTACATGTGTTTAATCATGCTAATGGTAAGTATTTCTATATGGGAGTTACATTAGCCGCAGCTGCATCCAATGAGTGGTGGATGAGAAATGTTCTAAATACCAAGGAATATGACGAGGAACAAGAAGGCTACGATAAACTCGGTGATAATGATGTTTATTTCTTGCCTTATTTATCAGGTGAAAGAACTCCTTACAATAATGCTAACGCCAGAGGAACTTTTGTTGGTATGACAGTAGAGACCACAAGATTAGATTTGACTTCAGCCGTATTAGAAGGTGTAGCTTTCTCCTTGAGAGACATATTAGAAATAATTAGAGAAAAGGGTGTTGAAATTGACACTATAAGAATTAATGGTGGTGGTGCTAAGAGTGATCTTTGGTGCAGAATTATCGCCAACGTATTCGATGTAGAAGTAGTTAAAACAAATAGTACAGAAGGGCCAGCATATGGGGCAGCTATTTTAGCAGCAGTCGCTTGTGGTGCTTTCGAATCAGTAGATGACGCAACATCTAAGCTGATTAAGCCTACTGAAACCATTAAACAAAATGAAGAATTAGTAACTAAATACAACAAGAGATATGAAATTTATCATAGCTTGTATCCGACTTTAGAAGAAACCTTTACAAAAATTGCTGAGTCTTAAGCAAACATATTTAGGTCAATGTAGAATTATTACCTATAAAAACAATTGAAAAATGATAAGAAAAAGGAGATGTCATGAGATTTACAGATGGATTATGGTTAACTTTACCAGAATACAATATTGAAGTTCCGCAGCAGATTTATGATGTAGATGTACACGAAAATGGTGTAACACTATATTGCCCTTATGTAGCAGTGCAGCATAGAGGTAATACCTTAGATGGTGGCTTACTAACTATTGAAATTACTTCACCAATGGAGAATGCCTTCGCTGTTAAGTTGATGAATCACAGGGGTAGTCGCAAGAAATTTGCAGAATTTGAACTTGATAGAGAAACGTACAAGCCAACAGTAACTGTAGACGATAATGAATATGAGATCACTAGTGGTGACTTAAGCATAAGTTTCAAGAAGGATTTTGGTTTCGGATTAACTTATAAATATAAGGGTGAATACTTAACTTCATCAGAAGGAAAAAGTATGGCTCACATTACTGATAAAGATGGTAATTCCTACTTAAGGGAAAAATTAGATTTAGGTGTCGGTGAAAATATTTATGGTTTAGGCGAGAGATTTGGCCCTTTCGTCAAGAATGGCCAAAGCCTAAATACCTGGAATGCTGATGCTGGAACAGACAGCGATCAAACTTATATTAATGTCCCATTCCATATTAGTAGTAAGAATTATGGTGTCTTCGTCAATAATCCTGGAGATGTTTCTTATGAAATCGGAACAGAAACAGCAAGTAAAACTCAGTTCTCTGTAAAAGGTGAAAGCATGGAGTACTTCCTCTTTGCTGGAGATTCACCTAAGGATATTATCAATAGTTATACCGACCTAACAGGGAAACCGGCAGCTTTGCCAGACTGGTCATATGGTCTATGGTTGAGTACCTCATTTACAACTGAATATGATGAAGAAACAGTTTTATCTTTTATCGATGGCATGCTAGAAAGAGACACACCTATAACAGTATTCCACTTCGACTGTTTCTGGATGAAAGAATATGAATGGACTAACTTTCTCTGGAATGATGAAGTTTTCCCAGATCATGAAGGATTATTAAAGAAAATACATGATAGAGGAATCAAGGTTTGTGTCTGGATTAATCCATATATTGGTCAAAAATCTCCACTTTTCCAAGAAGGCTTAGAAAATAATTACTTCGTCAATACTGGGGATGGTGATGTATGGCAGTGGGATAGATGGCAAGCTGGTATGGCACTTGTAGACTTCACAAATCCTGAAGCTAAAGCATGGTACCAATCCTATTTAGCAGATTTAGTGGATATGGGTGTAGATAGTTTCAAGACTGACTTTGGCGAAAGAGTACCAATAGAAGATGAGTTCTATGGTCCAAAAGCTGTTAAACATGGAATCGAATGGCACGATAAGAGTGAAGCAGAAGGCATGCATAATTACTACAGTTACTTATATAACCAAGCAGTATTTGAAGTGCTAGAAGATAAATTGGGTGAGGGTCAAGCAGTTGTATTTGCTCGCTCAGGAACTACTGGTTCCCAAAGATATCCATTACATTGGGGTGGAGACAACCTTTCTACTTATCCATCCATGGCTCAAACATTGAGAGGTGGTTTATCAATAGGAGTTTCAGGATTCCCATATTGGAGTCACGATATTGGTGGATTTGAATCAGGTTGTACACCAGATATTTACAAGAGATGGACACAGTTCGGATTGCTATCATCACACAGTAGATACCATGGAAACTCAGAGTATAAAGTTCCTTGGATATATGGTGAAGAAGCAGTTGAAGTCACTAGAAAATATGTCAGATTAAAAGAAAAATTATTACCTTATTTACTTGAGAAATCAACAGAAGCATCTGAAACAGGATTGCCATTAATGAGAGCAATGTTCTTAGAATTCCCAGAGGATCAAACATGCTTGAATTTAGATAGACAATATATGTTAGGAGACAGATTATTAGTTGCACCAGTTATGAGTCCTGATGGAGTAGTTGAATTCTACTTGCCAGAGGGTGATTGGGTAAATATCACAACAGGTACTACTCTTACTGGTCAAAAATGGCACAAGGAAAAGTATGATTACTTGACAATGCCGCTTTTTGTGAAATCAGGAGATTCCCTCGAGCAAGAGATAGAATTCGATCAATTATAGGTAATAAGGATATATATGAAACTTATCTTCTGAATACACTCAGAAGATAAGTTCCCTCAAAAATGAGGAGTGAGGTGGAAATATGACTAAGAGCGAAGTCGCAAAAATTAGCTCTAGCGTACAAAGACAAAAGGGAGATATATCAATTCTCTTATTTCGTATACTAGGAATTATTGTTGCAGTTATTTCTGTAATACCAGCATTAAATCCTGTGAGAATTTCTGGGATGATTAGCGATAGTTCTGCTTTGATAACAACAGTACTATCACCAGGCAATTTAGACAGTGCATTCAATAGAGCCATCATGCGTGATTGGGTCCAGCAAGAAACTGTTAGTAAAATTTATATTGCAGCACTGATATTAACTATTTGTGTTGTTGGAATTATTGTAGCTGCATGTTTATCTCTCGGAACTTTGAAGTTTAGAACTTTAGCTATGAAGATCTCTTTAATTTCTAGTGTTATTGGTTTTGCTTCATTAGGTATAGTTTATTGGGCTTTTACAGAAATTCTTTATACAAGTAATTTCGACAGAGTTCGACCAATTTTCCCTGGTGCATTTTGGATATTTGCAGGCTTATTTATACTTGTAGCTATAATTTCAGTTATAAGTCTCATTAGATTACCTAAACCAACAGCTGATGATGTTTACTATATTGAGAATAAATATAGATTGTTCTTAATGGCTCTGCCTTTTGTTATTTTAACTTTCTTATTTTCATACTTACCATTGTTTGGTTGGAGATATGCATTCTTTGACTACACTCCTGGAGCAGAACTAACAGCAGATAATTTTGTAGGATTTAAGTGGTTTACATTCCTTTTTGAAAATCCAGCTACAAGAAATGATCTAGTTAGAGTATTGCGAAACACCTTGGGTATGAGCTTTATAGGGATAGCGACTTCATGGTTACCTATGTTAGTAGCGATTCTACTAAATGAAGTAAGAAAAACTAGATTTAAGAAATTTGTTCAAACTACTACAACCATTCCAAACTTCATTAGTTGGGTTCTAGTTTATGTAATTATATTTGCAATTTTCTCAACTGATGGCTTCTTAAATACAATTTTAATGAACCTTGGAATAACCGATGAACCTACTAACTATCTGATGAGTAGTAATAATATTTGGCTGAAAATGTGGGCAGTTGGAACATGGAAGACATTAGGTTGGAATGCCATAATTTATCTATCATCTATTGCATCTATAGATCAACAACTTTATGAAGCAGCTGAAATAGATGGTGCAGGCAGATTCCAAAAGATGCGATACATTACAGTCCCAGGGCTAATGCCAACCTTTACTGTTCTATTCATTTTGTCTATAGGTAATATTCTATCCAACGGTATGGATCAGTACTTAGTTTTCGAAAATGCAATGAACAAAGACACAATAGAAGTTTTAGATTTATACGTCTATCACTTAGGTTTAGGTAGTGGAGGATCAGGTAATATTCCACTCTCTACAGTCATAGGAATGTTCAAGTCCATTATCAGTATTATCTTGATAACCTTGGGTAACCTATTTGCTAAACGAGTACGTGGCGAGAGTATTCTTTAGGAGGAATGAAAATGTCTAAAAAATCAGAAAAAAATCCAAAAGTAGAAAGTGTCAAGCTCTCAGGAATTGAAGCAGAAGATAGAAAGAGACGATTAGGAGATTTAGGTTTCAATACATTTAACTATGCAATATTTATAATCTTCGCATTAATCTGTATCTTCCCATTCTATTACTTATTTATTAGCACAATTAGTGATAATGAACTAGTTCGTACAGGTCAAATTACCTTGCTGCCAGAGGGCGTTCACTTAGATAACTACATAGCTCTTGCAAACGTTAATGGTTTATGGCAATCCTTAGGGGTGTCAGTCTCTAGAACAGTTATTGGTACAGCTGTTATGGTTTTTGCATCAGCATTGCTTGGTTATCTAGTTACGAAAAAAGAAATGTATGGAAGAAAGATTATTTATAGATTAGTCGTTGCAACAATGTATTTTAATGCCGGTATTATTCCTAGCTATATGAATATGGAAATGCTAGGTTTAACAAATAACTTTTTAGTTTACATAGTTCCAGGAATCATGGCAGCATTTAATATTGTCTTGGTAAAAACCTATATAGAATCTATCCCTGCTTCTCTTGAAGAGAGTGCTCAGATGGATGGTGCAGGTTACTTCACCAGATTCTTTAGAATTGTATTGCCATTAACCAAACCTATACTTGCTACAGTTGCTATATTTGGTGCAGTCGGACATTGGAATAGTTTCATTGATTCCATGCTATATATGTCAGGAAGACCAGATCTCTACACACTTCAGTACAGACTTTATATCTACATGAATAGTACATCTAATTTAGGAACATTAATGAGTTCAGGTGGAGTTGTTGCAGAAAATGTTTTAAGTCAAACTCTGAATATGAGATCTATTCAGTTGACAGTAGCAATGTTTACCATTATTCCAATACTTCTAGTCTATCCATTCATGCAACGTTATTTCCAGAAGGGAATAATGATTGGATCAGTCAAAGGATAAGTTTAATAAACGTATAAAACTATTTAATACGTACATTAGAGGAAAAATATTTAGGAGGTTATGCACTATGAGTAAGTAAATTAAAACTTTAGTAATTCTCGAACGAACATGTTAAAAATTTTTAGGCGGATATTAAAAATCATAATTAAAAGGAGATTCAATTATGAGAAAAATAACAAAGTTAGTTTCAGGCTTTTTAGTAGCAACATTACTTCTAGTTGGTTGTAATGTTACTCCAGAGCAGCCAGATAGTACAGATGACCAGGAAGTAGAAGCAACTACTGATGTTGACGATACAGAAGAGACAGATGATGATTCAGATAATACAGAAGATGATACTACTGAAGAACCAGACGATGGCGAATATGGTGTTTATGTAATTCCGGAAGATGTAATTCCTGAAGAGACTGTAACCTTAGATGTTTATTCACAGTTAGCCAACTATTCAGGTGAACATATTGGTTGGTTTGCAGAAATAATGTTAGACAAATTCAATGTAAAAATGAATATTATAAATGAGGGTGATGGTACCTTCGCAACTAGAATGGTATCAGGAGACTTAGGAGACTTAGTAGTTTTCGGTGGTGATACAGCAGACTATATACAAGCAGTAGATGCAGGTCTATTGTTAGACTGGGAAGAAGATAATATCCTAGCAGATTATGGTCCATATATTCTAGAGCATATGCCTGATGCATTAGAGAAAAATAAGGCTATTTCTACAGATGCTGGCGATACTATTTATGGTTTCGGTCATAACGTCGGTACTAGTGCAGATGATTATGAACCATTCTTCTACAGACCTGATATTAGATGGGATCTATATGCAGAATTAGGTTATCCAGAAGTAAATACATTAGAAGATTTTATTCCTCTATTACAAGATATGGTTGAATTAGAGCCAACATCAGATACTGGTGCAAAAACCTACGGTGTTTCATTATTCTCAGACTGGGATGGTGACATGGTTATGTTCGTTAAGGCAATGGGTGCTTTATACGGATACGATGAGTTTGGTATAGGTTTATATAACGTAGATACACAAGAGTTTGAAGGTGCTTTAGAAGAAGGTGGTATGTACCTTAGAGCATTAAAGTTCTACAATGATTTACATCAGTTAGGTCTATTAAATCCAGATTCTATGACTCAAACATTTACAGATATGTCTGAAGACTATCAAACAGGTGCAGCATTCTTCAACATCTTTGACTACATGGGAAGTATTTTATATAACACTTCAGATCACTTAAGTGAGGGTAAAGCCATGCTCCCATTAGCTGCAGCAGACCAAAGTAACTTAGCTTACGGTTTAAACATCTATGGTAACAATAGAGTATGGACAATAGGTAACAACACTGATTATCCTGAATTAGTTATGGCAATTATTAACTGGCTAAGTACACCAGAAGGTACATTAGTTATGAACTGGGGACCAAAAGGTACTGTTTGGGACTATGATGAAGATGGTAATACATACATGACAGAGTTTGGTTTACAAGCAATGGAAAATAGAACTATTGACATGATTGATGGTTATGCTGGTACATGGGAAGATGGTCAATCCAAGATTAACAACTTAACATGGTCATTAGCAGCAGTTAACCCAGATTCAGCTAATGGTGAAACATATTCTTATTCACTATGGGAATCATATATGACAAGAGAAGTTTCAGATATAGAACAAGACTGGCGAGATCACACTGGCGCATTAGATGTCAATGAATATCTTGAAGAAGGAGATCACTTGTCAATTGTTATTGGAACAACTTATTCAGCAGGTACTATGAGTAATGAGTTAACAACAACTTGGAACCAAGTAGCTGAAGCAGTTAAGAATGGTTCATGGCAAGCAATTTATGCAAACAGCGATGAAGAATTTGATGCAATAGTAGAGACTATGCGTGAAAATGCAATATCATACGGATATGAAGAAGTAACTGCATACCAAGCTGAACTAGCAATAGAGCGTGCAGAGCTTGAGAATCAAGCTATAGCAGATAGTGCTGCTAATTAATACTTATGCTCATCCTAAACAGCAATAGGTAGACGATCAAGAGGACGCTATTTGAGAGATTAGAGTCCTCTTAATCAAATGAAAGCAAAATTTTCTATAATTAATAAAACGGACAATTTTTAGGAGAACTATCTTTTATGCACGTACTATTTAATGATAATTGGCAATTTACTAAGCACAAACTAGGTACAGGAATAGAAGAAATAAAATCTTATATTAATTGGGTAGATGTTGAAATTCCACATGACTGGTTAATTCATGACACTAACGATTTATATGAGACAAGTACTGGCTGGTATAAAAAAACATTTAATATTGATGAGATAAAAAACAAACATATCAGCTTGCGTTTTGAAGGAGTTTATATGGATTCTACAGTCTATGTAAACAATCACATTGTAGGAACATGGAAATATGGATACTCTACATTTGAATTTGATATCACACAATTTTTGCACATTGGCGAGAACACAATCTTAGTTCAAGTAAATCATCAAGCCCCTAATAGCAGATGGTATTCAGGTGCAGGTATTTATAGAAATGTATATTTACGAACAACCACAGAAAACTATTTTACAAGTGATGGCATATATATAAGTACTAGCAAGAATGATACCTCTTGGAAAGTGGAGATTGATTCTGAGATAAATTATATTGCTACAGATTTTCTAGTTAGACAGAGTATCTTAGATTATGGAGGTAATGTAATTACAAGTACTACTAGTGAGAGTGCATCAGATTTTGTTTCACAAGAACTTATAGTAAATAACCCTAAACTGTGGAGTATAGAAACTCCAAATTTATACTCTCTTAAATCAGAGCTGATAGTTGATGGTGCTGTTGTAGATAAGGTAAATCAACAATTTGGTTTCCGAGAAATACGTTTTGATACCGATGATGGATTTTTCTTAAACGATAAATATCTTAAATTAAATGGTGTTTGTTTACATCATGATTTAGGTGCTTTAGGAGCAGCAATTAATAAAACTGCTCTTCGTCGCAAACTTCTCAAGATGCAAGATATGGGTGCTAATGCAGTGCGTACATCGCACAATATGCCTAGTGTTGAGTTAATGGAACTTGCTGATGAAATGGGAATATTAGTTGTTACTGAAGCTTTCGATATGTGGGAACGTCCTAAGACAACCTATGATTATGCTAGATTCTTCCCTGAGTGGCATGCGAAAGACATAGCTAGTTGGGTCAGACGTGATAGAAATCATCCAAGCTTAATTATGTGGAGCGTTGGTAATGAAATCTATGATACACATGCTGGTGAGAGAGGGCATGAAGTAGCAATAGATTTAGGGAAACATGTAGAAGAACATGATCCTAAGAAAAATGCCATTGTTACTTTTGGATCAAACTTTATGGGTGGTGAAAATACTCAAAAAGCTGCAGAGTCTATGGAAGCAGTAGGCTACAACTATGATGAAATACTTTACGATGCTCATCATGAAAAATATCCACACTGGGTAATTTATGGTGCTGAAACTCTTTCAACACTTCAGAGTAGAGGTATTTACCACTTCCCACTATCCAATAGCATACTTTCAGATGAAGATAAACAAGGTTCAGCTCTGGGTAATAGTACTACCAGTTGGGGAGCTAAGAATATAGAAGCGGCAATAATAGATGATAGAGATAGAAGATTTAGTCTTGGACAATTTATCTGGACAGGTACTGACTATATTGGTGAGCCTACTCCTTATGACACAAAGAATTCTTATTTTGGACAAGTAGACACAGCAGGTTTTGAAAAAGACGGTTTCTACATGTTCCAAAGTGCTTGGCGTAATTATAGGGAAAAACCAGTCGTCCATATTCTACCTTACTGGGATTTCAACGATGGTCAATTAATTGATGTGAGAGTATTCACAAATGCCCCAGAAGTTGAATTGTTCTTGAATGGTGAATCATTAGGTAAAGTGAAAATTGATGCTCAGCATGGAGATAAATTTAGTGGTGATTGGCAAATCCCATATATCTCAGGGACATTGACAGCTATTGGCTATGATGAAAATGGTGAAGAGATCGCTCGAGATGAGCAAAGTTCATTTAAGGACGCAACTACTATTGTATTAGAAGCTGACAAAACTACATTGAAAGCAGATGGACAAGATCTAATTTTTGTAACTATTAGCACTGTTGATGATGAAGGTAATTATGTAGCGAATGCTAATAATCGAATCAATATAGATGTTGAAGGACCAGGCAGATTAATAGGTCTTGATAATGGAGATAGTACTGATTTTGAACAATACAAAACTAATAACAGACGCCTTTTCAGCGGTAAGTTATTGGCTATTATTGCCTCTACTCATGAGGTGGGTGATATTAAGATACATGCTAGTTCTATTGGTTTAAGTAGTGCAAGCTTAAATCTAAAAGCGGAGACTGCAAAGATTAAGGCAGGCTCTAGCTTGACTTTGACCAACAATAAAATAGCTACTATTAGTGATGAGGTACCAATTAGAAAGATTGAGCTAATTAGTGATGGTAAAAGAGAACTTAGTCAAGAAAATAACACCAGTGTCGTAGAGGCGAAAATATATCCAGAAAGCGCGACTTACAGTGATTTGGAATGGAAGGTAATAAATAATAAGAGAATTGAAACTAACATTGCAGAGTTAACTGTTGAGGGTAATCAGGTAACTGTTACAGCCAAAGGTGATGGTGAATTCAGACTGCGTTGTACTGTCAAAAATGGTTCAGATGTTGCCAAAGTTATATCAGAATTGGAATATAAGGTTCAAGGCTTAGGTGATGTAAATTTAGACCCGTATAGTTTTGTGGCAGGTGGTCTATATTCAAGCAGTAATCGACCTATGGCTAATGGTAATGAACAAGGTGTATTCACATCAAGTAACGAGTTAAGTCAAATCACTTATAAGAATTTAGAGTTTGGTAGTTTTGGATCTGACATTTTTACTATCCCAATTTTCTATAATGAGTCAACAGATTTACCTATAGATGTTTGGACAGGAGTTCCTGGAGAGAATGGTAGTGAACTTATCGATACTGTCTATTATCAAGCAGATTCAGTATGGGCTTTATATCAAGAAAATAACTTCCAGTTATCAAGAAAATTAAAAGGCATTCAAGATATAACTTTTGTTCTGAGTGCGGAGGTACATATCAAGGGATTTGTCTTCGAAAGACTTGAGAAGGCTTACAGTCAGTTAAATGCAAGTGATATAGATAACCTCTATGGTGATTCCTATAAAGAGTATGAAAATCGCATAGAAAAAATAGGAAACAATGTTTCTCTTGAGTTTGAAGATATGGATTTCTCAGATGGAATAGAACAAGTAACTATCTGTGGACGTTCAAATACAGATGTTAATACGATGATTTTAAAATTTGCTGATTCTGAGGGTACTAGCGACCAAACTCTAGAATTTATCCATTCAGATGATTACGAAGTGAAGTCATTTGCATTGCCAAATCTAAAAGGCAAATATAAGTTGTCGCTTGTATTTTTACCTGGAAGTAACTTTGATTTCAAGTGGATAGAATTTGATAAAGCATAAATTAGATAGAAGGAAATTATGACAAAATATAATAATCCAATTATTACAGGGTTCAACCCAGATCCAAGTATTTGTAGGGTGGATGATACTTATTACTTAGTTACTTCAACATTCGAATATTTCCCTGGAATTCCTATATATAAGAGTACTAATTTGATTAATTGGGAGTTAATAGGACATTGCTTGACACGAGATAGTCAGTTAAATCTGGAAGGTGTACGTGCATCTGCAGGGATTTATGCACCAACAATTCGATATCATGAGGGTAGATTTTATGTTACAAGCACTAGTGTTGGTGCGGGTGGCAACTTTATAGTACATACAGAAGACCCAGCGGGAGAGTGGTCTGAGCCAGTTCTTATTAAACAAGGTGGTATTGATCCAAGTTTGCTTTTTGCTGATGGAAAATGTTATTTCACTTCTACTGCAGATGATAAAGGTAATTTTGGTATTCATACATGTGAGATAAACCCAATGACTGGTGAAATGCTAAGCGATAGCGTGCTAGTTTCTCATGGAGTCGAAGGTAGGAATGCTGAAGCACCGCATGTTTATAAGCTAAATGGATATTATTATTTGATGCTGGCTGAAGGTGGTACAGAGTACAACCATATGGAGACGATTCAAAGAAGTAAAGATATTTATGGTCCATACGATAGTTATGATAAAAATCCATTTTTAACTAATAGAAATGCAGGAATTGATGATGTAGCCTGTGTTGGGCATGCTGATATAGTTGATGATCTTGATGGCAATTGGTGGATTGTCAGCTTAGGTGTAAGGACATTGAGTACCCCAGAAAACAATATAATGCTACACAACTTAGGCCGTGAAACCTTCTTAGCGCCAATGGAATGGACTGAAGATGATTGGCCAAAGGTAGGAAATGGGCAAATGTCAGTTGATATGGAAGCTAAACAATTCCCAGGTGAAGAAGTTCAGTCTGTTGATAGAACAATAGTAGAAAATTTTGAAAAAGAAAAATTAGCGTTAGAGTTTACTTATATACGTAACCCGCATCGAGAGAACTATCTAATGGATCAAGCTAATAAAACACTAGTTCTTAAGGGTACAGCGGAGAGTTTATCAACTAGCTCTGGTAGACCGACTTTTGCCGGAGTGAGACAGACTGAATTTGAGCAAACAGTGACTGTTACTATACAAGTTGATGGAACAGAAACCGATATGGCAGCTGGTTTAACAGTAATTTATAACCACGAACATCATTATGACATTATTGTTCAACGAGCTAATAATGGTGAGAAACAAATAGCCTTAAGGAAGCAGATTTACGACACTTGTGCTATTAACGAGGTAGTTACTATTCCGGAAGATGTAGATCTTGATTTGAAGGTAGTTGCAGATAAGGAATACTATAGTTTCTACTACAAATATGCAGGTAATGACTATGAATTTTTAGGCAGAGGAGCCGCAGCTGCTATGTCTACAGAAATTACTAGGGTTATGAGCTTTACAGGAACCTTCTTTGGTATGTTTTCAGAAAATACCACTGCTAAATTCCAAGGATTTATCTTAGAAGATAGTAATAAATAATAAATAGAAAAAAAGAGAGAATTTATATGCCAATATTAGATTATAGAGAGTATGCACGCATATCCAGACAAGCAGCTAGCGAGGGAATGGTCTTACTTGAGAATAAAAACAATATTTTGCCACTTGCTGAAGGGAGTAGTTTAACACTATTGGGTCGTGTTCAATACGATACTTATGTCTCCGGTACAGGTTCAGGAGGATTAGTTAATGTTCCGTATGTGGTAAGCATCAATGATGGATTAAAGAGAGTTTATAAACTTGAACAGCAGAGTCAAGAGGACTATAAACTTTGGTTAGAATATAATCCTTTCGATGAAGGTTCAGGGTGGGGTCAAGAACCATGGGCACAAAAAGAGATGGTGCTTGATTCTGAACAAGTAAAAGGCTATAGCAATGGACAAGACACTGCACTTGTTGTAATAGGGAGAACTGCTGGAGAAGATAGAGATAATATGGCTCTGCCAGGTTCATATTACCTCACTGAAACAGAGTTAAATCTTCTTCAGTTGGCGCGTGCTAACTTTGAAAAATTAATTGTAGTCTTGAATACAGGAAATATTATAGATACATCCTGGCAAGTGAACTTACAGGCCGATGCTCTACTTTACATGTGGCAAGGAGGATGTGAAACGGGGAATGCTCTGGCAGATGTTTTAACAGGTGCAGTAAATCCTAGTGGTAAGCTTCCAGATACTGTTGCTTATGATTTGGAGCATCACCCATCTACCAAGAACTTCGGTAATGCAGATGAAAATATTTATCAGGAAGATATCTTTGTTGGTTATAGATACTTTGAAACATTTGCACCAGAGCAAGTTCAATACCCATTCGCTCATGGGCTTAGCTATACAAATTTTGCAATAAATAATCCAAGTGCGAACTATGAAGATGGACTTATTAAACTGGAATTTGCCGTGGAAAATACCGGAACTGTAGCTGGTAAAATTGCTCCTCAAGTGTATGTTGCAACTCCTCAGGGTGCTTTGGGCAAAGCAAAGCGCGTTTTAGTAGATTTTGTTAAAACTAAAGTACTTGAAGTCGGAGAGTCAGAAACATTTGAATTAGAAATTCCTGAATATTACTTTGCATCTTATGATGATACAGGCAAAAGTGGAAAACAATTTGCATATGTGCTTGAAGCAGGGAAATATGAGGTGTATTTAGGCTTCGATGTTAGATCTGCTGATGTAGTGGATTCATTCGAGCTTCATGATTTAAAAGTAGTTGAGCAATTAGAAACCGCACTAGCGCCAGTACAATCATTTGAACGTATTTCAACAGGAGAACTAGATAAAGGTATTTATAACCTAAAGAAAGAGCAAGTTCTAGCATCTGTAAACAATGTATATGAAGACTCAGAAGTGGAGAGTCTTGTTTCTGAAGAACAGAGTTCTGTACATTACGATTTTCAAGATTATTTTGATGGCAAAATTACTGTAGAAGAATATTTATCACAGTTTTCTAACGATGATCTAATTGAATTGTCTCGTGGTATTGGTATGTCTCCAGAAGGAGTAAGATCAGGAGTAGCAGGAGCATTTGGTAGTGTTAGTGAGAAATTAAAAGAAACAGGTTTACCTTTAATAGCTGTTGCTGATGGGCCTTCTGGCATACGCATGGATGATGGTTCAATGTCATTTCAGGTGCCAATAGGGACTTCTTTAGCCGCATCATTTAATACTGAGTTAAACAGAGAATTGTTTGAATATTTAGGATTAGAACTACGTAAGAATGATATTTCTAGCTTATTAGGACCGGGAATGAATATTCATAGAAGCCCACTTAACGGTCGTAATTTTGAGTATTTCTCAGAAGATCCATTATTGACAGGAAAGATAGCAGCAGCTCAAATAGAAGGGTTATGGAAGTATGAAGTTGCAGCGACAGTGAAACATTTTGTTGCTAATAGCCAAGAACATGAGCGCCTTCATGTAGACAGTGTCGTCTCAGAACGAGCCTTAAGAGAAATATATTTAAAAGGTTTTGAGTTAGCAATAAGAAATAGTAATTTAATGTCTATTATGTCTTCCTATAATCCTATTAATGGTATTTGGAGTGCAAGTAATAAAGATCTACATACTAAAGTATTGCGTGATGAGTGGAAATATGAAGGTATAGTTATGACAGACTGGTGGGCCACAATGAACTGGGAGCAGGGTGAAGTTGCAACAAGAGATAATCTTGGGGCAATGATAAGAGCTCAAAATGACTTGTATATGGTTATCTCACCAGGCCAAGAAAAAACAGGTACAGAAGAAGCAAGGGCAGATTTGGAACAAGGAAGAATTAGTCGTTCTGAATTATTGCGTAATACTCGAAATTTAGTCCAGTTTATTAAGGCAGTTTATACCACAGATATTGAAGTTGAAGTTATAAACGAGCCAGAAGAGAAAACTATTACAGAACAAAAACTCTATCTAGGCTCAATAGATAAGGATGTAATTCTAGATCCTAATAGAATTCAAGTTAAAAAGAAACTTAGAAATATTATTTCGTTTACATTAGAAGAAGATAGAAGTGTAAAACTCAAGTTAGTATATGAATCACAATTAAGTGGAGTCTCACAGCAAAATATTACAATTAGTGTGGACCAAGAAGGAATTGATGTAATTGGAATTACAGGATCTGAAGATGCAGCTCGGGAATATCTAATTGATTTTACAACTGGACGCCATAGCATAGAAATATACTATTCAGAGGGCGGCTTAGAATTGAAGGAGTTTGCTCTGATATTAGAATAGAAAATAAAAAAAGTGAAGACTTATGTGATAACAGCGAAACATGTTAAATTTCACAAGGAATTAATTAGGTATATTTAAATCTCCATATTGGGAAGTGAGTTAATTCTTACTTCCCATATTTTTTGCTATATTTAATAAAAACTTTTTCACAATTGTTAAATCTCTTAACATTAGCAA
This sequence comes from uncultured Fastidiosipila sp., assembly GCA_964627125.1. Classification (GTDB taxonomy): domain Bacteria; phylum Bacillota; class Clostridia; order Saccharofermentanales; family Fastidiosipilaceae; genus Fastidiosipila. The sequence continues at coordinate 8,380 of CAZVJQ010000006.1, read as the reverse complement.
CAGCCGACCATATAGCCGATATTAACGACTGAATTTGAAATTAATTTTAAAGTTTCTTTGAATTATGTGCACAATGCACATAGACAAGAATAAAAAAGAAATGCATAATAAAGCCGTTTGAGTAAAAAATAGCTTCAGGAGGTAAGACCATGAGCAAACAGACTGAATCAGTCGATAAAAAATTGGTAATGGGTGTGGATCCGATTTGGGAATCTAAACTATTACCTAAGGGCCAACAGATTTTATTAGGTCTCCAGCATTTATTTGCAATGTTCGGAGCAACAGTCCTAGTACCACTGTTAACAGGTCTAGATATTTCCACGGCATTATTTATGTCGGGAGCCGGAACATTAATTTTCCACTTCGCTACTAAAGGAAAAGTTCCAGCATATCTAGGATCTTCATTTTCATTCTTAGCTGGTTACGCAGCAATCGCACCACTAATTGACGGAGTACATCCAAACACAGAGATGTTAGCTTACGCAAACGGTGGTATTTTTGTGTCAGGGATAATTTTTTTAGTTATTGCTGGACTAATCAGAGCATTTGGTGTAAACAGAATCATGAGATTTTTCCCACCAATAGTTACAGGACCAATGATTATATCAATAGGTATAAGCTTGGCACCAAGCGCAATAGATAATGCTAGCCAAAACTGGTTAATCGCAGGAGTAACATTAGCAATAATTATTTTCTTCAACGTCTTTGGTAAAGGTATGACAAAAGTAATTCCAATAATGCTAGGTATTATTGGCGGTTACATAATCGCACTTCTAATGCGTGAAGTAGATTTCTCACCATTACAAAATCAACAAGTATTTAATATCCCATTCTCAGGAGCTCAAGTTATGAGATTCGACTGGGAAGCAATAGCAATAATGGTTCCAATATCATTTGCTACATTAATGGAGCACATCGGTGATATTACAGCAATTAGCTCAATGACAGGTAAGAACTACGTTAAGGATCCTGGCTTGCACAGAACACTTATGGGTGACGGTTTAGCAACATCATTCTCAACAGCACTTGGTGGACCAGATATGACAACATACGGTGAGAACATCGGTGTTATGGCTATGACCAAAGTATATGACCCAAGAGTCATGAGAATTGCAGCAGTATTCGCTTTAGTTCTAGCATTCTTCCCAGGAGTTAGTGGATTAATTAGAACAATTCCAGCAGCAGTTATCGGCGGTACATCAGTTATCCTTTACGGTATGATCGCAAGTACAGGTGTTAGAAACTTAGTAGAAAATAAGGTAGATTTCAGTAAGAGTAGAAACATGATTATTGCAGGTGCAATCTTCGTAGCAGCTCTAGGTATGCCAAATGGTCTACAAATTACAGAATCATTCAATATGCCAGGAATCGCTATAGCAGCAATCATTGGTATTTTCTTAAACCTAATCATCCCAGGTAATGATTATGTTTACAACATCGACGAGCCTGAAGCTGAAGGTACAGGTGTTGACTTCTCAGTAAGAAATAGAGAATTAGAGCAATTAGAAGAAGAAGAGAAAGCTCTTAGAGCATCATTGGACAAAGCAAACGAAGCTCACAGAAGATACGTTGAAGAACTAAACAAAATCGAAAAAGAACGCAACGGTATCGGCAAAGATAAATAATAAAGCAAAGTAATTTAAGCTTTTAAAATCCTTCTAGTAATTTCTAGAAGGATTTTTTACTATTTATGGTATGAAGACAACTGCGTATTAAAGTATGCAGTTATTTATATAAATTCATTTATAGATTTGAAATGTCTATGTCGTAATAGTGATTGTCACAGAGCCAAACTCTTCTCTTAAGTCAGTTAAGCTACCATCGAATTGAATAACTCCATTTGCTAGAATCAAAATTCTAGATGCCATATCTTCTAATTCGTCTAATTGGTGGCTAGTAATAAAAATAGTTTTACCTTCTTTTTTCAAGGCTGTAATCTTGTCCCAGAACATTCTCCTAGTGGGAGCGTCCATACCAACAGTTGGCTCATCTAGAAATAAAACATCTGGATTTCCTGCAAGTGAAATTGCAAAATTTACTAGTCTTGCCTGACCACCGGATAGATTTTGCATAAGCCTATCTTCATATTCATCGACTCTAGTTTCTTTAATTAAGTTTTCGTAATTTGCTGCATTCTTGTAGTAAGAGCTAGCTAATTCTAAAACTTCTTTAACCTTTAGATTCTTAAGGACTATGCTCTTTTGGCGCATTGTTCCTGTTGCTTCTTTAGCTTTTGCATTAGAAGGGCTGACACCTAATATTTTTGCATCTCCTGATTTTGCCTTAAGTAAATCATTTAGAATGTTGATTAATGTTGATTTACCAGCTCCATTTCGGCCTAATAGTGCGATAATCTCACCTGGACCTGCTGTGAAACTTAGTCCTTTCAAGACTTCCAACTTCCCGTAGTTTTTCTTTAAATCTTTAACTTCAACTAAATTTTGCATATTCCTTACCTCCATCTGACAACAATTCTACGTAAAGGGAGTGTAATCAACTAGGCATAAGCATAACTACTTGGACATGACAGCTGTCATATATTCCTCTCTCTTGGCCAAAGCCAAGCACAACATCCACAACTTTTGCCAAAATTAGTAGAATTTCAGTCAAAATGTAGAGCTTGAAATTATTAGTTGCACTCGCAACTAATGTCTAATAAAATAATATAGTTCAATTAATTCAAGCAGTATGCTCGAGCTAAATTAGGCAAATTTTTTTGCTTAACAGCGATAGGAGAATTAGATGGAGAGAATCCAAAAGTATATAAATAGGATTTATAGAGCTTCTATCATAGATAGAGGCAGTAAATTTAAAGATATTGGACTATCTGGTTTCCAGGTAAGTTATATCTTGTATGTTGTCAGGAGACCTGGCTTAACTCAAGATGAAATGTCTAGAAGTATTTATGTTAATAAGAGTTCTGTGGCTAGACAAGTGACAAGATTAATCGATTTAGGTTTTATTTCAAGAGAAGTAGATCCTAAAGATAATCGCAGAAAACTCTTATATCCAACTGAATTAGCTCATACAGCATATGAAAAGATTATGGAATATCTTGAGGACTGGAACCATGTGTTACTAGATGATTTTACTGAGGATGAGCAAGATACAATTGCAAAATTCTTAAGGAGAATCGCTATAAGTGCAAGTGAAGAAGTTTCTCAGAGCTTGGATGAACTTGAATAACTTTTTAGTATTTAGAAAGTAAGGAAGAGGAAATCAATGGTAGAAAAATATATTAAGCCGCATACATCTGCGATAGTGTTGAATGTTGTTATTAAGATGTCGGCAACATTGCTGGAGTTGGCTTTGCCCGCGATATTGGCATATATGTTGGATGAACTAGTTATCAGTGGTAACAGAGAAGGAATTATTTTCTGGGGTATCGTGATGCTAGTTGTTTCATTTGTGGCATGGGTAGGAAATATTGTCGCTAACAGAATGGCTTCATATACAGCAGCAGTCGCAATTAGGAACATAAGACATGATTTATTCGAACGTGCAATGAACTTGTCTGCAAGACAAATCGATGAGCTTACAGTTTCATCATTAGAAACTAGACTTACAACAGATACATATAACTTGCATAGATTCTTAGGTGCTTCATTAAGAATGGGTTCTAGATCTATCATGCTATTCGTCGGTGGTGTGGCATTTTGTTTCGTGTTGGACTGGAGACTAGCTCTAATATTGCTAGTTATGGTACCTCCAATTTTTATTATTATTAGATCTGTTTTTAATCGCTTAATGGTTAAATTTAGACATTTACAAAAGGTAAATGACGATATGGTTCAAGTTATTCGTGAAAATATTAGAGGTATAAGAGTATCTAAGGCATTAGACAAGACAGAGTACGAAAAGGGCCGTTATGCTGTAACTAATGAGGATTTGAAAGCAGCTGAGGTTGATGTTACTGACCACATGGCTATCATTGGGCCAAGCTTGAATACGATTCTATATATAGGGCAAGTATTAGTTATTGCAATTGGTGCATATTTAGCAAGTCAAGGAATTACCCAAGCTGGTACTATTACAGCCTTCTTGAGTTACTTCTTGCAAATTGCAAACTCACTACTAACCATGAACCGTATGTTCAATATTCTTACAAGAGCAAGAACAAGTGCTGAACGTATTTCTGAAGTCTTATATACATATAAAGATAAGAATCAAATTATCCATAAACCAGTTGTAGATGTGCTTCCAGAGCCAGATCCTAGTGTTCCTGAGATTGAATTTAAAAATGTTAGTTTCACATATACTGGTGCAAATGAAGATTTGGAGGATATTTCCTTTAAGATTTATCCTGGTGAAGGCTTAGGACTTATCGGAGCTACAGGTTCAGGTAAGAGTACAATTATTAGATTGTTATTAAGACAATATGATGTTACTAAGGGTGAAATTCTTTATAGAGGAATTAATATTAAGAATATTACTAGTGAAGCCTTGCATAAGCAATTCGGTCTAGTCTTCCAAAATGACTTCTTATTTGGTGGAACTATTAGAAGTAATATTGACTTTGGCCGTGGATTTACAGATGAAAATATAAATGAGGGTATTGAAAATGCCCAAGCTACTGAATTTATTAGTGAAAAAGAAGGTGGCTTGAAACATAGACTTGCTTCAAGAGGTGTTAACCTTTCTGGTGGTCAAAAACAAAGAGTGCTACTAAGTCGTGCTCTATCCGGAGACCCTGAAGTTCTTATCCTGGATGACTCATCTAGCGCATTGGACTTCAAGACTGATGCAAACTTGAGGCGTGCAATTCAAGAGAAGTACTCAAATATTACTTCAATTATCGTTGCTCAAAGGGTCAGCTCAATTATGTATTCAGAAAATATTCTTGTAGTTAAGAATGGTCGAATTGCAGCAGCTGGTACCCACGATGAGCTAATTGAGAGTTCTCCTGAATATGCTGAAATTGCTGGAATGCAATTAGGTGGAAACAGAATCGGAGACGAGGAATCTGTTAATTCTACGACTACAGCTGGGGAGGTTAGGTAATTAAGATGAGTAAAATTAAAACAAGAGATAAGAGAAATGTTCTCGTACATGAGACAGATCCAAATAAAGAACCTCTATTGCTCCCTCCAATAAGAGGAAATAGAGATAAGCCTAAAGATTATGGAATGGTTATTGTTAGAACTTGGGACTATATTAAAGATGAGTGGCCAGGGTTTTTAATCAGTTTGGGGCTTTTAGTAGTTGGAAACTTGTTAATTCTACAAGGACCTAGATTTAGTGGACTAGCTATTGATGCTATAGGTATTCGCCCAGAAGATGTTAATCTTCCATCAGTGTGGCGTAATGTAATACTGATGTTATTGTCTTATGTGACTGCTTTTGCCCTGGACTATATATCAGTTAGAGTGCTAGTTAGAACTGTTCAAAAAACTGTTGGGCAGATGCGTCAAGACACATTCAATAAGATTGTGGAATTACCATTAGACTATATTGATACTCACCAGGCAGGTGACTTAGTTTCTAGAATTTCATATGACTTGGACTTAGTTGGACAAGCTCTAAACAACGATATTATAAGAATTCTAGGAAGCTCTATTACTATTGTAGGTTCTTTAATCATGATGTTTGTAATTAACTGGGAACTAGCTCTAATGTTCTTATTGATGGTGCCAATAACCGTTTGGTTTACTATTTACAGAATGAATAAAACTAGACCTCTATACAGTAGACGTTCTGCAGAGCTAGGTAGAATGAATGCATTTGTTGAAGAGATTTTATCCGGACAAAAGACAATTGCTTCATACGGTGAAGAAGAGTTCTTCATTGAAGAATTTGATGAAGTTAATAATAGTTCGATTCATGCTTACTATACAGCGGATTACCAAGGTGCATTTAATGGTCCATCAGTTACTTTAATTAGTAACTTATCATTAGGTCTATTGGCGTTGTTTGGATCTCTATTAACATTAGATGGTAGATTTACAATTGGTAGTTTATCCGCCTTCGTCCTCTATTCGAGACGATTTAGTGGTCCTATAAATGAGATTGCTGCTATTTTTGCTGAGTTACAATCTGCTGCATCTGCTGCCGAACGTGTTTACAGCTTGCTCGAACAGAACTCTGAACCTGCGGACCATCCAGATGCAGTTGAGCTGACTGATGCTGTTGGTAAGGTAGAATTTAGGAATGTTAATTTCTCATATATACCTGGAATTCCAATAATTAAGAACTTGAGTTTCACTGCAGAGCCAGGAACACTTACAGCTATCGTAGGGCCTACAGGTGCTGGTAAGACAACAATCGTTAACTTACTGATGCGTTTCTATGACCCACAAGAAGGACAAATCTTGGTTGACGATATAGACATTCAGATGATTACAAGAAAGAGCCTGCGTCGTTCATTCGCAATGGTTCTACAAGATTCATGGTTGTTTGGTGGAACAGTTACTGAAAATATTGCTTATGGCGATGAAAATGCTAAGATGGAAGATATTGTTAAAGTGGCAGAAGCGTCCTACATGGATGAGTTCATCAATGCGCAAGCGGATGGCTACGACACCATGATCAGTGATAGTGCATCTAACTTGTCACAAGGGCAAAAACAATTGCTAACTATTGCTAGAGCGATGTTACTGGATTCGTCAATGTTAATTCTTGATGAGGCTACATCTAACGTTGATAGTAGAACTGAGGTCTTCATTCAAGATGCTATGAACAAGCTTATTGAAGGTAGAACATCATTTGTTATCGCTCACCGTCTATCCACAATTCAAAATGCCGATAATATTTTAGTTATCAGCGGAGGAGAGATTTCCGAGCAAGGTACACACGATGAACTCTTGGAGGCAGATGGTATTTACAAGGATCTTTACGAGTCACAGTTCGTGAACTAAGTTTTCAATATATAAATATCAAGGAAGTATCTAGTTTTTCTAGGTACTTCTTTTTTTGCTTTGGCCAAAGCCTCCTAAGCCCCTTCAACGCTCATTTCGTTATAATTTATACTTAAATCAAGAAGTATAATGAAATCACAAAGAGAAATAAGAGTAATAGGAGGTCGGTCGGAATGAAGAAGGTTTTAAGCATGCTCGTTGCAGTGCTTATCTTGCTCAGTACAAGCTGTAGTTATTTTACAGTTCCTGATTCTGAGTTAGAAGCAAGTGAACTAGCAAGTGCGAAGTATCCAGAGATGGAACATTATCCAGATGCGGATAAGATGACTCAAGATGCTTACGCAAATTGGTCAGATAGTAGAGCTGAGTTTTTAGCTCATTCAGGTGATGTGTCAGACAGATACATTGATTTTGTTGTTGAAACTAGTCGTAGCATAGTAGAAGAAGGTGAGAATATTGTTTATTCTCCTATGAGCTTGTATATGGCTCTATCTATGTTAGCAGAAACTACAGGTGGAAATAGTCGTCAAGAAGTATTAGATTTACTTCAATCTGAAAGTATAGAAAACTTAAGAAAAGAAGCTCAAGCCTTATTCTTGAGCAGTTATATAGATGATGGCGTTAGTGAGAGTATATTAGCTAATTCATTATGGACTAATAATTTAGCTAGTGAATCTTTGGGATATAAAGAGGAGACTTTGAACTTTTTAGAGGAACAATATTTTGCAGATGCATTTTCTGGTGATATGGGTGACCCGGAATATGACAAACAACTACAAGATTGGCTAAATGAAAAAACTGGTGACTTCCTCGAGGAGGCTGTATCTAAAGAAGGTTTTAAGGCTGATACAATTCTAAGTTTAGTTTCTACTGTTTACTATAAATCATCTTGGTTAAACTCATTTTATGAAGGAGCTAATACTCAAGAAATTTTCCATGGTGTGAATAAAGATCAGGAAGTTGATTTCATGCATAAGAGTAAGTACAATGCGCCATACTACGTAGCAGACAATTTCTCAGTTCTTGAAGAGAGCATGGAAGCAGAAGGTGGTAGAATGCTGTTCATCTTGCCAGATGAAGGTGTTAGCCCTGAAGATTTAATAAATTCTGAAAGTTTTTCTACATTCTTGAATAATAAAGAAGAGCTTAACTATCGCACAGTTAACTTGAGTTTACCTAAGTTTGATGTGGAGCAGACAATAGAATTAAATCAGCATCTCGAAAGCTTAGGATTGAATGAGATTTTAGTTCCAGGTATAGCAGATTTCTCTAGCTTAGCTGAAAATAGTGGGCAATTATACTTGAGTAAAGCAATACAGTCTTCTCGCGTAGCTATTGATGAAGATGGTGTTACAGCTGCTAGCTATACTAAGTTAGATGTTGATACTACTGCAGCTCCTGTTGAAGAGGAAACAATAGATTTTATCTTAGATAGACCATTTGTATTTGTAATTTTAACTGAAGCAAGAAATCCTATGTTTATAGGGGTTGTTAATCAGTTGTAGGGAAGTGAAACGAGAGCCATT
>CAZVJQ010000005.1:64839-66311 GCA_964627125.1 uncultured Fastidiosipila sp. | reverse complement strand
GTTCCAGAAACTTTAGAAATAATGGAATTATGGGGTGTAGATGCTCTTAGAGATGCAGATGGCACTGAATTCCCAGCAGAGTTACGAAATGTAGACGCTAAAATCTATAAGACTTACTACACAACTCGTAAAGATAATGATTGGGCTAGGAAAAATCCTGATGAAGTCCAACAAATGTATATTTGTACAAACTTCCACATGTCTACAAGTACAGAAGTAGAAATCAATATTATTGATGGAATTAATAAAGAGTTAATTGAAGTAAATACCAGAGATGATATTAAACGCTGGTGGGAAGTTGTTGATAGAACAACAGGTGATGTACATCCCAGTGATCAATGGTCATACGATGAATCCACCGGAACAGTTCTAATTAAAGATGCCACCCCATTCCATGAATACTCAGTAAGTTATTTGGGTTATATTATCTGGGATCCAGTACATATGTATAATTCAGTTACCAATGGTTGGAAAGATGTAGAGAAGCAAATAACATTTGACGTGAGACAACCTAAGACCAAAGAGTGGTCAATGAAGCGCTTAGATGCATTCTTAACTGAAAATCCACATGTAGATGTTATCAGATTTACAACTTTCTTCCATCAATTCACGCTAGTTTTCGACGAAATGGCTCGTCAAAAATATGTCGATTGGTATGGCTATTCAGCAAGTGTTAGTCCATATATTTTGGAGCAATTTGAAGCGGAGGTAGGTTACAAATTCAGACCAGAATTTATAATTGATCAAGGTTATTACAACAATCAATATAGAATTCCTAGTAAAGAATTTAATGACTTTATGTACTTCCAAGTCAGAGAAGTATGCCAGCTTGCAAAAGAAATGGTCGATATTGTCCATAAGCATGGTAAAGAAGCTATGATGTTCTTAGGTGACCATTTCATCGGTACAGAGCCATTCTTAGATGAATTCAAAAAGATAGGTTTAGATGCAGTTGTTGGTAGTGTGGGTAATGGGTCAACTCTGAGATTAATATCTGACATTGAGGGCGTTAAATATACAGAGGGTAGATTTTTACCATATTTCTTCCCAGACACATTCTATGAAGGTGGAGATCCTACTAGAGAAGCTAAAGAGAATTGGGTAACAGCAAGGCGAGCAATCTTACGAAAACCTGTAGATAGAATTGGCTACGGTGGCTACCTAAAGTTAGCTCTAAAATTCCCAGACTTCGTTGAATATATAACTCAAGTAGCTAATGAATTCAGAGAACTCTACGATAATGCTAAGAATACTATTCCATATAATTTCAAGAAAGTAGCAGTTGTAAATGCATGGGGGAAATCCAGATCTTGGGGAAATCACATGGTTCACCATGCACTGTACCAGAAACAAAATTACTCATTCGCAGGCATCACAGAAATTCTATCTGGTGCACCTATGGATGTTAAATTCATCTCATTTGATGATTTGCTAGAAAACAAGAACCTAATTAAAAACTTCGATGTAGTAAT
>CAZVJQ010000005.1:5426-64739 GCA_964627125.1 uncultured Fastidiosipila sp. | reverse complement strand
CATTTGATGATTTGCTAGAAAACAAGAACCTAATTAAAAACTTCGATGTAGTAATAATAAATGGTCAAGCAAATACAGCTCATTCAGGTGGTGAATATTGGGATAAACCTGAACTAGTAACAATGTTTAATGAATATGTGCACAATGGTGGTGCATTCATAGGCGTCGGCCAACCTAGTGCATATCAAAAAGAAGGTAAGTTCTTCCAATTAAGTAATTTAATGGGTGTTGAAGAAGAGACTGGTTTTACATTAGGAGATAGTAAGTTTAACTGGGAGATAAAGGACCATTTTATCCTAGAAGATGTTGAAGATAATGTAGACTTTGGCGAAGGTATGTCTAATATTTATGCATCGGATTCGGCAGATATTTTAGCTGTAGATAATGAGTCAGTGCAAATGGCAGTCAATGAGTTTGGCGATGGAAGAAGCGTGTATCTGAGTGGATTACCATTCAGTTTTGAGAATGCTAGAGTTCTTCTTAGAGCAATTCTCTGGGCAACAAATAGTGAAGATAAATTATTGAATTGGTATTCAAGTAATGTTAATGTGGACGTGCATGCATATGTTGAAAATGATAAATATTGTGTTGTAAATAATACATTCGAATCGCAAGATACTAAAATATATACACAGAATGGTGAGAGCTTTGACTTGAGCCTAGAAGCTAATGAAATTAAGTGGTTCGTAATTGAATAGAGGTTAAATATGATTTCAACTTGGCAAATATTTTTAATCCTAGTAAAGGTAAATGTTATCACCTTCGGCGGTGGTTACACAATTGCACCAGTTCTATTAGGTGAATTTGCGAGAAAACGAGAGCTGATAACTGAAGAGCAGATGTTAGATATGATAGCCCTGGCCCAGAGTGGACCAGGGTCTCTTGCTGCCTCAGTGAGTTTGCTTATTGGATATAAACTTAAAGGAACTTTTGGTGCATTTATAGGCATGCTAGCCTCGATTTTGCCACCCTTAGTAATTATTAGTGTAATTTACTTTTTCTATGCAGAGTTTGCTACAAATTATTGGGTGCGTGCTGCTCTTCGTGGTATGAGCGGAATGATAGGCGCAATCCTACTATTTACAACTATTGATTTGGCGAAAGTCGCCCTCAAGCAAAACCTTATTTTCTCAATCATTATGATGGTTGGAAGTTTCTTACTTGTTTATTTCACTAGTATAAATGTCGCCTTCATTATCATATTATTGGCATTGATAGGCTTAATTGTATTTAGCTTGCCAAAGAAAGAGGAGAGCTAGCGTATGTGGGGAAATTTACTAGAGATATTCTTAGCATTTCTGCAGATTGGAGCTGTTTCTTTTGGCGGTGGCTATGCATCGCTTCCTGTTATTCAAGATATAATTGTAAGCGATAGAGCTTGGTTAACTCAAATTGAAATGACAGATGTTATAACTATTTCTCAACTGACACCAGGACCAATTGCACTCAATGCTGCAACTTTTGTAGGTACTAAGGTTGCAGGTTTTCCAGGTGCTGTTGTTGCGTCAGTAGCCGTTGTTATTCCGCAAACTTTATTAATGCTATTTTTAGGATATTTATTATTTAAAGGAACCAAAGTAAAAAGTTTAGATAAAATGCTACAAGCGTTGAGACCAGGAGTAGTCGGCTTGATAGCAGCTGCTAGTTTAGATATTATTTTAAATGCAATTCTGCCTGCTAGTAATTTTTCTGGATGGATAAGTTTTGACTGGATTGCTGTAGCTGGCTTTGCCATTGGAATATTCTTATCTATAAAGAAAATGGACATCATAAAATTGATTGGTATAGGAGCTCTCGTAGGGTTAGGCTTAGGGGCTGTAGAATATTATCTAATTTAAAGGACTTTTATTATGGAAACAGAATCTATGTATAAGCACAAATACTTATCCTCTTGGGATAGTATAAGGGGTAGAACTGAAGGGCAACCTTTCATTAGAGGAATGGGTGGATCTTTTTATTTTAGAATCCCAGGGATTATTAGCTTAGACAATGGCTGGATATTAGCTAGTGCAGATGTTCGTTGGATAACAACTTTAGATTCTCCTCATAATATAGATGCAGCTTATTCATTATCTAAGGATGGTGGAAATACTTGGGATTATGAATTTTTTAATCATTTTGTGGATCATCATGGGACTTCCTCATCAAGACAAAGTGCATCACTAATTGACCCAGCAATTACACAGGCTAGCGATGGAACTATTCATTATATTGTAGATGCATTTCCTGCTTATGGTGGGCTAATGTATGGCAATAGAATGGGCTCAGAGAGTACCGGTTTTGACAAAGAAGGTAGGATTTATATACAAAAATCCAAATCTAACACATCCGCGTCTACCAATATTTCTGACTATAAATATCGTTTAGATTTCAATGGAGAATTTATAGAACAAGAGTACTGTGGGCAAATAATTAAGCTTTGGCCAATTACTGCAGATGAAGATGCTACTGAAACATATGTAGATGCTTGGTATAACACTTACACTGTGAATGGCAACACAGTCGAAGCTCATGTAACACAGCAGTTTGGAAGCGATGAGTTAATTCAAAATAATATTTTTTACTTCCAATCTGAGTGGAAAATTTATCCTGTGTCTTATTTGCTTCATAGAAATGGTCAAGTCAAAGAATCAGGTATCGAGTGGAGCTTACCGAAGTTAATCGACCATAAGCTTGCTGCTCATGAAAATTTTACAGGACTATGCCCTGGTCGTGGTCTAAGTTTCACGTATGAAAATGAAGACTATAATATTTTTGCTCTATACGATAATTCTACAGGCACAGAGCGTGCTAGCACCATACGTTTAGAAGGTGATAAGTGGGTGAGAGGTGAGCGAGCAATTATTGACAATGGCTTTGGCAAAAGCAGTGAGTCTCAATTAGTAAAACTAAATGGTCCTACTATACGTATGTATATGCGAAATGACATCGATAAAATAAGCTATGTTGATTCAGGTGATTTTGGTCAAACTTGGAGTGCATATAAGGTAGATGAGGATTTGGAATATAGTTCTAACTGCATGGTCAGCTTCATAAATCTTCCCGGTAAGATTGTGGCTAAAGATAACAAAACTTACGATAACTTAATAGCAGCAAGTTATCCAGCAGCTACTGATAAATTCAGGAGTGATGGCGTCATACGCATAGGTGCATTTAATGAGAATAATGAAGTGATATGGATGAATAGCAAGGAAACATTAATCCCAGGTTTCTTCGCATATTCTTGCTTAGCTCATCATACTGAGGAGAATGAAACAAAATTACTACTGATGTATGAATATGGAGAAGCATTTATTCGCCTAGAGAAATTTGATATAAATGATCTACTACCAGACGGCTTAGAATATATATCTTAATGAGATTTGAACAAAAAAAGAGTTGCCACTACTGGCAACTCTTTTTCGATAAGTCAGTTATAAATTATCCGATATTCAAGTTGATTTCTACTTTATTTTCGAATGAGTCTACGATTGCTGCAATGATATCACCATGTGAGTCATTTAAGCTCATTGTTGCTGATGATGTTACATCTGCTAGCATATCTTTTTCTTCATCTGAAAGTGCATCATATTTTTCTTGATCGCCTTCAGCTTCGCTTCCATCTTTTAGAGGTCTACCATTTACATCGGAAGTATATGTCTCGAACCATTCTTGTACTTCTTCAACAGTTTTACCTATGAATAATTCTTCATATCTTTCAATTTGCTCTGTCCAAGTACCTGTGCCCATTCTGTATGAGTCTCCACGTGCTCTCTTAGTCACCCATGAGCTAAGTTCTTCGTGGAATCCTTCTTCAGTTTGTTCAATAACACTGTCTACAACACCATCGTGGTCTTCGTCGTAGTTATAGCTTTGGCCAGGGAAACCTGTGAAGTGTGGCATGCCATCACCGTCATAGTTAGGTGTTGCTACTTCTAATTGGTCTATGTATAGTGAGACAATTTTGCCGTCTGCATCAAATAGTGAATTTACATAAATTTCGTTAAATGACCATACAGGAACATCTTCGTTGTCTGCACCAGGGCCTGAACGTGGGTTAGTTACGAATCCGAATCCTTGTGCTGCTGCACTTTCTATGTCCAAAGCCACCTTGTTATCAAATGCGTCTACAATAGCTGCTACGATGTCACCGTGTGAGTCATTCAAGCTCATTGTTGCTGATGATGTTACATCTGCAAGCATATCTTTTTCTTCATCTGATAAAGCATCATATTTTTCTTGGTCGCCATCAGCTTCGCTTCCATCTTTCAATGGTCTACCATTTACATCTGATGTGTAGTTGTCGAACCAGTCTTGGACTTCTTCAACAGTCATACCTACGAATAAATCTTCAAATGTTTTGATTTGATCTTCCCAAGTACCTGTACCCATTCTGTATCCGTCGCCACGTTCTCTCTTAGTTACCCAACTTGCTAATTCTTCTTGATAGCCTTCTTCAGTTTGTTCTAATACGCTATCTACAACACCGTCATGGTCTTCGTCGTAGTTGTAGCTTTGGCCAGGGAAACCTGTGAAGTGAGGCATTCCATCACCATCATAGTTAGGAGTTGCTACTTCTAATTGATCAATATATAAGCTTAGGATTTTGCCATCGCCATCGAATAATGCATTAGCGAAAATTTGGTTAAATGACCATACTGGTACATCTTGGTCATCGGCACCAGGACCTGATCTTGCTGTGTTTGAGATACCGAAACCTTGATAGACATCTGCTGCTGCAATATCTGCAGGGTCTTCATCTTCTTCCTCTTCTTCTTCAGGAACAGGGTAGGTCTCTGGATCAAGAGCATTATTTACTGCATAAATAATAGCTTCACTTGTAACAGTTGCACCTGAAACAACTTCAACCTCTGTTGAGTTTGCATCAACAATAGCTTGTGGAATATTTTCTATAGCTGGGTCTGAAATACCGTTTGTTTCACCGTGCTCACCAACTTCTACAGCAACAATTTTATCACCCTCAACTGTAACTGTAACATTTACTAAACCACCAAAACCTGCACCGACTCCAGTTAGTGTCTCGGTTTCGCCAGCGTCATTACCACTTGTAGTTTGATCAGTTTCGCTCTCTCCACTAGTGGTTCCTTCTGCTCCTCCAGTTGTGCCATCAGTAGAATCGTCATTATTACACGCGACTAAACTGAAAGTTAAAACAACTGATAACAAAAGTCCAACAAATTTCTTCATATATGCCTCCTCTTTTGCGCTAATTTGCGCTAACGTAACGATTGTTACAACAATGAGTATTATACAGTAATTAAAACAATACGACAATAGTTTTAAATCAAAAACTTAGACAAAATTAATAAAGGGCAAAGCCGAATATCCGTTATTTTAAATATAAGAATAGAAATGCAGCTTCTATATTTAGCTATGGACCGAGTAGTGCTATTCTTATAAGTAGATGGTATAGGCATTTGAGCTATGGAGGGATTAGCATGAGTAAAAGGTTCAATTTTACATATATTTTTTCAAATGATTTAAATAAGATGGAAAGATTCTATTCAGAGGTCCTAGGATTAGATTTGATTTGGAAAAGTGACACAGATATTGCTTATATGATAAATGGCCATCAGCTTCTAATTTCATTAGACGAAGAATTAGTAAAAGGTGAAGAAATATTTGCTAAGCAGCCAGGTTGGGAAGGTGGTAGTGCAAGTAGAACATCTTGGTCTATAGAGTACGATGCGCCTGATTTTGTCCAAATTATTGAAACCTGCAAGGGTAAGCCAGATATAATAACTAGACATGATGAAGCTAAGTGGGAAGGTTATTGGAGTTTTCCTATACTTGATCCAATGAATAATACAATTGAACTAACTTGTACTATTGAAGACTTGGGGAGCTAATAAGAAGGGTGAATTAATGCAAGAGGATAAAAATTATTTAAAAGACTTAAGAAGTATAGTGGGGAATAGACCGCTGTTGTCAGCTGGAGCAAGTGCTGTTGTTGTTAATGATAAGGGTGAGATTTTGCTTAATCTAAGATCAGATACTAATACTTGGGGAGTTCCAGGTGGCTCTATGGAGTTAGGGGAGAGTTTCGAGGAGACGGTTGTTAGAGAGATGTATGAAGAAATAGGTATAACAATTACTGAGCTTAAACAACTAAATGTTTTCTCCGGTCCTCAGCTATATTTTAAATATCCTAATGGAGATGAGTTATATTCTGTGACAGCTCTATTTCAAGCGATTGAATATACAGGAGATATTAGAATAAATGATGATGAAAGTTTTGAATTAAAGTTTTTTGACTTGGATAATTTGCCTCATGTAGAGAGTAGAGCCAAGCATATGTTGACTTGGTTACAAGAAAATAGAAGTGAATTAGAGTTCTAAAATAGTAAAAATCAATTGTCAATATCTTCATGTCAAATCTAAAGGATGTCAGAATAAAATATTCACTTAAATAAATAGTTGTGAATGTATATAACCACATCGGAAGGTAAATATAATTAATAGAAATTTTATGCTGCACTAGGCTAAATACGCTTAGATGCAGTGTTTTTATGCAATTTTTCAAATAAAAAAAGTCAGTGAAATTTCAAAATAGAAATATTAAAGCAAAAAAATCTGCAACGAAAATAGCCCACGCAAAAATTCAATTTAGTAAATATGCTATATTTCTCCCAAATATTATGGTAAAACTGCACAAACACTACCTATAACAGCTGAAAAACATACAATTCCCTAAAATTGTCGATTAAATCCGTATTTTTGTTAGATTAACATGTGAAAAACACACATTTGTTTAAGTAAAATATCTGAATGTATTGTTCATGATTTCTTCAAATTGTCATTGCAAACGTTTTCGCTCTGTGATATTCTGAAGTAAATTGAACGATATGCACGAGGAAAACTCTAAAGTGCATATTTGATTAGTAAAATTGCAGGAGAGAATCCTGAAAGAGGAGGCAATAGTGAAAAGAAGAAGATTTATCAGTGTTCTAGCAGCATTTGTAATGTCAATTGTTGTATTAACTTCTTGTACACCAAACTATGAAGGCCTAGATGCAGATGTTACAGGTGAATTAGACATCATGCTTTGGTCTGGTGACAATAGTTACACTGAAGATGTTGGACATTTAGAAATTCCAGCAGAAGAATTAGTCTCACAGAACGTAGCTGCTGCTTATGCAGTTGCTAAGGCATTTAATGAGGTTTATCCAGGTGTTAAAGTTAACATTTATGCAAAAGATGGTGGACCAGACGATAATGAAGTTCCTTGGGCACAAGAACTAGAGAACTTTAGAGCAGAGAGAGGTAAGTATCCTGATATTTATGCCTCCACAGACTTAATTGGTGATATTCAAAAGGGTATGGTTGCAGACCTTTCAATCTTTGAAAATGATCCACTATACCAATCATTTAATGAATCAATTATGGGAATGATGAATTACTACGGATTCCAAGCAGGTATTCCTCAATTCGTTCAACCATGGGGTGTTTTCGTTAACCGTGGTTTAGCAGAAGACCATAACTTAGATGTTCCAGAACCAGATTGGGATATCGATGATTACAATGCATTTATTCGTCAAGCAGATAATGATACCTTCTACGGTGCAATGGATGTTCCAATGAACTTTATTCGTACAGGTACTGAGAGTTTCTCATACATGATGGCAAATCGTGAAATGGGTAGTGATGATCCATTCGTAGATTTAGGCTCTGAACAAATCTTTGATTTAATCGACAATGTAAATACATGGGCTGATTATGCAGTTAACCCACAAAATGATTTAGGAAATGTTCCTGCAGAATTCATGGAAGCACATGACCATTGGAGCTACAACTTCTTCAAGAATGGTGTTTTATTAACATTAGAAGGTGATCCTTGGATGATGGGTGATGCAGGTAATCCAAACCCTGAGCACTGGGGTGCTGTTCAATCAAGCGACTGGGATATTTATCCTAGACCAGCTACAGATTATGTAGGAAATACAGTTGGAGTTGTTTTAGATCCAATGGTAGTTATTAACTATGCACTAGATGATGGAGATCCAGCATTGAGTGAAGAAGAAGAAGCTAAGACACAATTAGCTTATACATTTGCATCATTCTGGGCAGGTGATTCAAGAGCATGGCAAGCACGTGCAGATCAAGAATTCAACGATGGTGGAAATCTAAAATCAGCTTTAAATGACTCATTACCATTAGTAACAGGTGATGAATTTAATGCACAAATGGAAATTTGGGGTTCAATTCCAGGACATGCACGTTTCATGGATGAATCATTAATGCCAGGATGGCAAAGAGTTATCGAATTATGGGAAGCTGGAGATTTCTGGGATGTCTCAGATAAAACTCACCCATGGTATTACACAGTAGATGGTGAAACTAGACCAATTCTTTACGAGTGGGACAATATCTGGAATGTTGACATTGCAGGTGCTGCACGTACAGATGCAAACTTCGCAGATTCAGTTAAGTCAAGACTCCCAGGTTGGAGCGATGAGATTAACCAAAGATTTGCTGATGCTGAAGATGGTCTAAAAGATGCTCTAATTGAGTATTACGGATATACAGACGCAGATTTTGATTAATAGTAAATTTTAATAAAACTAAGATCATTAGCGTTATTAAGGGTGCTCTCTTATGACAGAGGGCACCTATTTTAATAAAGGGGAAGTTTAAATGCTTAAAGGAATACGAGTAAAATCACTAACAGTATTATTTTTATATCTAATGAGTACTGTGTTAATGGCAAGTTCTAGTCTATTAGCGAGTGAAGTTCATATACAAATTACAGAGGCTGATGCTCGAGAAGCTTATACCCTATTGCATGATACTTTAGTGTCCCCAAGAGCTTTTTACAGAGATTATCGAAATCAACATGAAGATAATCTAGATAGAAACAATTCAAACTCATATGAAATTATTGAAGTCTTGCCTACTACAGACAATTCTACTGACGAGACTGTAACAATAGGATATGAGGAGAGAGCTAGTTATGAAGTAGAAGTTCCAGAGTCTGGATACTATGACATAACAATTCAACATGAAATCGCACCGAGTAGTGTGAACAACTTGACTTTGGCCATGAGAATAAATGATGAAATACCATTTATAGAAGCGGCAACAATTGATGTACCACTAATTTGGCAAGATGAAAGTAAAGTTTTTGAATTAGACAGTTATGGAGATGAAGCACTACCTAATCAGGTAAGAGTTGGCGGAGTTAGAACTCTTGAATTATTTGATAATACTTATAATACAACTCGTCCACTAGAAATCTACCTAGAAGAAGGTCAAAACACTATTACCTTCGATAGTATTTCAGCAGACCTATTAACACTAGGAACAATGACAGTTTCTGTTCGCGAGCTAGATTTAAGCTATAGCGTGTATAGAAATTCAGTTGAAAATCCTAGAGCGGTAAACTTAGAAGAAGTAGAAGCTATAAATGCCACCGACTATACACATAAAAATTCATCTTTCGTTAGATTAGGCTCATTAAGAAGTCCTGATGTTAGTCCATATGACCCAGTAGATAGAATGATTAATATTATCGATGGTGAAGGTTGGAGTAAGGCTGGACAAACTATTTACTACAATTTTGAAGTACCTGAAGACGGTGATTACGCAATTTCTCTTCACTACAACAATGGTAAAGATGACTATGCAGTTTTCAGAACTATTGCAATCGATGGTGAAGTTCCATTTGCTGAGATGTATGATTATTCATTCCCTAACTCAAGACAGCGTTGGGCAAATATTACACTAGGTGAAAATGAAACAGATGCTCCATACTTATTTAATCTTGAAGCTGGAACACACACATTTAGTTTGACTTCAACTCAAGGTTTATTAGGTGATGGCTTAAATACTCTTCAAACCTTAATTGACCACATAAACCAATTCGCACTCGAGATTAGAAAAATTACAGGTAAAGATATTGACCGTGATAGAACCTGGACTCTTACAAGTTATCTACCAGAAACTGAGTCTTACCTTGAGGCATATGAGGTTCTAATCACTGATCTTTTAAATCAACTTTCTATCCATGCACCAAATGGCACTAGGTCGACTACTTTGTCCTTCTTGTCCAAAGCAATCGCCAAAATCCAAATGATGCGAGAAGACCCAGATGAGTTGCCACTATACTTCGAAGATTTATACAGCGGTACAGGTTCTGTCACTCAAATGTTAGGTGACACTATAGATAGATTGAATAATGCTGGAATGTCCTTAAATGCTATATATCTAGCAGGAGAAGAAACAGAATTACCTGCTGCTAGAGCAAATATATTTGAAAGAATTGGCGGAGGTTTAGCAAACTTCATCAGTACATTTACAGATGATAAATACTTAGTCAGACCAGATGAAGAAGCAGTTAATGTATGGGTTTCTAGACCTATTACTTATGTAGATATTATGCAAAAGCTTGTGGACTCAGAGTTCACGCCAAGAACTGGTATTAAAGTAAAAATCTCAGTTATGCCAGATACAAATAAGTTGATCTTATCTAATGCTGCTGGAGAAGTTCCAGATGTCGCACTTGGACTACCTTCATATATGCCATTTGATATAGCCCTTCGTGGTGCTGCTTATCCATTGAGTGAATTCGATGATTTCTGGGAAATTGCTGCACAATCCACACCAGGTGCATATGTTCCTTATGTCTATAACGACAATGTCTATGCATTACCAGAAACTTTAGACTTCCAAGCATTGATTTATCGTAAGGATGTTTTCCAATCATTAGGATTAGAAGTTCCTGAAACTTGGGATGACATTATTGGTATCTTGCCTGTTCTCCAACGTTATGGGATGAATTTCTACCATAATACTGCAGGTGGTACAGGTACTAAGTGGTTCTACCAAACTACACCTTTAATTTTCCAAAATGGTGGAACTTTATATGAAGAGGATGGTTACTACGCAGCTATTGATGAGGCTGAGGCAGTATTAGGGCTAAGTCAATTAGCCCAGCTTTTCACAATGTACTCTTTACCAAACCAGGTTCCTAATTTCTATAACTCATTTAGATATAGTCAATTACCAGTAGGTATGGTTGATTTCAATACATACTTACAAATCGCAAATGCTGCTCCTGAACTTAAGGGGCAATGGGAGCTTGCTAACTTCCCAGGTATGGAAGATGAGAATGGTGAGATTCAACGTTGGTTCGTAGCTAATGGTACTGGAGCTGTAATCATGGAGAAAACTCAAAAGCCTGATGAGGCCTGGGATTTCTTGAAATGGTGGACCTCCACTGAAGTTCAAACCAGCTATGCAAACTTACTCACTTCTACCTATGGACCTGAATATATATGGCTATCTTCAAACTTAGATGCTGCTAGAAATGCACCAATTCCAGAGCAAGATAAGCAAGTAATTTTAAATCAAATACCTTGGTTAAGAGACGTACCTAGAACACCAGGTCAATACATGCTTGAGCGTGGTATGTCAGACGTTTGGAGTCAGGCTGTTCAAGATGGTGTTGTTCCTAGAGTTGCTATTGATGAGCAGATAATAACTATTAATCGAGAAATCAGACGAAAGATGATGGAGTTTGGATTTATCGACCAAGAAGGTAATCAGTTAAGACCATATGTGGTTAGAGATGTCGATTGGATCCAAGAGCAAATGGATGCCGCAAGATAAAGCTTGAGAATGAAGTGGATTAGTGGAGGAAATTAATGAAAAGTAAGACAAAAGAAATTGATAAGGCTAATCAGCCAAAATTATTTAAAGAGAAGGAAAAAACTGCAGAGCGTTCTGAAGCTAAAAGTGCTTGGGGATTAATTGCTCCATATGCAATTGCATTTAGTTTATTTATTTTAGTTCCAACAATCTTAGCGATGATCCTTAGCTTTACATACTTTAATGCTATTGAATTTCCGACATGGATTGACTTTACAAACTACATTACTTTACTAACCCAAGATACAGAATTCTTTAGAACTATATTGCCTAACACAATTCAGTATGCAGTAATAGTTGGTGTTGGTGGATTCTTATTAAGCTTCTTAGTCGCCTGGTTATTAGCTCAAGTGCAAAAAACACCAAGAACAATTATGGCTCTGATTATTTACTCACCTTCTATGGTAGGACCTGTGTTTGTAACAGTTCTTTTCCAATCTTTATTCTCAGGTGATGAGTCAGGATTTATTAATGCTTTCTTATTAGAACGAGGGTTAATAGATACTCCTATACAGTTCTTATTGAGTCCGGATTTGCTTTTCCCAATTACGATATTTGTTGCACTATGGTCATCAATGGGTATAGGGTTCTTGTCCATGCTTGCAGGTATTTTGAACGTTGATCAAGAGTTATATGAAGCGGCATATGTTGATGGATTAAAGAATAGATTCCAAGAAGTTATTTATATAACAATTCCGCAGATGAAGCCACAGATGTTATTTGGTGCTGTTATGGCGATAGTTAATGCATTCAACACTGGATGGATAGGGGTTGCGCTATCTGGATCGAACCCGACACCGCAGTACTCGGCATCGGTTATTACTAACCATATAGATGATTATGGTTTTCAACGATATGAGATGGGCTATGCCTCCGCCATATCCGTAGTTTTATTAATAATTGTTTTTGTCATATCAAGAGTAGCTAACAAATTGCTATCTGATAAAGATTAGAAAGATTAGGAGAAAATTGTATGTATCAAGGAAATAAAATTAATCCAAGTAAATTTAGCAGAAGTCAAATTAAGTTTTATTTGATCCTAATTCCTCTTTGTGTAGTTATGATTCTTCCAATCATCTATATTTTGAATCAGGCTTTTAAACCTCTTGATGAACTATTCCAATATCCACCGAGATTTTTTGTTAGACAACCTACATTGAGAAACTTTAGAGATTTAATGACTACAGCAGCATCGACCGGTGTTCCAATGTCTCGTTACTTATTCAACTCTATTGTTGTCACAGCTATTTCGCTAGTCTTAAACTTAGTATTTGTTGTCACTAGTGCTTACTCATTATCTAAGAAAAAATTTAAAGGTAGAGAGACATTAATGAACATAAACCAACTAGCTCTTATGTTTGTTGGTACAGCTGTTGCTATCCCTAGATATTTAGTTATTAATGTCTTAGGAATTGACAACACAATTTGGGCACATATCTTGCCTGCGCTTGCTATGCCAGTAGGGCTCTTCCTTGTAAAACAATTTGTCGATCAAGTTCCTGATGCCTTAATTGAATCAGCAAAAATCGATGGAGCTAATGACTGGATAATGGTAAGAAAGATTATTATCCCTATGGTTAAACCAGCCCTAGCAACTTCCTCTATCTTGGTTTTCCAAGCAGTGTGGAATGCAACTGAAGCATCTAACCTATATATAGTGGATGAGACTTTGAAAACCTTCCCATTCTATTTAAATAGTTTAACTGCTGCAGGATTCTCAGCATCGACTGGAGTTGCTTCAATCGCTGGTGCAGGTGTTGCCGCTGCTGCAAGTTTACTTACATTCTTACCAAATTTAATTATTTTCATCTTCATGCAAAGTAATGTTATGAACACAATGGCAAATTCAGGAATTAAGTAGGAGTAATTTATGCAAAGTAAATTGATTAAAAAGAAAAATTTAATAGCTATATTCTTACTGCTGCTGTTAATGCTTGTAGTTAGCTTATCCTCAGTTGATAATATTTTTTCAACTGCAGCTACTTCATACACTCTTACATTAGATAGAAATGGCAGATTAGTAAGAACTCAAGATGCTTATCTTCCGGATATAACAGTTTTAGGTTTAGGCTTAAATGCATCTGAAGATATGGTATTTAGTCGTGATGATCAGCTATTTGTTGCAGATACAGGAAATCAAAGAATTGTTGTTTATGATCCAAGTGCAGAGTCAGTAGTGAGAGAGATTACATATGAGGGCTTCCAAACTCCAAGAGGTGTATTTATCTCAGCAGCTGATGAGCTATATGTAGCAGATACTAATGCTGGAGCACTCTTCATATTTGACCTAGAAGGTGAGTTTTTAAGAGCAATTGATTCAATTGAATCTCCTTCATTTACTAGAGCATTTAGGCCAATGAAGGTATCAGTTGATGTGGCAGGTAATATCTATACTCTCGGTGAAGGTATTTACGATGGTGTTATTCAATTATCTAACTCTGGTGAGTTTTTAGGTTACTTCACTTCAAACCATGTTGACTTGACTTTTACCCAGATGCTACAAGAAATATTCTTCACTGAAGCTCAGTTAGCTAACTTGTTTGCACGTACACCGCAAACATTCTCAAACTTATTTACTGACCAAAGCGGAATACTCTATACATCTACCATTGGTGGAAATATAAGGAACTCAGTTAAGAAGCATAACACAGCCGGTGAGAACATGCTTGATGGAACATTACCTGTAGCTGGTGCTTTAGATATTTATGCGGATAATGCTGGAATTATTTATGTTCCAACATCTGAGGGATTTATTTATGTATTCTCATCGGAAGGTGAATTTATATTCCTCTTCGGAGCACAAACTACCAATATTGATAGAGCGGGTATTTTTAGGAGTTTACGTTCTATAGCGGTAGATAGTGAAGGTGTTATTTGGGCTCTAGACTCAGAGAAGGGAATGCTCCAATCTTTCACTCCGACTGCATATACAACAAGTATCTACTCATCACTTAATGCTTATAATTCAGGACAATACGAGCAAGCTATCGATCAGTGGAATGAAGCTTTACAGCTAAACCAAATGTCAGTTTTAGCTCACAATAATATTGCTAAAAACTACTATAGCCAACAAGATTATGAGAACACAATGTACCATGCTGAAATCGCTGGCAATAGAGATTATTATTCTGAAGCATTCTGGGAAATAAGAAATATTTGGCTACAAGAAAATATTACTACATCCATCATGGTCATTGTAATTCTAGTAATTGCTTACTACGTGATAAAGAGAATAAATGCTTCTACTGGTGTATTAGCACCAGTCCAGGGAGTAATACATAAGGGAGCTAATGTTCCATTTATATCTAATATTCTGTTCATTTTCCCTGTGATGAGACATCCAATAGATAGTTACTATGAGATGAAGAAGAAACGCAAAGGATCTTTATTAGGAGCAATTGTAATTTATCTATTATTCTTTGTAGTTCTCGTATTCTCAATGATTGGGCCATCGTTCATACATAGACAAATTGATATAGTTGATTTCAATCTTACAAGAGTAGCTTTAACTTACTTCGGCTTAACTTTATTGTTTGTTGTCTGTAACTACCTAGTTACTTCATTGCAAGATGGTGAGGGTTCAATTAGTGATATTTTTAAAGTTCTAGCATATGGATTAGGTCCTCTAATAATAGGGTTATTTGTAAATACAGTTCTTTCGTACATTGTGACTGACAATGAAGTATTTATTTTAGAGCTAATTCAATTTGTGGTTATCTTATGGTCATTGATAGTGATTTTCATTGGCTTACAAGAAATTCATGTTTATGAGCCAGGGGAGACTTTGAAGAGCATATTAATATCTTTTGCATTCATGATAATTATCGGATTAGTAGGAGTTTTATTCTTCCTTATGGGTGAAATGCTAGTTCAATTCTTTATTGCTTTATTCCAGGAGGTAAATTTAAGTGTTAGATAGATTTAAGAAGAATAAAAACAAAATATTGAAAGTGGCAGCTCTCGCTATGGTTGTGCTTGTATCAACAACTACCATGATTTGGGGTGCTCCATATGAGTTAAATAATAGGGATACTAGACCTGCTCCTGAGTCTATGGATGTAGAAATCTCTGAAATTAATCATGATGAATATGTTGAGCTATACGAAAATGACAATTTTATCTTTAGCTACAAAGAGAGCACTATGGTTATAGCTGTTACAGACAAGCGTAATGACTACACATGGAAAAGTGGACTAGACAATATTCCAAACCGTGACATTGATGAGATGAATGATGATGCTATTAGGAATGAAGAAGAGCCTGAGTACTTACCAAAAGAAGATCGCTTAAATACTACTTATACAGGTATTGCGAATTCACTAGTGACTCTTGAGTTTTACGATAGATCTAATAATAGAAAATTGAGTTCAATAGGCAAGGACGAAAATGTTGTAACAGATTTTCGCCAGTTTGCTGATGACCACTATGTTGTAGAAGTTAACCATAGAGAAGTTGGTGTTGAATTCAACTTACACATTAGATTTACTGATACTGGTATGAACTTAGCAATTCCTCACGAAGAAATTGAGGAAGATGAAGATAGTCAATTAGCAGCTTTCTACTTAATGCCATTCATGGGTGCGACAGGTGGTACAAAGATCCATTGGGATCCAGAAACTGAAGACTATACAAATAGAGTTCCAAATGAGATGAAACCTGGATATGTTTTAGTTCCAGATGGTCCTGGTGCTTTGATTAGATTTAGAGATAATGACTCAGAGATTTTAGCTTATGAAGGCGATATTTATGGTGAGGACCCAAGTCAAAAGGCTACTTACTATAGCTTACAAAATAACACAATTCCTATAAATGACCCTACAATGCCTGTATATGGTATAGCACATGGTAATGATCAAAATGCATTTGTTGCCTATGCAGTTGAAGGCGCTGAGTACATGAGTATTGTTGTTCAACCAGAAGAGAATATGACAAATTACTACTGGTCATATCCTAGATTTGCCTATAACAATCAGTATTTCCAAGCATATAACAAGCGTGGTGATGGTTACTACACATTAATGGAAACTTCTAATCCTCTAAATATTTCCGTGAACTACGACTTCCTAGCAGGTGATGGTGAAGATGGTAGTCATTCAGCTGACTATGTTGGAATGGCCCAAAGATATCGTGAATATCTAATTGAGGCAGGCTATTTAAGAGAAGAGAATAGAACTGAAGTAGAAGACAATATTCCAATAAGATTGGATTTCATTATGGCTGAAGCTAAGAAGGATGTTATTGGCTACAGAGATGAAATTCTAACAAATGTAGAAGCAGTTGAAACTATACTTACTGACCTCAGTCAAGAGGGCGTTGAGAACATTAATGCTGGACTCTTAGGTTGGCAAAAGGGTGGAGTCACATTAGCGTCTCCTAACAGAACTAACTTTAATTCAAGTATTGGTAGCAGACGTGAATTTGAAGATTTAATTAGTTTTGCAAGGTCTTCGGGAATTACTCTTTCTTTCGCACAAGATTACTTGAAGATAACAGATGGGCAAGTTGGATTATCTAGAAATGTAGCTAGACATGCTAGTGGTTTTTACAATGAAGTAACAGATGCTGGATTGCCTATAACTACAAGTTATTATGCAAGACCTGAAAGATCTGTTCAGTGGATGAATAATCAGACAAGTACATTTGAGGATATGGGAGTTAATGCTTACACAATCCAAGGTATTAGTAATGGTGTGGTTTCAGATTTCACTGGTCGTGATAATTGGATATCAAGAACTGAAGCCAGAAATATATATGCAGCTAATATTTCTGAATTGACTGATAGTGGTGAGATTGCTATGGATAAGCCGAATGCGTATCTGTGGGCTTTGGCCGATAGCTACTTACAAGCACCAGTTTATTCATCACAGCAATTATTGCAGACTGATAATGTTCCTTTCTTGCAGATGGTTTTAGGAAGTTCCATGGATGTATTTGCACAATACTCTAACTTCTCCTTCTATGAGCAAAGCGATATCCTGCGCATGATCGACTACAACAGCTACCCAAGTTTCGTTTTAACAGATGAATCAGCACACTTGCTATCTGACACAAACCTAGTTCAGTACTACTCAACAGAATATGACTTATATAAAGACTTAATCTTGAATGTTTACGATAAAGTAGATGCAGCATTGAGTTCAGTTAGAGAAGCGAATTGGCTAGATAGAGAAGTGCTAGCTCCTGGCGTGAATATCAACAGATATGAATTGGATGGCGAAGAGATTTCAATAATTATTAACTACACAGATGAAGCCTATGACTATCAGGGTACAGAGGTTGCTGCTCTGGACTACGCCTTGGTTGATTAATCTTAAGTGAAGAAGGAGGATAGTATTTTGGTCAAAGACAAGAAAGCTTCAAGAAACTCAAAATCTGCTGAAGAAAAAGAGCAAGATAAGAGCAAAAGAGTGAAGAAGCGACAAAATAAGAAAAATAAAAACCAGACACTTACACCAGATGATATGTCGGTTAAAACTAGAGCTAAGAAAAAAAGACGCGATGCGAGAACTGCATATGCATTCTTAATACCATGGCTTATTGGATTGGTAGTATTTACTGCATTCCCACTCATATATACATTTGTTTTGAGTTTCTACGATGTCCGCTTAAATATTCAAGGATGGCAAATGACCTCAAATGGTGTTGCTAACTACGTTACAGCGCTATTGAGAAACACTGAATATGTTCCAGCTCTTATGGAGTATATAACTATAGTGCTCACTTATGTACCTACAATAGTCGTTATATCCTTGATCTTAGCACTACTCTTGAATATGAAATTAAAGGGAAGAGCAGCATTTAGAATGATTTATTTCTTACCAGTAATTGTTTTATCTGGGTCTGCTATGTTCCAATTAATGGATTCAGGAACAACCATGATCGGTGACATAAATGATTATGTTGTTATTGAGTTTTTACAAAGTTTCTTCCCAGGAATTGGAGACACGATAGAAGGGCTCTTAACTAACTTCACTATGGTTTTATGGTTTACAGGTGTTCCAATAGTTTTACTTATTAATGGATTGCAAAAGATTGACCAAGAACAGTATGAAGCAGCATCAATAGATGGAGCTACTGCATGGCAAACTTTATGGAAGATTACCATGCCACAAATGAGAGATATAATACTAATTTCAACAATTTTCTCCATTGTTCAAGTTTCCTCATTCAATATAAATCCAATGAATGGAATTATTAGTGGCTCAATTTACAATACTGCAACCGGTTTAGGACTTGCATCCTCATACGCATCGATTTACACAATAGTTATGTTATTAGTAATTGGTGCAGCATTCTTGCTACTTTACAGAAGAGAGAAGAAACCTCAATACAAGAAGAGATATGTAAAAACGAAAGGAGCGGTTGAAAATGTCTAGTAATGTTAGTTCTAAAAAATTAAAAAATAGATTAAATAAAGACAATAAGTCAGATGGCTCATCTCGCTCAGATCAAGTAAGAAATAGACAGATGTCTAAGATGAAGAGAGGAGAATATTGGCAAGGATTAGTAGGTAAAACCATTGCCTATGCGATTCTTCTAGCCTTCAGCTATATTTTCTTGTATCCATTATTGAGTATGTTTTCTATGGCTTTTATGAGTCAGGCGGATTTAATTAATCCAGATGTTAACTGGATTCCAAGGAATTTCTCACTGGAGAATTTTAGAATTGCGAGTCAAGTTCTAACAATGCCTCAGTCTATGATTAACTCAATTTGGGTATCAGGATTGTTTGCGCTAGCTCAGACCGTAGTATCTACATTGACAGGATTTGCATTTGCTAGATATAAGTTTCCACTTAAAGGTTTCTTATTTGTCATGCTGCTCTTGTCATTTATTATCCCAGTGCCACTGGTAACTATACCAAGAGTTATGGTATTTACAACCTTACAAGATTTAACAAATATCCAATTGATAGGAACAATTATTCCTCAATTCTTCTTCGCAATATTCGGGCAAGGAGTAAATTCAGCTATATTGATTCTAATTTGCTACAACTTCTTTAAAGGTATTCCAATAGCGCTAGATGAAGCAGCAAGTATAGATGGTGCCAATCCACGACAAATTTTCTGGCATATAACAATTAAGTTATCTGTTGCAACTATAGTAACAGTCTTCTTATTTGCCTTCGTTTGGAATTGGAACGAGACCTACTCGACATCCACATTTATAAGAACAGGGGTGGATTTATTGCCGCAGAGGTTGGGAATATTCGAGTCCGTCTTTGCCCAAAGAGGAGCAGAGCTATCCACTGATGGTGGAGGAGAAGCGAGAGTCAACGAGGCCTACAAGATGGCAGGTACCTTAATTTCTATCGCACCGTTGCTGATTCTTTACTTCTTCACACAACGACTATTCATTGAAGGTATTGAAAATGTTGGTATTAAGGGTTAATAAAAATTTAAGGAGACATTAATGGCAAAAGTAAAGTTAATAGCACTAAGTTTAATTGCCACCACTCTTTTAGCATCTTGCGGGATGGGGCAGCAAACAGAAGATACAAATAAGACAACGATTAAAGCGCCTTTTGACCGAACCGGCGAGGCGAGAGAAACAACAGCAGAGGAGACAAAACCAATGAAAGAATTAAGCTCAAGTTACGATATAGATAAATTAACCTATAGACTAGTATTTTTTGATGAGTTTGAAACAGATGGATTACCTGATCCTGAGAAGTGGGGCTATGACATGGGAGGTCATGGTTGGGGTAATAATGAATTGCAATATTACACAATCCCTGATGATAACGAAAACCCAAATGCCTTCGTAGAGGACGGCAAGTTAGTAATTGAAGCTCGTCAAGAGAAGAAGGGTACTAATGACTACACATCTGCAAGAGTAATCACAAAGAATAAGGGTGACTGGCTCTATGGAAGATTTGAATTTAGAGCAAAACTTCCTAAAGGTAAAGGTACCTGGCCAGCAATTTGGATGCTACCAACTGATTGGGAATATGGAGATTGGCCAAGATCTGGTGAGATAGACATCATGGAGCATGTTGGTTATGACCAAGATAATATTGTTGGAACAATACACACAATGAGCTACAACCACAGTATAAATACACATAAAGGGAAAACAATTCATGTGGAAGGTGTCAGTGATGAATTCCATGATTACGTTGTAGAGTGGCTACCAGACAGGATTCGTTGGTTTGTAGATGGAGAGTTATACAATGAATTTGTTCCTACAGACTACACAGATAACGTTACTTCAGATGAATGGCCATTTGATAAGAGACATCACTTATTGATTAATCTTGCAGTTGGTGGAGACTGGGGTGGCTCACAAGGTGTTGATGAAGACATCTGGCCACAAAGATATGAAATTGAGTACGTGAGAGTATATCAAGCAGAAGAAATTACCGCTCTTATCGATGATGATGCTGTAGAACCTAGCCAAACACTGTCAGTACAATAAACAAGATAATAGGTGATAAATGAAAAAGAGTATAAGACTCATAGCAATATTATTAGCAACAAGTTTTTTAGTAGCTTGCGCTCCAGGTGAAGATACCGAGCAGACTACTAGAACTACAACTAGCAGACAAACTACAACAACAAGCACGGAGGACGAGAGTGTGGAGACAGATAAAATTATAACTGGACAAACAGAAGTTCCAGATGATCCAGCAAAAAGAATCAGAGAGAATGCAGAAATTCGTGGTGTTAATTTAGGTTCATGGCTCTTACTAGAACGCTGGATGGTGCCAGAATTATTCGAAACTAATAGCGCTAATTCTAACGATGAATTTAGATTCATGGAAGAGTTGGGCGACAAAAAAGAAGAAGTAATGCACGAGCATTATCAAACATTCATTACTGAAGAAGATTTTGCTTGGTTAGAAGAACATGGAATTAATAATGTCAGAATCCCTGTAGGCTATTGGATTTTTGATGGTAAAGATCACTTCGTTTCAAACATTGAGTATTTGGATTTAGCATTTGAATGGGCTAATAAATATAACATTAAAGTTTTAATTGACTTACATGGTGTTAGAGATTCTCAAAATGGATTCGATAACTCTGGTCTAGAAGGACATGTTGGTTGGCATTTAGAACGTGAAAATATCGATGAAGCTGTTGAAGTACTAGAACAACTAACTGTACGTTACAAGGATGACCCTGCACTATTCGGTATTGCAGTCTTAAATGAACCTTCATGGGAAATACCAATAGATATTTTGAAAGACTTTTACCTAGAAAGTTACGAAGTGATAATGCAGCACTTGGATAAAACCAAGCATTGGGTAGTTATCCACGATGGGTTCCGACTAAAAGAATGGAAAAACTTCATGCAAGGAGATACATATAACAACGTAATCTTAGATACACATATGTATCACGTATTTGAAGATTCAGATAATAACTTAAGCGTATTAGATCAGATAAGGAAAGCTGCTGGCCAAAGAAATAGCGATATTGCAGAGATGTCTAAGTATTTCCCTATTGTAGTAGGTGAATGGTCACTTGGACTACATGGAGATAAATTAGCAGCAGTAGGTACTCAAGACCAACAATTCAATGCACTAAGATCTTTTGGGTCAACTCAATTGGTAGTTTATGGCCAAAGCTCAGGCTGGTATTTCTGGTCTTATAAACAATCACCACAAGCTACAGGCTCAGGAAGCGGTTGGAATTTTAGATCAGCAGTAGAGAATGGCTGGCTACCTGAATACGTTGGTATAGAAAATTAAGAATTCAAATATATAAGGAGTTGGTAATCGTAAGAAATACTTGAGCTGTAATATTTAGCTTTAGAATTTTTTATCTAAGGTAGGAGGAGTATATGGCTACTATTAAAGACATTGCTAAACAAGCAGGTGTCTCCGCTGGAACAGTATCAAAAGCTTTGAACAACAGTGGAGGAATTAGCCTAGCAACACAAGATAGGATTACAAAAATAGCTAGAGATTTAGGCTATATACCTGATGTTGCAGCCAGGCAAATGGTAACCAAAAGAAGTAATATTTTAGGAGTTCTATTTTCAGACTCATTGGATATTGGTCTTGGGCATCAATTCTTTAGTTTGGTTTTAGAAAATTTTCGTAATCATGCAAATAAGCTTAGTTACGATGTTTTGATAATGCCTTCTCATGAGAGTGATATGCACATGAACTACAGTGAGTTTGCTAAATATAGAACTTTGGATGGAATATTTGTTTGTACTCATTCAGAACAAGATAAAAATCTTGCAGAATTACTAAACAGCGATTTACCGCTTGTTACAGCAGACGTAGATAACTCACAAACACCACTAGTTTGTTCAGATGATGTGAGGGCAGCAGAAGAAGCATACGAATACCTATACTCATTAGGTCATAGAGATATAGTTCATTTAGTTGGACCAACAAGCACTATGTCAGGTACGGGAAGATTGAAAGGATTTGAAAATTCTCTTAGAGCTATAGGATTGGAGATAAATGATCAAAATCATGTTCATACTGAAAACTTTACCTACGAATATGGTAGGTCTGCAATGAGAGAATTGCTAAAAAGAAGAGATGGAAAATTACCAGATGCAGTCATTGCAGCTTCGGATATTGTTGCTATCGGTGCTATCGCCGAGCTTCAGAGCCGTGGGTATAATGTCCCTGAAGATGTTTCAGTTATCGGTTTCGATGACATTGAAATGGCAAAATTTGTAAGTCCAAGCTTAACATCAATGGCTCAAGATCCTAAGAAAATAGGAGAAATGCTCGCTGAGTACCTAATCGAAAGAGTTAAAGGGCATGAGGTTCCATTAAGAAACTTGATCCCAATGAAGCTAGTTGAAAGAGGAAGTGTAAGTCCTCGAAAAATAAAAAATAATTAATCAGATGATAGACATCTGTGTGATGAGGAGAAGACAATGCAGTTATTAGATTACAAAAAATATGCAGATATAGCCAGGAAGGCTGCTGCAGAGGGTATTATTCTACTTAGGAATAGAGACAATGTATTGCCAATCGAGACAGAGCAAGAAATATCTTTATTTGGTCGTGGCCAAATAAATACTATTTACAGTGGTACAGGATCTGGTGGTCAAGTAAATATCCCTTATCTAGTCAGTATTAAGGATGGTTTAGAGCAAGTTTATAAGCTCAACTCTGATGTTCTAAATAACTATGAAGAATGGTTAGTTGACAATCCTTACGACAATGGAGTTGGTTGGGCAAGAACTCCATGGCATCAAGTAGAAATGCCACTTGAGGCAGGTTTATTAGCAAAAACTAGTGAAACTTCAGACCATGCAATTTATGTAGTGTCTAGAGTAGCTGGTGAAGATAGAGATAATATTAGCGAAAAAGGTTCTTATTATTTAACTGATGATGAGATGAATATCCTAAGAGCTCTGCGCAAAGAGTTTAAGCATTTAATAGTCCTACTAAATGTTGGTAATGTTATCGATATGTCATGGCAAGATGAAATCGACCCTGATGCAATCCTTTATGTATGGCAAGGTGGATGTGAAGGTGGTAATGCTGTAGCTGATGTTATCTCGGGCAAAGTCAACCCATCCGGGCATCTCCCAGATACTATAGCAATAGATATTGATGATTTACCAAGTTCAAAGGACTTCGGCAACAGTGAGAAACTCATCTATGAGGACGATATCTACGTAGGCTATAGATATTTCTCAAGTTTTGCTCCAGATAGAGTTTTGTATCCATTTGCTTTCGGATTATCTTATACAGAATTTGAAATTACTAATACTACATTTGACGTAGCTGATGATGAAATAAAAATATCTGTAGATGTTAAGAATATTGGTGAGCTAAAAGGAAAGAAAGCTATCCAAATTTATCTTGAAAAACCTCAAGGTACTTTAGGGCAAGCCAAACTAAGTCTCGTTGATTTTGCCAAGACTCAAGAGATAGATGCTGATGGAGTTGAAACATTAGAATTCACAGTAAGCTTAGAACAGCTCGCATCTTTCGATGATAGCGGTAAGACAGGGCATAAGAATGCTTATGTTTTAGAAGCTGGTTCATATAGATTTGTACTTGGATTCAATTCAGTAGATTTAGTAGATTTAGGGATATTTGATTTAGAAGAATTAGTAGTTTTAGAAGAACTAAGTGAAGCTATGGCGCCTCTAGAAGCATTCGATCGTTTACTGCCAGTAAATAATGATGGTGAATTGAGTGCAAGTCTTGAAGCAGTTCCACTAAGAGAAGTAGATTATGAAGAGAGAATTGCTAGAGAAAAACAAGAGTTAGAAGATATTCCACATAATCCCGAAGTGGCAGTAGATTTTAATGCTTACATCAATGGTGAGATTACATTAGAAGAATTTATCTCATGTTTAAGTGATTTAGATTTAATTCAATTATCTCGTGGTAATGGAATGCAGCCACTAGGAGTAACTCCTGGTGTTGCAGGCGCTGCTGGTGGTGTATCTGACAGTTTGTCAGATAAGGGAATTCCACTACTTGCATTTGCGGATGGACCATCTGGAATAAGAATGGATAATGGAGCGATGGCTTTCTCCATTCCTATTGGAACACAGCTAGCATCTACATTTAATAAAGACTTGAATATTGAATTATTCTATCAGTTTGGTTTAGAAATTAAGAAGAATAAGATAGATTCAATCTTAGCTCCAGGTATGAATATTCATAGACATCCACTAAATGGTAGAAACTTTGAGTATTTCTCAGAAGATCCTGTGGTGACGGGAGAGATTGCTTTGGCCCAAATAAAGGGACTAAATCAAGCTAAGGTTGCAGCGACTGTTAAACACTTCACTGCAAATAACCAAGAGCATGCAAGACATGATTATGACTCAGTTGTATCAGCAAGAGCATTGCGAGAAATTTACCTCAAGGGATTTGAAATCGCAGTAAGGTCCGGTGAATTACACAGCATAATGACATCTTACAATGTCGTCAATGGGATCAGACCATCAAGTAACTATGAGTTGAATACCACAATTTTAAGGGAAGAGTGGGGATTTGAAGGTATTGTCATGACTGACTGGTGGGCAAAGCTCCACTGGCATGCACATGAAGAAGGCTCAAGACAAGCACTAGGTGGCATGATTCAATCACAAAATGACTTATACATGGTTACAGCTAGTGCTCAAAATAATGCTAATGAGGATTTAGCCGAAGAAGAGTTCGCAGCAGGTAGATTTACTAGAGCAGAGCTAGTTAGAAATGCTAAGAATATTCTAAAATTTATTAAGGATTATCATTTCTCTTACCAAGATTTAGAAATTCAAGTCGAAAATGAGCCTAAAGCTAAAAAAGTCATTCAGCAAGAAATTGATTTAGGTGTAGTTGAAGGACGAGAGACAGTGCCAGCTGAAGGTTTTGTAAGTCGCAGGCAAGAAGGATTAGTAATTGCATTCACAACAGAAGAATCTGGAATGTTCTCAATTCTTCTTGAAGGACATATAGACGCTGAAGAAGCAGCACAAATGAACTTATTTATTTATAACAATAACACTTTCCAAAGAAGTATTTCTCTTTATGGAGATGAGAATTTTAATGAAGATATTTCAGTTGGATATATACAAAATCCTAGAAACTTCATTGAGATTAACTTCTCAGAAAGTGGATTTGTAATAGATAAGTTAGAACTTTATATAGAATAAAAACTGGAATTCGATTTTATTTAGGGAACAGCCTCTCATTGTAGGGGCTGTTTCTTATTATGGGGGATTAAATTTTTAATGTAGAATAAATACTAGAGTTTATTTGAGAAGGGAAGTTTAGGAAGTGAAAATTACCGTATCAATTCTATTACTACCAATATTTTTTGTCAGATATTTACTACTACTTGCAGTAAAAAAAGATGCATTATCGAGAGCTGCTCACTATGCACCAATGAAAGGTGCTGAACAAATTGCCTACCTAATCTATCAAGCTGCTACTTTGGCAATTGTTGCTTATTCATTCTTTCTATTTATAGATTACAGCTCAAATCTATTCCCATATGCACTTGTTGTTTATTTTATTGGACTAATTCTGTATGCAGTAGCTGTAGTTAATTTTGCGCAAGATGGCCCACCCGTCAAAACTTCCGGACTATATAAATTCTCGAGAAACCCTATGTATGTCGCCCAATTCATATGTTTTTTAGGAATGTCTATGCTATCAGGTTCAATAATAATGCTAGGAATGGTTATAATTTTCCAAATTTCAGCTCATTGGATAATACTAGCTGAGGAGAGATGGTGTATTAAAACTTATGGAGATTATTACTTAGCTTATATGCAAGAAACTAGAAGATATTTCTAAGCAAAACAAAAGGCTAAACCACACCCATCGCAGTCTAGCCTTGAATCTACCCTCTATCTTAAATCTTATAATGCAGTAACCTTAGCCAAGAAATTATTCAAATTCTCACTTTGTGGATTGTAGAAAATTTCCTCTGGAGTCCCTGCTTCTTC
Source organism: uncultured Fastidiosipila sp. (assembly GCA_964627125.1). GTDB lineage: Bacteria > Bacillota > Clostridia > Saccharofermentanales > Fastidiosipilaceae > Fastidiosipila. Next base: position 37,718 of record CAZVJQ010000005.1, on the reverse strand, counting down.
CAAGACACCGTTTTGCATGAAACATACCTTAGTAGATACATCCCTGGCAAAAGTCATCTCATGTGTAACCACAACCATTGTCATCTCATTTGACGCCAACTCTTGCATAACAGCTAAAACTTCACCAACTGTTTCTGGGTCCAGTGCTGAGGTAGGCTCATCGAAGAGTAATACCTCTGGATCCATGGCCAAAGCACGCGCAATAGCAACACGTTGTTGCTGACCACCAGATATTTGTTCTGGTTTAGCATCTGCATACTGTCTCATCCCAACTTGCTCTAAAACAAAGAGAGCCTTTTCTCTAGCTTCACTCTCAGATCTATTAAGAACCGCAGTTTGTCCAATTGTACAATTCTCTAAAACTGTAAGATTATTGAATAAGTTGAATGATTGGAAAACCATACCAACCTTAGAACGATATAATCTTAAATCAAATCCAGAGCCCATAATAGACTTACCATGATAAACGATATCTCCTGAGCTTGGCTCTTCTAGTAAATTCAGGCATCTAAGCATAGTAGACTTACCTGAACCAGAAGGACCAATAATACTGATAACTTCATTCTTAGAAACTGTCAGATTAATATCTTTTAAAACTTTATTTTCACCAAATGTCTTTGCTAAATGTTGTATACCTAAAATTAATTCACTCATAAATTCCCCCTAAACTAAGCTGATGCACTTCTTAAAGTGAAAGCTTCTGTTGCTCCATTTCTCTTACCAATCCAGTTAATAACTCTAGTAGTTATAAATGTTAGAACGAAGTAAATAACAGCTGTAATTAGGTAAGTATGGAAGACTTGTAAGGTTGTACCTGCAACAGATCTTGTGATAAAGAATAACTCAGTAACACTAATAACATTCAATACTGAAGTGTCTTTAATATTTACAACAAATTCGTTACCAATTGTAGGTAAAATCGCCTTAATAGTTTGAGGTAAAATTACTCTTCTCATTGTCTGATTATGTGTCAAACCAATAGCTTTACAAGCTTCAAGCTGCCCCTTATCGACTGAGGCGATACCACCCTTAATAACTTCCGCTAAATAAGCACCAGTATTAATTGATACGATAAGTAGAGCAGCAGTCAATGAACTCATATCTATTCCGAAGAATAGCCTAGATCCGTAGAAAATAAGCATAGCTTGAACCATCATAGGCGTACCACGGAATATTTCAACATATGCTGTAAGTAACCATTGGCCAAAGCCTACTAAAGCATTCCTCACTCTAGAATTTCTCTTATCTAATGGAATTTCACGAATTATTTGAACAAATAATCCTATGATAAATCCTACTGTGGTTGAAACTAGAGCAATCAGTAGAGTTACTCCTGCACCTCGTAAGAATAATGGACCGAATTCTTCTAAAATCTCTGTAGTAGTACCCCAGAATCCGAGTGACTCTTGATCAGGATTAGCCTCAATCTCAATCATAAATTCCATGGTAGATTGACGTTCATCTTCTGTGATTTCTTCTAGCACTACATTAAGTGGTTCACGTAGTTCGGAACCTTTTCTTAAACCAATTGCTAAATTAGTATCTTCAGGGGAAGTTTCAAATCCATTCTCTTCATCAAATTCAACGAAAGTAACATTTGAATTTGCAGCAACAGCAGCATACGCGGCTGGACGCTCTGCAGCAAATGCATCTATTGAACCTGCATTAAGTGCTGTAAGCATAGTAGGGAAGGCATCTAGAGCAGGTTGTGGTGTTAAGCCTTCAATTTGATCTAATACTCCATAGTGGAAAGTATTCATCTGAGCAGTTACTCTTGCATCAGAAAAATCATGTATAGAAGTCGCATTCTCATATTCACTACCAACACTGACCATCATAACTAAGTCAGCTGTATAATATGTAGAACTAAAATCTATAACTTCTTGACGCTCAGAAGTAGGACTCATACCTGCGACAATTGCATCAATACGACCAGATTGAAGTGCTGGAACTAATCCATCCCACTCAATTTTAATTACTTCTAATTGTAATCCAAGACCATCTGCTAGACGCTGGCTCATCCATACGTCATAACCATTTGCATATTCACCTGGACTATTAGCTATTGGGACTGCACCATTTGCATCTGATGCTTGGGACCAGTTGAAGGGAGTGTAATTCGCCTCCATACCAACTCTTAAGACACCTTCAGTGTCTGTATCTAAATTTCCAAACTCAACATGGGAGTTGAGTTCCAAGGACTCTTGCGCCACTATTGGCGTCACAACGATACCTGATAGGCTCGCTAGAATGATGAATGCAGACATAGTAATCTGCAAAATTTTCCTACTTATATTCATAATTTCTCCTTTCATAAGTAGCTCTTCGGTTTTTGAGGACCTGAAGTTTTACCTAGTCTTAGAGAAATAAAAAAACACCTCGTCTACGAAGGTGCTCTCTTGAATTCTGAACTCTAAGCCAAGATAGCACAACACTAAATGTTTAGAGTTTCATTTAGTGACAGTTCAGCTCTTATTGGGAGCTGACCCAGCTAGCATCCATGCCTGTTTGCCGCTTCGGCGAAATCTCCTTTCCTTAGTTTCAACGGTTGCCACCTCTGCTAAGTACTTATATTTTTCGCGCCTCTACCTCACTGCTAGATGAGGATTTTTTATTCGATTTGATATTCATAATAGAGATATTAATATGCTTTGTCAAAGGAAATTTTGAAATAAATTTTCATAGATCGAGATAATTCAAATGGAGAGCTCGCTAGATGCTATAATTAAGCATCTTCCACCATGCTCCAGTTGAAAGAGATTGGCCAGTCTTACTCACAATAACAGCAACTGCGATAGTCCTGGCAATTGCAGGATTTATCGGCTACAAGAGACGTGATTTAAAATCTGCTTAATCTAATTTATTCCAGAGTTTTCTATCATAGTAGGCACGGAAGAAGAAGTGTATTCCAATCATAATTAGTATAATAATTGCAGTTAAAATCCATCTCACTGTGTTATTGGCAAAAGTAAACACCAGCGCAATTGCCACTCCGATAAGAACCATAAGAATCATTTTACCGAAGACCTTTAGGACTAAAATAAATTGATTTTCTCTACGGATAAGATCATTGATACTTGTCCAATTTAAATCCAAGTGATTATAATCCCAGACCAAATCTTTCTCAGAAACAATAAGCGCAATGGGAATATAACCTGCCATTGCAGCCAGGATATAAACTATTCCAAAATTCATAAAGAATAGTATTATTGCAATAATTAATGCTGGAATATAAACAGCAATTATCCTTGAAAAATTAAGTTTGTTTTTCAGGTAGCTCTTGAAAGTGAAGGGGAGTGCTTTAGCATAATTAAAATTATCTTTATCCAGAGAAACAATAAATGATGGTAGTGAAGCTATATTCATACCGAAGGCAAATGCCCCACCTATCGCTATAAACATACCAATCATTGAAATATGTAGATCTATATTAGGTACTTCTGATCTAATAGGAATTACTGACATTCCCATAATTAATGGCATGAATACAGAACTCATAGCTGTGTTCATGAAAATTATTGGGTCTGAAATTAATGTTCTATTGTACTTAGTTAAAATTTTGTTTAATGAACCATAAGTCTTGCTGCGAACATTTGCATTAGGATTTGTTTCGAATGTATTTTCTTTGAATGAGTTAGGTATAAACCACTTAATATAAACGATAAAACCAATAATTAGAACAAGAGCGAATGGGAGAAAACTAATCCAGGAATTAATGCTCAAAGGATTGGTAATTATATTGTATAGACCAGTAAAAATTTCTGGGAAATCAACTCTAAGCATCGCAGTATAATCTGCATTTGGGTCAAGATTTGTCATTTGCTCAGTCATCTGTCCTGATTTAAATGAGTTATATAAATAAAATCCCATCATTAATATGAAGGTAACTGCATAAATAATCCCAAACAAAACCTTAGGTTTTACATACTTACCAAACACTGTTGTAATAAAATGGCTGAATAAAATTGCAATGAAGAATATATCCATGACGAAGGTGACCGATGCTAGAATTGCTACTGGCACAGTCAGCATATTACTCACAGGTGATTGAAGCCCTGCAATTACCATAACAACGATGATTGGGATTAAGTAAGGTAATAAACCTATAACGAAACTTATGGTTTTAGACCAGGCAATTTCTCCTTTTGTATAAGGCATTGAGAGTAAGAATGCACTATCGTTTGTTTCATAAAATAATGCATAAATTTGCTGCATAGCAATTGAAACAATCATAATTGCACTAAGTGATAAAACCATGCTGAAGTTTGTAGGGAAACCATACATTGGTGTTTGGAACATAAATACTCCAAATACCAGAAACATAGCAAACATCACGATACCAGAAGTTAGGAAAATAGTTGGCATAATTGAAACTGCTTTATCTTGCTGTCCCTTAGCCAAATTTTGACGCCTGGTGCTGATATTTTGGGAGTTTGCTTTGATCAAATCATGTTTAACTAAACTAAATAATTTTTGCATCATGCCACCCTAGTTTCTATCACTATTTTGCTTAAAGCCAGAGCCATTAGCGTTATTTCCGTTGTAGTTATTCTGATTGTCTTGAGCTTCAGATCTACGACCTGCCATTCTTAAGTAAATTTCTTCGAAGCTTAAGTCATCATTCCATCTTCTTAATTCTTCAACTGTACCAAGGTAACTGACCTCACCCTTCTTCAAAATCACAATTCTATCGCAAAGACTCTCAGCCATACCTAGGTCATGTGATGAGAAGAGCACTATGTTTCCAGCTCTTGTATGCTCCATCATGATTTGTTTTAAGTCATACATTGCTTGAGGATCTAGACCTGTCATCGGTTCATCTAAGACCCAGATTTTAGGGCTTACCATTAGGTTTGCAATCAAGATAGTTTTTTGCTTCATACCATGTGAAAATGATGAAAGTGTTTGGTTTAGATGGCCAGTCATATCAAATAGGTCTGCATAGTAATCTAATCTACTCTTTGCTGTATCTTTATCTATATTGTAAGCTAATCTAACTAAGTCCCAATATTCAGCGGTGGTTAATTGTGGGAAGACATCTGGAGCATCAGGAACATAAGAAATATTTGGTTTAATCTCCATGCGACTTTCGTTAAGTGATTTTCCATCTACATAAACTTCACCTGAGGTTTGTTCGATAATTGATACGAGAATTTTTATTAGAGTAGATTTACCTGCTCCATTGTGACCTATTAGGCCGAATACTTCGCCATCATTTATGTTAAAAGTGACGTCCTTAAGCGCTTGTACTTGTCCATAATTCTTATTTAAATTTCTGAATTCTATCATTAAGTATGCTCCTATTAGTTAAAGTGGAAATGTCATAAAGTCTTTAGACAGTATACAATAAGTGCTATTGGGTTAAAATAAATTTATTGCAAAAGATTTGATGACTGTTTAACTCAAACATTTACAATAATTTCCTATATTTGCATATAAAATATATGGAAAGCAATTTTCGGGAGAATCTAATTGAAAAATAAAAAATTAAACTTAATGTCCATGCTCTTAGCCTTGACTCTAACTCTAGCTGCATGCGGTCAAAATACAGAAGATATACCAGCTAGTGAACTGTCTTTCCCTGAAGACAGTACATACAACTATGTGGAATTGGAAAGATTACCTCAAGAAGAGGATGCTGACAGATATTTAGCAGAACTTTTTCCAGCACATGAATTTACTCATAAAGAAACTAGAGACTTAAGAGAAGATGATTCTGTTGTGGAAATTTATTCTCCAGAAATTCTTTGGACTTATGACTCTGAATTTGGAGAAGTTGAAGTCTATGGATATTTTTCTGAATTAACAAACAAGGATGCATACACAGTTAATTTCTTAAATAATGTAAATGCAGTATTTGCAGCAAGTTTAGATTTAGAAGGTTTGATTATCGAAGAAGATAATCCTTATGAAATTCCTACGGTAAGAAAATTTGTTGAATCAAGGGAAGATATTGCTACTGTAGTTGAAACTGCAGTGACAGATATTGAAGACTCTCGTTCTGAAATAGAAAATCTGACGCTAAACTTAGAAATTTTCTCAATAGTAGAAGGAATTGAGAATTTCGCTTATTTCTCAGGACTATTCCAAACCGAAGATACTACAGCAACTGAAATAATTAGATCTATAAATGACCATAGAATTAGATTTAATTTTACTAATCAATTAATGCTAGACGAATATTCAGAAGAAGAGTATGCTAGCTTGCATTCAGATAGCACAATTAATAACTATGAATTCAGAGTAATTAGATATATTGAAGAAGTCGAAGAGATTTACTGGGAAGATTTAGCAGATGATGGCTTAAGCAAGAGTTCTATAAGTATTGGAACCTTGTATGAAACCATAGATAGATTGGATTATGAAACATTAACAGGCGATTCTACAGACTTCACTTTTACTGGAGCAGATGAGAGCGAGTATCATTTTTCACTTGATTTTAGAAAAGACACAGAATTTGAAACATTCGATTATATTGGGAATGAGTTTTACTATCTTAAAGATGGTGAGCAGGTAGACTATGAGGAAGCTTCTATGGCATCTATTTCCTATGAAAGTTTTGAAGATATGACAGATTTATTTATCCGAAAATTCTGGAATACTGGGACTGTTACTGAATAATTTGATCTTACTCATATGAGTTTGTTAAGCTCAAGTTAAATAAATCTCATGCTTGTTAAAATTGTTTTAAATACTATGAATTAAAGTAAATTCTGCTTATAATGGATAAAAGATTTAGCAACAGGAAAATTGAACTAGGTGGATATGTATGAAAGATTTAAAAAGTTTAAAGAAATGGATGATGTTTAATGGATTTGCAAATGATGTAATCAGAGATAGTATGAATAAGTCATTTAAAACTGAAGAAGCAAATTTATTTAGAATGGATGCAGAGTTCGCACTAGTGCAGCTTCTAGCTCCATTTGGTTTATCTATGAAGACTGAACCTGCTAATTCTCCATTTGATGCATCTATCTATAATCTGGATGATGACTTCGCAATATTTTTAAAATGGTCAGATAATGACGTTACTACAGGTGTTTATGTATTGTCTGAAGAAGCGAAGAAAAAACACAATAAGCAACTTAATGCAGAGCAAACTATTGAAACAATTTTCAGAGACTTCATGGGACATGTAAATGGCACAAATGAAGAAGACGAGTATGTAGTTTTCAATGGCGAAGATTATATGGAAATTTTCGAGAATGATGAATGTGTCGAAGAGGTTGATTATCCTGAAGGCATGGATGATGAAGATGCGCACGACTTCCTGGAAGATTTCTTCTATATCATAGATGAAGAGAGCGATGAGGAAGATTACGATGAATTCTCAGAGTTTGAAGATTACTCAGAGGGCGATTTTGATGAATATGATTATTAATCATCTTTAATAATTTGACTTAAAATGGCTAGTTCTTAATTGGACTAGCTTTTTTCTTTGGGGGATAGTGGCTCTGCTTTTGCCAAAGCAAACAAAAAACTCCCAGCGATTAACTGAGAGTTTAAGCAATAAAATGTATTAATAAATTATTTTACAATTACATAGTCTACATCTTTTAATGCATCGAGGTTGTTACCACCTGCATATGAGATTGATGATTGTAAGTCTTGTTTCATTTCAATTAAAGTATCTTTTAAGTGACCCTTCAATTCAACTAATTCTTTCTTACCTTCAACGTTTTTGTATTCACCTTTTTGATATTCTGACGCCGAACCGTAATACTCTTTAAATGTTACACCATCAATTTCAACTGTTTGACCAGGAGAATCGATATGTCCTGAGAACAATGAACCTACCATAGCCATTGTTGCACCCATACGGATTGATTTAGCGATGTCTGCATGATGTCTTAAACCACCATCTGCGATAATTGGTTTAGTAGCTGTTTGGGCACACCATTGAACTGCAGATAATTGCCAACCACCTGTACCAAAACCAGTTTTTAGTTTAGTGATACATACTTTACCTGGACCAACACCAACTTTAGTTGCGTCAGCACCAGCTTCTTCTAAATCTCTTACTCCTTCAGGAGTTGCAACGTTACCTGCGATTAAGAATGATTCTGGGATTCTTTCTTTAATATATCTAACCATATTCATTACGTAGTCTGAGTGACCGTGAGCTACGTCAATTGTGATGTACTCTGGTACTAGACCTAATTCAATTAGTTGGTCTACGAATTCATATTCTTCAGGCTTAATACCTACACTGATTGAGGCATATAAACCTTGTTCTTGCATTCTACGAATGAAAGGAATTCTATTTTCTGGTTGGAATCTGTGCATTATGTAAAAGTAATTAGCTTTAGCAAATTTCTCAGCCAATTCTTCATTCATGATTGTTTCCATGTTTGCTGGAACTACAGGTAGATCAAATCTACGTCCACCAAATACTACTGAGGTATCGCACTGTCTACGACTCTCAACAATAGATTTTCTTGGAATTAGCATTAATTCATCATAATCAAATACTTCCATTTTACTCTCCTTAGTTAGCTTCTTGAGCTATAAATAATACCGAACAAAGATACCACGAAGTGTTTTTTCTTCAGTATCTAAAGTATCGGATATTCTGCTCCTAATTTGATATTATTATTAGAATAAATTCAAAAGGGACATTCGTGCCCGCTTAATTCTATAATACACTTTTTTCAAAAATTTTCGATTAATACACTATTATGCTCTAAAATGTTAGTAAAAGCTTTTGGAGGTATATAACTATGAGTAAAATTACTTGGATAGGTACAGGCGTTATGGGCACAGCAATGGTTAAACATTTGGGTGAAGCTGGCCACGAGATTAGATTATTCAATCGCACAAAATCTAAAGCAGAAGCAGCAGCCCAGAATATGGGTAGCGATGTAAAGGTAGAAGTGTTCGATAATATTGCTGGAGCAGTAGCAGATGCAGATTTTATTTTCACAATAGTTGGTTATCCAAAGGATGTGGAGGAAGTCATTGCAGGTGATGACGGAATCTTAAATCATGCAAAATCAGGATCTATTGTAGTGGATATGACAACATCTTCTCCTGGACTTGCAGAAAAATTATTTAAGCTTGGTCAAGAGCGTGGTATTGAGATATTGGATGCTCCTGTATCAGGAGGCGATAGTGGTGCAGCAGCAGGAAGCTTAAGTATTATGGTTGGTGGTTCTGACGAAACATTCAATGAAACATTAGATTTATTTAAATTAATGGGTAGCTCAATTAACTACATGGGACCAGCAGGTAGTGGACAGCACACTAAGGCAGCTAACCAAATTGCAATTACTGGTGCAGTTGCTTCAGTGATGGAGACTTTAACTTATGCAGTAAAAACAGGTTTGGATCCGAATAAGGTATTGGATGTATTGAGCGGAGGAGCGGCAAGTAGTTGGCAGTTGATTAATAATGGGCCGAAGGCTTTGGCCAAAGACTACGCACCAGGATTTTTCATCAAACATTTTATTAAAGATATGAAGATTGCAAATGAAGAAATGCTAAATCGTGGGGAAGAACTAGAAATACTTAAGACTGTTTTAGGGATTTATGAGGAATTTGCTGCAGCAGGGCATGAAGATGAGGGAACTCAAGCATTAATTCAATATTATTTGGATGAAGATGAGTTAGAGGCGCTCTAGTTCTAGCTTTTAACAGTGTTTCTTAGGTTTTATACTTAGGGTTATATGAAAATACTTTTATGCAAACGTGACTAAGTGTTTGGTTGTTTTGACAATAGAGAGCTAATTTATTTGTGCAGGGTGTACAGAACTGTTCTATTTTTACAACAAGGCCTTGACATTATAACTAGATGACCCTATAATTAAATCAAGCTCCAGGGAATACCAAAAAGGTAAATCTCTAACAAGTGAGACGCCGTAGGTGGATATTACGGTAAGACAATTAACTGAATAATCACTAGCAGCTAAAATAGCAAAATAAGTATAAGCGAGATGAGATACTAAATAAGCTAGTAGATAAGTAGGTTAACGTTCGGCTAGATAGTAGAATGGATGATCAATAGTTTGATAATCTGAAGAAGTGTTATAGAGAATACTTAAAAGATATTAAATAAAGATTTGAAAATCCATACAAGAAATGAAATTAAAGTCTGAACCCATCAATTACATATATTCCATATAAAATTGGATGTAGTAAAAGATAAAAGATTTAGATATTCATAGAAAGTAAAAATACAATAGTACATTGGTTAATCAATAGTTAGATTAGTTTACTGTGGATGATAGAAACTAAAAAACAATCATTTGATAAATCCAATAAATACAAAGTAACAAAATCTAAATTGATTACAACTCCTTAAAACGGTTACTGTAAGAAACATATGATTGAATGTACAAGTTATTATTATTATTAAAAATTAGTACTTATTGTATATAGAAGAAACTACTTAGAAGAATGAATAAATGTAATTTAAAGAAACACTTATAGAGAGGTAAAATTTAAGGGTTCGCTGGAGTGTTTTTTATACGATTTTCCTTTCAATGAAAAAGAGCTAGATTTCTAGCTCTTTTTTGTTGCTCAATTTTAGTTGCAGGATTCGTAAGTCTTACTCCTCAGTTATTAGCTGCACAATATCTGGGAACTGTCTTCCTTTACCTTGGTATGGCATACCGTATCCACAGAGTGAGTCATAGTTTGTCTCGTAACCTACATATTCAAGATCATCTAGTGGAATAAGTTGTTGTTCAGGATTGTGCAATAGTGTGCATACACTAAGGCTCATAGGGTTCTTAGCAGCAAGATTATTTAGTAAAAAGTGCAAGGTAAATCCTGTTCTAATAATATCTGTGCAGATGATTACATCCTTGCCTTTTAGAATAATATCTTCACTCTCATTCAAATACAATAGTGGAGACGCATCCTCTTGTGCTTGAATGGAACCGATTTTTAAGAATTCAAAATCTACTTCAGCATCTATTGCTCTTATTAAATCTGATACAAAAACCATGGAAGCTTTCTGATTAATCAGCAAGTAGACTCCGTTTGGATAGTCCTCAGTAATTTTTGCCCCAAGAACTTTAATTGCGCTCGCAATATCTTCTCTAGAGAATCTTATCTGCTCTTTGTATTCATCTTTATTTGGAACTCTTTTGTTCATCTTTAGAACTCCTTCCGTTAGCTGTTGTTAGCACTGTATTAGCTCTATTTAAGCTTCTAATGAAGTGGTCAAAGTCTTTCCTCTGCACTAGCTTAATATTTATTCCTGGATATAATTTTTCTATCTGTCTAACCTTTTGCTTCTTTTCACCTGCATATTTAGGATTCATAATTGTTAGTTCCAGATATAAGTCATAAGTAGGTAAGTAGAAATCTGGAGAGAAGGCAGATGTGATATTACCATTCTCATCTCTTTCTAGTTCAAAAGTTTTAGGTTCATATACCCACTGGATATTGTACATATCCAGAACTTTAGCGAATGATATCTCAGATTCATTTTTCATTTCTGTACTAGATTCTTGACGATGTCTAATCTTCTCGTCTTCAGCTGTAGAATTAAAGAGAATTTCTTTAGCCATTTGGTCTCTATATAATTCAGAAATCATGAGGACTGCACCATCGACACTAACTTTACCTGTATTGATTGTTGCATGGTACATGAATGGGTCCTTAGATTCTTCATCGAAGAGAATTTTCCCGAAGCGCTTAAACATCTTAGAACTCTGTTTGATTTCTAGATTCACACTATCTTCAGTGTTACCTCTGACCTTTAATAAACGCTGCTTCCTGATGTTTTCAGGTGCGGTTACTCTTATGTTCAAAGAATTAGGGTGCTTAGATAAAAATAAACCTGGAACAGTACCTACTAAAACAGCGTCATGGTTGTCAGTATATTCCATTATATTTTGCAAAATATTTTCTTTAAAAGTCTTACCATTTCTAGCAAGCCTTAAGTAGTTCTTAGGACTATCGTCTAGTAGTTTTAAGTCATAGTCGCTTGATATTTCTTTTAAGTACATCTGATGGAATTCTGATCGCTCGATGAGAGGAATGCCTAATTTTTTTGAAAGTCTAATGGATATTTCTTCGCCGAAAGATCCAGGCAGTTGATTAATTGTAATTACTGGCATGATTTACCTCCATAGCGAGATACTAATTACTTACATTATAAGCAAATATGGGGAAACTGTCGTTGGCATATAGTCAATAGACACCGATATTGCTCGATTTAATTTAGTTTTAATACTCTTCTTATAATATAATAGATACATGACAAATTAGTTATTCACTATCTGTCAGATAGGAGGACTTGTATGAAGAGAAGAATTTCCGTTTTACTGATGTCCATATTTTTAGTTTTAAGTGTTTCTTGTTCTACACCAGCAGCACCTCAAAATGGCGAGGAAGCTGAAGAGCCTAATACCTCTACATCAAGTGAGATTGAGCAATCTACTACAACCACAACAACAACTGAAGTAATTGTAGAAACTAGTCAAACTCATGTAGTTATTGAAGGAGATACTTGGTGGGGCATAGCATTCAATTATGGAGTAGATATTGAAGAGTTAGCTGCAGCTAATGATAAATCTACTGAAGATATAATTCATCCAGGAGATGAGTTAATTCTTCCTAGTTTTGCAGAAAGTACAACAGTTGAAGCTACCACTGAAGAGAGTACTACTACGACAACTACTACAGAATAAAATAAATATTTACAGGCGAGCTGCTATTCGAGTGAGTTATAATATATAGAGCTCAAATTATGGAAGGTATGTATGCAGGTACAGTTTTTAACGAGAATTTTTAGAGCAGATGTATTGCTTAATCTAGGACAAATTATTTTATTATTTTCAATAGTTTATGCAGTAATTTACTTATGTATTTTCATGCTCTATAAATATAATGAGAAACTGAATCAGAGAGTATATTCACAAGTTAAGGATTTTGACCCTAATAGCCCTAAATGGCGACAAGAAGAAGTTAAGACTAGCCTTATAAATTCTGACAATTTAGATAGTGATCCTAGCGTTGTATACTCATTCACTCATGACAATAAAACTTATACAAGAACTGTTAGACGTAATAAACTGCCTGTCAGTTGGTCAGAATCTGATACTGAACATGTAGTTTATAGAACTAATAGACCTAAGAATAATTATCTTTTATCTGAAATTTCTGTTATGGAAGAAAATAATAATGAAATTAAGAATAGTAATCACAATCTATTAATAGCTTTATTAGGATTGTATTTACTACTATTACTAGCAATTATCCTGATCTATATAGTTGGTTTATCAGCTTAAGTTATTAAGAATTAGAATTTAGGAAATGGTTTTATCTCAGGATAGAGCCATTTTTTCTTTTGTATATGTATTTATTAATAATGTGTAAGCAAAGTATTAAATAATAAAGTATAATTAATATCGGCTAGAATAGAGGGTGTTATGATAGAAATTCTTTTAGCGATTGCTTTCTTTGCAATATTTATTTTTATATTAATTAGAGATAAAAGGACGGTGCTTCTTGGCCTCAGCCTAAACACGTCATTGATAGCGGTAGCTTTTGCCTTAAATCGATGGAAAAATGATGCTGTTTTAACTCAGTCAAATACAGAGTATATCGATGCTGTGAATGTATTTACAGTAGTTTTAATACTATATTTTGCTATTCCATTACTAGTCTCTTTTGTACTAACAAGTTTTTACTCAATAAAAAGAATCTGGCGAAATGAGCACACAAACTATGATTGGTTTAGTAGCATTGCAAATGTTTTAATTGCACTAGGTTTAGTAATTTTACCAATAGTAGGGCAGCTAAATCCAGAGAGTGTAACTGGATTAATCGCTGGTATTGTATTTATGGTACTAGCAACTTCGGCAATTCTTTATCATTCATACTTATTAACTGCACTGTTTAACTATATAAATCTCGGTAGAAAAGATTTGGATTACATTTTGATTCTTGGTTCTAGATTAGATGAAAATGGCAAGGTAGAAGGTCTATTGCAAAATAGATGTGATAGAGGATTTGACTTACATATGAAGAATCCAAGGTCCAAGATTATTGTTTCTGGAGGATTAAGCCCAAATCCTAAAACTCAAGTAACTGAAGCAGATGGTATGGCAGAGTATTTAGAAGCAATTGGTGTAGCGCCAGAAAATATATTAATTGAAGATAAGGCTCAGTCTACTATTGAGAATATTGAATTTTCTAAATTAGTCATTGAAGATGATAGCAAGGTAGCTGTCGTAACTAATAGCTTCCACTTGTTGAGAGCATTATTAATTTCTCGCAGAAGAAAAATTGAGAATATAGGCTATGCTGCGAAAACTCCTGTTGCAAGAAATGCATATGGTTTCTTCCATGAATTTACCAAGTATTTAAGTAGAACCCCATTGTTGCCGAGAGTATATATTATTTTTGTTCTATTAATATTCTTACTGCAAGACTTAATTCTCTAATACGGGTTCTGTTTTTCTCAAATGTGTTGCAAGCTTGCAAAAGTTTAAAATTAGATTATTCAATATGTTATAAAATGTAATATATAGAACTTTAAGGTTTCTCACTGAGAGGTGTTTATGAATTTTTTATTTTGTATAGATGATAAGTATGTTGATCCATTGAAGACTACTCTTTACTCATTAGCAATTAACTCTGATGTTGCAGGAGCTAATGTATATGTCGTGCAAAAGGACCCGCTCCTAAGAACAGATGAACTAAGAACATTTTGCGAGGCATTAGATTTAAATTATATTCCAACTGTTATTGGAAAAAATCTTTTTACTGGTGCCCCATCAACAAAACGTTTCCCAGAAACTGTATATTACCGCTTGCTAGCACATAAGTACTTGCCAGAGGATATGGACAGAGTGTTATACATTGACGCTGACATCCTTTGTATAAATGATATATGTGAATTATATAATACAGATATTGGAGAGCATGCTTTTGCCGCAGCTAACCATGCAAGAATTTTAGCGGTCAATAATTTCATCAATAACTTCAGGGTTGGTTCTAATATAAAATCTAAGTACTACAATACTGGCGTAATTTTAATGAATCTCAAGAGAATGAGAGAAGTTGTTTTTGAAGATGATATTTATGAATATCTTCAAGGCTCTGTAATTAAGCTAATAATGCCAGATCAAGATATGCTCAATTCTTTATATAGTGAGTATGTTTTTGAAATTGAAAATGAAAAATACAATGTCGATATGAGAATTGCTAAGTCTTATGAGCTGCTAAGTTACGGACTTATTGATCCAAAATGGATGATAGAAAATTCTATTTTATTGCACTACTGTGGAACAGATAAACCATGGAAAGAATCAGCAAATGGGCATTGGGACATTTTATATAAACATTACATGCGTCGAATGAAGAGATTTACAGAAACTCTGATGGAATCTTAATCGGTAAATTCTTAGATTAATTCGAAACTCATGTGAATATTCAAAGAAAGAGGGAGATTGCCCTAAGTAATAGATGAATTTGCATGAGGTGCAAGATTTCTCTGCAAAATTACTGAGGGTTATTAAAAAATAGAAGTGAGAGAATATAATTATTTTACTTTAATTAGAGATGCAATAATGCTTAGCTTGGGCATAAGTTTTTTATTAAACATTGGCCTCATGATAGGAATTTCAGCATTATTAATTTATGTTTTAATCTTGCTAATCAGTATATATTTAATTGTTACTGATAAGAATATCATCATAAGAATATTGTTTTCTTTATTCTTGTTATTCTCGGTTTTAGGGATTGCGTTCTTGCAAAACACTGCCCTTTATTTAGGGGTAATTAGTGCTATTTATAGCATTCTGATATCTATTATTAATCTGACTACATCGCTACAAAGAATGATTCCTACTAAGGGTAAATCAGGTAAGTGGGATTTGTTTAAGTCTGTTGCTAGCTTGGCTTTTGCCATAGTATTAATAGTATTTTCAGGATTTACAAATAGATATTTAATGATCATTGCAGGAATATATTGTGTGCTGGTGAGTACTTATAGCTTGAGTAAAGGTAAGTTGTATAATTGGCTAAGGTTTAGAGGTAGACCAATAGCTCTACTATACCCAATAGTTTTCGATATTCCGCTCCCATATATTTGGAAAGATATTTATAAGGCAAACGATAATGCTATGGACTTGCTAAAAGAGGAAGAGGATTTAGCTGAGCATCCAGAGCATAGGATTGTGCAGATTCAAGTGGTTACAGGAAGCAACCCTATTGATGTTGTCGGCCACACCGCACTGACTTACAAGGGTAAAACTTATACCTACGGCAACCATGATCTTCGCACAAGAAGTTTGTTTGCTATGGTGGGCAAAGGCGTCATGCTCGAATCAGATGCTAAGGATATGGAAGTTTTCAATAGAAGATTGAATGCAACTGTTTTTGAATATGATGTTTTAATTGCTGAAGATGATATGCAAGAATTTTTAGAGCACATGGAAGGGTTAAAAGCTAATACTGTTCCGTGGAGCCCGGCGGATGCTTTGCACAAGAAGAGATATGCTGGGGTAGTTAATAGGACTACGAAGACTAATTTTTATAAATATGAGAATAGTGTTTACGAGAACTATTTCTTACTAGGGACAAATTGCGCGTGGATAGAGAATCAAGCGATGGAAATGACAGATTTACCTAACATAGAGTTATCAGGAGTGCCATTACCTGGAACTATGCTACAGAACTTGGAAAGAGCATATTTGGCGAAGAATTCAATGGTTATTGCCAGAAGGATTCACTCTTAAGAAAAAATTAACCTACAAGCATGAATTGTTTAGTAGAATGGTATGTATAGAATTAGGGAGGACACAATGGAAAATAGACAAAGACCTGAAAAGTTTGTGCCTGAAGTAACTTCGAAACTTAGACTAGGTAGAAGACAGGTAGCACCTAGAGTTATAAGAAATGCAAGTGGTATTAATGTATATGGAAGAAGAATAAAATCACTGATTTTTACTACAGATGTTGCAACAATCTGCTACACAGATGCTGATGCAATTTTAGCTGTTTACCCATACACTCCACATCCTGCAATTATTGAAGCTATTACTACAGTAGCTACAGCACCAGTATTTGCTGGAGTAGGTGGTAGAATTACTGATGGTAGTAGAAGTGCGACTGTTGCTCAATTTGCTGAAGCTAAGGGTGTCTTAGGAATTGTAGTAAACTCTCCTACAAAAATTGACACAATTAAACTTATAAATGAGTGGATTGATGCACCGATTATTGGAACAATTT
The DNA here is from genome assembly GCA_964627125.1 of uncultured Fastidiosipila sp. Taxonomy (GTDB): domain Bacteria; phylum Bacillota; class Clostridia; order Saccharofermentanales; family Fastidiosipilaceae; genus Fastidiosipila. Next base: position 20,528 of record CAZVJQ010000005.1, on the reverse strand, counting down.
CATCTGAGTATGATGATATTTCTGGAAAACTTGCGGCTGGTGTAGACATTTTGAATGTCGCTGGTGGCAAAGATACAGCAAGTATTGTTAGAAGAATCAGAGAGAAGTATCCAAGAATTCCAATTATAGGAACTGGTGGTAGAACTGACGAGAGTATTCAAGAAACTATTGATGCAGGTGCTAACGCAATTAGTTGGACACCAACAGCAAACTCAGAGTTATTCAAGGATATGATGATCGACTATAGAGCAGAGAAACATCAAGTATTCTTAGACGATGTTGAGAGTGATGACACAGACAAATACGATATTGTCGATGCTTAGTCAATTAGAAAGTTTATTTAGAAATTAGAGGCAGGCCGAGGGGTCTGCCTCTTTTTATGGGTCAAATCTTTACTTTGTACTGTTCAAATTTACTCTTGTAAAAATTATTCTGAAATTATTTAAAAAAATGAACCTTTTGTATTTTCGAATTGTCTTATTAGTGTAGGGTAAAAGAATTATACGGATTTTCCCTAACTGATAATAGACGCCATACTATCAGACTGTCTAACTCTGCAAGGTCCTCAATTCTTGCAGAGTGCATTTTAAAATGAGTAGAGTCAGGAGAGATGAGAAACTTGTATTTTGATAAAGTTAATTTTTATAGTGTTGATAGCATCTATGAAGATTTAGAACTTGATGAGAGGATGCAATTTTATAACCATATATGTTCTCGGATTTCTGCAATAGATAGAATATGTATTATTTTATTTTTTGTTGATGAATACTCACTTAGCGAGATTGCGAACATAATTGAAATAAATCAAAGACATGTCGAAAGAATTTTGTATCAAGGAGTAGATAATTTAAGAGTAATTATTTCAGAATTCTTCCAACAAGACTTGAGCAGTCAAACTGCTGTAACTTTACTCAATAATATTTGTGTAGATATGAGATTTTCTCAATACGAGGAGGAGGAAAATCATCTGCATAAAGAAGAGTTCTACTTTAGTAATTACTAAAGTAGAAGCTCTAAATAATTAAATACCGTTGCTTAAATAGAAACTATGCCCGCTGAGGTTAAATTTTTTTGGGGTTGTATCACTTGCTATAAGTGAGTGGGCAAGTTTCTTAAGAAGTAAATGGTAATTTGGATTTCCCCTAGCAAGAGGCTAGGGGATTTTTTGAGCTCAATTTTTATATTGGAATATTAAGCACTGTGCCTCTTAAGACCCAACCAAAGATATTTAAGAGAATTAATTTAGGATTAGCTTCTAATATGTCATCTGCTGAAACATTATAGAGTTCGGCTATTGCATCCAATCTCATAGTTCTTGGTAAAGTTATTATATTAAATATAGGTTCACTTGGTTTAGTAGATTCAGATGTGCTTGTTGTTGGCTCAGAAGTTTCAATTGTAGTTGCGGTAGTAGTGGTCTCAGGCGTGCTTGACTCTGTTGTCGAACTGCCAGTTGTTGTAGTCTCAGTCGTACTTGTTTCTGTTGTCGAACTGCCAGTTGTTGTAGCCTCAGTCGTACTTGTTTCAGTCGCTGTAAGAGTGCTGCTACTTGTAGTAAAACTTTCTTCCGAAGTGCTAGGCGCAGTCGTTGGGCTAGTACTTATTGCAGGAGTTGTTATTTTTGCATTAGTTTCAGTAGTAATATTTGCAGTAGTTAACACTGGAGTCGTTTCTACAGTTGTAGTTTGTTTTGTAGTAGTAATCTCAGGTGTAGTTAGAGCTGTTTCAGGGCTGCTAGATGGAGTGGAAATCTGTGTAGCTTCATCAGCAGTTGTTGTGCTTGTAGTTACTAGTACAGTTGTTGAACTAATTGTGGTAGTTTTTTCTGGCTCAGTAGAAGTTATTTCATTTTCGCTAAGGCTAGAACTTGGCTGCGACTCACTAGTTTTCATAGTAGAATTTTCAGAAGTAGTAGCTCTGCTTGTAGTCTCAACTATAATTTCTGATGTAGTGCTACGAGTAGTAGTGCTTGATTCACTAGTGTTAGAAGTCAATGCAGATGTAGATTCGCTTACTCCATTTGTAGTGGTTTCAGGAATAGTATTATCAATTTCACTCCCTGCTACTAAGTTTGCACTAGTAGTACTAATAGATGTGCTTGAACTTGTCTCTTCTGAAGTAGTAGACGTGGCAGTTGTAGTTAAATTTGTCTCGTCCACTGTGACTGAACAAGTATTTTCTGATAAATCAAGTTCTGAAGAAGTCTCATTTGCATGTATTAGATTTTCATCAAGATGCACTTGATCATTCGCGTTAGTAGAATTTCCATTATGTATAAAAATAGAAGCAGCGATTGTTACTCCAGTAACAGATACAGTAGCAATAGAGATTGCTGAAATAGCCTTAGTTCCTGCAGTACTTATGAATGTAGCAATATTAGTAAAAATATTTGAACTAGCATTAGCAGAACTTGCCACAGTAGAATTTGCTGCAGTAGAGCCAGTAGCGCCAGAGTTTGCTGCTCCAGCATCTGCCATAGAAGCAAGACCGACTAGTGCCAAACCTGCCAGTGCTTCTTTAACATAAGCAATTAGATGATTTGCGAAGTCAGAGTCTCTCATGTACTCCATGATGAAGATAAATGCAGGAATAATAGCATTTCCAAATAATTTAAATCCGAGTTTTTCTTCCTTATCTTCTAACAATTCAGCTAAATTTTTTCTAGCTGTATTTAGTCTGGATTTTACAGTCCCTTCAGAACTTTGGGTAATATGCGCAATTTCAGCTATTTTCTTACCATCAATGTAGAAGAGCAACATGGCGATTCTTTGCTTATCGGGCAAAGCATTAATCATGTTTAGCATGATATTTTCTGAATCTTTAAGTTCAAGTTCTTTAGAAATATCTTCAGTGTTGTAATCAATTAATTGTTCTTCGAAATTTTCCCCATCATTGGAGAGAGATGAAAATGTTTCTGGTTTTTTCTTCTTTAAAGTATTAAGAGCTGTATTTATCGTAATAGTCTTAGCCCATGACATATATGATTTAGGACGATCAAGCGAGGATAAATTGGAAAAAATCTTTATAAATACATCTTGAGTAATATCTAATGCCATTTCCTCATTATTGACATATTGAAATGCAATGAAGTAGACATAATTAAAACTCTCCTCGTAGAGTAGAGATTTAGCATCATCGTTATTATTATTAATATCGTCAATATACTTAGCCCAGCGATTAATTTCTGGACTTCTATTCTTGCGCATCCTACTCTCCCAAGATGAAATAGTACTTTAACAGTATTATACATTAATGTACATAAACATTTTCAATTTGCTACGATTCCATTCGAAACTACTATATTTACATGTTGAAATATTTCAAATATATAATCATGCTAGTATCAGTCAGCTTTGATAAAATACAATGACAAGAAAAGGAAGTGAGAAGAAATTATGGAGTTAGTAATTGAAAACATCAGTAAAAGTTTTAAGCAAAAAGAGGTTTTAATTAATTCAAATTATAGATTTACCGAAGGCAAAATTTATGCGCTTTTGGGTAGAAATGGTGCTGGTAAAACAACTCTTTTCAATATCATCTACGGTGAGCTCGAGGCTGACTCAGGTAATGTTTATCTAGAACACGATAATGGCGAAAGAGAGAAAATTGACTATATAGATATAGGTATGATTTTTGCTGACTCTATGCTTCCAGATTTTCTAACAGGCTATGAATACTTGAAATTTTATGCAGATATAAATGCACCTCAAGAAATTGGGAATATTAATATGTATTTTGATCAATTGGAATTCCCTGAAGAAGACCGTCATAGACTAATTAGAGAATATTCAAGCGGTATGAAAAGTAAGATTTCAATAATTTCAATCCTGATTTCTAGACCTAAAATAATTCTCCTAGATGAGCCTCTCACCGCAGTGGATGTCATCGCAAGTTTAGAGATTAAAGAGCAGTTATTGACTTTAAGAGAAGGTCACATAGTAATCATGTCCACTCACATCATCCAACTTGCTAAAGATATTTGTGACGACATAGTCCTACTACATAAAGGTGGCTTACGACACTTTGAAACAGCTATTAATGAAGTTGACTTTGACCAAAGCCTCCTAGAAGCTCTTGCGGAGTAATTATTATGGTAGAAAATATTGTAAAAATAGCACAAATTAAAAATACTAGGAAATATAACCAGATAATTTTCAATCTGCAAAAACTTCCACTTATTGGAAAGATATTTAATGATACGCTTTATCGGGAAGGGTATTCACAAACATTTAGCATATTGATACTTATATATAATACTCTTATGCAATTGCTTAGAAAGGCTCTTTATTTTGGGCTGATACTTCTTGCTTCTTTCATTATGAGTAGTAGCCATAGTAGTTTGACGCTAGCAGATTCATTTTTATATTTCCTAGCAGCATTTACACTCATTGCAGGTTCTCTAGTGAATATACTACGATTTGAAATGGGTGATAAAGATGTCACATTATTTGTAATGATGTTTAGGCTAGACCCAAGAGAGTATTATATTAGCGAGACTATATCAAACTCAACAGTCTTCATATTCTTTTTTGGTGTAGTCTTAAGTGTATTTATGTATTTTATTCCAGGTTTAACGGTCCTAAATGCATTTATTTTCACAATAACAGCTCTTGCCTTGAGATTATTTTCACAGCTTCTATATGTATTTTTATACTCACATAAAACTAGATTTAAAGGCTTAATACACAACATTCTAATGATAGTTGGAATATTCTTGGTGTCTGCTATTACTCCAATTGCATTCACAGAAATAATTTTCTATTTTGATATGTCTTTCGCCGCTGAAGCTATAAGTGTAGTTCCAAGTGTAATTCTCCTGCTTTTATCGTTGACATATTTATTCAGCACGAAAAAATATGAAGCTATTGCAAGAACAAGTTTAAGCCATACTCCAATAGAACTTGATAGCCAAAAACTTGTTGCTCAAGCTGCTCGTGATAGCGTCAAGGTTAAAGATCAAGATATCATCCAGAATACTGACCGCAATAAGTATGAAAATTACAGCGGCATAAGCTATGTCAACATGATTTTCTTCGATAGATTGGGCAAAGCCTTCCGCAAAACCCTAAGAGGAAGATTCATAGTAAGTATAGTGCTATTAGTAGCATCTGTAGTATTAGTAGGAATAGTGAGATTTGAATTCTTCGACTTGAATGTGGGCATGATTCAAGATTTCACTATTGAAGGAAACCCTGGAAGTGGTATTGATGCTATATTTGGCATGGTTGGTTTAATCATAGTTATTCTAGTTAGTATTAATTTATATAGTGGAGTTACATTTACTTATTTCTCATTCTTCCATATGGATAGATATCTGATGAAATTAAATTTCTATAGAGAACCAAAGAATTTACTAGAATCAATTAGAATTAGATTTGTAAAATTATTGGAATTCAACTTACCTATGTTTATTAATTTCCTAGCTGCTTTAGTAATTGTTTATTTTGGTTTAGGCGGAGGAGATTTGTCAACAATAGGGTTTGTGGCTTTATTTTCACTGATATGTATGCTGTTTTTCAGCATGCACTATTTGTATATGTATTACTTGTTCCAACCATATACAGAAGAGATGGAACAAAAAAGTTATATTTATTCAGCTGTAAATTCAATTATTAACTTTATTCCTTTTATTATTATGACTAACATAGAGAGCATCGATGAATCTGCTATTTTTGCATTCTTAGTCTTTATGTTTGTGTATTTAATTGTCGGTTATATCGCAGTTAGGATATTTGCTCCAAGAACATTTAAGCTGAGAAAGTAGTACCAAGTGGATTATAAAATAAGAGAAATTAAAGCAGACGAATATGACATTTTGAAAGAATTTACTTACAAGGCTATTTTCGTTCCTATTGGTGCAAAGCAGCCTGGAAGGGAAATCTTAGAGCAGGATGAGATGAAGATGTATTATGTAGATTTTTCAAAAGCTAGAGGGGACTTTGCCTATATTGCGGAGGTAGATTCTAAGATTATAGGCTGTGTATGGTCTAGGATGATAGACGACTACGGCCATGTAGATGATGAGACACCATCGCTAGCAATCTCTATCTATGAAAAATATCGCAGTCAGGGCATTGGGACAGACTTAATGAAATCTATTTTGAATAAACTAAAAGAGGGCGGTTATGAGAAAGTATCCTTATCTGTCCATAAAGAAAACTATGCTGTAAAAATGTATAGAAAGTTAGGATTTGTCGTAGTTGAAGATGATGGCGAAGATCTAGTGATGGTTAAGAGTTTGATTCTGATGTAATGTGACTTTTAAATAAATAGACAGAAAGAAATTAGAGCATCTATTTTTATAATGTGCTAAATTATCTATAGAAGTAGCATTTTGTGAAGATTAGTAGCATGTTTTCATATTATTAAGCATTTCAGATACTCAAACTATGTATGCTCAGTATTACTAATTTAAAGGAGGCATTCAATGGAAAATAAACTCCAATCTAAAAAAATCAATGTCATTCTTGTAGTTATAGTTATATTACTTACAGTAGTGATCTTTATTCAGGGGAGAAGTATTCGAAATCAAACTATTCTTTTTGCCCATGATATAGGTATTTCAGAGCTAATGTATTACGAAATATTACATGTCAAGTATGACAGTTTCTATCCAAATTATAAATATGAGAGTGAAAATCCTTCTGAAATTATTGATGTAATAAAAACATTACAAAATGCGGTATTTGTACCAGTGAGTAGACCAAGGAAGATAAATTGGATAGATTCATTTTATTTAGAAAACACTCATTCAAACTATGATATAGGTCTCTACAATGGTTCGATTTTTCGAATAGAGGTAGATGGAATAGTTAACTACTATAGATCTAGTGCTGTAAATATGTTTTCTATAGAACTAGATAAAGTGTGGGACCGTAGTGTTACACCATATGATTAGTAAATCTCTATTTTCTTTGGCCACAATCGTTAAGATTGTGGTCTGTTTTTTTATTAAAATATAGTTGACTATTTAGGAGTTTTCGAATCATTCAATTGTATTATCACTCTCATTTAGCTAAGATTAAATTAACTCATTGAACTTTCTTAGGGAGGCACGACCATGTATAAATTAGATGATTCTAAATACAATCCATTAGCAAACCCAGATAATATTATCTCATCAGATAAGTATAGATTTACCTTTATGAGTGAATCCTTGTTCAGGTTTGAATATAATGAAGAGGGTAAATTTGAAGATCAAACTACCCCAATGGCTATAAATAGGAACTTTCCAGATCTTGACTTCGAACAAGAGATTAAAGATGGAGTTTTATACATAAAAACTTCTAAGCTGGAAATAAAATATGATCAAGAAGTTCCAAGTCCATATGGTTTCCAAGTGAGAGTTTTAGATAGTGCTATTGTCTATAAGTTTGGAGATGAATACTCAAGGAAATATATTGAAGATAACCTTGGTGGTACAGCGAGAACCTTAGATGAGGTAGATGGTGAGACAGATATGGGCATGGGTCTTCTATCTAGAAGTGGCTATGCTATATATAATGACTCAAACTCTGCAATTATCAATGGTGAAGGCTTATTTATAGCTAGAGAACATGAAGAAATAGATTTATATTTCTTCGGACATTCTAGAAATTACCAAGATGCAATTAATGATTTCCATAAACTATCTGGAAAAACACCATTACTACCAAGATATGCTCTTGGAAACTGGTGGAGTAGATATCACAAGTATTCTGAAGAATCATACTTAGCTCTGATGGATAAATTTGAAGAGCACAATATTCCAATATCTGTTGCTGTAATAGATATGGACTGGCATTTAACTGACGTTGACCCAAAATATGGTAGTGGTTGGACTGGCTATACTTGGAATAAAGAATTATTTCCAGACCCTCAAAGATTCTTAAATGAACTTCATGAAAGAGGCATGAAGACAAGCTTAAATGTTCATCCAGCAGATGGCATAAGAGCATTTGAAGAACTTTATCCAGCAGTTGCTGAAAGAGTAGGAATAGATCCAGCAAGTGAAGAGCAAGTTGAGTTTGAAATTACTAATCCAGATTTTGTAGCTGCATATTTTGAAGAGCTACACCATAAGTTGGAAGAAGATGGTTTAGATTTTTGGTGGATAGATTGGCAGCAAGGAACTGCATCAAGGGTTAAATCGGTGGATCCGCTTTGGCCATTAAATCATTATCATTATTTGGATAATCTGAAGAGTGAAGAGAGAGGCTTAATATTCTCAAGATATGCTGGCTTGGGTAGCCACAGATATCCTGTCGGATTCTCAGGTGATACTGTTATTTCATGGGAGTCATTGGAGTTCCAGCCTAGATTTACAAACTCCGCGTCTAATGTAGCTTATACATGGTGGAGTCACGATATTGGCGGGCATATGAGTGGTTATATGGATCCAGAACTTGAAGCTAGATGGTATCAGTATGGTGTATATTCACCTATTTTTAGATTGCATAGTACAAGCAATTTATTCATGACAAAAGAGCCATGGTTATATGATTCAAATACTGAAAAAGTTATGACCAGAGCGATGCAGGAGAGATATAAGTTAGTTCCTTATATTTATACAATGAACCATTTGAGTCATAGAGATAATTTGGCTATTAATAGACCGCTCTACTATGAGCATCCGAATGACGATAGAGCCTATGCTTACAAGAATCATTTCTTCTTTGGGACAGAGTTGTTAGTAGTACCTATGACGTCCCCTGTGGATGAAGTCACTCAGCTAACAAGAGAAGATGCTTGGTTGCCTGAAGGTGACTATTTTGATATATACAATGGACGCCATTATAAAGGTAATAAGAAGATTAGTTTACATAGAGATAGAGAGGCTATCGCAGTGTTTGGGCGTGCAGGCGCAATCTTGCCTCTGGACAATGGTGATGAGTTTCACAATGATTTAAGAAATCCTGATTCTTTATTGTTCAAAGCATTCACAGGCCAAGATGGTGAATTTACCCTAATTGAAGATGACGGAATAGTAGTTGAACCTACTGAGGATGATTTACTAAAAACTACAATTAGCTACAAATATAATGATGGTGATAACTCAGTCCTAGAAATTTTTGCTGAGGGTAACTGGTCAGTATCACCTGCGATAAGAACTTATTCTGTTGAATTATATGGTGTAGATAATACTGAAGTTGAAGTAGAAGGTGCTGCTATTTTAAGCAGTGAGCATGATGCTGATAAAAATATTCTACGTATTGAGTTAGATTCAGTAGAAGTAGATAATCCGGTGAGAATTACTTTTGTAAATACCAAGATAGCTAAAAATGAAACGGAAAGAGCGATATTTAACTTGCTTTGGAAGATGCAAACAAAGGTAGATCCAAAGGCATATTTACATTATCTAATCTATGAATATGGATTTAATGCTGCAACTATTAGCTCACTTTATGCTAGTGAAGAGTTTGATAGAAAGATTGTTGATGTATTGGCAGAGATATATTTTGCCGATAAATAATTTGGTATAGGTAAAAAGCTGAGACCCTAGTGAGGTAGCTAGGGTCTCTAAAGTATTAGGCACTAGATTTTTTCTTATCGGCTCTTCTTCTTATATTGGCTAGGGCTCATTTTTGTGTGTTTCTTGAAGAAAGAAGAGAAGTGTGAGCTTGAGGAAAAATCGAAGAGTTCAGTTAACTCAGTCATGGTCATATCAGTTAAATTAAGATATTGACAAATTGCTTCAATTCTTAAGCTGTCATAATATTCCATTATCGTTTGACCTGTTTCATTTTTAAACTGCTGTGCTAAGTAATTTGGATGGACATTAACTTGTTCCGCCACATCACTTAAGGATAATTTTTTCATAAAGTTTCTTTGCACATTATTTCTAGTTCTAGTGACAATATGTGAATATTCTACATCATCATGAGATTTGCTGTTATTTACTGCATGAATAAAGATTTCTACCATTCTATATTCGAGTTCATTCAACTCTTGAATAGTTTCTAATTTATCGAGCTCTCTAATAAATAAGTCACTTAGAATGAAGGCAGATTCAGATGGCAAACCTCCTGAAATTGCAGCTCTAGTAAATATGGCACATGAAGCAATCAGTGAAAATTGTACAGATCTAAGAGGGTCACTAGATAAATCAGCTCTCTCATTAGCATTAATCTGATCCAAAAATTCTAATGCACGTTCTCTTGAGCCTTCTCTAATAGCTCTGGCTAATAATTGTTCTAATTCTAGCGATGAGTGCTCGAAAGAGTTATATAAATTTTTGGCTCTCTCAGTCGCTATACTTGTCTCATAATCAAAAGATTGATTATTTTCCGATAAGGATAAATTGTCATTCATTTAAAGCCTCCCCATTGACTTGCAAATTCTGAATGAAATATATAAGTATTAGTATATTTTTAAGCTTAAAATAGAAGAAATAAGCTTAAGAATATGAAAGTTATTTCTATACTAGCATTATTCTTATAATTATGTGAAGTCTTATTATTTTATAAAAATAGCAATATTAGCTTAAAATTCTAATAGAAATTTATTTTTTCGAATTGCTAGTGTTATGGAAAACGTTAGCGGTTTATATTTTTATAGGAATTTTAGTGATGAAGACAGGGGAGAGATAAGGATTGTCAGCTTTGCGCAAGGAAATTGGCTGAAGTAAAGAATTATACAATATTAAGGTTATTTTAAGGAAGTTAACTGTTTTGAATAAAAAGTGCATGTTGAATTTAACTTGTGAAAGTTGCGAATGACTAGCGCTCTTGTTAAATTGCACAAAATTTGTTGGAAATCTTGTGTAATCAGCTCTTAAAAATAAGCAATAGACCTTAAGTTTGTGAAAGTTATTATTTGGGAATGTCTTTATTATAGAAGTAAGAGATTTATTATTTGTGATTTGTTAAAAATCACAAAGGACAAGTTCAAGGAGGAATATTATGAAGAAATTTGTCAAGGTAATGGCTACTGTGTTAGCAAGTTCATTATTGTTAGCTGCATGTAATAATGACACTAACGGTACAGACGGTACAACAGATGGTGGAGATCCAGATACAGAAAATACCGATGATGATGGTGGCGAAGAGACACCTAGTGGAGATGTAGTTCAAATCTCATTCATCCCAAGTAAGGTTGAAGCACAAGAGACATTTGAATCAATTGTTGAAACATACAATGCATCACAAGATGGCGTAGAAGTAACAATTTTAGGGGTTGCAGGTGACCAAACTCCAACAGTTCTGCAATCTAACTTCAGTTCAGACCCAGCATCAGCTCCAACAATTTTCGCAATTTCAGGACCAGCTGCATCAGGATTTGAACAATTCTATACAGACTTAAGTGACATGGAAGCAGCAGGTAGATTATCTGAGAGTTTAGCAGGTGAAGTTACAAATGATGATGGTGCAATCGTAGGTTTACCATCAGCAGTTGAAGGTTATGGATTCATTTACAATCAAACAATGTTTGAAGAAGCAGGAATCGATCCAGCAAGCTTAAATAGTATTGATGCATTTGTAGGTGCATTAGAAACTCTATCAGGTGTAGAAGGTGTAGCAAGTCCTATCGCTTTCTCAGAAGAAACATACTTCTTATTCATCCACTTCTTTAACTGGGCAGTGGCACTACAAGATAACTGGCAAGATGAAATGGCTGCAGTTAATGCAGGTGAGCAATCATTAGCAGATTTAGCAATGGTTCAAGCATGGGGCTCAGCTCTTGATCAAATTAAAGAATACACAAACTTAGGTTTAGCAACATACGATGAGCAAGTTGCTGGATTTGCAGCAGGACAATATGCAATGATCCACCAAGGTAACTGGGCTCAACCAATTATTGTTGATGCAAATGTAGATTTTGAATATGCATACTTACCATTCCCATTAGAAGGAAATACAAGCTTAGCAGTAGGTACATCTAATGCATGGCGTGTAAACAATGCAGCAACAGCAGAACAACAACAAGCTGCTAAAGATTTCTTAGACTGGTTAATTATCAGTGAAGAAGGACAACAATTAAGTGCAGAAGAATTAGGATTCATCCCAGCATACACAGATGTATTAGCACCTGAAGGTGGTTTATCTGAATCAGTAGCTGAGTATGTATCAAATGGAGAAACTGTAGATTGGGCATTTAATACAGTGTTCCCAGCAGGTATCGATATTGATGGTGCTGAGTTAATGCAAGCTTACTACGCAGACCAAATCACTAGTGAAGAATTGATTCAACAATTAAGTGATGTTTGGGCAGATTTAGCAGGATAAGACTAATAAGATAAACTGTTATTAGCAATGATAAGAGGTGACAGTAATAAGAGCTGTCACCTTTTTTAATAAAAATATATGAATTATTTTCTCATGCTTTTAGGGCATGGTTGAGGATTTAAGAAAGGGGCAAATATGAATAAGCAAAAGATTAAAAATACAATCTCTTTTACTTTATTTGTGCTACCAGCCTTATTCGCATTTGTAAATGTAGTAGTAGTACCCTTCATTATGGGACTTGTTTATTCAGTCACCGATTGGGGTGGCTTCCAATTTGCAGGTTCAAATTTTGTTGGATTAGACAATTATATTGAAGCGATTAAAGATCCAAGTTTCATAGATGCATTTGTATACACATTTGTTTACGCAATAATTGTAGTTTTGTTTGTAAACGTCATTGGATTTTTTCTCGCTGTAATAGTTAATGAAAAATTATTTGCTAGGAATTTATGGCGATCAGTTTATGTTATTCCAAACTTGATTGGTGGTCTAATTCTTGGTTTTATTTGGAGTTTTATATTCAATAGATTATTCACTCAATTAGGTGTTGCTAGTGGGTTAGAGAATATATTCTTTAACTGGCTGTCTAGACCAGCATCTGCATCGCTTTCATTAATCATAGTTAGTGTATGGCAACAGAGTGGTTATACCATGCTTATTTACCTAGGTGGTTTGCAGGCAATTCCTGGTGAGTTGTACGAGAGTGCATCCATTGATGGTGCTGGATGGTGGCAAAGATTATTTAGAATTACAATTCCTTTAATGATTCCATCAATTACAGTAAATCTATTTGTGACTATGGCTACAGCAATGAAGCAATATGACATTAACGTGGCTCTAACCAATGGCGGACCATTCGGATCAACAGAGATGATGGCAATGCATATTTATAACGAGGCTTATAGTTACTTGAACCATGCTGAAGCTCAGGCCAAAGCTGTCTTGTTCTTCATAGTCATCGCAGTTATCACCTTATTCCAAGTTTACTTCACAAGGAAGAGGGAGGTGCAACTATAATGAGTGAAAAAGTAATTATTAGAAATAGAAGAAAAACTAAATTTACAGACAAATACAATATTGGTCTAAGTATTTTTGCAGCATTAATATCTTTGATTGTATTAGCGCCACTTTATATTATCATCATCAATTCATTTAAAGATTCAGGGCAAATATTTATAGATACAATTGGCTGGCCGGAGACCTTTAATTTAGAAAATTACCAATATGCTTGGGATAGAATGAATTATTTATCATCATTGAAAAACTCAGTATATGTTGTTGGTATATCAGTAATTTTAATTGTAATAGTAGCTTCAATGGCTGGATGGGCAATTGCTAGAAGAAATACTAGAGGGTCTAATTTCTTGTATTATCTCTTTATGTCAACCATATTGATACCATTCCAATCAGTTATGCTTCCTTTAGTTCAGTACTTTACAAGATGGAGATTTAATTTAGATTTCCTTAATTTTGATTTCAAAATGGTAGGTTCACTATATGGGCTAATCTTCTTTAATGTAGGATTTGGACTTGCTATATCAGTAACTTTATATGTAGCAGCGGTTAGAAATATTCCTTTAGAAATTGAAGAGAGTGCAACTATTGATGGTGCATCCAGAGCTCAGTTGTTCTGGCGAGTAATATTCCCAAATCTGAAAACTACATCAGCAACAGTTGCTGTATTAAATATTTTCACGTACTGGAATGACTACCTATTACCATCATTGATATTATCTCAAGATCCAGAGCTAAGAACGATACCACTATCGACATTTTACTTCTTTGGACAATTTAACATTCAATGGAATTATGCATTAGCAGGTTTAGTATTAACAATAATTCCGGTATTACTGTTCTACCTCTTTGCACAAAGATGGATAGTTGCTGGAATGATGGCCGGTTCTGTAAAAGGATAGTGTTTACATACTTTGTTTTACCGAAGCAAAGAAATTCATTAAATTAATCGAATTTATTGCTCTTGGTCTAACTATGGAAAAAAATGGTTATTTGCTCTTGAAATGGGCAAGAAATTAGAGAGAAGAGGTGTGAATTGTGAAATCAGAAAAATCAGAAAAAGAAGAAAAAGAACAATTTGCCAAAATATTAGATTCAAATCCTAATGAAATAATTGAAAGCGAGTATGATGCAAGAAGTGCTGCGCATTTTGCTTCCTTGTTTTCATTAGCAAATGGTTACTTAGGAATTAGAGCAGGACAAGAAGACTTAGCTATTGAGAACTTCCCTGTTTCTGACGGGATAAGTGGGACTTTTGTTAATGGGTTTTATGAAACGAAAGATATAGTCTACGGAGAGTCTGCATATGGTTTTGCAGATACAGGTGAGACTATTCAAAACTTAGCAAATCCGCTTCCAATTGAGCTGAGCATTGATGGTGAGATTTTCAATATTAATGAAGCTAAGGAAGAAGGAAGGCTACTTGAATACAGTAGAAATCTTCTCTTAGATGAAGCTATATTAGTACGTAATCTTAACTATGAAACAAGAACTGGGAAGAAAATAGAGATTGACTCTAGAAGATTAGTTTCATTTAGTAGAAGAACTACTGCCGCTCTAGAATACTCAGTGAGAAATTTGAGCGATTCTGATGTGAAAATTAGCTTGAAGAGCTACATTAATGCTAGAACTACAAATAAATCAGGTGGTGATGATCCAAGATTGGCTCAAGGTTCAGATAAAGAAACTTTAGAAGTCTTATCTCATGATTTAGAAGATTTAAATATTCACTTGTTGGAGAGAGCTCCAAGATCTGAGTTAGAAATTGCAATAAGTGTTGAGCATGATATTCATGATGCAGAGTTTAGTGTAGATGGAGAAGAAATCTACATTGAAAAAACTTTATCTAGTGATGAAGCATACACATTAGAAAAATATATTTCAG
>CAZVJQ010000005.1:0-5326 GCA_964627125.1 uncultured Fastidiosipila sp. | reverse complement strand
AGATATCTGGATGCTAGCCAAGATCTAGAATATTTACAAGAGCAAGGTCTGGAGATTTTACTTGAGACTGCTGTTTATTACTTGGACTTAGGATATTGGCATGCTGAAAAGGGATTTGTTATTAATGAAGTAACAGGTCCAGATGAATATTCAACTTGTGTAGATAATAATTACTTTACTAATTTAATAGTACAAATGAATTTTGATAATTTACTTAAATTTACTGATGCAGTAGATAAGGTGAGTCCTGAGTTTTCAAATGAATTATTTAGCAGGCTAGGCTACGATAAAGAAACAATACTTACTGAAATTAAGAAGGCAAGTGAGGCCATGTTCTTTGGTTTCAGCGAGAAGCTTGGAATACCATTACAAGATGAGAGCTATACAGACAGGGAACCATGGGATTTCTTGGGAGTAGATGAGAGTAAGTATCCACTTCTTTTGAATTATCATCCACTTGAGATTTATAGGCATAGAGTAAGTAAACAGGCAGATATGGTATTTGCGCAACATTTAGCACCTTCAAGATTCACTTCTGAAGAGCATAGAAAATCTTATAACTACTATGAACTATTTTCGACTCATGACTCATCTCTTTCTGTTTCTATGTACTCTATTATGGCTAACTACCTTGGCCAGGAGGAGAAGGCATACCACTACTTCATGGAGACTGCTAGATTGGATTTAGATAATACTCATAAAAATACTGCAGATGGTTTGCATCTAGCTAATATGGCTGGAAACTATACAGCTCTTACTAATGGCTATGCAGGAATGAGAGTTGTAGATTCAGTTTTAGGCTTCAATCCTAAAATTGCAAAACAATGGAATTCATACAGCTTAAGAATAAATTTCCATAACTGCTTAATTAAATTATCTGTCACTAAAGAAGATGTGACTTATGAGTTATTAGAAGGTGATGGATTAAAGCTAAAACATAAAGACCATGAGTTCGACTTGTCTAAAGATGAGGCTACTGCACAATTCAATCTTGAAGAGCTTGCTCAAGTCTCTGATAAGCTTGATACTTTAGTATTCAATGTTGAAAATGTATTGATTAATTCAGATATTGAAATCTTAACTGGAGTAGCTGATAAATTAAATAAATTCAGTGATCTGAATTACAAATTAATTTTAGATGCAAGTTCAGATGAGAAAGAAAAACTTGCGGAATTAGGTCTATTAGATAAGTTTGCTGAAGGCGAGATTAGCACTGGAAGAAGTATATACTTCACAGCAGATGAAGAGAAGGCAAAAGCAGCAGTAGATGCAGGCTATAAGGTATTTTGCTTATCTTACTTAGCAGCTGACTTCTTGGACCTAGGTACTCATGCAGGAGCCTGGGGATTAGATCGAGTCTTCGCTGAAGATTTGCAGTATTTATAAGTTATTAAAGATCTTAAAATAAATATAAGCCTAAGCAGCGACTCTTAGGCTTATATTTTTCTTGCATATTTCTTATTATTTATCTATATTTACTTGATCATGCTTGTGACGTAAAATCTTCTTAGATGTATTTCTTTCGAATGGTTCTGTTCTTAAATGAACTGTTCTAACTCTCTTGTAAGGTACTAATAATTGGTTAGCTTCCTTAATATCTGCTTCAACTAGTTTTAGCAGTTCATCTGAGGCTAGTGCTAGATTTGCAGTTTCTGGATTTTCTTTTAAATATTCTTCATTAGGGAAGACTTCAGCAGTAATCTCTTGATCGCCTGAAGCATCTCTTACACCATAAACAACAACTTCTTGAATAAGTTTACTATTATTTTCTAAAACAAATTCAATCTCTTCTGGGAAGATGTTTTTACCATTTTGTGTAACGATGATATTTGCTTTACGTCCTGTGATGTATACAAAATTATCTTCATCGATATAACCGTAGTCACCAGTGTGATAATAACCATTTTCATCAATAGCTTCTTTAGTTAATTCTTCATCTTCGTAGTAACCTAACATAACATAAGGACCAGAGGCGATGATTTCACCAATTCCATCTGCATCTTCATTAATAATTTTAATATCTGCATGTGGGAATGGAAGTCCAGCGGAAGCAGCTTTCTTGTGATCAGGTCTATTTACAGCAATAACAGGTGCTGTTTCAGTTAATCCATAACCTTGGAAAGCAAGGAATCCTACATTATTAAAGAAATCTAAAACTGTTGGTTCAATTGCTGCACCACCAACTACTATTAAGCGCATATGGCCGCCTAGTCCATCATGTATGCTACTGAAAAGTTTCTTGCGAACATCAATTCCAATTCTCTTTAAGAATTTACTTAACTTAAGTGCAAAGTTGAATTTCTTTCTGGTTTTTTCGTCAGAATCAATTTTCTTATTAATGGATCTATGAACAGATTCTAAAACAAGAGGTACACCGATGACGACGGATGCTTTTGCCTGCTTGAAATTAGTAGTCATGTGGCGTAGACCATCATTTACTGCTACTGTAGCTCCTTTTGAATGGATAAGTAAAAATCCTGCTGTAGCTTCGAGAGTATGGTGTAGAGGTAAGATTGATACTGATGTATCATCACTACTAAATTCAACCATTCTTACTATATCAGTTAAGTCTTGACAGATATTTCTGTGGCTCAACATAACTGCTTTAGATTTTGCGGTTGTTCCTGATGTAAATAGTAGAATTGATAGAATGTCAGGATCAATAGGTAGAGTGTCATAAGAAACATCACCTGCTACTCTAGATTCATTTGCTTCATCTACTAAGTCCCAGAAATAATGAACACCTTTAGCGAAATCTTCATCACTAGGTAAGTCCATAGCTACAAAGTTTCTAAGTGTAGGTAGATCTTTATAAATACTCTCTAATTTATCTCTTTGACCACCTGAGTAAATAATTGTTGTAGCTCTTGAACGCTCAATTAATGTAGCAATCTCATTTGCTGGTAGTTCTTTATCGAGAGGAGTAACAATCGCCAGACCACAGACAGTAGCAAGATAGCTTACATACCACTCATATCTAGTTTCAGAAAGAATAACAACTTTATCTTCAGCTTGAACGCCTAGGTTTTTAAGAGCTGTACCTAGAGCCTTTCTATCCTTGTGGAATTGCTTGTAGCTTATAGGTGTATAGTCATCATTTGGATTCCAGCTTAGTTCCTTCTTGCTTGCAGTTCGTGGATCTACTTTACGTAAAGCTACAGGGTCTTTAATTAAATAAGCAGTTTTGTCGGCAAAAGTTTTTTCTACATATTCGCTCATGTCTCGCAAATCTTGGAAATCTCTTGCTTCATGCAATGGATATTTATATATACTTAAATCGTTTGTATGCATCTTAATCGTCCTTTAAAATGTTTATTTTGAAATTACTTTGATAGTCAAAGTATTATAATTCCACATTATATAATAAATACTTTGATAATCAAAGCATTTATTACACAAGTTAATAAATTTTTTATTAAGGGCTATTATTTCCTCTTCGCCATTGTGAATTCAATTCTGAATGAGTCTAGATCTTTATGTTCTTCATTGCTAATAACTCTAGCTCTTACTGCGACAGTTGCTAAATCTTCCACTTCGTCAGTGATTATAGTTTCAACTTCAATCAAGTCATCTTTTAACAACTCAGCTGTGTATGATATATCGAATCTATTCACATATCCATTTGGAAATACTAAATCAACTGCATCTCTAGCAATAGAAATGTAGTTAGTATTATTCACATGTTTGTTTATATCCAAATCACTAAATCCAATGATTCTTTTTGTTCTAGATACTTCATCATTTGAAAAATCAGCAAAGTTTCTTCTTAATTTCTTTATAGGCTCGGCCAAAGCCTTAAATCCCAATATTACCGGAGCATCATTATGACCAAATTGCATAGCAATAGAAGGGTCGACAATTTTATGCTCGGCTAAAGTTGTAACTACCCAGAAGCTACTTGCAGCAATTAGAGGTTCACCTTCGGAATCAAAAACATAATAATCACGGAAGAATCCAGCTCTATTAGCATCAGATTGCCATGTGTAAATTTTAATTTCATCTAACCAAGCAGGTAATCTAAGAATCTCTACACCCATTCTATTTAGTAGCCAAGTGTAGCCAGCATTTTGCAATTGTCCATATTCCATACCGTAAACTAAAGTATGTCCATGAGCGATTTCTTCGAAGAAAGATAGAATTACACTTAAGTGAACCCAACCTCTAGAATCTACTTCGCTTGATCTTAATCTAAATGTCTCAGAATGAACTGCATCATGGCGTCCATCCTCTTTCCAAATTCTTAGTAATTCTTCTTCATTTATTATATTCATTTTTTATACATTCCTTTGGCCAAAGCAATAATCTTTTATGTTAACTATCAATGATAATTAAAATTAAATTTTCAGTCAAACTTTGGGTGTTCACAAGTAAATAATTCTAAAATATTTTGGCTCAGTGTACATAATTGGCTTTGGACGTATTATAATATTTAGAACATAGGAGGTGGATTATGCTTAAAGAAACAATAACACTATTGAATGGTCAAGAAATACCTGTGATTGGTTTAGGAACATGGCAATCTTCTGTTGAAGATGCAGCAGGAATAGTAGAATTTGCACTTAATAATGGATATATCCATATAGATGGTGCTCACAGCTACCAGAACTCACAAGGTTCAGCAGTAGGTATAGAGAAATCAAATGTTGCTAGAGAAGATATTTGGATTACTACTAAAGTTCGTGGAGAATCTAAATCTTATGAAGCTGCTAAGAAGAATATTGAAGAAGAGTTAGCTAATTTCCAAACTGACTACTTAGATTTGGTCTTAATTCATTGCCCAACACCTTGGGCTGAGTTCGACAGATGGGGTAGTGAGAATAGATACTTCGAAGAAAACTTAGAAGTATGGAGAGCTATGACTGAAGCATATGAAGCAGGTAAAATCCGTGCTATCGGTGTTTCAAACTTCAATGTACATGATTTGAAGAACCTAATTGAGAACTCAGATATTAAGCCAATGGTGAACCAAATTAGCTATAGAATCGGTTTTACAGAAGATGAAATTGTTCAATTCTGTGAGCAAGAAGGAATAGTTGTTGAAGCTTACTCACCATTAGGTACAGGTAATATTTTAGGCAATGAAGACTTAGCAGCAGTTGCTTCCAAATACGATAAATCAGTTGCTCAACTAGCTATTAGATATTGTATTCAAAGAGGTCATGTTGTCTTACCTAAGACTGTACATGAGAAGTATGCAATTCAAAATGCGGAAGTTGATTTTGTTATAAGTGAAGAAGATATGGAATATCTAAATAGTTTGGAATTCTAGGTAGATGTCAGATAAACATGAAATTCTTAGCAGGCTAGATGATTTAGCAGCTCAATC
>CAZVJQ010000004.1:0-68114 GCA_964627125.1 uncultured Fastidiosipila sp. | reverse complement strand
AGATAATAAAACCTCAAAATTCTAATTGAATCTTGAGGCTTATTTACTATTTGGTGGAGATGAGGAGAGTCGAACTCCTGTCCAAAATCATTTCCATTAGCTCTTCTCCGAGTGCAGTCAGCTTATGAAGTATTCCCCTAGTACCGTGGCCAGCTGACAGGCTGGTAATCCGGTAGCTTCATAAGTACACCTAAATTGCAAAGCTTAAATATAGGCGGTGCCCTATTTTACCTCCCCTAGGTAAGGTCTGCTAACCGCACAGTGACTACCCCGCAGATAGGATAGGCTGTGTAGCCGCTATTAAGCAGCAGCTAAAGCGTAATCGTTGTTGTCAATTACAGTTTTGTCAGATGATTTAAGTGGCCAACTGACATCCACTACTCGCTAAACTAACTTCTATAACCCTGTCGAAACCAGTACATCCCCAGTTAGAAAACACATTATAGCATAAAATAACTCTTGAATAAAGAACATATGTTTCTTTACTCAAGAGCTATGAATTTACTTATTTTATAACCTATTTACCGTGACAGTTCTTGAATTTTTTACCACTTCCACAGTGACATGGATCATTTCTACCAATTCTTTCATTTGGATTTTTAGTAACAGGTGCAGGAGCTGCTGTTTGTCCTTTAGCATCACTCTTTTGTGCTTCTGCTCTTCTCATAGCATTAGCAGCTTGTTGAGTTCTTCTTCTATCTTGCTCTACTACTTCACCATCAGCTGTAGTATTTTCGGTAGTATTCTTAGGTTCTTCTTTTCTTTCAGGTTTTTCATTTGCTACAAATTGTGCTCTAAGAATTAAACGAGCTGAGTCTCTTGCGATTGACTCATTCATTTCTTGGAACATCATATAACCTTCTCTACGATATTCTTGAGCTGGGTTATGCTGAGCAACAGACCTCATGCTAATAGCACTCTTAAGTCTATCCATATCATCAATGTGATCCATCCATTTTGAGTCAACTGTCTTAAGTAATACTACTCTTTCAGCCTCTCTCATTATTTCAGCACCACCAACTTCTTCTTCTCTAGCGTGATATTTCTCAATAGCTGCATCTTGAATATCTACAGTGATTTCTGCAAAATCATCACCTGAATCAATTCTATCTTCTAGATTTTCATAAACATCTAAATCACCAGTAATATCTCTTAACTGTGCAATTAAACCAGATAAGTTTATCTCTTCATTTCTTATATTGTCGTAAGCTTGACTAAACTCTGTGACAATATTTTCAATAGCAAGATTAATGTAACTCTCAAATACATCCTGTAAGTCTTCACCATCTAGAACTTTATTTCTTTCTGCATAAATAACTTCTCTTTGTTGGTTCATAACGTCATCGTATTCAAGAACATTTTTACGAATACCGAAGTTACGTCCTTCAACTTTCTTCTGAGAAGATTCAATCGCATTAGATAACATTCTGTGTTGAATTTCTGTATATTCATCTACACCTAGTGTATTGAACATATTAGTCATCTGTTCACCACCGAATTGGCGCATTAAATCATCTTCTAAGGATAAGTAGAACTTACTTTCACCTATATCACCTTGTCTACCTGAACGTCCTCTAAGCTGATTATCAATACGTCTAGACTCATGTCTCTCAGTACCAACGATGAATAAACCACCAACAGCAATTACTTTTTCTTTTTCTTTATCAGTTACTAATTTATGTTTTGCATATAGTTCTTGATAAACATCTCTAGCCTTTAGAATTTGCTCATCTTCAGTGTCGTTATGTGCTGTAGATGCTTCAATTAATTCTTCTTCATATCCTAATTGACGCATTTCTTGCTTAGCTAAATGTTCTGGGTTACCACCTAAGAGAATGTCAGTACCACGACCAGCCATGTTAGTAGCAACTGTAACTCCACCTAGCTGACCTGCTTGAGCGACAATTTCTGCCTCTCTGGAGTGCTGTTTAGCGTTAAGAACATTGTGCTTAATTCCATTTTTAGTAAAGATCTTACTAATTTTTTCTGAGTCTTCAACTGAAACTGTACCAACTAATACAGGTTGTCCTTTGTCATTAGCTTCTTTAACAGCTTCCGCAACGGCTTGTAATTTACCACGCTCTGTCTTATAAACAGCATCTGGAACATCTTCACGTATTACAGGTTTGTTTGTTGGAATCTCAATAACATCAAGACTGTAAATTCCTTGAAATTCATCTTCTTCGGTCAAAGCAGTACCTGTCATACCTGCTAATTTTTTATACATTCTAAAGAAGTTTTGGAAAGTAATTGTAGCTAGTGTCTTACTCTCACGTTCTACCTTAACACCTTCTTTAGCTTCAATAGCTTGGTGTAGACCATCTGAGTATCTTCTACCTTCCATTAAACGACCTGTGAAGTCATCAACGATAACAATTTCACCATCATTAACAATGTATTGCTCGTCACGATGCATTGTACCGTGAGCCTTCAAACCATTATTAATAAAGTGTTGTAGATCGAAGTTTGCTTCATCAGATAAGTTATCAATATTGAAGTAACGTTCTGCCTTAGCAGTACCGTTAGATGTTAAAACAGCAGTTTTTGCCTTCTCATCAACAACATAATCCGCATCTCCTGCAATATCATCTGTTGATTCTTTAGTATCTGTTTCAGCAACTACATATGGTTTTAGAGTTCTAACAAATGCATCTGCTCTACCATACATCTCACTTGACTCTCCACCCTTACCAGATATGATAAGTGGTGTTCTTGCCTCATCAACAAGAATAGAGTCAACCTCGTCAATGATTGCATAGTTCAATCCTCTTTGAACTTGTTGGCTCTTATAAGTAACCATGTTATCTCTTAGATAATCAAATCCGTATTCATTATTAGTACCATAAGTGATATCCGCAGCATAAGCCTTACGTTTATCCTTCTTACTCTTACCATGAACTATTAAACCTACTGATAATCCTAGATAGTTATAAAGCTTACCCATCCATTCGCTGTCACGTTGTGCCAAGTAATCGTTAACTGTAACAACATGGACACCTTTACCACTAATAGCATTTAAATATACAGGCAATGTAGCAACTAAAGTTTTACCTTCACCTGTTTTCATTTCAGCAATTCTACCTTGGTGTAATACAATACCACCTATGATTTGAACTGGATAATGTTTCATGTTTAGAACACGCCAAGCAGCTTCTCTTGCAGTTGCAAAAGCCTCTGGCAATAGATCGTCTAAAGTTTCACCATTAGCATATCTTTCTTTAAATTCTGATGTCTTCGCTTTTAACTCTTCTTCAGACAATGCAGAATATTCAGATTCTAATGAAAGAACTTTATCTACTATAGGATTTATTCTTTTTATTTCTCTCTCACTATAGGTACCAAATATCTTTTCAAAAAGACCCATTAATTTTTCCCTTACCTTCGCTTAGTTTTCATTCTTAATTATATCATGCAATATTAACTTTAGTGAAATTTACTCATACATTTGACTAATTCCATTTTCTTCAATTCTAATTTCTATTCCATTAAATCTCCAATGCAATTTTTCTTCTTGAAGTATGCTCTTTGCTTCCATTGAACTATTCTCTGGAATTATTAACAATAATACTCTAGTTCTTATTTCATTTTCATGAATAGTTATATTATCCCTTCCCCATGAGTTAGTTCCTTTAAAATCTCTTAATTGTCTCGCATAAGAACTAATCCTTCTAGACAAATTATAAGCTGATTGATAAGACGGAGCAGTCAAATCAATACTCTTAATACTATAGGCAGTGCCATTTTCAAATCTTGCTATTGTTGGATAATTACTTGGTAAATTTGCTCCTGAATTTTCTCTAAAATATCTTCCTCTTGTAAATGAATCTTCTTCCCAAATTCCACTTGATTCTTCCTCTCGTTCAGACGATTCAAAACTCAGTGAGTCTAGTGATAACCCTCCCCAATATGGAACCTGAAGAATATATCTATATTCTTTCTCGCCTAAAACATTTGGCCCCTTGTATGAATACTCGTAAACTAAAGTTGAATCAATTCTTTTAATTGAAGAAGTATTGCTCTTAATAAAAAAATCTTTTATATTTTTATCTAAATTCTTCTCAACCCAATGATTGTGTCTTAACTTTAACCATTGAGAATTAATGTAACCCTTCGTTAAATTCTCTAGTTTTAATTCTAATTCTAACCAAGAAACATCTTCTAAATATTCTTCATCATTTAAGAATGTCGAAACAAGAGAAAACTCATTTATTGCTGAGTATGCAGCTTCTTGATAAATTAAGTCTACTCTATAAGCCATAACATTTAAATAAATGACATATAGAAACACTAAAAATCCAGGTATTACTAAGGAAGCTTCAAGAGATATTGATCCCTTGTCCATATAAGGATTCTTACTCATAGGCAAAAGTCCTCATAGCAGTTTGTTCCCAATAAACATTTTTATAATTGAAATATATAATTGCATCTACGAAATAGTGTTTATTAAGATTTATATTTAATATTCTACCTACTTGATCTAACTGATTCTCAATTGGCACTAATAGAGCAATTAATCTTAAATAGTCATAGTAATTCAATTCTATTTCTGTATAAAATTTATCACTGTTATCGTCATAGAAGACTAAAGATTCCCCTTCATTTATAGATTGCAAATCTGACCAGGAATCAATAGCAGAATCAATAATTAATAATGCAGATGCAATAGCTTCAGCTTCTACTTGAACATGACCAACTGTAATAAGAGCTATTAATAGTGATATTATACTTCCTGTTGTTCTATATAAACTCATTAAGCTGCTGTTGTTATAATTTGCTATTACATTAGTAAGTAATCTAATTGAAAATATGCTTACTTGAACAGCATTATTAGCAAATCTACTATCACTATTCCCTATGATGATTTCTTCTGCTTCATATACACTCGAAAATGATAAATCATTAAAATTTATTCCAGCTAAGGACTCAAAATCTGTTTCACTATTTCTTAATCTAGATGAGAATTGATTTAATACATATTCATTAAATATCAAGCCATCTATAAACATAATTTCATTATTTCTAATTAAATTATTAGCTTGATCAATTAATTGCATAAATGGTGAAAATACATTATTACCATATTTACTCTCATCTATTATTAGAGTCTCATCAAAGTTTAATTGATTAGATATATCATCTAACTTAGATAAGTCTTCATTAAACTCATCAAGCTCACTTGTATCTATTTCTTCACTGTTGTCTTCATCAGTGCTATAAGTGTTATCTAGGGTTTGATTCTCAAGATATAGACTTCCCATAGAAGAACTATTACTTAGGAATATTTCACCAGATGCATTTTCATCAGTATCAAGCCACATGCTTAGAGATCCAGGTGAATAATTACTTCCAAAAATAGATCTAATATCATTGAAAAATCCATCTGTTAATCCACCTATTTCTGGTGTGCTAGGTAATCTAGATATTAAATCAGTGATTGCATTTGAACGTTCTTCTATTTCACTAAGGATTAGAGTTGGAATCCTTCCTCTAGTAAAATTTAAGATTTGCCTCTTCATCTCTGAATTTGAATATAAACTAGTGAGGTTTTGTATCATGAATACAGTTGAATTATCTAATTCTGAGTAGTTTTCATTATAGAAACTAGAGTAATTATTTCCACTCTCAAATCCAAATAACCCATATCGTCTATATAGATCCCTATCGTATTCAGACAAGATATAATCACCCAGTAAATCTATTCTTCTATCTAAACTAACCTGTTCATTATAAATTTTAGAGTATTGAATAATCCCTAGTGATAAAAATAAAATACTCATAGAAATTACTGCAGCTAAAATACTTATACTTCCACTTTCTCTATTATTCATCACTGACTCCTTGTAGAATCGATTGAATCTCAATTGCAGAGTCATCAATGAAATGTATGAAATCTAATAATTTTTGTGGCTTAACATGCACTTGGGTTTGCACTTGTTCTCTACCATATGATACTTGCTGATAAACCTTATCATCAGTATCATGGATTTGAACATAATTTTCACTGGTCTCGACTAAGCGACCAAACTCAAAGGGTATCTGCATAATGCTATAAGCAAGAAGCAAAATACATATAGGAACTACTATTGCACTTTCTAGTATATGTGACATAAAATTACCTCCTAAGTAAATTTTACTTAAGAGGTCCATTTCATTTATATCTCAAATTTCTTGTATTATCTACAAAAATTACAATGTCTATTTAAATTCAAATACCTGAATCTTAGCTGTTTGCTCCCAAAATTCTTGCAATCTTGCAAATGCCTTCTTGTTTTCTTCTGATATTGAATAAATAAAGTAGTCTTCATGGATTAATAGATTTAAATTAAAATTATATTCTAATTTCAAATATGCTTGTAACGCTTCAGCTAAGCTCTGAGGATGAATATCATGAATCTTCAATCGCATTCTTAACCAAGAAGGTATTTTTGTATCTTCAGCTGTAATTGCTAAATTAAACTCATCTACATCATCTAACCCTTCAGGTTTATCGATAGTTTGAATTTCATTGACTGTGATAATTTCTGGTTCTAAGAATGGAAAACCATCTTTCTCAGATATAGCTAATGCTAATGAATAATATGAGTTGAAGGTATTTTCACTATCATCAACTTCATAAAATGTATAAGCAATATTTAATGAATTAGCTAAGCTAGTTCCATAGTTATAGAATGAAGGAAGTTTAACTACTCCCTCACCTTCTAGGAAAGGAATCTCAGCTAAATCTTCATATGTATATAATTTATCTGAATCTTTTAAGACAATTACATCTTCAATATCTAATTCAATTTCTGAAAAGACATCTTCTGAGAAGTTATCTAAATAATGATGAAGATTTCTATCTTCATTAAAACCTTGATAAGATTTAACTTTAACAACTCTAATATCAGAATACTTAACAGCGAAATTATTAGTTTCTAAGACCTTTAATCCAAAATTCTCTAGAGTATCTTCTAAAGAATAAGTAAGATTAGGGAAATATAAAAAATCTTCTAAAATATCTTTTAAAATAATCATTATCTTAATTCCGTATCATAAATTATAGTTACAGGTCCATCATTAACAAGTGAAACTTGCATATCTGCAGCAAAAACACCCATTTTCACAGTAATATCGTAGTCTTCTAATTCTTTCGCAAAATCTTCATACAGCTTGTTGCCTAAATCAGGACTTGCAACCTCAGAAAAACCAGGTCTGTTGCCCCTGGTTAAGTCTGCATAGAGTGTAAATTGAGAAATTAATAAAATCTCACCTTCCACTTGTTGTATGCTGTAATTCATTTTGTCATTTTCGTCTGTAAAGATTCTTAAGTTTGCTATTTTCTTAGCTAGCCATTTGATATCATCAGGAGTATCATTTTGTCCAACTCCCAGTAAAATCATATAACCATTTTTAATCTCATTAAATAATTCGTTATCAATATGTACTGAAGCTTCTGTAACTCTCTGAATAACTGCTCTCATTAGTGAATCAGCTCTCTCCAGTCTAAATCTCCTCTATCAATAGCCAAGACTAGCACTTCTGCTGTAGCAAGGTTACTCGCATAAGGAATGTTGTTTCTATCACATGATCTCATTATTAAATCAGTTCTCTCATAGTTTGATCCTTGTGGATCTCTTAAGAAGATAACTGCATCAATTTCATTATACTCTGCTCTAGCGGCAAGATGATTTATACTAGCGTTTGCGTCTGTAGGAATACCTGTAACTTTAAGGCCAGATGCATTGGCAATGCTGTCAGCAACATGGCTAACAGAAATTAAATCATGTTTAGATAGTGTGTTTTTATATGCTATAGAAAAGTTAGTTAGTAGTTCTACTTTTCTTGGTTCTGCCAAAAGCACAATTTTCATTTAAGCCCCTCCAATTTTCGTTCATATCAAAACAATTCTATCAATAAACACAAGTAAGCACAAGCTAATATTTGTGCTAATTATACTAAACACTTTAATAACAGTTCAATATATTAAGATATTATTTTGAATACCTTTAAGCTATTTTATCTTAAATAAATTTGAAAATGTGTCTTTTATATTACATTGTTTTGAATATATAGCGATACTCATCACTAGCATGCAAACTAAAATATATATCCTTCCCGAATATTATATGATCATGTAGTCGTATGCCTAGTATTTCACCAGCTTCAAAGATTTTAATAGTTGTTTCTATATCACTCATTGAAGGTTGTGGATTACCAGAAGGATGGTTATGAATTAGAATTATAGATGATGCATTAGCTCTAACGGCTTCTTTAAATATATCCCTTGGATAAATAACTGTTGAAGATAACCCTCCTGTAGAAATTAATACTTCTCTTAATAAGATATTTTTAGCATTAAGCAATAAAACTCTCAATTCTTCTCTTTCAGACTCAGAAATTTCATTAAAATAGTATTCACTTATGTTTTCAGGATTAGAACAATCTACACCTGCTTCTAATTTTCTATACTTACTTCTATTCGCTAATTCAAAAGAAGCCTTGATCCTAATAGCCTTACTAATACCAACGCCTGGTATTTCCATTAACTGCTCAATAGACGCTCTTCTTAATTCAGATATACCCTCATTAGTCCCAAGTGTCATAAGCATCTTACTTGCTGTTTCTAATGCATTCATTTTGCTTGACCCACTACCTAGAATAATAGCCAATAATTCTTGATCAGATAAACTCTGACCACCATCATAATAGAATCTCTCATAAGGTCTTTGTCTCTCAGGTAATGATTTAATTGAATTATTCATTAATACCTCCATAAAAATAATCACTCCAATTAGGAGTGATTATAAATTTATATTTAGTATTAAATTAGCTACAAATAGGCACAAATATATAAAATTAGAATTCTGCGCTACCTGTAGTTCTTGGGAATGGAAGGACATCTCTAATGTTACTAATACCTGTTAGGTACATAATTAATCTTTCAAAACCTAATCCATAACCACCATGAGGAGTAGAACCATATTTTCTTAGCTCTAAATACCATGAATAATCTTCTGGATTCATTCCACGTCTCTCAATTTCTTCCAGTAATACGTCTAGACGCTCTTCACGTTGGCTTCCACCGATTATCTCACCTATTTCAGGAACAAGTAAGTCTACAGCAGCAACTGTCTTAGAATCGTCATTCACGTGCATGTAGAATGCCTTGATATCTTTTGGATAGTCGGTTACAAATACTGGCCCACCAAAATGTTTCTCTGAAAGATATCTTTCATGCTCAGTTTGTAAGTCACTTCCCCACTCTACTGGGAACTTAAATTCAACATCTGCAGATTGTAAAATATCAATAGTTTCAGTATATGTAACTCTTGCGAAGTCTGAATTTACAACTGACTCTAATCTATTTCTTAATCCATCGTAAACATGGTCATTTAAGAAATCTATCTCATCTGAGCAGTTGTTCAAAATCTCACTTAGTATATGCTTCATCATATCTTCAGCTAGAGCCATAACATCTTTTAAGTCGGCAAAAGCAATCTCAGGTTCTATCATCCAGAACTCTGCAGCATGTCTTGCTGTGTATGAATGCTCTGCTCTAAAAGTAGGACCAAATGTATAAATCTTTCCAAATGCCTGAGCATAGGCTTCACCATTTAATTGTCCACTAACAGTTAAATATGCATCTTTTCCGAAGAAATCTTCCTTATTATCAATCTCTCCATCTTCAGTTCTAGGTGGATTGTCTAAATCCAATGTAGTAACTCTAAACATCTGTCCAGCACCCTCAGCATCACTAGCTGTGATTATTGGCGTATGAACATTGATGAAGTCTCTATCGTGGAAGAATTTATGTATTTGATATGAAGCTTCTGATCTAATTTTAAATACAGCAGAGTAAGTATTACTTCTAGGTCTAATATGTGCAATAGATCTTAAGTATTCAGGAGTATGTTCTTTGGGTTGTAGTGGATAATCTTGCTCACTAGTACCAATTACCTCAACAGTATCTGCATTAATCTCAAATGCTTGTCTAGCATCTGGAGTTAATAGAAATACACCTCTTACTTGTAAGGCAGCACCGATATACTGACCTCTAATCTCATCATAGTTAGCAACTTTTTCACGCTCAAGAACTACTTGAACATTGTTAAAATTACTACCATCATTCAATTGAATAAATCCAAATTTCTTTTGAACTCTAATCTGTCTAACCCATGCATTAATTTCTATTGTCTTATCTGCATACTTATCTGGATTTGAATATAGTTCTTTTATTGAAACTTTTTCATATGACATAAAATTACGCTCCATGACATTTTTTATATTTCTTACCGCTACCACATGGACAAGGGTCATTTCTACCATACTTGTCGCTTGTTGCTATATTATCAGTTCTATACTGATGAGCAATTTCATCTCTTTTTTCTTTATCTAAAATATTATCCCATGAATCTAATTGGAATAACCAAGATGCTTGATTTGCATGCATATCGTATAATAACTTCTCATAATCAATATCTAGCTTAACATGCGTATCATCATTAAGATTGTCTAAATCTATTTCGTCTTTAAGATTTTTATTAATACCATCTAAGAAACCCACGAAGAAAACCATGTCTCTTTCCCCGTATGCTAATTTCTCTGCAAGTTCTTTAGCTGTACCTTCAACTACTTGGTTTGGATAAAATTTAAAGAGGGTGTCATAAGCTGTTTGCTCTGTAGTGTAATAATACTCTACAAAATCATTAAACTCTTTCTCATTTGTATTATCTACAATCTTCTCGTTCCACTCTGAAAAGTAACTCATTTTATTTCTCCTGTATTTATATAATTTATTAATTTATTCTTATAAAGCAAATAGGCATTAAATATAATACTTAGCTTTTTAAAAGTTTGCAATTTCTAAAATTAAAAGCTCAACACTCTGTCTCTCATTAACCTGTCCGCTCTTAACTTTATAATCCATATCTGCTGTGCTCAAGTAAGCTTGATGAATAGCTTCTAGTGAAAAGTTCCTGATTTGTTGAAGCAATTTATTTGCTACAAAATCACCACAATTCAGTTTCTGCTTAAGTTCATTTTTATTCTTACTCTTCTTAGCAACATATAATTGTTTAAATTGTCTTGCGACCATAAACATAATGTATATTGGACTAATTTTTTGCTCAAGCATTTTATCATATAAATCTAAAGCTTTATCTATCCTTTTTGCAGCTATAGAATCAGTAAGCTCAAATATACCAGCTCTTACATCAGGAACAGAATACTCCTCTATCATTTCCATATCAATCTTATTGATATTACTAGATTGGCAAATTAGCCTAAACTTATCAAACTCATTTCTTAGCAAGAGCATGTTACGTTCACATCTTTCAACTAGATTCTCAGCAGCTTCTTTGCTAATATTAATTGAATGCTTACCGAAATACTGTCCTGCCCAGTTTATTAATGTATTAACATCTTGTTTTTCTAAGTTAACTACTTCACCATATTCTTGAAAATTAGATAAAGTTTTTAGTCGCTTATTGATTTTCTCTTCAACGAAAATAAGAATAGCACCTGAATTTAACTCAGGATAAATTTTATCTAATATCGCCTCTGCCTCATTACTTTTCTTAGCAAGTATTCCACTATTTTTAATAATAACAACCTTCTTCTCACTCATGAAGCTAGGTGTCTGCAGCTCAGCTAGTAATTCATTAACATTTAATTTTGTTAATGATGATTCACAATCTATAGTTTTAGCATCTAATTGTCTACTGTGTTCATTCAAGAATCGTTGCTCAATTTTCCCAATTAAATATTGAATTAGGTACTCTTCTTCTCCATAGAATAAATAAAGCTGTGAGTAATCTTCAGCCTTAAACTTAGATAAAATTTGATGATAAGAAAATATAGATTTAGCCATTTACTCCCCTTTAACCGCAAGTTTTATTTTATCATAAAAATCTGGCATATAGATAGATTGAAAAATATACTCTAGTTTAGCTGATTTCCCATCTGCTCGCATTAAGATAGTTCCATTTAGATCAGTTCGCCAAACTTCAACTCTCCCCTCTTCCAGACGTTCTAATACATTTATCGATGGATGTCTATATCTATTACTAAATCCTGCGCTGATCACAGCAAATTCTGGATTCGCCCAATTTAACAACTCTTCACTTGTCCCGTCATTTGACCCATGATGACTAGCATGAATTACATCTATGTTTGGGGCCACATATTCAACAACATAAGAATGCTCAGTTGCAATATCAATATCTCCTGTCCAAAGTATATTAGTATAAAATTGTCTACTTATAAACACTAGACTATCATTGTTATGATTCTGACTGTCTAGAATTGGTCCTAGAAATTCCATCTGTATTTCATCTAAATATAGTGCATCACCTGCTCCTAAATAGTAGATATTATCAAGCTCAACAATCGATAAAATATCCATCAAATTTAAATATTTATCTTCTTCGCTACTAGCAAATTTACTTAATAAAATATTATCAATTTTTATCTCACTATTGGCCAAAGCCTCCAGTCCCCCCACATGATCCTCATCCAAGTGAGTCAAAATTAAATAATCAATGGTTTTAATATTTAAATGTTCTAAAGCAGAAACAACATTTCTACCTTCATAAGTTCTAGCCAAATCAATCATTACAGTATCTGACTTAGTCTTTATCAAGCTACTATCACCCTGACCTACATCAAAGAAATATACTCCATATGTATTATTCTCAATTAAACCGTATATCACTATGAGTAAAATAGCAGCAATGAACTTAATTCTAATAAACACATTCTTTTCTAATCTACTTAAGTTAATATCATAAATCTTACTCCACGGAATAAATATCAAAATGAAATAGAAGATATTTTCTATAGATATATATAAGTTGAATAGTTTAAAAATATATTCAAACGTAAGTAAAATAAAACTTGCTAATCCCATTAATGAACTTGCAAAAACTGATGCTAATAATCCTATCGGTGATATAAAAATAAATATAAAAGCCCATATGAGTAATATCTCAGTTAGAAATACTAAGAATATATTTGAAACAATCATTACTAATGAAAATTCAGCATCCATCTGAAATAGTATAGGGAATATAAATATTTGAATATATAAGTAAAGATATAAACTCTCAATAAGTCTTCTAGATATACTCTTAGTCTGCCTCTTCTTGTAAGTTCTTTTGAATTGAATATCTTGAAATGAATAGACAGCTAAGCAACTTAAGAAAGATAATTGCATAGACATACTCAAAAGATTATAAGGATTAATAATAGACATTATTAATATAGATATAAGAAGATAATTAATTTTACTGCTCCGCTTATTATTGAATTTATAAATTAACTCAATAACTTTCATTATTGTAGCTCTAGTAATTGCAATATCCCATAAACTTAATAGAGATAAAAAAGATAAAAAGAGTATTTCAAATATTATTTTTATCTTTCCGTTCTTTGTAAATCTCTTTAGAATCATATCTATAATACTTAGAGCTAAACTAACATTGCTCCCTGAAGCAACTAGAACATGAGATAGACCTAAGTCTTGAAATCTATCCTCCAAATCAGAAGATAGATATTGAGTGTCTCCATATAGCATTGCAGGTATTAATCCAGCAGTATCTACATTGCTATACTTTCTCAAGTTTTCAGTAAAATATTTTCTTAATTCATGTATTTTTCTAGTTAATCTATAACCAAAATTCATAGTTCTTAAAACTCTAAAATTTGTATTATCATTAACTTGAATTCTATAATAAATACCTTTCTTAGCTAACCATTCTTCCTCATCAAATCCATTAGGAATTCTTTCCGGGGAAATAACACTGCCTTTAGTATTCAATAAGATGACTTGACCAGGAACTAGATTGAAAAACTTCTCATTTCTAGTAGAAAAATAGACATTTATTCTTTCATTTTTACCTATAATTATTTCACCTTCAATAATTACTCTTTCATCAACTCTATTTAACTCAATGCTGTCTATAACTATTTCAAAATTAGTATTTTCTAAATAGCTATGTCTAAAATCATAAATCAATGAAGATTGATAATATTTATGAAGCGAAAAACTAAGATATATCCATATAATTAAAACTATAGAAATAAGTTTAAATACATTTGGTTTATTCTGAAGATAAACCAGTATAAAGAGTAGAAGGATAATTAATATAATGTAATTAACTCTAAATACAATTACTTGACTTGCCAATATAAAACTAAAAATAACAAGAACTAAGCTTGGATACTTCTTATCCAAGTCAATAAAAATTTCTTTTGTTCTATTAATTACTGAAAGCATAAATCCTCCCAGTAAATCTTAACTAGAAGGATTTTAAATAATATCTACATTTAATAAGTAAAAACTACTTTTGTTTACGAATTTTCTTTCAGCTCAGCAACATAATCAGATAAGAATTCTTGTAAATCTCGCAAGCCTTCTTTCTTAGAACTAGAGATTGGGAAAATAGCTCCCTCTTGACCTATATAATCTAGTTTTCTAAATTCTATAATTCTATCATTGATTTGTTTGCGACTAAGTTTGTCTGCTTTGGCCAAAATAACTACATATGGTAAGCCTACATCATTTAAATATTCGAACATTATCTCATCTTGAACACTAGGTTTATGTCTAATGTCTAATAGGAAAAGGACTAATTCTATAGGTCTATCACTGGACAGATAATCATCTGTAAGCTTGTTGAACTGAGATACAGTGGATTTATCGGCATTTGCATAACCATAACCAGGCAAGTCAGTTAGAATAAATTCATTGTCAACTAAGAAATAAAGAATTAATCTAGTTTTACCTGGACTAGAAGAGACTCTAGCTAAGGTTTTATTATTACCAAGTGCATTAATCAAACTTGATTTACCGACGTTTGAACGACCTGCTAAAACTATTTCAGGATAGTTCGCCTCAGGAAGATCCTTTACTGAACCTGCAGTTTTTATATGTTTCATATTTCCAAAATTTAGCATTGTTTTATCTTCCTTATCACTATGTGTTTACTTATTTACTGTATACTCTTTACTGTCTTAAAGAACAATGAAATCGCTTAGCTTTTATAATATAATAGAGCTGATTACGATTAATATAAGTTTACATTATATCAATGTAAATTAATATTTTACAAGTTCACGGAAAATGCGAAAGAACATATGGAGGAATTTTTATGAACGAGTCTTCTGAGCTCAAGGGACAATCACCATATAGATCATATTATAGTTATAAACATGACGGTGATAATTATATGGAGCCTGTAGGACCTATTGGTCTAGTTGCAACTCCAGGAGCAAAAGAATTTACTAGTCAAGTAAATGAATATTTAGCTAAAAGAAGAAATAGATACTCTGCTGATGCTGAAATAAAATCACATGGTTTCTTGAGAGATGATTATCGAGTAGTTTCATACAATAATAGAATTGCAACTGGTGAAGCGACTGCTACTTTTAAAGATACTGTAAGAGGACATGACTTATTTATTTTCGTCGATGTTATGAATTACTCTGCTACTTATAAATTCTATGGTGAAGATAAAATAATGACACCTGATGAACACTTCCAAGATTTAAAAAGATTAATTTTGGCAGCTAGTGGTAAGGCAAGACGTATTAATGTAATTATGCCTTTCTTATATGAGAGTAGACAACATAGACGTAGTTCTAGAGAATCTCTAGATGCTGCATGGATGCTTGAAGAATTAGAAGTATTAGGAGTAGATAACTTAATTACATTTGATGCTCATGACCCTAGAGTTTCAAATGCAACTCCTATTTCTGGATTTGAAAATATTCCAATCCATAATCAATTAATAACAGCTTTACACGAAAATGTTGAAGGGATAGATTTCTTCGGTGATAGTCTTGTATTTGTTGCTCCAGATGAAGGTGCAATTGATAGAGTTATGTACTTTTCAAATTTACTTGAACAACCATTAGGAACATTCTATAAGCTACGCGATTATACAAAAATTGTTGATGGTCGTAACCCTATTATTGCTCATGAATTCTTAGGTGATAATATTGAAGGTAAAGATGTTATTGTTATCGATGACATGATTGCTAGTGGTGATTCCATGTTA
The DNA here is from genome assembly GCA_964627125.1 of uncultured Fastidiosipila sp. Taxonomy (GTDB): domain Bacteria; phylum Bacillota; class Clostridia; order Saccharofermentanales; family Fastidiosipilaceae; genus Fastidiosipila. Next base: position 52,077 of record CAZVJQ010000004.1, on the reverse strand, counting down.
GACATCGCTAAGGAAATGAAAGCACGTGGTGCAAAACGAGTTATCTGTTGTACAACCTTCGCTCTCTTCTCATCTGGTCTAGATAATTTTGATAAGGCATATGAAGATGGTCATATCGATTATGTATTTAGCAGTAACTTAGTTTATAGAACTCCTGAATTACTAGCTAGAGATTGGTACTACGATATTGATTGTTCAAACTTCGTTGCACTTATTGTTGATGCTTTAAACCACGATGCTTCTATGTCTGACTTAATTGATCAAACTAATAAAATTAATGAATATTTAGATAGCATTAGAAATAAGGAGAGTGAATAATGGCTGGTATACAATTCCAATTAAATGATGATAATTACTACATGTATAACTCTGCAGGTGCAAACTTCATGGAGACAAATGGTCCTGTAGGTTTGATTTCACTACCAGGTACTGAAGAATTCGTCCAAAAGGTTGATAGACATCTATACAACTTAAGAATGAATACAGTTCAAAAGTATCCTTCTCTTTTAACTAATGAACCTGGTTTCATGAGAAATAACTTCATGGTAAATACTGAGATTACTCGTTTTGCTTCCGGCGAGGGCAAAGCCACCCTTCACGACACTGTCCGTGGTCATGACTTATATATTTTTAGTGATGTAACTAACCACTATACAACTTACAAGATGTTCCAAAGAGAAGTTCCAATGTCACCAGACGAGCACTTCCAAAACATTAAGAGAGTGATTTTAGCAGCAAGTAATAAGGCTAGAAGAATTAGTGTTGTAATGCCATACTTATACCAAGGCTTGCAAGATATTAGAACATCTAGAGAGTCTTTAGATGCAGCAAACATGCTTAAAGAATTAAATAGAATGGGTGTTCAAGTTATTATGACTTTTGACCCACATGAACCAAGAGTTGAAAATGCAATTCCATTATATGGAATTGAAAACATTCCAACTTCATACAGCCTATTAAAATCAGTTATTAGTGAAAATCCAGACATTGATTTTAATGATCCTGAGCAAACTATTATTATTAGTCCGGATGAAAAAGGTATGAAGCGTGCTACTTACTACGCTTCCATGCTTGGCTTACAAGTTGGTACATTCTTTAGAGAAAGAGATTTTAGCACTAGAGAAAATGGTAAAAACCCAATTGTTAACTTCAATTATCTAGGTAATGATTTAGAAGGTAAAACAGCTGTAATAATTGATGATATTGTCTTCTCAGGTGAAACTGTAACTAGAACAGCCAAGACATTAAAAGAAGAACTAGGTGCTAAGAATGTATTAATGTTAGCAACCTACCCACTTCTAACAAATGGATTAGCTCCACTAGATGAAGCATATAACAATGGTCATCTGCATAGACTATATGGTACTAACTTAACAGCACACTCTGAGGAGATGCTAGCAAGACCATGGTATAGAGATGTAGATATGAGTAATATGACAGCAGAACTAATAGATGCATTAAATCACCAAGCATCAATCTCAGGAATATTAGATCAATCATCTCAAATCGCTGAATTATTACATAGAAGTAAAGAGCAACGTCTATTTAATAATAACTAAATCTTCTGATAACTATAAAACTAATGGCTACTTCAAGCGAGGTGGCCATTGTCATATTTATATACTAAATAAAACTTTATAGAAGTCGGAGTAATAGTAGTGGCACTAAATATCCAATTGCAATCCCGATTAATAAGTATAATAGCCAAAAGATCCAACGACTTCTTCTTCTCTTAGGTCTAGGTTCTTGAAAATTTCTTTGCTCTTCATAAGTATTATTTTGGCTAATTTCTCTACTACGTTCAGATTGTCTTAATTCAAAATTTCTACTCTTTGATTTATTAGATTTACCATCTGCATATCTTGAATCATAGTACCTTTGTTTCTCAATATGCTTAATCTTGTCTTGTTCAGCCTTATGTTCCGCGGTTATAGGTCTGGCATATTCGCTTACAGGCGGCTGTACATTTTGATTTTGATTATTATTGACATTCACAGGATAAGGGCTAATACCAGTTTTTTGATAGTTTTCAGGACTATGGTTTCTCATATATTGAGAATTATTTATATCTTGATTACTAGCAGGTTTTAAATTCGGGTTAAAATTATTCTTCTGAACATTGTTTAAAGAGCTAACAGGCTTAACCTTACTTTGTCTTCTTAAAGCCTCTTCTCTTGCTCTTTTATAGTAATCTAATTCTTTCTGAGTAAGTGGGTTTGGATGATTATTAACTGACTGAGTTAGTTCTTCAATCTTCTCATCTACTCTTTTTACATCTAGATTTGGCATGGATTCTTGATTATTATTCATATTATTCACCTGTATTCCAAATGAAATTATGTAGGTCTGGAATTTGAACAGCTGGGTCATAAATCATATTCCAATTGTTATAGTTCACATCATACATACCTTCTTGAGGAACATAATATTGATCTCTATTTCCTAATAGACCAACTGCATTAAACCCTATTCTCACCATGTTGTTTCTATCAATATTAGTTTCAAGTTGGTTTAAAACTGATACAGCGAAATTACCTTGTGATATAAGATTTTTATTAGAGAATTCTTCAATCATGCTATCAGCTAACATTCTTTGTCTTGAAGTTCTACCGAAGTCTGAATCTATAGCTCTTACTCTTGCCCAAGAAATTGCTTGAATACCATTCATCTCAATTTCACCGGTACTCTGTAAATGATAGTCACTTGGATTTTCTCCTAATACATTAGAAGTACCATTAATTACATCATTTGTTGCATCTAGTTCTGCTTGACTAGATATATTTAAAGTAACACCGCCTAATGCATCGACGAAACCTACAGCACTCCAGAAATCAAACATAACAAATCTTTGAATATCTAAATCTAAGTTACTGTTTAAAGTATTAATCAACATACCGACACCACCGAAGGCATAAGATGCATTAACCTTATTTCTACTTCCAGCAGAACTATTCATATTCATTTCAGTATCTCTTAATACAGATGTTAATTTAATGCTATTATCATTTCTATTAACAGTAACAATCATGATACTGTCAGCACGAGCTGCCTCTTCACCTCTAGAATCAATACCAAAGACTAAAATATTTTCAACATTTGAATCTTTTTGCTCAACATAAGTAATAGGATAGTCTGGATCTATGAATAACTCTACATGCCCTAAATTACCTTCATCTTGACTCTCAGCTATTCTAAAATATTCAGCTAAATTATTATCGTTAGTATTATCCTGGTCCACACCTTGAATATTAACGAAATCAACATTTCCAAGTGTTTGATATAAGAATACAATGGCCCCTATAATTAGTCCAACCATTACTATTAAAAATCTACCTAAATAGAAACCAAAACCTTTTTTATTTCCCATTATTATTTCCTCTTTGCGTCTTATTTTAGCAGTTAATGAAAGTATTTTCATAGAGTGTTAAAATATTTACATAATTCAAATTATTTATGAAAGCGATTATATATGACAAATAGTAAAAATGTTTTAAACCATATACCAGAAAATAGTAAAATTTATTTTATTGGTATTGATGGTATTAGTATGTCTGGTCTAGCAGCAATTGCCTTAAATCTAAACTTTCAAGTTTCTGGATCTGATCCTAGAATTTCAAGCCAAACTAGAAGATTAATAGATATGGGTGTTGAGATTAATAATGAGCAAGTTGCTCCAAATATTCTTAATTATCAACCAGATTTAGTAGTCTACTCTTCGGCTATCCCAGATTCTAATCCAGAATTATTACAGGCTCGTGAATTAAATATTAATACAGTCACTAGAGCTGAATTTTTAGGCTGGTTAACAAGAAGGTTTGATCAAGTAATCAACATAGCAGGTACTCACGGTAAATCAACAACTAGTGGTTTAACTGCTCTTATCTTAATGGAAGCAAGTAAAAACCCTACTGTTCACTTAGGTTCTGAATTCGAACACTTCGATAATCATTCTGTTCGACTAGGTTCTGACACACTGCTAGTAAATGAAGCAGATGAATATAAGAAATCTTTCTTGAACTTTAATTCTACAAGCTCTGCGATACTTAACATAGATGCAGACCATTTAGATTACTACGGTAGTTTAGAAAATATTATTGATGCATTCGTAGATTTTGCACTTAAGCTAAATGAAGGTGGAAACCTCATTCTCCCTGCAGATGCTGATAATATTCCTGAGTTTTTGGCTAAGTATCAAGAGAAACTTGCTGAAAATAATTTAACAACTCCTAACATTATCACTTTTGGCGAGTACGATAAATCACAAGAACAGCAAGCTGATTTCTACTACAAAAACTTAACTCACGAAAGTTCATCAGCTAGCTTTGAAGTATATAAAAATAATGAATTTTACGCTGAATTTACATTAGGTGTCCCTGGTAAACACAATGTCAGCAATGCTCTAGTCGCTATAATTATGGCTCATTTACATGGAAGCACTATTGAAGCTGAACAAGCTGCTTTAACCAAGTTTAAAGGAGTTAGCGGACGATTTGATTACTTCGGTAGCTTCCTAGGAGCTGATGTAGTAGCTGACTATGCCCATCACCCCACTGAAATTGAAGTCACACTTGAAGCCGCTAATGAAGTTACTGATAACCGTATTTGGCCAATAGTTCAAATCTTAAACTATAGCCGTGCTAGAGATTATTATGATGATTACATTGAGCTTCTCAAGGAATATCCATTTGTTGTTTATTACAAAATCTACTCATCTAGAGAGTTTGACGATTATGGCCAAAGCGCTGAAAAGTTCGCCGAAGACTTCTCATCTAAGTACAATGAAGCAGTCTCAGCAAATTCAGTTGATGACCTAGTTGATATATTTAAGGATAGAGTCGAACAAGATGATCTAATCTTATTCTTAGGTCCTGAAGACTTAAGAGAAGCAGCTAGAGAGTTTTGTAAGACCGAACATGGTACATACAATAAGTAATACAAAAGGTCCTGGTAAAATAAACCAGGACCTAATTTTTTGCTCAAAAATAAATTTAAAATTATGCATTTTCTACTGACTCAACGTCTGAGAACTCTTGTTCAGATGGTGAAAACTTAGCTGCATTTCTTCTTGCCGCATTCTCAACACCTGCATTTACAGGATCATTTGCTCTTTGCTCTTCTGTAGTATTCTCGATATATACTTGCTCGAACATATCGCCATCCATTCTCTCATTTTCCATTAAGTAATTAGCAATTGCATCAAGAACAGCTCTCTTCTCTGTAAGAATGTTCAATACTTTATTGTATGAATTATTAATAATATCTGTTACTTCTTGATCAATAATCTTAGCTAAATCATTTGAGTATGTGGTTTGTGCTCCAGAGTATGGATTGTCATCATCTGAACCAAATACTTGGTTAGGTAATTTTTTACTCATACCAAATCTTGTAATCATATTTCTAGCCATAGAACTTGATTTTTCTAAGTCATTTGAAGCACCAGTACTGATTTCTCCAAATGCTAGTTCTTCTGCAGCTCTACCACCAAGACTTACCATAATATCTGCCAATAATTGATTCTCAGTATTAAAGTAAATATCTTCAAATGGTTTATGTGCTGTATAACCACCAGCTTGACCTGCAGGGATAATAGATACTCTTTCGACTCTATCAGTTTCGGATACTGAACGTAAGGTTAGAGCATGTCCTCCCTCGTGGTATGCAGTTAAAATACGTTCTTTATCATTAATTAATCTACTTTCTTTCTCAGGTCCTAAAATAACCTTAAATACTGATGATGAAATATCTTGGTAAGAAATTTCACTTTGTCCTTTCTTAGCAGCGGCCAAAGCAGCCTCATTCAATAAGTTTGCTAAGTCAGCACCAGTAAATCCAGGAGTTGTTTGAGCGATTTCTTTAAAGTTAACATCATCTGCAAGAGGTTTATTTCTAGCATGTACTTTTAATATAGCCTCACGTTCATTTTGGTCAGGTCTATTTACAGTAACTGTTCTATCGAATCTACCAGGTCTTAATAGGGCTGGGTCAAGAATATCTTGTCTGTTTGTAGCTGCTATAACAATTACGTTTGAGCTTGGTGAGAAACCATCCATCTCAACTAATAATTGGTTTAGTGTTTGTTCTCTCTCATCGTGTGATCCACCCATACCTGAACCACGTTTTCTACCAACAGCATCAATCTCATCGATAAAAATAATTGCTGGTGAATTCTTCTTAGCTGTTTCAAATAGGTCTCTAACTCTTGATGCACCAACACCGACATACATTTCAACGAAGTCAGAACCACTGATTGAATAGAATGGAACTCCAGCTTCACCTGCAACGGCTTTTGCCAATAATGTCTTACCAGTACCTGGAGGACCCACTAATAGGACACCTCTAGGGATTTTTGCACCAAGTTTTTCGTATTTTGCCGGACTCTTAAGGAAGTCAACGACCTCTTGCAGCTCCGATTTCTCTTCTTTTGCACCAGCGACATCCTCGAATGTAACTGTATTCTCATCGGGGTCAGCGAGTCGTGCCTTACTTCTAGCGAAGTTCATTGCACCTCTTGTTTCACCGGATTGTCTTGAGAACATCATCCAAATGAAGAATGCCATACTACCAAACATTAGTAACAGTAAAATTATATTAAGCCAGTTAGCTATATTAGCTGGCTCTGAATAATCGAAGTCCATGTTATGTGCAGATTCTGCTTGTTTTAATTCATCAAGTAGATCATTCATCCAGTATGGTGAAATTTGCTTACTTGTGCCTTCTGCTCCTTGAACTTCATTTTTAAATGATACTTGTAAAGAGCTACCAGAAATAACAGCTTCTTCAACATTACCACTTCTAATTTGTTCTAAGATTTCTGAATAAGATAGATCAACACCACTTGCCCCTCTACTGAACAAGCTAGCTAATACAATAATAATTACAATTAATATAATGTAAAAAGAAAAGCCACCGCCGCTATTATTCTTTTTCTCATTTTTTTGACTCATTATCTAGTTTTCTCCTAATTTCCTTAAAATTTACTAATTCATTTCTTTCATATATCTTACATCCGGTAAATTACGATAGTAACCATCATAATCCAAGCCATAACCAACAATAAACTCATCAGGAATTTGCATACCAATGTAGTCGATATCTAATTCAACTTCTCTTCTCTCGAATTTATCAAACGCAGTACAAAGTGCTAAGCTTGCTGGTCTACGAGTTTTTAGTAAAGGTCCTAATTTAGCTAATGTATGACCAGTATCAATGATATCTTCAACAATAATTACGTGCTTACCTTCCAAGTCTTCAGTTACATCTTGCAGTATTTTAACGTTTCCTGTACTAACAGTACCAGAACCGTAGCTACTTACTTTCATAAATTCAACTTTATTTGGGACTGTAACATGTCTAATTAAGTCTGCTAAGAATACAAATGCTCCACTCAATACTCCAACAAATAAAATTTCTTTACCTTCATAATCCTTGGAAATTTGAGCACCTAACTTTTTACACATTTCTTGGATTTCTTCTTTTGAAATCATTACATCACTAACACCCAAGCTCATTATTGACTCCCTTTTATAACGTTTTTTCCGAAAAATTATACCATATAAAGGCATTGTATTCCATTCTGACAGAATCGCTGTTTAATATATCAGCATTTTCCGAATTTAATAAAAACTTATTATTAATTATTCTCTTCCCTATAGATAGTACTTCGCTGTTTTTAGCTAATAGAATTATAGTGTCACGCAGCTCTAGCCTTAGTAACTTTTCACTGAAATATTCCTTTAATAGTACTTTCTTACCATCTTTTCTTATCAAATAGTCCCCAGTCTTAAAATTTCTAATTTCAATGTCCTGAATATCTACTTGCTTAACAAGAAAATCAGCGTTATTCATTACACCTTCGTCTTCAATATATTTAATGTAAGAATTGGAATTTGTTTCTATAAGTTCAAGCAAGTTCACTGGGTTAATCTTTGCACTCAACTCATTCGATATATATTCTCCCTGATATAAATAGAAGAACTTTCTATTCTTGGTTAGAACATACTCAAATGGTAGATCAACACTCTTTTCACCACGATTCTCATTTAGCAAATCATAGATATTCTCAATATGAACTGCAAATACATCTTTCAAAAGTTTTTCTGATTTCAATATATGAGCAATAAGAGATTTTTTTAAGCGATCATCTACGTCATGATACTTTTTCAAATCATAGTAATTGTATTTAGGATTGTAAAAATCAATGTTCCCTTCAATAACTAAATCTAATCTAATTTTCTCTAAATAATCCTCAAAAAATGAGTTTACATCTGCCAGTATACTTGCTGTATTAGCAATTCTATTAACTAAACCATCATCTGTATTTCCTTCCCATTCAGGAATTATTACATTTCTAAGAAAGTTCCTTCTATGATCACTATCAAAATTTGTATAATCTTCATTCCACTCTAGTTCGTTAGTTTTAGCATACTCATAGAGTTCATTTTTAGTGATATTTAGTAATGGTCTAATGAAAATGTCTCTTTTTCTTTCGATCCCAGCTAATCCTTTTAATGAACTACCACGAGATAAGTTTAAAAGAACAGTTTCTGCTTGATCATTAGCATGGTGTGCAGTTGCTACTCTTATATCAGAATAATCACTACTGAATTTGTCAACTAGCTTAAGCCAATTCTTATATCTTACTTCTCTTCCCATATCCTCTTCATTGCGAGAATTCTGAGAGCTTAATTTAGGCACATCATCTACTGAATAGTAAAACTCTATACCATTTTCTTCAGATACTTTCCTAGCTAATTCCAAGTCTTTTTCAGCTTCATCCCTGATTAAGTGATTTTGATGATGAGAAATTAAAGAAAATTCTCCAGGGAATTCTTCTAAGTATTTTAAGAACATGTCAAAAAGACAAACAGAATCTAAACCTGCTGATAGACCTAAAATTATTAGTCCATCTATAGCTGGAAGTAGATTCTGAATATTATCTTTAAATACTTTATAAATGTCTCTCATTAAAATTTATTCTAAAATGGCAGATCAAGCGCATCTGAAGGATTATAGTTACTCTCAGGTGGAGCATCATAGGAAACATATTCCTTCTCTCTAAATGTAGTGATATCTGAGAACCAATTAAGTTTCACAGTACCAGTACTTCCCTGCCTATTCTTAGCAACGATTAATTCTGATTCTTCTGGAGTCTCTGGAATTGACTCAGTATCATAATATGACTCTCTATATAAGAACATAACTGCGTCAGCATCTTGCTCAATTGCTCCAGACTCACGTAGGTCAGATAGCATAGGTCTCTTATTCTCTCTTTGCTCAACACTTCTACTCAATTGTGAAAGAGCTATAACAGGAACATTCAGGTCTCTTGCCATAATTTTTAATGACCTAGAAATCTCAGAGATTTCTTGTTGCCTATTAGATGTATTTCCATCTGATGCTAATAACTGCAGGTAGTCAATAACTACTAAATCTAGACTACCGTGTTGCGCAAACAATCTTTGACACTTACTTCTAATGTCAGCAGGACTTGTAGAAGCAGAGTCATCAATGAATATATTAGTCTGTACAAGAGCTAAAGTTGCATCATTAATTTGCTTATTATCTTTACTTGGATCTTCCATTATCTTAGAAATTTCCTGAGTAGCAATACCTGATGTAGAACTTAATAGCCTTAGAGCAACTTCATTTTGGCTCATCTCTAAACTGAACACTGCAACAAATTTATTTTTCAATGCTACATTAAGAGCAATGTTTAATGCTAATGCAGATTTACCCATCGCAGGTCTTGCAGCAACAATATTAAGAGTTTGCCTACGAAGATTACCAAGCATACCATTCAGTCCTGGATATCCTGTATCTAAGGCTAGCTCATCACTCTCTTTATTTCTCAACTCCATAATAGTGTGGTTCAGAACTTCAGAGATAGGAATTAAATCCTTACTGCTAATATCATCACGACTAGCAACAACTTCTGCTGCCATTAGATTAATCAAATCATCTGCTGTATTTCTACCTGAATAAATTGCAGCTTCAAGATTCTGAGTAAATGTAAGTAATTTTCTTAATCTACTCTTCTCTTTAATCATTTTTACATATTCGCCAACATTAGCAGGATTGTAGCTCTTGTCTTCTAAATATGTAATATAACTAACACCACCAACAAGCGTTAATAACCCCTCATGTTCCAAGCGATCACTAACACTCAGAATATCGATTGCCTCACCAGCACCCATCATTTGCTTGAGCGCTTGATAAACTTTAGCATTCTTCTCTTGGTAAAAGTCATCCTCACTCAAATTAACGAGTTGTTCACGAGCATTTGCAGAAGAAATCGCAGCACCTAATAAAGCCTCTTCGGCTTCAATATTTTGAGGTGGAACTTTAGCATTACCCAAGTAATTATTATTTTGATAATCTTCTTGCATCATCTACACCATCAACACTTAATTATAAAGATTCAACTTGAATACTTACTTTAACTGAAACTTCTCTATGTAATTTTACATCAGCTGATGTTTTACCAACATTCTTTAAGTTAGTAGATAAACTAATATTTCTCTTGTCAAGATCATAGCCTTCAGCCTTCATTGCATCACGAACGTCAATATTTGTTAATGAACCATATAATCTACCATCATCACCAGATTTCTTCTTGATAGTGAAAGCTTTATCTTTTAGTTCGTCAGCTAAATCTTTAGCTGCTTGTAATTCACGAGCTTCTTGAGCCTTCTTAGCACTCTTCATTTGTTTTACTTCATTAACGTTGGTAGAAGTAGCTTCAACAGCTAAACCATTTTTCAATAAGAAGTTATTAGCGTATCCTCTGCTAACTTCTACAATCTCATCCTTCTTACCTACATTTTTTACATCTTCTAGTAATATTAATTTCATTAATTTACTCCTACTATATTTATATTTAACTAAGTATAATTCATTAAGATGATTTTTTATACCTAGAAATCCATTTATACCTATTATTATAAAACATATTTACAGATACAAAAAAACACCTCAGATGAGGTGTTTTAAATTCTTACATATTATCAACTAGTCTACTACGTATGGTAAGATAGCCATTTGTCTAGCTCTCTTTATAGCAGAATTTAATTTACGTTGGTATTTAGCTGAAGTACCTGTTGTACGTCTTGGTAAAATTTTTCCATCCTCAGAAATAAATTTTTTCAATAGCTCTTTATCTTTATAGTCTATGTGAGTAATTTTATTTACTGTGAAATAACATACTTTTCTTCTAGGTCTTCTTCTGTTATTAAATCTTCTATTATTATCAGCCATATGCTCCTCCTTTTATAGATCGAAAGGCAATTGTGTGTCATCATCTGGAGCTTCAAAGAAGCCTTCACTTGAACTTGTATAATTACCTGAATTGTAACTATTATTATTGTTACTGTAAGAATTGTTATTGTTGTTGTAATTATTATTTGATGACTCAGATTTGCTCTCTGCAAAATATACTTCATCAACAATTACTTCAGTTATCCAATTTCTCTTACCTTGTTGGTCATCCCAAGTACGAACTTGTAAAGAACCTACTAGTGACATTTTTTGCCCCTTAGTAAAGTATCTTGAAACAAATTCAGCATTTTGGCGCCATGCTACACAGTTAATAAAATCTGTTTCACGTTCACCGCTAGCACTCTTGAATCTTCTGTCTACAGCAACTGTAAAAGTAGCTCTGCTTACACCATTACTAGTGCTCTTCAATTCAGGATCTTTAGTCAAGCGACCCATTAAAATAACTTTATTCATGTTTTGCCTTTCTCCAATATTAAGTTTTTAGTACGTCGATTATTCGTCAATAGCGAAAATCATGTGACGAACTAAGTTTTCATTCATATTTAATTCTTCGTTGAGAGTTGAAATTACGTCAGCATCAGCTGTAAATTTAACGACCATGTAGTCGCCCTCATTTTGGTGATTGATTTCATAAGCAAAACGCTTAACACCAAGATGATCTGTCTCATCGATAGTAACATTGTTGTTTTCTAATAATTTAGTAACATTATCATGAATTGCTTGTCTAGCTTCTTCATCATTATCAATGTTTACAATGTACATCATTTCGTAGTTCTTCATAAGTTTACCTCCTTTTGGACTAATGACCCTGTCCCTATGACAGAGTAAGGATGTGTTTGCCATAAACATAGCAACACAGCTAAGCAATTGTACCAAAGCAATTAAGCTTAGTCAAATCAATTTGATACTCAAAACCTTGCCTAATGCTTATCATATCAATTATCTGCAGCCTTAGTTAAGCGGTTCATATATGCTCTACCAAGTTCACTATCTTCAAGTTCCTCTGCCCAGATATCTGTAGCTCCTTTTCGGTCAAAGTCCCTAAAAGCACTAAACAAATAATGAGATGCATCTTCAACAAGATTCTCATTTGAAAATATTATGAATTCATCAGATGGATTTATATTATTGGTTTCTTGCAATTTGCTGTAAAGTTCTTCAGAGATGAAGTAAGCATCCTTATCTCCTTTATTAGAGACTGTTTCAAGGAACTTTAGTTTTTTCTCAATACTCTCACCCCTAATAATATGGACCTTTGCCTTAGGAGCATAATGTCTATATTTCATCCCTGGTGCTAAGGGTTTAACTTCACCTTCTAAAGTTTCATTACTAAGAATTATTAATTCTAAATCAATAGAATTCTCTTTTAATACTCTTTCAATATCTTCTGCTGTTATTGCACCTGGTCTTAATAATTTTAATTCATTTTGGTCCCAAGAAACTATAGTGGATTCTAATCCTACCATTGAATCCCCACCATCGATGATGTACTCAACCTTACCGTTAAGATCATCATAAGCATCAATAGCATTTGTAGGACTAGGTCTACCACTAATATTTGCTGAAGGAGCGGCTACTCCTGTCCCTAACTGCTTAATAATCTCTTGAGCAATCTTATTAGCCGGTATCCTTATTCCAATTGTATTTAATCCCGCTGTGACTAGGCTCACTACTTCTTTATTCTTCTCCATTATTAAGGTAAATGGTCCGGGAGTGAAAGATTTTACCAAAGCATCAGCTACATCATCCCAAAAAGAAAAGTACTTCTTCATTTCTTCTATGGAATCAACATGTACAATTAATGGATTATCTTGTGGACGTCCTTTAATTTTAAAAATTTTACTTACTGCATCAGGATTATTCCAAATTGCACCAAGTCCATATACAGTCTCAGTAGGAAAACAAACAACATCTCCACTCATTAAAGAAGAAACTGCTTCTTTTAACTGAATGGAGAGTTCTGTATTATTTAAATTTTTAGCATCTATAATCTTAGTCTTCATTATTATCGCTTAATAAATTCTCAGTTCTTGCTGCAACAATTAAAGGTTCTATTAGTTGATCAACTTCACCGCCTAATACATCTTCTAATTTATAAAGAGTTAGTCCAATTCTGTGGTCTGTAACTCTACCTTGTGGAAAGTTATAAGTTCTAATCCTCTCACTTCTATCACCACTACCTACCTGACTCTTTCTATCACCAGCAATTAGAGCACTTCTTTTATCTTCTTCTAGCTGATAGAGTCTTGCACGCAGGATTTGCATCGCTTTATCCCTATTTTTGTGCTGACTTCTTTCATCTTGCATTGCAACTACAGTGTTTGTTGGAATGTGAGTAATTCTAATAGCTGAAGATGTCTTATTAACGTGCTGACCACCAGCTCCTGAAGCTCTATAAGTATCAATTCTTAAATCACTTGGATCAATATCAACTTCAACCTCATCCACTTCCGCCATAACAGCAACAGTAACAGTAGATGTATGGATTCTACCACCTGACTCAGTTTCTGGGACTCTTTGGACTCTATGAACTCCACTCTCGTACTTCAATCTACTAAATGCGCCTTTACCACTGATAGTAAAGATGATTTCTTTAAGTCCACCTATGTCATTTTCAGACTGGTCAGCAATTTCAGTCTTCCATCCACGTCCTTCAGCATAGCTCTTGTACATGTCGAATAAGTCACCAGCAAACAATGCAGCTTCATCACCACCAGCTCCTGCTCTAATCTCCATAATGATATCTTTATCATCTCTAGGATCTTTAGGTCTAAGTGACTCAAGTAGTTCTGCTTCTAACTCTTCAATCCTACTCTCACCTTCACTTATTTCTTCCTTGATCAAAGCAATCATGTCGCTCTCATCATTAGGAGTAATTTCAAGCATTTCCTTATTATCTATAAGCTCTTGATATAGTTTTTTGTATTCAAGATAAGTATTAACAGTTGGCTGTATATCTGAAGATTCTCTTACAATCTCCAAATATTTTTCTTGATTTGAAATAACTTCTGGATTACTCATCTCCATCTGTAATTCTTCAAATCTAGCAACTATTCTATCTAATTTATTTAATGTTTCTTCTTGTATCATAATAATTCCTTAATCTTTATCAAAGTCTAATATACTCACTCACCCGAGTTCTACCAGCTATATCTTCTTTACTACTTATAAATTTAATGTGCTCAGTCTCATCTGCAATAATTTTTATTTTATCAGCTTGTTTATATCCATGTTCAAAAATAATTATACAACCTTGTTTTACAAATTCTGAGTTCAAAATTTCCCTATAAAAGTACAATCCTGAATCATCTGCTACAAGTGCTTCAATAGGTTCATGTTCAATCAATTCTAGCACTTCTTTTTCGATTGCATCTATATATGGTGGATTAGAAAAGATTAAATCTGGTACATAATCTCCATTGAGTACTTTTTCTGGCCATATATCAGCATATTCAACTCTTATATATTGAGATAAATTATTTAAAACAATATTATTCTTAGTTGCATTAATTGCATCTATGGAAATATCACTTGCTAGAATTTCAAACTCAAGTCCTAAGCTAATGAACTCTTTTGCAATCGCAATACTCAGAGCTCCTGACCCTGAGCCTATTTCAAGTAGTCTTATCTTCCTATTTTGCAGATTAGACTTACTAAGTAAGCTATGAGAATAATTCAATACCGTTTCTACTAATACTTCAGAATCAGGTCTAGGTATGAGTACATTCTCATATACATTTATTCTATTACCATAAAAGTAAGTAAATCCAATGACTTGTGCTAAGGGTTTTCCTGTAAGTAATTCTTCAAGCCTTTCATCTAAGAGATTAATATTTGACTCACTAAGCTCTTCCTTAAATTCAACATTGAATGACTCTAATAATTTAGACAATAGGTCATTTAACCAATACTCTTCATCTTCCTTGTAGTATTCGTTATTTTTCAATTTTGATAAAGCTTGTTTCTTCCACTCAGCAGTTTTCATGTTTATCTCTTAATGTAAACCATTTCGAATATGTAATATATAATTATATCCATAAAAAAAGATTGCCTATTTGTAGGCAATCTTCAAAATCAAACTAATTGTCTTACTTAGAATTTGTTTGTTTCATACGTTTGTTGAACTTATCAACACGTCCACCAGAATCAATTAATTTTTGCTTGCCTGTGTAGAATGGGTGGCATTCGCTACAAATATCAACATTGATTTGGTCAATTGTTGAGCGTGTTTCAAATGTATTTCCGCATGCACATGTAACAACACTCGTAGTATAATCTGGATGTATATCTTTTTTCATTATTTTCACCTCTTTTAACAGAATTTCGCCCCGTAATTCATCCAATCACGAATGACGACTCGGTTTTTACAGCTAAATAAGTATAGCAAAATAATATTCACTGTCAAGTGCTTTCGCTTGATTACTTGCTGTTTACGTACTTTCTTCAACTAAATCTTAAGTTATTTAAAATTTAGTAGTTATTATGGTTATAGTGATTGCCATTTCCATGTGAATCACTCTTAGATTTCATTACCTCTAAAACCTTGCTATCTTTCAATGAAATATTTAAAGATTCTATCATATGCTCATTATCTTTAGTCTTAGTTAGTAAGCTTAAGATTAACTCAGTAACATTACTTGTATCTAATGAACCAAATGCTCTTCTAACTGCCCAAATAGATTCAAGCTCTTTAGGTGATAGCAATAATTCTTCTCTACGAGTACTTGATCTATTAACATCAATAGCTGGGAATATACGTTTTTCTGATAGTTTTCTATCTAAGTAAACTTCCATATTACCTGTACCCTTGAACTCTTCGAAGATTACCTCATCCATTCTTGAACCAGTTTCAACAAGTGATGTAGCAACTATCGTTAAGCTTCCGCCGCCTTCAATATTTCTAGCAGCACCGAAGAATCTTTTCGGATGGTGTAATGCACCTGGATCTAAACCACCAGATAAAGTTCTACCTGTAGGATTAATAGTTAAGTTGTATGCTCTTGCCATTCTTGTTAATGAGTCAACTAGAATTACTACATCTTCGCCTAGCTCTACTAATCTCTTAGCATGTTCTAAGACTAACTCAGAAATCTTAACATGGTTTTCTGGGGACTTATCAAATGTTGAGTATACTACTTCTCCATCTATCCTACGTTGCATGTCTGTAACTTCTTCAGGTCTTTCGTCAATTAGAAGAACGAAGAGTTTTGCTTCTGGATTATTTATAGATATAGCATTAGCAATTTTTTGTAAGAGAATTGTTTTACCAGCTTTAGGTGGAGAAACAATCATACCTCTTTGCCCTTTACCAATTGGAGAGAATAAATCAATTATTCTTGTAGATAATTCACTTCTTGTTGTCTCTAAGGTATATCTCTCATCTGCATATATAGGTGTCAATCTTTCGAAGTTTGCACGCCTATTCATCTCATCTGGTGCACGACCATTTATCTCATTAACATATGTAAGTGCTCTATAACGATCTTGATCAGGTCTATTTTTAACTGTACCTTTAACTAAGTCACCGACTCTCATATTGAATCTTTTTATAAATTGAGCTTGAACATATACGTCTGTAGGACCTTGGATGTAGTTTTCACAACGTAAGAATCCGTAACCATCTGACATAATCTCTAATACACCAGTGGCTTCTTCAGTTTCAACTTCTTTTTCATTAGATTGTTTGTTATCAGCAGGAGAATTATCTTTTGAATTATTATCGCTAGTATCAGTATTGTTTTCTTCAGTTGATTTTTTATTTCTATCGTAGACCTTATAATTTTTTCTTCTAGGTCTTGGTTTAGCAATTATCTCTTCTTCATCAGAAATTTCAGCACTTATATTATCTTCATCTTTAGTGTTATCATTTTTATTTCTTGATTTACGTTGAGATCTTCTATTTTTATTAGATTGTGAATTAGATTTTGTTCTAGTTCTAGAAGTTTGTTTATTAGATTTATTAGCAGAATCGTTAGTATCACTCTTAGCTTTATCTTCATCAGTAGTTTCACTGACTTCAGAATCATCTTTATCATCTGATTTATCAGCTTCATTACTATCATCTTGTGTTTTTTCTTCAGATTCAACGTTATTTTCAGATTCTGTGGTTGTTTTAGATGCGATAGTATTATCTTCTTTTGCATCAGAAGATTCAGCTGGTTTTTGATTCATTTCTTTTTCTAGAAATTCTACTAACTCTGCCTTACGCATTTTGCTTGCCTTACCTATAGGTAATACACCTGTCATGCGCACAATTTGTAGTAAATCTGCTTTAGTTTTGCTTGAGAACAGATTCTCACTCATATATTTCTCCCTCTTAGGAATTTTCTTGGCTAAATTTTTAAAAAATATATATAAAGAAAATTTAATTGAATAATAACTTATCAAGTCATTCGCAAGTATTATTGAACACTTTCTCAAATAATTCAAGTCTTTATTAATATATTTATTTTTGCAAGTAAATAGGTTTATTTTATTTTATTTTTTGCTATATTTAATACAAATAGAATGGAGATTAAAATGTTTAAACTTTTGGCGTCGTTATTTATGTTATTAGACCACTCTGCTCATATATTTGTTGATCATATCCCGTATGATATTTACCTAATAGCTAGGACAATTGGAAGACTAGCCTTCCCAATGTATGCATATTCTGTAGCTAAAGGATTTTCAAGGACTTCAAACACTAAGAAATATTTCTTAAGGATGTTTATTACCGCAATTATAACACAGATTTTGTTCTATTTTACATCGCAAGAATTCCAAAATGGAAGATTCTATTTTGGTAATGTCCTAATAACTTTATCACTGTCAATTCTTATACTTGATGCTCTTCAAAGATTAAATAATTCTTTTACTGTTGAAGATTCAAGTAAAAATATAATTATTGCAACAATTGAAATTTTAGTTTCATTCTTTGTACTATTCTATATGGAACCTGAACCTGATTACTCATTTGTCGGAGTATTCATAGTTATTGCTTTTAACATAATTTATGCAAGTAACAAAAAGACTAATGAACTAAAACCTAAGTCAGAGCAAAAAGGCGAACCCTTTCACTTATATGCATTAACACTTCTTATATTAAATATAATCTTATTCCTACCAAACATTGGCACAAGAAGAATTACTTACTTCACCATGATTTCATTCTGGCAAATACTCGCTGTAGCATTCTTCCCATTTGAAGAGAGTAAAAAGAAACCATCACAAATTTCTAAGATTTGGAACTACGCCTTCTACCCTGTTCATTATTGTTTATTATTAATTGCGGAAAGTTTTATTTAATAAAAAAACCACTTAGATTTCTCTAAGTGGTGTTGTGGAGCTGATAGACGGATTCGAACCCCCGACCTACTGCTTACAAGGCAGTTGCTCTACCTACTGAGCTATATCAGCAATTGATTTTCAAGTGATTTCTCAAGTGAACGAAGACTATATTATCATATTAAAAATATTTGTCAAAGCTTTTTTAATATTATTTTTTATTAAATTAAATTAGCTGATAGTTCGCTTGGCTTTGGCCAAAACAATAAATAATGTTTTAATAACGTGTATAATTTACTTATAATATTTTCGATAAGAATATTGTCTCGCAGTTATTATCGCTGGAATTTAGAGGGAGAAATTTATGTTATTTAATTTTGATGGATTCAATTTTGGAAATGATGAATCTAACAACAATGGAGAAGAATGGAATTTTAAGGATTTCATTGATAAGAATTTAGGAAAAGGAAAATCTAAAGGCTCTAAGAAAGGTGCACCTTGGTGGCAAGTACTGATACTTACAATATTAATCATGTTTGTATACTTCTTCTTTGCACTACCATCATTAAGCCCACAGAGTGAAGAATTTTATTTCACAATAATATTAAGCTTAATTGTTTACTGGGTCTTGCATGCAGTAATAGGTAAACCATTGAAAAACTATGTTAGTTTACAGATTTCAGTAGTTGTCGCAATATTAGCTATATTAATACCTTTTGTAGGCTCATTCATTGCTTCACCTTTCTTCTTCTCACAACAATTTGCTAGTGTAATTCAAGTGAATACTGGAGTATTTGAAGAAGATGTTGAACAAGCTAATCTTGATCAAGTTCCTGTAGTAGACAGGGAAGCTGCACAAGTTATAGGACAAAAAGAACTTGGAGCTGTCGGAGATCTAGTTTCACAATTTACTATTTCACCTAGATATTCTCAAGTAAATATTCAAGGTAAACCTATTAGGGTTTCTCCTTTAGATTACTATGACTTCATTAAATACCTATCTAACTTTAGAAATGGTATTGAGTATTACGTAAGCATAGATATGACTAGCCAAGATGGTGATTTAGTGGAATTAGAAGATCCTATATTCTACTCAGAAAGTGACATTTTGCTAAGAGATTTAGATAGACACTTAAGATTCCAATATCCATTTTACATTCTTGGAGAAAGTAACTTTGAAATAGATGATGAAGGTAGAGCTTGGTATGTTACCCCTCACCTAGTCAAACCTGTAATGTTCTTCGGTGGATTAGATGCTAAGGGAGCAATTTTAACAGATGCTAATACTGGTGAAAGCACATACTACTTAAGAGAAGATACACCTGCTTGGGTAGATAGAGTCAATCCATCTGAAGTAATCATTCAACAATTAAATGATTATGGTATGTATACAAATGGTTTTTGGAACTCATTATTTAGCCAAAGAAACGTTACTCAAACTACTGAAGGTTATAACTATATCTCACTTGGAACAGATATTTATCTTACAACTGGTGTTACATCGGTACGTGCCGATGAGTCTAACTTAGGATTTTACTATGTAAACTTGAGAACTAAAGAAGCTTCATTCTACCCTCAACCATCTGCTACTGAATATTCTGCTATGTCCAGTGCCCGTGGTAAAGTCCAGGATATGAATTATGAACCTACCTTCCCTGTAATATTAAACATAGGCGGTAGACCAGTTTATTTCATGTCTTTAAAGGATCATACATTAACAGCCAAACAATTTGCACTAGTAGATGCTGAGCAATTTACTAACGTTATAGTTGGAAATACAGTTGATGAAACTATGGCTCTGTACTATGAGCAAAATCCTGAGGCAATAAGTGAATCAGATTTAGGCAGTTTAGAAGAAACTCTAACAATAGAACAGGTTAGCGCAGTTGTAGAAGAAGGATTCACTGTTTACTACTTTACAGTCGAAGAGAATGATTCTATTTATAAAGCTATCCCTGCTGACTTAGGTGCAGATGTTATCTTCTTACAAGCCGGTGATGAAATAAGAATTATCAGCTCAACTATTGAAGGTGCAACATACAATACAATTGTTAGAATTGGTGTTGAATAATTATTTAGAACAATATGCCTAGTGTAAAACTAGGCATTATTTAAAGGAAGAAAAATGAACTTAGAATATAGGATAGACTTAGAAGACTACGTTTCTTACAACGTATATAACAATATGGACTACATGGAGAAGAATAGAAACTCACTAAGAAACTATAAATTTTTCTTAGTTATATTAGGATTGATTAGTTTATTCACTGTAGTGTATCTGCTCAATCAAGATCTCCTAACATGGTTGTTTATTATTGCTCTCTTTGTTGCAGTAGCTATTATAATGCTACCCAGACAGCTTAAAAATAAAATTAGAAAAATATCTATTGAGAGTGCTCAAGAAGGAAATGTTTTCATAGGTGAACAGAGAGTCACCATTGATAATGAGCAAATTACAGTAGCAAATGATTTACAAAATGAAATATACAATTTATCTCAAATAGAAAATATATCTATATTAGAAAATGTAGTTCTTTTACACTTAGGTAGATTAGAAGCAATAATTATTCCCAGAAAACATTTAAGTGATGAGCAAGAAAAAGAATTACTATCCTACTTCCCTGATATTGAACCGAAAGTCTCAAAAAACTTCTAAAGAAATTTTCATACTAATTAACAGGAACGCTGTGCTACTTTTGCAAAGCGTTTTATTTTTGTGTTGAGCTTCATAGTACAAAACTGCATAAAATACATTAAAAATGAATACAAAAAAACCGCCCTCATCTGGACGGTTAATTCTGGTGACCCGTGAAGGATTCGAACCTTCGGCCCACTGATTAAAAGTCAGTTGCTCTACCGACTGAGCTAACGGGTCATGGCTGGGATGGAAGGATTCGAACCTTCGCATGCATGAGTCAAAGTCATGTGCCTTACCGCTTGGCTACATCCCAATATAAAAATGTGGGGTGAGATATGGGTTTCGAACCCACGGCCTCCAGTGCCACAAACTGGCGCTCTAACCTACTGAGCTAATCTCACCATACACTGTTTTTTCAGCTCGTTTTTAAACAGCAAGGACTATTATAGCCACGAGAAATGTTTATGTCAATAACTTTTGTTAATTTTTTTAACTTAATTTTTCAAGTCTTCTTTCCACTTGAAAATCTCATGTGACAAAAGCCAATCCTTAACTTCTATTCCATATTTATAACCTTGTAGATTCCCATTCTTAGCGATTATACGGTGGCATGGAATAAATACACATATAGGATTTGCACCAAGTGCTGCTCCTGTAACTCTACTTAAATTCCTACCTCTAAGCTCATCACCAGTGATTAGTGTACCTAAAGATTCATACGTTTCTGTGGCTGCATACGAGATATTTTTAGTTTCATCCCAAACTTTTCTTTGGAAATTTGTCCCATTATTAATTACTAAAGGTAAATCAAATTCTTCACGTTTACCTGAGAAATATTCCTGAGCTTGGTTTCTTGCATCTACTAGTGCTGCTGGCAAATCATCTTCATCTTTATGTTCTTTAGCATCATCTAAATCGCTTAACATTATCCCATTAAGATCTGCCAAATTAGATTTAATAGCTGTAGTCCTAATTGCTATATCTTCAATATATTTACCATATGGTAACCATCTGGTCTGGGTAATCTTATTAGCATCACCATATATAGCAAACACTGCTACTTCAGTTGGCACTAGTACCCATCTAGCTGGCCAGTTATCTGTCTTAGACATGGTGAATAGTTTTATCCAGACATCTTCACCTTCTTCACTGCTTGGCCCTAAATTCAATGTTTCAGATACTTCATGGAAGGATTTGTACGCTAAAACTTCCATTAGCTCTTCATTCTTGGCTTCAATATGTAAAACTAAAGATTTTATGTGATCATCACTGCTTGCATGTTCTAGTAAGGCATCGATCATAGCTGAGTATTCTACTTCATCTGCCAAGATAAATTCAACCTGAACAATTCCTTTATTGATAAATGATTGGCTCAAGAAAATAAATGCTTCTACTTTACTATCATTTGTCTTAGCTTCATCAGCTTCCACCTCCCAGGCAAAAGCAGAGTGAGCGTCCCTTCCCTTGAACTCAGATATGCTCTTTTGTAATGAATTGATACTTACTTTACCTTGTGAATTTTGCGCAAAATAAGGATTATCATTAGAAATAAGATTAATGATTTCTTTTGCATCTCTTAAGTAAAGTTCACGTAGAATATAATTTTTGTCAGCCATAATAAATTTCTTTCTTTTTATTTTATCATTTTATTAGATTTAAAGGTAAAATAGACTTTGAACAGAAATTTTGAACAGAGGAAAATATGAAATTTAATAATTTACTTAATAGACTTGGAATAAATAAAATATATGGAATAATAATTGCTTTCATTGCAGTGATTGTTATTGCGATTGCTTTTGCCATATTATTCTTCTTTAGAGTCCGTGAACCTATGGAAGTATTTGACTCTTATCTAAGTAGTTTACAAGCGAGCAATTTTAGTGAAGCAGATAACTATATCCATGAAGATGTTAGAGATGAATGGGCAGATAAATTCTATGAAGACTCAAACAATACCTCTGCCTCAAGTTTATTAAAATCAGCTGCTATCAGGTCTACAGAAGTAGAACTAGTTTCTCAGTCTACAGTAAGAGATGATGAAAAAATACTTAGACTTCTAATTAATGCTCCTGACATCGAACGAATCCTTCAAAACATTCAAAATGATATGAATAATGGTTTAATCGACACTACTGACCCTGAAATAGTCCGACTTGGTGAAAACAGAATGGACACTATTATTTACTACGCTTATGACAATTTAGATAGATATACAAACCTAAAAACTAGTAAAGAAATAACAACTAGCTTCAAGAAAGAGAATGGATTTATAACAGAAAATTGGTATATTTTCCCTACTGATGGCCTACATGATTTATTAACAGGCCAAGTAGATGAAGCAATAGATAACTTAAACATTCCTTAGATTTGTTTAAAAACGAAAAAACAGCTATTACAGTCAATTCTGCAATAGCTGTTTATTTTTTGCTTAACTCTAATTAAAGAGCAATTATCTCATCGAATAACTCTTTATTCTCTTCAATATTCTTAGTATTACCAACTACTACATATGATGATTTTTCCATTACATCATTTAGTAGTTTTCCGTAAGCGCTAATTCCTTCTACATTTGAAGCTAATGCTTCTTCTAATTTAACTTCTTCATCTGCTAGTTCTAAGTTTCTAACAAATCTTCTATAAGCTAGTCTTCCCTTAGCACTTGCGCTTAAAACTGGATCAAAATTGCTCATTGAACCAATGACGAACTCTTCTAACTCTTCTTGAGTGAAATTAGCTTCTAGTACCCAATCTCCAAGCACATCATATGTATCCAAGGTATAAGTAATATTAGGATCTCTATAGCTTGTAGCAATTAAAGTATTTTCTGAAGATACTCTTATAGAGTTACCATATGCTCCACCCTTAGCTCTGATTAAATTATGCATCTGAGTACTTCTTAGCATTGATGCCATAACAATCATATCACCTTTAAATTCGAGCCCTAAATCGTCAAAATTTGAGCCCTTAACAACATAGTTTACGTTAGATGAAATAGTAAATGCTTCATTCCTAGCAGTTGGTTCAAACTCTCTTAGTACATTCTTATTCTTAGCAAATTCGATTCTATCGAGTAACTCAATATTAGTGTTAACAAAATCTTCTATGTCTTCACTATCAGAAGTTAGAGAAATTATTAGACCTGAATTACTAAATACTCTGTCACTTAGTTCTTTAAGTTTTACTTGAAGATTTTCTTTTCTCTCGTCAAAATTATTTACTAAATCCTTAAGCCTGATATAGTACTCAATCCCTGAAATTCTCTCAGCTAAATAAGCTTGTAATTTAACTTGTGCAGATAATCTATTTGCTGCAAAATTGTCACCTCTACCGCTAATTTGCTCACGTTTAGCAACCAATTCCATTTGCAATAGATCTTTAATTCTCTCATCATCTGAGAAGTCACTATTGAATAAGATTTCGTAGATCAAGTCTGTTAAACCATTATTTTGAGAAGTAACAGTTTTACTACTTACCTCAATTCTTAGATTTACATCATCTGTATTTTCATCTCTGTAAATTCCTGGGGTAATATTTAAACCACCAGACAATAAATCTAACTCAGTAGATAATTCACTATATGAATGCTTCTCAGTATCTATGCTTCCAAGTAGTAACGATAATATACTTAAGTAGAATAAATCTTCTTCTTCCACGTTGTTAGCATTAAATGATAGCAATGAATAATTAATACCTGATGTAGCTAGCTCATGTCTTAGAAGTGTGTAATCATCTTTCAATTCAATTTCTATAGGTGGGTTAGGTACTGAAGTATCAATATCTTTTAACTCTAATGTTGGGATAGTAGCTTTAAGTTCTGGTGAATCATCTGTCTCTTGCCAATGGTAAAGTTTCTTATTATTCTCAACTAATTCATTTAACTCATCAGCTGATAAGCTCTCCTTATACATAGCTAATTCTTCTTTTAACTCTTCATCCTTCTTCTCATTTAAACCAGGCACTGGATTTATGATTAAAGAAATTCTATGAGTATTATTTAAGATTTTTTCGCTTACAAACTCTTCCCAAATATTACTGTCTAATGATGCTCTTAGCTCTTCTAAGGTATCTGCATATTTAAGTGCATCAACTGGGTCAGAACCATGTAACCAAGTATTCAAGCTCTTGGAGAAGTATCTGATACCAGTTTGCGCTCCATTATTAGTTTCTCTTAAGCGAAATTCTATTTTGTTTAATGCAGCTTCGAGGTTTCTTCTGTTAATACCTTTTTTCACAGTCTCTTCTAATGTAGATTCAACAACTGACGTTAATTTTTCAGCATTCTCTCTACTCGCATTTATTAATATTAAGGACAAAGCACTCTGCTTATAATTATCGGTAAAAGCAAAGTGGTCTTGACCTAGATCATCTTCCTCAATCGCTAATTTAACTGGAGCAGCTTGTGAGTTAAATAATGCCTCTAGTAATACATCTAGAATCATATTTTCTTTTGTATCACTAAATTCATTAACTACGAGACCCCAACCTGCATAAGTTTTATTTTCTGTGTCTTCGTCACTTGAAAGTGAATATTCTCTTTCAATTAGTTTTGGTTCAGCAAATGGTTCTTGCCATTCAATTTCTGGATTAACTTCCATAAAATCAAAATTGCCTAGGTACTCATCATCTAAGTATTCTAAGAACTCATCAATATCTAAATCACCATAGAAATATATTTTTGCATTATTTGGATGGTAAAACTCTCTGTGGAAATCTAAGTAATCTTCAAATTCTAATGTTCTAATTGAATATGGTTCACCACCTGATTCATAAGCATAAATAGTATCTGGGAAAAGCTCTTCTTGCATCATAGAGTAGGCAGTACTAATAGGTGAAGAGTAAACTCCACGCATCTCACTGCTTACAACACCTTTTATCTCTATAGGGTCATTAACATCAGCAATATCATATCTCCAACCTTCTTGTCTGAATACTTTCTCCTCATCATATATGACTGGATAAAATACTGCATCAAGGTAGACATCTGTTAAATTTTTGAAATCTTGTAAGTTTCTTGAAGCAATTGGATAAATAGTTTTATCTGGATAAGTAGAAGCATTCAAGTATGTAGCCATTGAACTTTGAACCAAGTTCATGAATGGCTCTTTTGTCTTATACTTTCTAGAACCTGCGAGAACACAGTGCTCAAGTATATGAGGTGTACCTGTATTATCTTTAGGTGGTGTTTTAAAACCTATACCAAAAACCTTATTGTCATCTGAGTTTTCTAAATATACAACCTCAGCACCTGTTTTGTTATGTTTGAATTGATGAATAGTAGTATCTAGCTCTTCAACAAATTCTTTCTTTAAGAGTGTGTATTTCTTATTTTCACTCATTAATATTCCTCCATCTATTTAGAAAAAGAACCTAAGAAATCACTTAGGTTCTAATCTTAATTCTATTTTATTATTTATTCTTCTTCTGATACACCAAATAAATTTAATCTGAATAATCTTGATTCATCTTCAGGATCTTCTGCAATAATTGTGGCATCTACTATCTTTCCACCTTGGAGAAGTGAAAATAAACCTGTAATCTGACTTAATTTACTCTTGAGATTAATCTTGTCACCTTCTTTTGTGATCAAATAAACATTACCTTTTGTCTGGTCTAAAGCTTCCATCATCGCTGAAACATCAACACCATGGATGTCAAAAGCCTTCCTAGTTCTCTCTTCACCAACGAAGTTCTCATCATATTTTGCCATTTGAAATTCTCCTTCTATGAATTAGCATCTTTTTGCTGGATAATTAATCTAGCTACAATTACTATTACACCGATTAATATTTCTATACCTAGTAGGATATAGAATGTTTGGTAGTTGTTTCTACTGATAAGTAGATTGATAAGAAATAACAATAAAACTCCTAGAAGAATTTTTACGAAATTTCCTATACTAGTTTTCCAAAAATCATGTGCAAATATATCTAAAAAACTATTGTCATCACTAGTCTTCTTTGTAGTAGATTTTGTAGTTTTTTTACTATTTTTTCTATTCGTAGCCATATCATTACCTCCTTGATATGATACCATAATATGACGAAAACAAATTCAAGCGAATTGAGGAATAATTGATGGCTTTAGATGGATTGCTAATGCACAAACTAGCAAATGAATTAGATGAAAAATTAAGGAATGTTCGACTAGATAAGATACAACAACCTAGTCATTATGAACTGCTGCTTAGATTTTCATTTAGAGGAAATAGTAAGTTACTAATCAATACTAATCCTAGTAATACTACATGCCATTTCTCAACCGCATCTTTTGTGAACCCTAAGATCGCTCCTAGATTTACTATGTATTTGAGAAAACATTTGCAAGGAGCTAGAGTTCAGAGAGTCTATAGCCCTGATTATGAAAGAGTCTTGATATTTGAATTTATACATATAGATGAACTACAAGATGAGCACCATGTGAAACTTATAGTTGAGTTAATGAATAGACAGTCAAATGTAATATTGGTTAATGATAAAAACATTATTATGGATAGCTTAATTCATGTAGATGCAGAAACTTCAAGATATAGACTTATTCTTCCCAAACAAGAATACAAGGTTCCACCAATTCAAAATAAACCCCTTATAGAAGATAGAATACAAGAGCTAGAAACTGGGGTTTTTGAGCTTAGTGGAATAGATCAATCTAAATCATTAGATAGAGAATTATTGAATCTATGCTTGGGTCTATCCCCTTTATTAGTTAATGAAATTTTATATAGATCCATGATTAATGGTAAGAGGACTTTTGCCTCATTAAATGATGATGAGAAATCCTCACTACTTAAAACTACTTTAGAATACTTAAGAAACATTTATGAATCTAAAGATGCTTATATCTTCCCTAATGCCTCTAATGGCAGAGGCGACTATCACTGTGTGAAGCTTAGTAGCTTAGGAAATGCTGAGAGAATAGAAAATATAAGTACAGCAATTGATACTATTTATAATCGCAGGTCTGATGATAAAGATTTGAGCAATAAAAGATCAAATCTTCTATCTAAATTACGTAAAGAGATTAAGCATCAAGAGAAATTAGTAGATGTCTATTTCAACGATATTAGAAAAAGTGAAAATTTTGATGATAATAGAAGAAATGCTGAATTGATTCTTTCACAACTTTACAGTATTAACGAGAAAGAAATAAAGAATAATGAAATTAACTTAATTGATTACTATGATCCAGACATGAATGAGATTACTATTAAGTTAGATCCTAAGCTCAATTTAGCTCAGACTGCTAATAAATTCTTTAAAACATATAACAAGCAAAAAGATACTTTAAACTATGCTAAAGATCATATTGAGGCAACTGAAGAAAATGTAAATTACTTATATAGTATTGAAAATCTGCTTGAGAATTCAGACTCAGTAGAAGATTTATTAACTATTGAAAATGAAATGCTCACAGGTCCATTTAAGAAGAAATTTGCTAAAGTTGATAAGAAGTCTAAGAAAGGACCTTCTCATACTGAAGCACTTCCTCCTAGAGAGTATGAAACTTCTAATGGTTTGAAAATATATGCTGGAAGAAATAATCATCAAAATGATAGGCTCACTTTCCGCTTTGCCCAGAAAGATGATTTATGGTTCCATGCTAAAAATGTACCAGGAACTCATTTGATTTTGACAGGCGATAATCCAGAAGATAGCGATATTTTAGAAGCTGCTCAGATAGCTGCTTATTTAAGCTTAAAACCACAACAGCGAGAAATGGCATCCATTGAAGTAGAAATTGATTATTGTCCAGTTTCAAATGTGAAAAAACCTAGTGGTTCAAAACCAGGTTTTGTTATTTACGATAACTATAAGACTATTATCGCTGAAGCTAATCAGCATAAGGATTTAGAAATTCAAGCCAATTAATTAAAGGTATCCTTAAAGGATACCTTTATCTTAGTCTTGATTTATCCAAGTCAAATCTTCATTTGTGAGTCTAAAATCATCTTTAATATCGTCAGATGTGTAGAGTTCAAAATCTCTTGTGATGAATATTGCACCTACACCATCTAAATTATTTATGTAATCCAAACCTTCTTCTAAACCAAATGCAAAAATCAAGGTAGATAGACCATCCCCATCTACTGATTTATCTGAAATAATAGTTACACTAGAAAGTTCATTATTTATTGGATATCCAGTTTCTGGATCCATTAGGTGGTGGTACTCTTGACCATCTTCCTCAATAACTCTTTCATATATACCTGAAGTTACTATTGATTTATCTCTAAGAAGGATAGTACCTACATATTGATTTAGTTGAGCATTTGGGTCTTGAACACCGACATTAAAACCACCTGTGTCTCTATTTGGCGAATCACCCATAATTACAATATTTCCGCCTAAGTTTAAAATGGCAGTTGATACTCCATTTTCACTTAGAACTTCAGCAGTTTCATCTGCTATATATCCTTTAGCAATAGCACCTAAATCAATTCTCATCCCTTCTTCAGTTAGATATGCAGTTTGAGCATCTGCATCAAGAATTAAGTTTTCATGATTTACGAGAGTAAGCGCTTCTTCTATTTCTCCTGGTTCAGGTACTCTAGCATCGTCAAAACCAATTCTCCAA
This sequence comes from uncultured Fastidiosipila sp., assembly GCA_964627125.1. Lineage (GTDB taxonomy): Bacteria > Bacillota > Clostridia > Saccharofermentanales > Fastidiosipilaceae > Fastidiosipila. Next base: position 22,328 of record CAZVJQ010000004.1, on the reverse strand, counting down.
AGATTTATTATTGGTCCAATTGTTAAGTCAAAACTACCATTTTCTACAGAACTATATTCCAGAGCCAACTCTAAAAGTTCAAAGGTTTCGTCTGTAACTTCAACAGGTTCTTTACCAGCAGAATTATTTATTGCATCAATATCAGAGCCTTGATCATTAGAAGAGAGCATAATATCTAGCTCACGAATTCTATCGAATGCTAAGTTAAGCACATCTTCTTTACCTTCATCATAAATACTTATAGTTACATAAGTACCCATTAAGAATTCAGAGCCACTGTAAGGTTCAGATACAACATTTGTAGTTCCAGTAGTTTCACCATCATCATTATTATTACATGCAGCTAATATGAAGATTAAGACAAAAGAAAGACTTAATGCTAGGAATTTATTCAAATTGGTTTTTATCTTTTTGCTCATATTTATATCCTTAGATTTAGTTCATAAAAAACAGGTAGGAATTTCCTACCTGCTTAATTTACTATATTTTATCACTTATAGATTGGTATTACTATTCTTCTGTATTGTCTACAACGATAGTATCTGTATTACCTTCTCTTGCTGCTTCTAATGCTCTATTAGCGTAGTCAATGAACTTCTCAGCTGTACCAGTTGCACCTGAAATAACTTCTACGTCATCTGGATTTTGTGTATCTAATAAGTCTGCTTCTAATGCTGGGATGAAGTCTTGAGGTCCTAAACCACTAACGTTTGTCATTGTTTCTTGGTACTCTTCGTCATCTAATTTGTTTAGACCTTCTTCATTTAAGCTTGTCCAAGTAGCATCTTCGATTACACCATCTCTAATTACTAGTTCTAGTGTTTCTTGCCAACCTGTACCACCGAATGTTTGATCTTCAACTACATATGTACCGTCTTGTAGATCACTGCTATCTGCATTATTACATGCTGTTAAACCTGTGAATAATACTGTTAAAGCTAATAAGCTTGCGAATACTTTCTTCATTTATATTTTCCTCCCAATTTTCCTTCCTGTACCATGTGATACAGAACCATTTTCTCTTGGCTATTTTAAGCAATAATTACTACTTTTGCAACTACCTCTAACATAATTTTACGAAACTAATATAAACCTTAATCACTTTGCTTATTTCATTGGTAAATATGTCAAAACTGTGTACAGATGTACATGTGGTCGGCTTTGGCCGAGGGCGGATAAATAAAAAAATGCCACAAAATTTAATTCGCAGCATGGTTAATTATTCATCACGTCAGTACATCTACATCGAAATCGGGCGAGGTATCAGAGCTATCAGACATCACTTCGACAACGAATCTATTCGGCAGACAAACAATGGTTTCGCCTACCCTCCCAATAACACCCTTACAAACACATAGTTGGTCCTTACAGCTCGCCTCATGCATTCTTACAGTATTACCTTCTCTATAAACAATATTTAGATTTCCTTGCTCATCTTCATACTCGAAAGTTTCGCTCTCACCATCATCTTCAAGACTAATAATTTTAATTTCTTCACCATCTACTAAAATACGAGCATATAGGACGCCTGAACCTGCCTGGATACTTTGGTAAGTAAATATACCTAGTGGCACGAAAGATAAGGCTAGTAAAAAAAGAACAATTACTATGTCACCAATTTTAACCATCTTCAAATATTTTTTCATTTTATCACCTTTCAAATAACTGCTAGTCTATGAACTAATATTACTCTTCATAGAGTGCTCATACCATGCTAAAGATGATGAATTACTCTTAGCATACTCACTTTGCATCTTCTTAATTGAAGCAACGTTACCCATAAGGAAGTTAGCTATTAAACCAACAACTATCCCTGCTGCAATTCCAGCTACTGATAACACTGGCAAGTACAACATTATGCTAAAACTACCAGCTATCGAGCTAGCTACTATCAATTGTCCTAAGTTGAATATTATTCCCCCACATGCACTTATACCAACGAAGCTAACTACATTTGGGCCTAAGCGCTTAACTAGTATCATAGCGAAGAAACTTAAGTAAGATCCAACGAAGCTATAAATAAACATTGAGAAAGTTCCACCTAATAGAGCGGATAAAAATACTCTTATTGTGACAACCTTAAATGAGTCTTTATTAGATAAAGTAAAAATCGCAAGCATAGTTACAATATTAGCTAATCCTAATTTTGCTCCTGGGGCAAAAGCAAACAAATTCGGCAACACTCTTTCCAATAATGAAATTATTGTTGCTTGAGCAGCTAGAAGAGCTATATAAACATTTTTTTGAGTTTGTGTCATTCTTCTCCTCCTATGCTCTTAGCAAGAATACAGCTACTGCTAGTAATAATAAAACAACTAAAACTAAAGTGTCATTCAAATGCCAATTTAATTCTCTATACTTAGTTCTTTTTGCAGACAATCTATAGTTTCTAGAATCCATTGCATTCGCTAAATCTACGGCCCTATCGAAAGATGCATTAAACAATGGTATTAACAGTGGTGTATAATTTTTTACTTTTTGAATTAAATTACCTTCTGTAAAATCCATTCCTCTTGCTCTTTGCGCATCCATTATGACATTAGCCTCATCAAACATTATAGGTACAAATCGCATAGCTATCGATAGCATTAATGCTGGTTCATGAACTGAGATTCCAAATATTTTTAAAGGTGACATTAAATTTTCTATAGCATCTGTAAGTTGCAGGGCTTCAGTAGACAGCGTTAGAAGTAGTGATATAAATATTATTAATACAAATCTAATAAACATGAAGATACCGCGCTCTATACCTTCTTGAGATACTGTAAAAATCCACCATGAAAAATAATTAGTTCGTCCATTAGTAAATAGAACCTGAATCATCGCTGTAAATATCAATAAATTTAGCATGGGTTTAACGCCATTTATAAATTTAGCAAATGATATTTTAGAAAGAGCTATCGCTAAAACTACAAATCCAGTTAGCAATAAATAAGTTGCCCAATTATTTGCAAATAAAATAATTACTACAAATAAAAGAGTTGTTATTAATTTTGAACGAGGATCTAATTTATGAATAAATGAATCATAAGGTAGATATCTTCCTATTATTAAGCTATCTCTCATACCTGACCCTGCTCTTTTCCATTCAAGTTATTTTTTATCCCAGCGGCTAGTTCATCCATGTTTAATGGTAATTTATCAAAATGCCAGCCATATTTTTCATGCATTTCTTTAGCAAATTTAATTGTTTTTGGTAAGTCTAAGCTATTTCTCTCTAAGATATCTTCTCTTTGGAAAACTTCTTCAGGACTTGCAGCTAAAACATTTCTACCTTCTTCTAGAACTATTATATTATCTGCCAACATGGCTATATCTTCCATATTATGTATAGATAAGATAATTGTGACTCCCTTTTCCTTATTGAGTCTATAAATTAAATCCATTATATCCTTATTACCTTTAGGATCTAATCCTGCACCAGGCTCATCTAGAACTAATACTGACGGGTCTGTAGCTAGCACTGATGCAATAGCTACCCTTCTTTGTTCTCCTCCAGATAACTCGAATGGTGATCTATCCAAATATGAATCATCTAAACCGACTAGGTTTAAGACTTCGCTCGCTTTTGCCAAAGCCTGCCCTTCATTCATACCATAATTCTTAGGTCCAAAAATTATGTCTTCTTTCACTGTTTGAGCAAATAACTGAGCTTCAGGAAATTGAAAAGCCATACCAACTTGCTTCCTCAACTGCTTAAGACTAGTATTTCCAGTTTTGGGACCAATAACAATATTTCCCATTCTTACATAGCCATCACTTGGCAGTATGAGAGCATTGAAGTGTCTAAGCAAAGTAGATTTACCACTTCCTGTCTTACCGATAATTGCGTTAATAGTTCCAGATTCAATCTCTAAGTCTATATTGCTCAGGGCTGTATGAGCTAAGGGAGAACCTTTTTGATAAACATAGCTTACGTTTCTGAATTGTATGTCCATAAATACTCCATTAACTCTTCTTCATCTAAATATTGTTCTGGTAAGTTTAATTCTAAGTTCTTAAGTGTTCCTTTTAATTGTTCACTAAATGGTACTTCAAGACCTAGTTCAAGTAAATTATCGCCTTGCTTAAATATCTCTCGAGGAGAATCTTCAAGAGCTATTTGCCCATTCTCCATAACAATAATACGATCGCTCTCAACAGCTTCCTCTATATCATGAGTTATAGCAATTACTGTCAAATTATCTTCTTCTTTAATTTTCTTAATCAGTGAAAATACTTCCGCTCTACCTTGTGGGTCGAGCATACTTGTAGCTTCATCTAAAATTAAAATGTTTGGTCTAAAAACTAAGACGCTTGCAATAGCTACTCGTTGCATCTGTCCACCTGATAAATGAGCAGGAACTCTTTTCGCTAAGTCCCACATGCCTACACGTTCTAAGGCTTCTTTGACTCTGATTTTCATCTCTTCTCTAGGGATTGCCATATTTTCTAAACCAAATGCTACATCATCTTCAACCGTTGAACCTACAAATTGATTTTCTGGATTTTGAAATACCATTCCCATCAATTTTCTAGCATCATATACACTATCTCTATCAAGTGTGATCCCATCAATAATGACTTCGCCTTCATCAGGAATTAATAAACCATTAATTACTTTTGTCAGAGTAGATTTTCCAGAACCATTAGGTCCAATTATCGTTAGCCACTCACCTGGTTTTATCTCCAAATTTAAATTATCTAAGGCAGCTGACTCACTATGCTCTAAATATTTATATGAGACATTTTTCAATTCAATTATATTTGTATTTTCTGCCTGCATTTATACCCTCACTAATCTGGTCAAATAATTCTATCAAATTATAGACTAATTTAGTTTATATTTCGAAAAAGATAAACATCGTTTACATAGCTATGCCTATTATGAGCATACTAATAGAAAAACCCTTCCATCCGGTGAAATTTGGATTTTAGGGTTTGTATCTTATTAACTTTTATTTCAAGTTAAATATCTTCTAAACTAACCTGTTCTGAATTACTCTTCTTGTTATTATCATGTGGGTATTTTATACCCAAATGCTCATATGCAAGCTTAGTTAAAATCCTACCTCTAGGTGTTTTAGCAATAAAACCAAGTTGCATTAGATATGGCTCATTAACATCCTCGATTGTGCCTGAGTCTTCATTACTGATAGCTGCGAGAGTATCTAAACCAACTGGGCCTCCATTATAAATCTCAGCCATTAACTTAAGAATTCTATTGTCAATCTTATCTAAGCCTTTAGAATCTACTTCTAATGCATCTAAACCTTTATTAGCCAAATCCTTAGTTATCACACCATCCCCATCAACTTGGGCGAAGTCGCGTAAACGCTTCAATAATCTAATAGCTACTCTTGGTGTACCTCTTGATCGACTTGCAATTTCTTGCAAGCCGCTAGAGTCAGCGCCTATACCCAATATTCCTGTATTTCTTTCTAAAATCTGACTAAGTTCCTTCTGAGTATAAAGTTCAAGTCTAAACACCATTCCAAATCTATCTCTTAATGGTGCAGATAGTAATCCTGCTCTAGTTGTAGCACCAACTAGTGTAAATGGTGATAAATCAATACGTACAGACCTAGCACCAGCACCTTTCCCAATAACAATGTCTAGTGCAAAATCTTCCATTGCAGAATATAAAACTTCTTCCACCTGATGATTTAATCTATGAATCTCATCAATGAATAGAACATCTCTTTCTTCTAGATTAGTTAAGATCGCGGCTAAATCTCCTGCCTTCTCAATTGCTGGTCCTGACGTTATTCTTAAATTTACTCCTAGCTCATTAGCAATTATCCCTGCCAATGTTGTTTTACCAAGCCCTGGAGGACCGTATAATAATACATGGTCTAGTGCTTCATTACGCTCTTTTGCGGCTTGAATAAATACACTCAGATTATTCTTGATTTGTTCTTGTCCTGAATATTCAGATAAGAATAGTGGTCGAAGTTCATTACCCTCATTGTCTTCGAATCTTCTCTCTCTTGTGACAATACTAGATTCTTCTTCATCATCAAAATCATCAAAATCAAGACCGAGATTTGGGTCATATGAACTTTCGATATTATAATTACTTATATCGAATTCATCTTCATCATAAAAATCATTATTGTTTTCAGTCATCTTCTACCCTTTATTTGCAGTTTTTATAATATTCTTAAGATTAGTTTCCATATCTAATGCAGCATCGAAGTTCGCATTGATCATTTGTTTAGCTTCATCAGTTCTATATCCTAAGAAACTTAAACCTTGTAATAAATCATTTTTGATATCACTGTAGGCATTATCGTTGTCTATTACTTTTACAGTTTCAATTTCTTCAACATCATCGAAATTGATATCCTTAAATTTATCTTTAAGTTCTAGAATAACTCTCTCAGCTGATTTCTTACCAAACCCTTTACCCTTCATGCGATTTACTATTGTGTTTACATCTTCTCTTACAATTAATAGAGCGAGCTCACTTGGGTCAAATTCATCTGTTAAAGATATAGCAGCCTTAGGTCCAACACCACTTACAGTAATTAGTAATTCAAACAATTCCTTGTACTCTTTACCAGGGAAACCGAATAATCGTTGATCATACTGTCCAATATTATAATGAACATAGCAAGTAACCTCAGAACCTAATTCACCTAGCTTATTAGAAAGATTCCTACCCATTTCAATATAATAACCAACACCTGCAGCCTCAATAACCACAGCCTTCTCACTGCGATCAACAAATTCACCTTTAATGTAACTATACACTACTGATATCCCCCTTGTAGTTTTTGACCATAATCCGTTCTACCTTTATTTGAATGAGCTATAGCCACGGCCAAAGCATCCGCAGCATCATCTGGCTTAGGTATTTCTTTTAAATTTAATAATGTTTTTACCATATATTGAACTTGCTTCTTTTCAGACTTACCATATCCCGTAACAGCATTCTTTACCTGTGAGGGTTTATACTCATACATTGGTATATTTGCCTGGGCAGCAGCTAAAATAACCACTCCACGTGCCTCTGCAGTACCTATAGCAGTTGTAGTATTCTGATAAAAGAATAACTCCTCTATGGCCATTACATCTGGATTATAACGGTCTATAAGTTGTCTGACACCATTATAGATGGCAAGGAGTCTTTGTTCAAAAGGAACTCTACTAGCTGTGGATATTACTCCATAATCAACTACCTTGAGTTTTGAATTATTAGAATCAATTAAACCAAATCCCAATAATGCGTAGCCTGGATCTATACCGATAATTCGCAATTTATACTTCCTCTTGTCTAATATTACATTGTGAGCAAATCCCATGCACTAGTATATCAAGTGACCTAATACTTGCTTCTCTTGGAATTTTAAATGCAGCATGTTTGTTGAAAATATTAGGTAAGTCGCAATCAAAAATACCACCACAGCTATCACAGACAAAATGTGCATGCTCAGAAAAATCAACATCGTAGTATTTTATATTTTCATTAACACTAATAACTTTAGCTATACCTTCTTTTTCAAAGAGATTTAAAACATTATAGACTGTCGCTCTTGATATATGAGATTCTCTCTCTTTTAAATCGTAATATATTATTTCAGCTGAAGGATGATCTTCATTTTCATAGAGATATCTTAAGATAGTTTGTCGCTGTCTTGTCGGATTAATATTATGCTCATTTAATATATTTATTATCTTTTCATCTAGTTGCATAATTCTCCACCCTTCCTAATAGAATCGTTTTATTCTATTTCATTATATAACAAAAGGACCCTGAATATAATTCATACTCAGAGCCCTTCGATTAATTTACTTGATTATTAGTTGAATTCTTTTTCTATATCATCTAAGTTGTTCTGCATTACTTTAAGAGCAGTTGCAACTACAGTTCTATCTTCTGGACTAACACCTTCAAATAATCTATCAATGAAGTCATTATTTTCACGTGCAGTTTCTTCTCTTAATTGATCAAATTTTTCTTCATTCATGACAATTCTAATTTTTCTCTTATCAATAGCGTCCTTATTAATATCTAGATAGCCATGTCTTTCTAATTGTGCAGCCATTCTCTTTACATTTTGATATGAACTACCAAATACTGTAGCTAGTTCTTGAAGTGTTGGAGCATAATTTCCAAAAATTGATAGGCATACTAGTAAATATTGCTGACGCATAGTAATGTCGTCTAAAAATTTATCACCTGCTGCTTGAATTCGATTTGAAACAGCAAATAAGTCCCCGTAAGTTTTAAAATCTTGAGGAAGTTTTGCTATAACCTCATTAATTTTATCTTGTCTGCTTGCCATCTTTTTCACCTTCTTTCATTAAACAATTTCCTTCTAGTACTAAATTATATAATAATAATATGAAATAAATTTCATGTTATTTAAACAATCAATTAACATTAAAAAAACATATTTTTCACTAGAAAACTTGTGCCATTTTAGGCATTTGTCCCTGTTAGTTCTACATCTACTAAATTCGCAAATACCAATAGCCTTTGGCCGTATACAGGATAGTGATCACATGTTACTAGCATTATTTCTGAATCAACTTCATTGTTAATTAAGTAATCTTGTAATTCACTTTGGTCTATAATCTTTATGTCGTAGACCTCATAAGATAAAATGCGATTTTCTTCAACAATTCTTATCTCATCACCTATTTCAGTTTTGTTTAATTTAGTAAAGAATCTATCATTACCATATGCCATTGTATGACCAAGTATAGTAGCTCTTCCTTGCTCACCAATTTGTGCTGAGCTCTGATACCAACCAGCTCCATATCTCAATGGGACATGAGTTGCTCCTTTTAATAGTGGTAAATTAATTTCTACACCTTCTTTAGGAACTTGTATCATACCCATAGGCTCTAGCAGGAATGTATCACCTAAAGGTTCTGCTGGTGTTTCGAAATCTTGTCCGAAGTCTTCATACTCTTCACCTGCGATTGCATTTGCATGAGCATCTACTAGGTATCCACCTTCTACCTTACGCATCTCGCCTGCTCCAAGTGGAGTATTTTCAATGTCAGTATCGTCATCATTAGGATTTAAGTCTATTGCAGCATCTTCTTCACTATCATCTATTGGGCCAGATTCAATAAGTGCTGCTAACTGTCTCATGATTTCATCTTGACGTCTAGCTCTCATAATAGGTGTAATTATCAATACTGCAGCTACAACTAGACAAGCAACTATTGCTAAATCAAGAGCAACTGTAATAAATTTATTTTTCTTCTTTTTAATTTTAGTACCAGCTTCTACTTGTTCAGTTGGTGAATTAGCGGATTCTGCATTGTTTTTATTACTAGTATCAATATCATTTAGTTCTATTTTACCTTCATCTCGAAAGACAGATCTTCTTGAACCAGACTTATCATTAGATTTTTTCATACATTCTCCTCATACTGCTTTGTCATATACAATAATAATTGTATAATAAGGAAAAGATTAGCAAGTAACTAAGAATTACCTTTAGGTTAATTATCTATTAAGAAAAATAGAATTTAGAAAGTAAGGTCATGAATATAGATAATCATAAAGAAAAATCCAAAATTAGAGAGTTGTACTTAGAAAAGCTTCTCGCTCATAAACCTGACCCAAATGAAGATAGTGGTATTCATGAGAATCTAAAATCCTATCTCTTAAATATTCCAGATGATAGCTATGTTTTATCATACTTCAATAGAGGTCAAGAATTTAACATAATTGAGTTACTAAAGGATGTAAAAAATATTAAACCAGATCTGAATATATATGCTCCAAAAATTATGAGTCTAAAAAATGCTGGTGCTAGAATGGATTTTTACAAGTTGAAATTCATAAATAACTCAAGTAAAGATGGTATGGACATTGACTATAGATTTCTTGAGAAAAGTAGCTTTGGCATCATTGAACCTAAGGCTAATGCTAAAAAAATATTCCTTCCTGAATTTGCTGATTTAGAATCTATGAATATTGTAGTAATTATGCCTGGATTAGTTTTTGATAAGTTTGGTAATAGAATAGGATTCGCAGGTGGTTACTATGATAGATATCTAGAGCGTCTTAATGGTCACGGGACATACATAGTCCCCTTAAGAGAGATTCAAAAATTTGATGAAAATATTCCTGCAACTGAACATGACATTAAGGTTCACATACACATAGATAAAAATGGCATCACAGACTTAATATAATAAAAAACCTCAGTTCCTAAAAACTGAGGTTTAATTTTAATATTCAATGTTGAGACTAATCTTAGATTTTTGTCTCATCAATGTGCCAGATATCTCTTACGTAGTCACGAATTGTTCTATCTGAACTGAAAATACCTGATTTACAAATATTGATCCAAGCTTTCTTAGCCCATAGCATCTTATCATTTACATAATCTTCTGCTAATTGGTCTTTAACTTCACGGTATGAAGCGAAATCACCTAATACATAGTATTGGTCAGCTTGTGCCCAACCATCTTCCATTAGGCTTGTGTAAATTTCCTTGAATAATCCTGTACCATTATCATCGAATGTACCATCGATTAAAGTATCTACTGTTTTCTTCAATCCTTGTGTGTTCTTGTATGGAACTTCTGGATCGTAGCTTGGTAAGATTTCTGCTAATTCTTCAACTGTAGCACCGAATAAGTACATATTCTCATCGCCAACTTGTTGATTAATTTCAACGTTAGCACCATCTAGTGTACCTACTGTTAAAGCACCATTCATCATGAACTTCATGTTACCTGTACCTGAAGCTTCTTTACCTGCTGTAGAGATTTGCTCAGAAACATCTGCTGCTGGGAACATTACTTCTGCCTTAGATACATTGTAGTTTTCAACGAATACTACTTGAATGAATTTACTTACTTCTTCATCATTTTCAATTAATTTTGCAATTTCATTAATGTACTTAATGATACCCTTAGCCATTCTGTATCCAGGAGCTGCTTTAGCACCGAAGAAGAATACTCTTGGAGCCCAATCTTTATTAGGTTCTTCTTTAATTCTGTAGTATAAATCTAAGATGTAGAATGCTTCTAATAATTGACGCTTATACTCGTGTAATCTCTTAATTAAGATATGGAATTGTGCATCTGGGTTTACAGTAATACCTTCAAGTCCTTGAACCATATCTACTAGTTGGTCTTTCTTAGTTTGCTTAATATCTAAGAATCTATTCAATACGTTTTCATCTTCAGCATGTGGTAATAATTCTTCTAATAGCTCAGTACGTGCTACCCAATCTTCATTGCCACTTAATTCAGTTAATAACTCTGATAATTCAGGGTTTGTATTTCTTAACCAACGACGAGGTGTAACACCATTTGTCTTGTTGTTAAATCTTGATGGGTAAATTTCGTACCAATCATTTAAAGTGTCATCTTTTAAAATTTCAGTATGTAATGCAGCAACACCGTTGATTGAGTAGCTTGCGTAACATGCTAACCACGCCATATGTACTTGCTTGTTTTGAACAATAGCTAGGTAATCTGAAACTTCTTTTTCAACACCTAATTCCTTGAATTCAGCTGTTTGAGCTTCATCAATTTTTACGATAACTTCGTATACTTCAGGAACTAATTCTTTAACTAAATCAACATCCCATTTTTCTAGAGCTTCTGCCAATACTGTGTGGTTTGTGTAGGCAAAAGTCTTCTTAGCAATTTCTAGTGCTTCATCAAATTCAACACCTTCTAAAGCTAATAATCTGATTAACTCTGGAATTGCGATAACTGGGTGAGTATCATTCAATTGAATTGAATGCATTTCAGCAAAGTTTGATAATGAATCGTGATCTTCTTTATGTCTTCTAATAATGTCTTGTAATGATGCTGAACTGAAGAAGTATTGTTGTTTTAATCTTAATAGCTTACCTTCACGTGTTTCATCATTTGGATATAAAACTCTCCAAATATCTTCAGCACTATTTTTATCTTCAATAGCTGTACCAAAATCACCAGCGTTGAAATCATCTAAATCGAATGGTTCTACAGGTTCTGCCTTCCATAAACGTAAAGTGTTTACGTTATCTGTGTGGTAACCAGTAATTGGCAAGTCACAAGGGATTGCCCACACATCACCAGTAGCTAATGTGATTCTTTGTTTTAAGTCACGGTGCTCTGAAATTGGCGCAAATTCTTCCATCCATGAATCTGGTTTCTCTGTTTGGAATCCATCTTCGAATACTTGTCTGAATAGACCGAAACGGTATAGAATACCGTAACCTGAAACTGGTAAGTTAAGTGTTGCTGATGAGTCCATGAAACATGCAGCTAAACGACCTAAACCACCGTTACCTAATGCAGCATCCACTTCTTCTTCTAGAATATTTGTTAAGTTATATCCTAGATCGCCTAAAGCTTCCTTAGCTGCATCATAAACATCTAAGTTAACTAAGTTATTTAGTGTTGATCTACCTACTAAGAATTCTGCACTGAAATAGTGCTCTTGACGTGTGTTGCTGTATGCATGTTTGGTTTTGGACCAGTTGTCTGCTACATATTCATTTATAGCACTCGATAATCCGCTCCAAACTTCGAAGTCTGTTGCTTGGTCTAATGATTGACCACTTCTAGCCTTAACATGGCTAGTAATTGAATCTTTAAAAAATTCTTTTAAATCTTTCATAAGTTCTCCTCTTAATCAAAATTTTAGGATGTTAAACTTTCCTTGTATTATCTGAATAGTTAATATCCCACTGCCTATAAAAATAAGTCTTAATTGAAAATTGCTCACATATAAGAATATATCAACTTGAGCAAATATTCCGTACTTAAGTCTAATACAAGTAAAAAAGATTTTCATACATTGCGAATATATTCTAGCAATGTATCAATATAAATAAATAAAGCTCGGTTAATATTGGCTAATTAACCGAGCTTCACTATTTTAATATTTATAATTTATTTATATTCCAAGACTACTAAATTTCAAGAATTTTTTAGTAAAAACTATACAGTTTCTTCTTCTGTATCTTCTACTTCATCAGCTTCTTCAGTGTCTACTTCAGTGTCTTCAACAGTTTCTTCTACTTCAGTAACTTCAACAGCTTCTGCTGCTTCATCTGTTACATCTACGTCAGATGCTTCTTCAACTGTTTCTTCTACTTCTTCAACCTCTTCAACATCTTCAGCTAATTGACCACGAGCAGCAGCAAATGCTAACTCCATGTCAGAAGGAGCCTTCTCTGTTGAACTTGAATCTGTATAAGATGTAGGCACTCTGTTAGCATTACGTTTAGCTTCTTGAGCTTGACGCTTCTCTTCTCTTGCCTTAGCTTCGCCACGTAATTCATTCATTGGCTCAACTTGTCTAATACTGATGCTAATTCTTCTTCTTTCGTCAGATACTTCAATAACTTTAGCAGTTACTTCTTGTCCAACTTCAAGAACATCACTAGGTTTTTCTAAGTGTAAATCTGAAATCTCAGAAATATGAACTAATGCATCTAAACCTTCTTCGATTTGTACGAAAGCACCATATCCTAAAATCTTAGTTACTTCACCTTTAACTACTGACCCTACAGGATATTTATCCTCAATGTTGTAGTAAGGATCATCTTCGATTCTTCTGTATCCTAGAGAAATTCTATCTTTTTCTTTATCAAAATCTTTAACGTAAACTTGAATTACATCACCTACTGATACAACTTCTGATGGGTGAGCAATATGGTTCCAGCTTAATTCACTAATGTGTACTAAACCATCTACACCACCTAAGTCTACGAATGCACCAAACTTAGTAATATTTCTTACTACAGCTTCGTAAATATCTCCAACAGCAATGTTTTCCCATAGATCTTCGGATCTTTCTTTACGAATTTGGTTAATTAAAGTTCTTCTTGAACCAGAAATTCTTGGTCTACGCTTACTTGTATCAAATTGAGTTACTAAAATTTCCATTTCAGTACCAACTAATTCAGCCATGTCAGCATCAGATAGAGTTCTGTTTTCAATTTGAGATCTATGTGTGTAGATTTCTACTGTCTTATAAGCACCGATGATACCATCTTTAACTTGTTTAACAACTTTAACTACAATAGGTTCTTTTTCGTTATGGAAAGCTTCAACTTCTGCTAGATGTCTTACATTATCAACTCTAGACTTACTTAATTGAATATCTTTACCTGCATCGTTGAAACGTACGTTAACTACATATACATCGATGACTTCCTTATTTTCAATAGCAGCATCTAGATCGAAGTCTGGATCCTTATTGAATTCAAATCTAGGAATTTTACCCTCAGATTTGTCACGAACATCAACATAAACAGTTTCGTCGTCATAACGTATAATTACACCCTTAATGGTTGCACCTTTACGTACTTGTGGAATATTATCGATATAATCTGAAAAATTAATATCTGATTGATATCCACCACTTACTTCTTCAGTAGTTTCTTCAACTACTTCAGTAGGCTCATCTGATTCAGTATTGACCTCAAGATCTTCTGAATCTTCTATAGTTTCTGCACCTTCAGCTGATTCATCAGTTGAAGTTTCAGGTTCTTCCGATGCTTGACTTGTTTCAACAACTTCGTTTTCCTTAACAACATTTTCTGTATCAGCTGAGGTTTCTGTTTCAGAAACATTAACTTCCTCCTCAGGGACCAATGTTTCTTCTTCTTCTTGTAAAGCGTTTTTATTTTCTTCGCTCATTAAATAGATAACCTCCAAATGAATATATTTCTACAACATTTTACCATGAATATCATAGTTTGCAATTTATTAATTTAATTTATTTGAAATTTATTGAAATACACAAAAATAATCCTCTTAATGACATTTTAAGCATTAAAAGGATAAAACATAATTTGATATTCAATTAATTTTCTTCTGGTTTATCATCTTCTAAAATTCCACCTGTTAACTCAGACTTATTCTTTAATGGATAATCTCTACCAGCAAGTGCATATGATTTTTCTAACAGTAGAATAGTTTCAGCCATCATCTCATGATTAGTTAAGCGCTTCTTGTCTTGCGCAACATAGTAAGGTTCTCCATAAATAACTTTGGTCTTATGAAATCTTCTAAACTCATCTACTATCCCTACTGGAATTATTGGAATATTCATTCTATGTGCAAATGAAATAGCTCCTGATTTTGGCACTGTATTTTCAATTTCTTCTTCAGTTTCGCATCTAGTCCCTTGAGGGAATATACCGATTGGATTACCTTCTTTAATTCTTTTGAAAATCATTTTAATAGTTAAACTATCTGGTTTTTCTGTATTTAAAGGAATAACACCTAATCTAGGGAAAAATCTTGCTGTAAATGCATTTTTCATTAAAGTTTCTTTACCGACCCAAGTAATCCATCTACCTCTTTTTGTCACGGTAAAATGAACTAAAGGAATATCAAGTGCATGTTGGTGGTTTCCTGATAGTAAGTAAGATCCTTCTTTTGGAAGATTTTCTAATCCTTCATAAGTCATCGGATGGAAAATAGCCATGTATGGTTTAATTACCCATCCAAAAATTCTTCCCCAGCCTTTGAAATAATCTTTTTCAGACTTTTTTATTTCTTGTGCCCTATCAAATTCCTTACTCAAACGAGCCTTTGCTTCTTTATCTAACTTTGCCATTTATAAAACCTCTAATTCTAATCAATTAATTCATGCATATAATCAATAATTATTTTAGCTGTCTCGGGGATAGTTTGGTCGCTGGTGTCGATTTCAAGAGCGTCGTCGGCTTTTACCAAAGGAGCAATAGCGCGAGTACTATCTTGCTTATCTCTATAAATCATATCCTGATAAACCTCTTCGAATGTTACCACTGAGCCCTTCTCTTGAAGTTCCTTAAGGCGACGTGTAGCACGCACATTTGGGTTAGCGATTAAGAATATTTTCACATCAGCATCTGGTAAAACGAAAGATCCAATGTCTCTACCATCAATTACTAAGCTCATTCTCTTAGCTAAATCACGTTGTAAATCCAATAACTTTTCTCTTACTTCAGGAACCGCACTAACATCTGATGCCCAAACGGAAACTTCAGCTGTCCTAATTTTAGAATTTACATTTTCGCCATTCAATAAGGTTAACTGCGCACCTTCATCAAAATCGATGTCTATTTCGATATCACTTAGTAAATCCACAATTGCTTGAGTATTACCCTTTTCAAGATTATTTTCTAAACAGGCCAAAGCAGTCGCTCTGTATAATGCCCCTGTATCTAAATGCAAAATCCCTAATTGATCAGCAACAGATCTTGCAGTTGTACTCTTACCAGCCCCAGCTGGACCATCGATTGCTATGCTAATTACTCTATCTTTCATCCTCTTCACCTCACTAAATTAATAAACTGTACCTAGCTCTTCTCCATCTATACTATTGTCTTCTACTTCAGTTTCCATCTGATAGGATCTTTCAAAATCCATAATTGTATCGTACATCAACATGTCCATAGGTTCTAGTTGGCTTAAATCTTCAATTCCATAAAGATTAAAAAATAGATTTGTGACTGAAAATAAACTAGGACGACCAGGAGTTTCTAAATTTCCGCTCTGCTCAACTAAGCCTTTTTCAATAAGTCTGTTTAAAGCACCATCTGAATTAACACCTCGAACTTGTTCTAAGTCTGCCCTAGTTACTGGTTGATTATATGCTACTACGGCCAAAGTCTCGTAAGCTGCTTGAGATAAATTACTAGTCTTAATTGGTTTACTAAAGAAACTAGACAATATCTCTTTATTTACTGACTTACTGGCAAAAGCATAAGAGTCATTAATCTTTCTTAACTCAATACCATGTTTATTTGACTCATACTGCTCTTGGATTAGTTTAATTATTGAATTTAACTCTTCTACATCGATTTGGAAAAACTCTAAAAGATTTTGACTTGGAATCGGATCTCCTGCTGCAAAAATTACAGCCTCAATTGATGAGACTAATTCAAAAGTTTTTATCTTGTTAGAATCGGAGGAAGTTCCCTCTGAAACAATTTCAAGTTCTTCTGCCTCATCATTGTTGCTGTCGTTTAGAGAGATTGCTTCAATATCTGCAGATACATTTGTATCATCAGTTGAGTCAATATTCTCTGAACTATTGTTTTCTAAAGTAATCATAATTAAACCTTCTTTTTACTATGCATCTAATTATATTATAGTTTCTCACTTGCATCTTCTAGATTATTAACTTCTTTTTTCTTATCTTTAGATTGCTTGGTTAAGATTATGTCTGAAAAATTATCTCTTTGGTAGACATCCAAATTATTTTCTTTAAGCATTTCAAGTATCGCCAAAAATCCTGTGAGTAATTCTGCTTTAGATTCTGCCTTCGCATAAATCTTATTAAAATTGACTTGATCATGCTTCTCTAACTCTTCATTTAGTCTAGTGATTTGATCTAATACAGATAAGTGTTTTCTCTTGACAATATATTCAATTTTTTCACTTAAGTCCTGGAACCTGGCTGCATTTCTAGCTGCTAAGCCCTCCATAGCTTGCTGGAACTTAGAACCACTAAATTCACTAGCATCTGCATATAAGTCTTCTTTATTGTAATTCTCAATTCCTAACTCACTATTAGATAATTTGTTTCTGAAGATAACCCCTGCATAAAGCTCTTCTCTTTCTTTTAATTCACTAGCAATATACTTGGCTCTTCTATATAGAAGTAATCTCCAAACTAATTCATTTCTTGGATCTTCATCGCTTTTGCCACTGCTATAGTCAGGAAGTATCATTTTAGATTTTAGTCTAACCAAATCTGCACCAACAATAATAAAGTTAGAGACATTATCCATGTCAATAATTTCTATGTCCTGGAGATACTCAAGATACTGATTTGTTAATGATGCTATAGGTATATCAAAAATATCTATCTCATTTTTATCAATAAGATAGAGCAATAAATCAAGAGGCCCGGAGAAATCTCCAATATGGAGATCCGGACCTTTATCATTTTCAACTATTTTATTTTGAATATTGTCTTGATCCATTAAAAATCCTAAATATTAGTTTAAACGAAAAGTTGTAACAACTGATTGAATGGCCATAAGATTACATTTATTATTGGTCCAGATATTGTTGAAATAATTATTCCAAATTGTCTATTGAAAAATACTATAGCAAAAATAAAGACCATACCTATAATTTGCTGATTTTGTCTCAACCACATAACTGTCTTACGTGGTAAAACTCTACTAAATAACTCAAATCCATCCAATGGTGGAACTGGTAGGAAGTTAAATACTGCTAGAACTACATTTTGTCCAATTAATCTCATTGCAATTGTTATTAAAATGCTCATTACTTGAGTTATAAATCCACCACTAAGTATTCCATTGAGAAATAGTATTAGTAAAACTGTGTAGACTGCTGCAGCAATAACTGCAAGGATTAAGTTTGCAACAATACCTGCTAGACTTACCCAAAGAGTTGCTCTTTTATAATTTACATCAGATCTAAATTTACTTGAATTGACTGGAACTGGTTTACCCCAGGCAACAGGTGCTCCCATTAAAATCAAAATCAAACCAAATGGTTCAAAGTGTTTTATAGGATTGAATGTCAATCTACCAGCATTGTATGCTGTATCATCACCATAACCATAAGCAGCACGTGCATGAGCATATTCATGCACACTGATGCTTAAAAAGATTACTAATATACCAATAAGATATTCTACTATATCAAAGTTATTAAACATAAATTTCCTTTAAGCTCTAGTCTTGAGCTTTCTCTAAATAAAGATGTAACTCTTCACCATTAATATCAACTGCAATAGAATTCTCATTTTTCTCATTAATTAATTCTAATGTTAATGTGTCTTCTTTAATATCATCTGCATATTCACTAATTACAGATTCTAAATCTTCAGGTGCACTATAGCGAGTAATAATTCTATCACTTACTTCAAATCCTAAATCTTTACGCAAGTTTTGAATCTTAGAAACGATTTCTCTCACATTACCTCTAGCTATTAATGAATCTGTTAATTCTAATACTAGTGCAACACTAACATTATTTTGTTTTTCAATTTGATAGCCAGTTGCATTACCTTCTTCAACTTCTAAGTCTTCTTCGATAATTTCTAAACTCTCATCTGCTAGCTCAACAGTTACTTTACCAGTACTTTGTAGCTCATCCCATGCAGCTTGAGTATCAATATTTTCAAGTGCCTTCTTTACTTGTGGAATCTTAGATCCAATTTTCTTACCTAAAGTAGCAAATCTTGGTTTGAAACTGTATGTAGTAAATTCATTGAAACTATCTAAGTACTCAACATCATCAACGTTTAGTTCTTCTAATAGAACTTTAGATAACTCGTCAGAGAAAGCATTAACACCATTAATCAATACCTTAGAAAGTACTTGTCTATTCTTAATACCTGAGTTGTTTCTTGCTGCACGTCCTAATTGAACTACATCAATCAACTCTGCCATTTCTACGATTAGATTTGAATCTTTCCACTCTTCTACTACTTCTGGGTAGCTAGTTAAGTGAACACTGCTTGGAGCTTCTTCATTAGTAGTTTTTACAACTACTTGATAGATTTCTTCACTTATGAAAGGTACAAATGGAGCAGATAATCTTGCTAGGTGCTCAAGTGTAGTGTATAGAGTCATATAAGCATTAATCTTATCTTCTTCCATCTCACCGACCCAGAATCTTTCTCTAGATCTTCTGATGTACCAGTTACTTAATTCATCTGCGAAACTTTCAAGCAATCTTGCAGCTGCAGTTAAATCGAAATTGTCTAAGTAGTTTGTGACTTTCTCTACTACATCATTTAATTTTGCAAGTAACCATCTATCCATCACTGATAGTTTTGAATAGTCTAGCTCATATTGAGTTGGATCAAATTTATCAATATCTGCATACATTGTGTAGAAGGATAAAGTATTCCAGACAGTAGACATATACTTACGCATACCTTCTGTAACTGCATCATCACTAAATCTACTTGGTAGCCATGGATTTGAATTTCTATAGAAGTACCATCTAACTGCATCAGCACCTTGTCTATCTAATACATCCCATGGATCAACTACGTTTCCAACATGCTTACTCATCTTGCGTCCCTCAGCATCTTGAACTAATCCCATAACTAATACATTTGAGTATGGAGCAATTCCAAATAGAAGTGTTCCATTAGCCATTAGTGAATAGAACCAACCACGTGTTTGGTCTTCAGCTTCAGAAATGAAATCAGCTGGGAAATGTTGATCAAACTTATCTTTATTTTCAAATGGATAGTGATATTGAGCAAATGGCATTGCACCTGAGTCAAACCAAGCATCCATAACTTCTGGAGTTCTTGTCATCTTACCTGAACATTCTGGACAGTTAACGTGAACATCATCGATATATGGTTTATGTAATTCAATGTCATCTGGACAGTTATCTGACATGGATTTTAATTCTTCAATAGAACCAATAACGTGCTGATAGCCACAGTCACATTGCCAAATTGGAATTGGTGTTCCCCAATATCTATCTCTTGAAATATTCCAATCAATTACGTTTCCTAGGAAGTTACCAAATCTACCTGTTTTAACAGTTTCTGGATACCAATTTACTGCATCGTTATTAGCTAATAATTGATCTCTTACCTTAGTTGCAGAAATGAACCAACCATCTCTAGCATAGTAGATTAATGGTGTATTACATCTCCAACAATGTGGGTAGTTATGCTCATACTTTTCAGTTCTTAGTAATAAGCCCTCTTCTCTTAATTTAGCTAAAATTCCTGAATCTGCATCTTTAACCCATTGACCAGCAAAATCAGTTACATCTTCAGTCATCTTACCTTCTTCATCAACTAACTGAACGAAGGCTAGATTGTTCTCTCTACCAACTCTTGAGTCATCATCACCAAATGCTGGAGCAGTATGAACAATACCTGTACCATCGCTTAATGTAACGTAGTCTGCGCTAGTAACAATAAATGCTTGCTTATCTTTTTGTTTTTCAACTGAGTTATTTGCATAAGGCAAGATTGGCTCATAAGATTTACCAACTAAATCTGCACCTTTTAGCTCTTCAATAATTGAGTAATTATCTTCACCAAATACTGAACCTGCCAAATCTTTTGCAGTATAGTATTTTTGGCCAGCTTCAAATGCTATCTCTGATCCTGTCTTATTCTCATCTAGAACATTTCCATTTAACTCAATAAGTGCATAAGTAAATTCTTCATTTACTGTTAAAGATACGTTTGAAGGTAATGTCCAAGGTGTAGTAGTCCAAGCTGTGAACCAAGCATCTTCCCCATTAACTTTAAATCTTACAAAAGCAGATGTATCTACTACATCCTTATATCCTTGAGCAACCTCATGACTTGATAAAGAAGTACCGCATCTTGCACAGTAAGGAACTACTTTAAACCCTTGATATAGAAGATCCTTTTCCCAAATCTTTTTAATTGCCCACCATTCAGATTCAATGTAGTTATTTTCATAAGTAATGTAAGGATTTTCCATATCAGCTGAATATGCTAAACGAGCAGACATTTGCTCCCATTCATCTTGATACTTCCAGACGCTAGTTTTACATTGTTCGATGAATTTCTCGACTCCATAAGCTTCGATATCTTCTTTACCATCTAGACCAAGCATCTTTTCAACTTCAATCTCAACTGGAAGACCATGAGTATCCCACCCTGCCTTAAATTCGACATGGTAACCCTTCATTCTCTTATATCTTGGTATTAAATCTTTAATTGATCTAGTTAGTACGTGGCCAATATGTGGCTTACCGTTAGCTGTTGGTGGCCCATCATAGACGGTATAATTTAACCCACCCTCATTCATACTCATAAGCTTATCTTGCAAATCAGTATCTTTCCATGCCTCAAGAATATCTAATTCTCTAGACTTAAAATCCATATCTGTATTGATTTTTTTATACATCTAATACCTCTCATATAGTAATTATTTTATTATTCTTTTTAAATATATTTAGACATTAAAAAAACGCCCCAGATCGGGACGCTATGAATAGCGTGGTACCACCCGAATTATCTTGAATATTTCAAGACACTTCATTTCAGTGATAACGGTGCAGCCCTCAGGTTTACCGTCTATACTTAATCATATTAATTTTCAGTATAGCTACTCGCAAGTGATTTTCGATATAAATATTGCGTCAATTTCCAGCACCATTGACTCTCTTTAGCAAGGGATTTACTCTACTCTCTTGGTCGACATATTTAAAGAAATTATATTCTTTATCACTGGCCAAAGTCAAGCTCAGTTTATTTCCCTCCCAAAAGAAAATGCCGAGATTCTCTACTTCTTTGAACCTCAGCATATTCATTACTTAATTATATTCCTATATTTACTAATTTGCGCTAGCTAATAAATTTTCTAAGTTACGACGCATTAGAGTTATATAATCATTTCCTTCACTTAACTCTTCTTCTGATGGTGAGTGCA
>CAZVJQ010000003.1:40476-73469 GCA_964627125.1 uncultured Fastidiosipila sp. | reverse complement strand
GTGGAGCAGGTGTCTCGGCAACTGTTGTAGTTGTAGTTGTTTGACGCTGAGTTGTCGTTGTGGTTGTTGCCGGACGCTGTGTCGTTGTCGTGGTTGTTGGGCGCTGAGTTGTTGTCGTAGTTGTAGGGCGCTCTGTTGTTGTATTTGTCGTACGTTCTGTTGTCGTAGTAGTTGGGCGCTCAGTAGTTGTTCTAGTAGTTTGTCTACTAGTAGCGGTTGTAGTTCTACTTGTTTGAGGTCTTGTTGTTGTGCTTGCAACTATTTGAGTCCAAGTAGTTTCTGTAGTACTAGGTGCGGTTGTCAAGTATTGCTGTGCATAGTCGTCGAAGGTTAAATCGAAGAACTCCGCCACCTCTTCTTCACTCATTCCATAAATAGTTTGAGCTAAGTTAATTACATTAGGTTCTAAATTTGCAACAATAACTGCACTACCATTTATAATCTCACCAGATAAAGTGCTATTAAGCGGGATTCTGTTTGGTAGAAAATCTGAATTCAGAATTGTTCTAACATCTTGCAGTAATGCTAAAATCTCTTCCCAAGAGACGTTAGTTGTTAGCATAGGGAATACTTCATCTGCTATAGAATTGATTTGTCCTAGACTTAAATTTCCGGCTTCATTAAAAATTGCTTCTAAAACTCTTCTTTGACGTTCTGTTCTTTCGAAGTCTGCATTCCCAACATCTCTAAGACGTGAATAATTTAGAGCTTGTCTACCGTCCAGTGTTTGTAAACCATGAGTTTCAATAAGTTCAGCATCTTCACCGTCTACATCTAATCTATTTATCTGTCTAATAAGTCTATTTAATGAGTCAACTTCCCAATCTTTAACATCTATTTCAACTCCTCCAACTATATCTACAATATTTGTTAAGGAATCAAAATTTACCATTACATAATGTTGTACTTCAATTCGGAAATTCTCTCTGATAGTTTCAAGCAATAATGGCGGGCCACCAAAAACATTAGCGGCATTCAATTTACTATATCCATACCCTGGAATATTAACGTAAGTATCTCTCATGAAAGATGTTAAGTGGATTTTTTTATTTTCACTATCTAATGAGACTAGAATCATAGTGTCTGAATTAGTTTTGTTTTTGTAATGTCCAGCTACATCACTGTTATCTACACCCATTAGTAGGACATTCAGTACTGATTCATCAAAGAGCATATTATCTGGTAAATTTTCACCTAGTCTAGAATTAATATCTTCCAAACTCTCAATATCTAAACTCTCTTCATCTTCATCTACTATGCTATCGTCTTGACCATCTGGAATAATTATTACATTATTCTCATCAGTCTGGATTGATACACGTTCAAAAT
The DNA here is from genome assembly GCA_964627125.1 of uncultured Fastidiosipila sp. Classification (GTDB taxonomy): domain Bacteria; phylum Bacillota; class Clostridia; order Saccharofermentanales; family Fastidiosipilaceae; genus Fastidiosipila. The sequence goes on along the minus strand of CAZVJQ010000003.1, from coordinate 72,140 downwards.
CATCATCATCTGCCCAATTTATTTTTAATAATTTACTAGAAACATAAATAACTACGATAATGAAAAATAATAAAATAATTCCGAGCACAATAAACCCAATAGATTTTGGTTTTCTTAACTTAGCCCATGAAAAACCTTCATTTTGTTCAACATCGACCAAGTCTTCAGAAATCAGATCTGCATCATCCTTTTTGGTAGATTCTAACTTATCAGCAAAATCTTCTAAATCTAGATTCTTGTAAACTTCTTCACTATTTGTATTCTTATTTTTATTTAGGTCACTATTCTTTTTCATTATCAATCCATAAACCGTAATTAATGCAAAAAACTGGTCATCCAGTCTTGTTAAACCATGATAAACCAGTTTGTATAAAAATTAATTAATAATATCGATTATTATTTAAAGTTTACATTTTCATTAAAACAAACAACTATTCTTATATGCTTAAAGCTTCAACTAGCTTCTCGCCTAAGAATTCACATTCTTCTAAATCATCAATATCTGGTTCGCCTTTAGAGATAACACCTGATGCAACTAAGTTTAGTCCAAGCTCATCACATCTATCTTCCCAATTATCCATCCAATCGCCAAAACCACGAGCAAATGAGCCAAATAAAACAATTGGTCTATTAGCTAAAACATCACTAATTGCAGAAAATAAAGGTTCAAATTCACTTTCTTCTAATTCGCCATCACCAAACTCTGGGCAACCGAAGGCGAATGCATCATATTCTTCAACATCATCAATAATAAATTCAGATACTTCAAAAGTTTCTAATTCTCCACCAGCATTCTCAATTCCATCGCCAACTGCTTCAGCCATCTGCGCAGTATTGCCAGTGTCACTATAATAAATAAGTGCAATTTTCATACTACATCCCTCCATGTATAACTATTACTAGAAAGTATTAAATATCAATATCGAGCATTTGTAAAGAGCAATTATTAAATTCTATGTATTTAAGTAAATATTATGGAAAAAGCCCTCCCAAAAGACCTAAAACTTCTATAAAACTAAGATGTCCCCATCTCTTCTATAGTTCTTTGGTCAGAGTGAGCAATCTTCTTCCAACCTGGTTTCTTAAACAATGCTAAATATACGGTTACTGTTATTACCATTAAGAATGCTGGATAGGCTAAGATGCCCTGCCACTGCTTATCCCAAGTGATTTCTTCAAGCTTACATAATACCCAGATAAACAAGCTTATAGCTATTTGACTTGTAACAGCACTGATTAATATAGTCTTAATTAACCAAAATATACTTCCTCTTATAATCGCACCCAAGCCTAAACTAGATACCCAGATTATAGGTCCAATAAGTAATGCTAAGTAAGTAATGGAAAATACAAATGAGTCAATATTATCTCTTCTACCATTAAAAATTGATTTAAAGAGGGGCATAGATTTTAGGCTTAATAGTTCCTTAGTACCATAGCTCCATCTCCATCTTTGCTTAATAGTGCTTGATAAGTCTACTGGCTGCTCATCGTAGAAAACTGCTTCCCTACAATATGTGATTTTTTCACCCTTTAGGTTCATATCCATACTGAACTCTAAGTCCTCAGTTAAACTCTCATAGTGCCAGCCACTTTGCCTAATAATATCAATTGCGAATGAAAATCCTGTTCCACCTACAGACATTAAGCTCCTGCCGGTTACGTATCTTGGATGATCTGCACCTCTATTTTGCATAACCCAAAATAAGCTATTAACATTGGAAATTATACTGTCAGAAGGGTTCTTACCAACCCTATAACCAACAACAACTCTTTCACCAAGGTTGAATCTATGATTTTTCTCAATGAGGAAATTCTTATCAATTACATTATCCGCATCAATAATCGTACAAACTTCGTAACTACCTTCTGGATAATCCTTAAGGAATTTTTCAAAGAACCAATTCAATGCATAACCCTTAGATTTTTTAGCGGGATTGAATCTTTCATAGACAATAGCTCCATTTTCTCTGGAGATGCTTGCTGTATTATCTGAACAGTTGTCAGCAATAATGAAAATATCATATTTATCTTTTGGATAATTTTGTTTCTTTAAAGAGTTAATTAAGTTGGCTATAACTGCCTCTTCATCATGAGCGCTAATAATTAATGCAAATTTATTTAAGTGTTTGCTAGTAGATCTACTAGTTTCATATCTAGAAAATAAAAATATAGAAATATATAGCTGGTATAGAGCATAGATAGTAGTAACCACCGTTAATACATTAACTAGTGCATATAAAATTTTAGCAATCAACATAAATAAGTCAGTCATTTTTACACTTGCTAGCTAGCTTTAATCCTTTACTTTGTACTTATCAGATATTTCTCTTAATCTACTTCGCAACTTCTTGATGTATTCGGTTCTTTCCCCTAGGTCTTTACCCTTAAACTGAAGCATAATTTGAGCTGTAAATTGAGCTCTACAGGTCAGAAGTAATCTTCTCCATGCCCATTTCCACTCAGTCAATTTACCTTCATCACTTAAGAATTTACCAACCAAGTCAATGGCATCTAATGCTTCATCGAGTTTCTTTTCATTAAAACTTCCCACCTGGCTGTCTGCTCTTTGGCAGTAATGATATAAAGGTTTCATGGTAAAAGCCACCTTAGCTGCACTAAACAAAGTTCTAGAAGCTACTGCCACATCCTCAAAGTACATTGATGGGAAAGCAAAACCTATCTCTCTTAATAAACTTAGTCTATATAATTTATTCCAGGCAAAATTTGGGACAGTTATTAAATCTAGTGAATTTTTAGCTGCACACTTTCCTTCAACAACAGGACGTAAGAATACCATTGGATATCTCACTCTTAGACCATTTGGAGCCTCTAAGTATAAATTTGAAACAACTATGTCAGCTTCCTTCTTATCAGCAATTTCAAGCATAGTACTGACGTAATCAGGTTCAATATAGTCATCTGAGTCAATAAAACAAACCCATTCACCAGTAGCTATGGCTAAACCATTATTTCTAGCAGCTCCTGCACCTTGGTTTTCTTGATGCAAAGGAACTATGATATCTGGATAATTTTCAGCATAGCTATCAATCAGCTCTCCACAGTTATCTGGAGAGCCATCATTTACTAAAATAATTTCTAAATTCTTGTGATCCTGCTTAATAATAGAATCTACACATCTTGGTAATAAATCTTCTACCTTATATACAGGTACAACAATTGATACTAAGTCTTCCTTCATAATTCAGCAATACCATTTTTATCCTAGTCTAAATACTTATTAGCTTGACCAAGTATAGTCTATTTTGAATAAATTATAAAGCATCTGTATTAATTTAAATAATACAGTTAGGTTTTAACGATTTTCTTCCTCAATTATTGCTTCAATTAGTGCTTTATCACCAATGTAGTCATGGAAAATACCATCAATTTTCATGTATAACTCAGCACCTTTACCTAAGGCAAGTACAGCTGTTTTGGTACCGGTTTCCTCATACTCTTTAAGAGCATCTTGGTATGCTAGGCGGAAAGCTTCTTCCCTCTCAGTGGTATTTGTATATGCTAATTCTTCATCTAAGAATGAAATAATATCTTGATTTATTATTGCTAAATCTTCTCTGTCATTATCGTCTCTGGTGACGTAGACATGGGAAACATTGCCGTTGGAGGCTTTTGCCATCTCTTCACGTCTATTTTCAGCCTTATTACCTACTGAACCGAATACTACTACTAACTTATAGTCTGGATAAGATTCTTTTGCTGACTCAAATACAGCTTCAAAACTTAAACCATTGTGAGCTGCATCTATATAGAACAATACTGACTTATCTTCATTTTCTACAATTGTGGTTCTTGAGCTTAGATCAACATTATTAATTCCTTCTTGAAGATACTTCATGTCAATATCCATATCATCTAGTACTGCCATAGCTAGAGCTATATTTTGCAAGTTGTATGTTCCATGAACTGAGCTTGTAAAATCAATGTCTGGGAAGTTCTTGTTTGATTTAAAGTCAATGCCATCTGTATGTGCATTAAATTCATCTATTGTATAATCTGCATCCTTATTATCTATATCTGCTGAGATAATTCTTGTGCCTTCAGCAGCTTCTTTTACACGATCTAGATATTCAGTTTGTAAGTTTAAAATAGATATATCACTTCTATCTAGTAGAAGTAATTTAGATTCTAGATAGTCTTCGAAATCTGGATGTTCAACCGGTGAAATATGGTCAGGAGCTATATTTAGGAATAGACCGTATTCATAGTTAATACCATAAGCTCTATCGTATTTAAGAGCTTGTGAAGATACTTCCATTACTACTGTATTTAGGCCATTCTCTCTTGCTTTATACAAAATATAATATAACTCAAAAGTTTCTGGTGTAGTTAAATCTGCACCTTGCTCTTCTTCACCAAAGTAGTAGTAGATACTAGATACAAATGCTGGTCTTGGCTTACCTGCTGCCTTATTAGCTGCCATTAAACTCTCATTGATAATAGATGCAGTTGTAGTTTTACCTTTGGTACCTGTTACACCTATAAATTTTAATGAGTCTTGTGGATTTCTAAAAAAGTGCATCGCTACATGAGCCATGGCGCGTCTAATATTATTTACTTTAATTAAAGGAATACCTTTATATTCAAAAGACAACTCTTCTGAATAATCTACTTCAGATACGTAAGCAATTGCACCAGATTTAATCGCTTGTTCTAAGTATTTTACTTGGAAATTATTTCCCTTACAGACAAATAAGGTTCCTTCTCTGACATCTTGTGAATTATAAGAGATGTACTCTACCTTACTATTAGTCAGCTCGCTTAATAAAAACTCTTCTTCAAGTAAAGAATTTTCTCTTAAAACATCTAAGTAAGTTCTTAATTCTAGTTTTTCTAAATTATCTACATTCATTTTGTAACTACAACTTTCCATTTATATTGATAAAATCTGCTCTTAATATCTTAATCTATTTGTATTGAGACAAAGATTAAACAAATATTAATTTTTAAATCTATTAATCATGTTAATTTTTATATTATATATCAAAGTAAATTATTATTAAGAAGTTGTGAGGCAAGATGTTTTTTAATTTAAAATCGAGTTTTGAATTATTTATTTTTAATGTTGTGGTATATGCAATTATGCAGCTACTACGTCTTGTCGTCGATCAACATTTACCTAAGAGTCATACAGATCTGGATAGAAAAATTTTCCAAAGTTATACTTGGGAAGATAAAGGTAATTTCTACGATAAGTATTTTAAGGTAAGTAAGTGGAAAGACTATTTACCATCTATAAATTTCACAGCAGGTTTTAGTAAGAGGCATATTGTTGAAAATAGTAGCGCTTATTTTGAGCAATTTATTAGAGAGATGAATATGTCTGAAAGTAACCACATTAGATCCATACTTTCTACCTTAGTGTTTGCTATTTGGAATCCATTAAATATGTTCCTCTTAGTTATGGCTCTTTCTGTGTTAATTCAAGCACCTTTTATAATTATCCAAAGATATAATCGTCCACGCATGGTTGCAATTCTAGAATCTGTGAAAATTCGTGAAGCGAAGGATGATGGCGAGGGTGGCTTTGGCCAAAGTGCTAGTGTAATTGGATAGAACTTTCTTGCTGTCAAGCGATTATTTACGGAAGCGATAAATTTATTGCACTATAATAAAAGTAATAAGTTTCAGGAGGCAAATAATGAGTTTAGAAAATGAAAATAGATTAAATGATATAGCTGTTATAGGAATGGCAGTTATGGGTAAGAATATAGCGTTGAACATGGCTGATAATGGCTTCAAGGTTGCAATCGCTAATAGAACAACATGGAAGGCACATGCTGCAGCTGAAGAGAATCCAGATCAAGATCTTGCAGTATACGAAACTTTAGAAGATTTAGTAACTAATTTAGCTAAACCAAGAAAAATATTACTAATGGTCATGGCAGGACAACCTGTTGATGATTTGATTGAACAATTAATCCCACTATTAGATGAAGGCGACATCATAATGGATGGTGGAAACTCCTACTTTAAAGATACACAGAGACGTTTTGAATATTTAGAATCTAAAGGATTTAAATACCTAGGTGTTGGTGTTTCAGGTGGTGAAGAAGGTGCTAGACGTGGTCCTTCAATCATGCCTGGTGGTAGTAAAGAAGGATATGATGCAGTAGCAGAAATATTCGAAGCTATCGCTGCTAAGACTCCAAATGGTGAATCATGTCAAGCTTACATGGGTTCAGGTGGTGCTGGTCACTACGTCAAGATGGTTCATAACGGTATTGAATATGCTGATATGGAATTGATTGCTGAGCTCTACTCTGTATTTAAAGAAAATGGTAAAGGTAATTTAGAAATTGCTGATATTTTCGAAAATTGGAATAATGGCGAACTATCATCATACCTAAGTGAAATTACAGTTGATATTTTAAGAGAACAAGACCCAGAAGATCCTGAAGTTGATATTACAACAAGTACCGAGAGCGAAGTTGGTGCAACTGTTAGAGATGCTGGTGCTGAAAATGATAGCGAATTCTTATTAGACCATATCCTAGATGTTTCAGAGCAAAAAGGTACTGGTAAGTGGACTAACCAAGAAGGTTTAGAGCTTGGTGTTGATTTATCCATCCTATATGCTGGTTTAAATGCAAGATACATGAGTGCTGAGAAAGAATTACGTGTTAAGGCAGCTTCTGTCTTACCTGTAGGTGTAAGTGATGAAAATAGCTTAGCTAATGTTGAATTAGATTTAGATAGCGTCGCTGATGCATTCTTACTTTCAAGATTGATTGCTTATGCACAAGGGTTTGCTTTGTACAAAGCAGCATCAACCGAATATGACTGGGGACTAAACTACAAGGAAATCGCAGCTGTATTTAGAGAAGGTTGTATTATTCGTTCATACTTATTAGTTCCAATTATGGAATCTTATGACTTGAACCATGATTTAGACAATCTACTACTATCACCTGTATTTGCTGAAACAGTTGAAAAAGGTATCGTAGCACTAAGAAAATTAGTAAGTGTTGTTAACTTAGCGGGTGTAAGTATTCCTGCATTTAACTCAGGTTTAAGCTACTACGATGCATTAAGAGATGAACGCTCACAAGCTGCAGTAATTTCAGCACAAAGAGATTACTTCGGTGCTCATACATTTAGAAGAACTGATAGACCTGGTGTATTCCACCATGAATGGGTTGAGGCCTAAAAATGAATAAAACTATTTTTACAATATTTGGATCAACCGGGGATTTATCGTATAGAAAATTGATGCCTGCCTTCTACAATCTTTTCAAGAGAGATTTAGTCGGAGAAGATGTCTTATTTCTAGCGATAGGTCGTCGTGATTGGGACAAAGAAAAGTACCTCTCAGAGATTAGACCCTGGGTGGAAGAATTTGCTAGATATGATGTAACTGATGAATCATTTGAAGCATTTTCTAAGCATATAGATTATTTCAAGATGGAGTTTACAGTTACTGAAGATTACCAGCGTCTATTTAAGTATTACAATAATATTTCTTGGACAAGTAACTCTTCAGAAGATAAGTACATTTTCTATCTTGCAGTGTCTCCTAGCTTCTTTACTGATATATCAAATAACCTAGCTGAGACAGGTTGCTTGATGGGAACAAATAGAGTAATAATAGAAAAACCATTCGGTGAAGACTACGAGAATGCTAAAGAGTTGAATCAAAACTTACAAGCTCACTTCGGTGAAAATGAAATTTACCATATTGATCACTATTTAGGTAAGCAGATGGTTCAAAATATTATAAGCATCAGAAAGTATAACCCTATTTTCTCAGCTGCTTGGAGTAAAGATTATATTCAATCAGTGCAAATCAATGCACTTGAAGCTGTAGACATAGGTGAACGTGGTGATTTCTACGATGCAACTGGTGCACTTAAGGATATGGTCCAGAGCCACCTCTTCCAAATCATGTCTATTGTTGCAATGGATTTAGATCCTGAGGTTGATACATTTGACTATGAAGATGCTCCAGCTAAATTATTGAAGGATTTAAGACCAGCTAGTGATATTGAATCTGAATTAGCTATTGGGCAGTACAGTGGTTATTTAGAACATGACAAAATTGAAGAGGACAGTAAGACAGATACTTTTGCAGCAGTAAAATTATTTATTGATAATGAGCGCTGGGAAGGTGTTCCCTTCTATCTAAGAACTGGTAAGGCTCTTGAAGCAAAACGCACTTATGTAAGTATAGTGTTCAAGAAGACTAGTGATGAAGTTGATAATACAGTTTTACAAATTGAAATCCAGCCCAAAGAAGGATTGTCACTACAGCTAATTACTAATGAAGCTGGTGAGGATGCGAAGCTAAAGACTGTTTCTATGGACTTCTTCGAAGATCAAGATGATGAAGCTTATTTGAATACTCCTGAGGCTTATGAAAGATTGCTACATGCATCTTACTTAGGTCGTAAGGACTATTTCACACCTTGGGTGCAAATTGAGAATTCTTGGTCTTGGATGCATGATTTAAGAGATAAAAGAGATCAGGCTGGAATGACTCCAGAAATCTATGAGCAAGAGAGCAATGGTCCTGAATCTCAAAATAATATTCTTGAAGAAAATGATGAATGGCATTAAGTACTAGTTAGTTGAAAGAATAATGGTCTTGGAGTTTTTTCTCTAAGACCATATTTTTGTTTTGAATGTATTTTTGGGTTTAAATTTTATTATCTATACTGTGAAAGCACATAAACTTCTCTATTTTCTGAAGTATCTCTACCAAATCGAATAGTTCTAATTATAGTAGAAATAGCACCTATAGCTACAAATAGATATTGCATTAGTAAGTCCATGATGAATACTGAAGGTTCTACCAATTCATGTGTATACAAGAATCCATCAAGGAAGCTTAGTGGTGTTTGCTGAGCAATTGCTATAGCCCAACTTACTCTCTCTCCTACATAAGTCATTCCTAGCATCATAAGAATAATAACAATGATAGAAACTGCATTTAACTTACCACCAAATTTCCTAAATAACCAGAAACTGGCAAGAGCCATAATTAATCCAGATAATGCTGCAACAACACCAATTTGAGTAAATAATACTATGGCTGCAGTACCTAATAAGGTACCAATGAATGCACCTAAGTATCCTAAGCCTTGATTACCCTTCATCTGCTCACCATTACTGCTAACGCTAGTAAGATTATTCAAACTATTTTGAGAAACAAGTAAATATTGCTTATCGAATACAGTTGGAATTGTATTTTCAGGCTGGCCAGTATATACATCAGCATTTTGATAATTATTACTTGCCAAGTAATCAGTCATTGTATATAGAGCAGTTAATGCCTTATTGATAGATTCGTTATTATTCCAATCTAATTGAACCAATACAGCTAATTGAAAATTTGAAACTTGGAAATCATAAAATAAATCTCCTCTTAAATGAGCAAACTCTTGTGCTGTTAATTGAGGGTTGCCACCATTTATTCCAAAGATGTAAGTTAAGAAATTTGGATTAGTGTTTCCTACTACGGTTCCACTTGTACTAGCAATTACTGAATATCCATTCACATTTCCATGAATTACATCTAATTGACTGTCTGGTTCTAAGTTAGCTTGTTGTGCTACTGCTGATAGAACATTATTTACCATATCTGATATCTCCTATGCTTATAAAATAGCAATTTTAATCACTTGAACAAATTATACATATCATTAAAGCTTAGAGATAAGAATAAAAAGTTAAGATTCTCCAATGTAAATTACATTTTCTAAAAAATTCTAATCAGCCCTTAACAAAAACCGCTAAATATACAGTTTCTATGCCATCCCAAAAATTCCAAAAAAATCTCCCCTAGTTTCCTAAGAGAGATTGAATGTATTATTTATATTACTGCTAAGCCTATGGATATTAGTAAACAGATAGCTCCAAAAATCAAGAATGGTATATTTACTCTTCTTTCATCTCGTTTCTTTGCAGAATACTCAGAGTAATCTACAACAGATCCAATTTCACTGGGTCTAATAGCTTGACCTATTTGTTTGAATCCTACGATAGCACCATCGAAGAATCCTTCAAGCATAACCCAACTCATTACTCCACCAGCTAGCAATATACCTCCTGAAGCTAGAAAGGCATTACTCCATAAATGTAATGGAGGTCTTGGATTATCAACATTTATCCAATATTGAAGCCCTGCTGCAGCTAAGGTTATTACCACTGCATATATAAGAGCCTTGATATAATCCCATGTCTTAAATGGAGGCTTATGTACTGGATTTTTTCTAGACATAATAATCCTTATTGTTCAGAGTATTCATCTCTATACTTAGCTTCTTCTTCATCATTACAATAGACGAAGTGACCTGGGAAGATTTCTCTTAATGTTGGTCCTTGCTCTGAGTAATTATGTGCTAAGGCAGGTATGTATGCCTCTCTAACACGATTTCTCTCAGTATTAGGATCTGGTATAGGAATAGCTGATAGTAGTGAACGTGTGTAAGGGTGTAATGGTCTAGCAAATAGTTCATCTGATTCTGCTTGCTCTACAATCTTACCGTTAAACATAACAGCAATTCTATCTGAAATATATTTAACAACAGCCAAGTCATGGGCAATGAAGATGATTGTAATTCCTAATTCTTCACATAATTCATTCATTAAGTTAATAATTTGTGCTTGAATAGAAACGTCAAGAGCTGAAACAGGTTCGTCAGCAATAATCATTTCAGGTTCCATGATCATAGCACGAGCAATACCGATACGTTGTCTTTGACCACCAGAAAACTCATGTGGGTAACGGTCAGCATGCTCTACCAATAGACCTACTTGGTTCAATACATCTTCAACCTTTTGGTTAATTAGTTTCTTATCTCTTTCACCTTGGATAATTAAACCTTCAGAGATAATTTCTCTAACAGTCATTCTTGGGTCAAGTGATGAAACAGGGTCTTGGAAGATCATTTGGATACTTCTATGTAAGTGATCTCTATTATCTTTTACCTGTTTCTTCTTTTTCTTAGTATCAGCTCTTAGAGCCTTAGCCTCATCATTTTTACCTTCTGAACTTAATTTCTTAGCGTCATCTTGTTTTTCAGGAAAACCTGCATTAATTAATTTATCTTCAAGGTGTATTTCTCCACCAGTAATATCATATAGTCCAACTATAGATCTACCTGTAGTAGTTTTACCTGATCCTGACTCACCAACGATTCCGAATACTTCACCCTTTTGAACATCAAAACTAATACCATCTACAGCCTTAAGTGGTTTACCTTGCATCCAGAAGTACTGTTTCAAATCATTTACTGACAATAAGGTTTCAGAATTTTCGTAATCAAATTTTACCTTTTTATTAGCAGACTCATTGCTGCTATTTAAATTTAATTTTTCTTCGCTCATTCTAAGCCCCCTCTACTTCAGCATTATTTTTAGTCATACGTTCAATACGGTCTGTGACGATTCTAGGTGGTTCCACTTTAGGAGCCTTATCGTGTAGCAACCATGTAGATGCTGAGTGTGTTTCACTAACTTTAAATGTAGGTGGTTCTTCCTCGAAGTCAATGGCCAAAGCATACCTATTTCTAGGTGCAAATGCATCTCCTGTAGGAGGTTGAATCATGTTTGGTGGTGTACCTGGAATAGATACAAGTCTCTCTGTAGTATCTAGGTCAGGCATTGATGATAATAGACCCCATGTATATGGGTGAGCTGGCTCGTAGAAAATTTCATCAACAGTACCATATTCAACAATCTTACCTGCATACATAACAGCAATCTTATCTGCAATATTTGCAACAACACCTAAGTCGTGAGTAATGAAGATAACTGAGAAGTTACGTTTTTTCTTCAAGTCCTTAATTAAGTCAAGGATTTGAGCTTGAATAGTAACGTCCAGAGCTGTTGTTGGCTCATCACAGATTAATAAGTCTGGACTTGATGAAAGTGCAATCGCGATAACAACACGTTGTCTCATACCACCTGAGAACTCGAATGGATATTGTTCAAATCTCTTACGAGCTTCACTAATACCAACCTCATCCATTAAGGCAATACCTCTAGACTTAGCTAAGCTAGGTGTCAATGTGTATGAAGCATCAGCAACTTGATTATTTAGGTAGTTTACAATTTCTCTAGCTTCTACTGTATAGTCATGATTTGCATTAACTTTATTTTTTAAACTAGTTTTAATTCTTTCATAAAGACTTAGAATATTTGCTTGTGATCTAGTTTCTAATTTAGAACGTTCAAATTCACTACGTTTTTGTTTTCTACCCTTTAATTGAGTATCTTTAAAGTTATCAATATGTGTATTTACTGACTTATTAAATGTACGTGTAAATGAGTCTCTTAATATTGCAATTCTATTTAGAACTTTTGGAGTCTCTTTTTCTACTAGATTTGTTCTTCTACTTACGTAGTTGATATCAAATCCACCTTTAATATTGTCAATGGTCTCTTCAACTTCGCTTAATAGATTTCTTGAATTCTCTTTAATTCTCTTGTCTTCAAACTCATTCAAGACTGCTATTTCAGCAATAAGATCATTTAAGAATTCATCCTCGAACACTTTCATTAATGCTGGATTATTGTAGTTTGTTTTGATATCTGATTTATTTTCTTCAAGAGCATAGCCAACAAGCATCCAATTTGGATCTTCTTTTGCAAGAATATCGTCAGCTAATGTTTGTAAGTTTCTTAAATCTTCATCTAATGAAACTTTCTCAGCTTTTACATCTGAGTCGCTCAATCTTGAAGAATTCTTCAATTTATTTTTTGATGTCTGAATATTATCAATGATTCTTGCACATTCAGTATTATTTTTTTCAATAGTGAAATCAGAATATATTCCTTCAGCATCTTTAAGTAAGTCTTCTAGTAGTTTGGCTAACTCATTACCGTCGCTATCACCTAATAATTCCAATCTTAGGTTACCAGCTTGTTTAGATACAGTTTCTAAAGCATTCACAGCATCTGAGTAATCTCCACCAGTCTTATTACCTGTTTCAATATATTTATTGAATTTATTAAATAATGGTAGGAAAGTACTATCTGTATTTGCTTCAGAACTTATAGCTTTCAGACCATCTGAAATTCTATTCAATTCTTCTTTAGCTGAATTCTTACGTGATTTGTTGTTAGCAATCATCGCTTCAGTTATCTGTTGTCCAACCTTCATGATTGGGTTCAAGCTACTTAGTGGATCTTGGAAAATCATTGATATTCTATTACCACGTAGTTTGTTGTACTCTTCTTCTGGAATTTGTAATAAGTCCATACCATCGTAGAAAATTTCTCCACCTTCTACGATTGCGTTACCTGCTAGGATACCCATAATGGCACGGCTGGTTACTGACTTACCAGAACCAGACTCACCTACTAGGGCTAATGTTTCTCCTTCTTTTACATCGAAGGAAATATCTCTAACAGCCTTGACTGTACCATTGTTGGTCCAGAAAGATAATCTTAAGTTATTTACTTCTAATTTTGTTTTTGCCATATTAATCTTCCGATCCTCTCAGTGATGGGTTAAATGCATCTCTTAGTCCATTACCAAATAAGTTGAAGCTGATCATCATCAATGAGATAACGATAGCTGGAGCAAATAAGATGTGTGGGTCAGTAGCCAAGTATCCTTGACCATTACTTAACATTGTACCTAGTGATGTCATCGCTCTACTGTTGAAGTTAATTACACCTAGGTATGATAGTGATGACTCACTCATAATTGTTCCTGGAATAACTAATACAGATGAGGTAATGATTGTACCGATAGCATTAGGGAAAATGTGTCTTAGCATTAATCTTGCATCACCAGCACCCATACTTCTTGCTGATAAAATATACTCTTCATTCTTAAATCTATAGAACTGTGTTCTAACCCTAGATGCTGTACTTATCCAACCTTGGAAACAGAAGGCGAATATAACACCCTCAAACACCGAGACCATTCCCGTCTGGACCAAGTGAAGCTGGAATAGAGTTGCTATAACAATAAATGGCATACCACCGATAACGTCAGTAATTCTGTCAAGTACCAAATCAATAGTACCACCGTAGTAACCTTGTAATGCACCATATAGAGCACCGAATGTTAGGTTGAATAATGAAACAACACTAGCTAGGATCAAGGATAATCTTGTACCTTGAGCTACTCTAACCATGATGTCATATCCTAGACCATCAGTACCAAAGGCATTAGCTGGTGCGAAACCATGTGTATATTGGAAGTAGTTGTAATATAGAACTCTAACTTCAACCATTGTACGGTCTCTTTGTTGATAGTAAGCAATCTCACCGTCAGTATTGTAAATATAATTTGGAATTAAACCATCTGCAATAACATCTTCAAGTTCCATTTGGCGTCCACGTGCATTTAGCGGAGTACCATTAGCAGAGTGCTTGTACCAGTAGTTAGCATCTGACTGTGAGTGCATAGATTCATTCTTATTAATCATAGGATAAATAACTTGTAAACCAGTTTCTTCTTCCCATTCTTGAATAGATTCCATCTTAGCTCTAGTCATAGTTTCATATTTAAATCCTGTTAGGTAATATGAGTCAACTGACACATTTCTATATCTTCTATCTTGGTTAACATATGGATCTTCAAATGAGTTTATAGCTCTGAACTCATCTTCTTTACCTTCATCCCAAGTTACACCGCCTGCACCATCAGTGTCTGCAGCACCCATACCAATAGCATTTAAATATATAAAATATCTATCACTAGCTGATACTGTCTTAGAACCATCCCAGAAACCTGTTCTTTCAAACGCCTGGATTTTAGGTCTAACACGAGTGTATGTACCATCAACATATGAAACATCATATGGTGAAAACATAGGAGCAACGACTGCGAACAATACTATTAAAATGATAATGATAAAGGCAGCTACTGATGCACCATTCTTTGCAAAACGTCTAGCAGCATCACCTAAATATGATATAGATTTAGTCTCAATCTTTGCATCATATATTGGTCTATCGTGCTGTACTAATTCAAATTTTTCTTGAGGTATGTCATTAAATTCTTTGTTAGCCATATCTATTACCTCTCTCCAATTCTAATTCTAGGATCTAAGAATCCATAACTTAGGTCAACAACAATATTTGCTAATAAACCTATAACTGTATAGAACATTGTAGTTGCAACGAAAACGTCGTAGTCACGCATATTAATAGATGTAATTAATAATCCACCCATACCATTAATAGCGAATACTCGTTCTATAACTAATGAACCACCCATAACAGCTAAGAAGTTTGCAATAATTGCTGGTAATATTGGGACCATAGCATTTTTCAATGCGTGTCTAACTGTTGCTTGTCCCTGTGTAAGTCCCTTGGTTCTAGCTAATAACATATAATCAGATGTTAGACTCTCTACTAGCTCAGCTCTTGTTAATCTTGCAAATCCTGCGATACTACCAAATGAAAGAGATAGTATTGGCATAATCATTGATATAAACATCGTTGTACTGAACCATGTTCCACCTGCTTCATATTGAGAAGCTACGATAATAGGTAGCCAACCGAGTTTATAACCTAATGAAAATTGAAGTAAGAATGCGTAAACAAAACTTGGAACTGATGCGAAAATCATAACAAATGTAGAAATAAAGTTATCAATCCAATTATTCTTATTTAATGCTGCTACAACTCCTAAGGTAATACCAACTGGAATAGCTAATATTGTTGAATAGACGTTTAAGATTACTGTAGGAGTTATTCTTGTACTAATAACTCTAGTAACTGGCTGCATGTAGGCAACTTTCCATGATGTACCCCAGTCCCAACTTGTAACTATGTTTCGTAAATAGATACCAAATTGAACAATAACCGGTTTGTTATAACCCAGGGCTTCTCGTCGTGCCATCTCATTGGCAGCTTGCTCACCCATCATAGGGGTTTCTGGTTCTAGCATCTTGATAAGAATAAAACTAATAAACATGATGATAGACGCAGTAATTAAAGCTAATACTATACGTTTAACAACATACTTAATAGTGTTTTTTGTCGCTGTACTCATCTCATTTTCCTTTTCGATAAAATTTCGTTAAAATCCAGTATATTTTTACTTATAAAGAATTAAAGTTTAAAGTCCATTATAATTTTTTTTCGACTTCATGTTAATTGATTTATTGCACAAATATAAGAATAGTAACAATATAATTTTGTGAATTTCTTTTCCGGGTAAATTTCACATTTAAACTTTAAAAATGTATGCTGTGGCTTTTGAATGCCACAGCATACTTGAATTTGTTTCTATAACTTTTCTACTAATAATTCGATTATTCGTAGTTTAGCTCTCCGCCTTGATCTTCTACGTATTGTGCCCATTCTACGTCATCGTAGTGGAATTCGTATAATCTTAGACCACCGAATCCGTACATAATGTTGTATTCGTATGTGTGGTAATCAAGTTTTTGTGAGTGTAAGTTAACGTCTGTTCCTGTATATACTGGAATGTTTTGGTAACTTTGTAATACAGCCAACTCTAAGTTAGAGAAGATGTGTAATGCTGCATCATTATCATTTGCATACTCACCTGCACCGTTAATTGTTTGTGCCCATCTTGTTAGGGTTCTGGTTTCTTCTGTTTCTTCACCGTCACCGTCCCAGTCATAAGTTAATGTTAACTCTACAGTTGATGGATCCCAACCATTAGATTCGTGAATGTTTTCTAGACCACCCATGTAATCAGCGTCTGTATAGACTCTAATTGTACTGAATGGGTAGAATGCTGCACCACCCCATGCACCAATGATTGCTTCTCTTTGGCCACGAGCTACGTCACCGTAACGGTCTTCAGCACCTGTTTGATAATTAACTGAAACTCTGCCTTCGAATCCTGTACCTTCTGTTGCATCAGTCAACATATCATTTATTAAGTCCATTTGACGTGTACTATCTGGAGTTAATGATGCTGCTGCTGAGATCATAACGTTAATATTAACGTCTTGACCATCTGTATATGTACCGTCTTCAATTGCTTGTTCGTATACTTCTTGGAATAATTCGCTAGCTGCTTCTACGTCATAACCTGAAATTGAGTCATGAATTGGTTGTAAATCTTCTGCTGTTGCGTCATCTTCGTAATCAACTTCGTATAGGTTTAATACAACCTTCATAGCTTGTGCACTATTACGGTAGATAGATGCTGGATCATTCTCTACGTCGTAGTAGTATAGTGAGTTGAATAGGAAGAATCCTGGTTTGTTACCTGCTGTTGTTTGTTGAGCAATCTCTGTTCTGTTTAATGATAGAGAGATAGCCTTACGGAAGTTATCGTATTGTAATACTTGTTTGTTGCTTCCATCTCCTGCTTCAGCTTCTAAGTTTTCTAAAGCTGCTGGATCTGTAGCAAAGATAAATCTATATGTATATGAGTTATCTGCCATAACTAAGTAATCACTAAATCTGTATGATTCAATTGTTGTAGCGTCTAATGAAACACTATCTAACTGACCTGAGTTAAATAATTGTAGAGCTGTGTTTGGATCATCGATAATTTCATAAACAATGTTATCTGCTTGGAACATATTATCGTACTCTGGTAATTCCCAACCAAAGAATGATTCATTTCTTTCTAGTCTCATTTGTCTACCTGGCTCGTATGATACAAGTCTGTATGGACCAAATGAAATTGTTGTTTCAGCGTTTGTTGCGTAATCTGTAGCAACTAAGTTTTCAACTTGTGATTTACCAGCTTCGTATAAATCTTCGTGTACAATCCAGTTTCCTGTTAATCCTGAGAGGAAGAAGAATTCTGTTTGTGGTTGATCTAATACGTAAATTAATTCGTGGTCTGTATCACCCTTGAATAAACCAACGTAGCTGAAGTCTTGGTCTCTATATACGCCATCTTCAAGTTGTGCTAACTCTACCCAGTCATTTTCAGGATCTGAGTATAAGTTTCCTGCTAATGCTACTAAGTCAGCTTGGACTTCTTCTGTAACTTCAATAACACCTTGGCCTCTATATTTTTCAACAATGTTTTCACCATCTACTTCATAGTACGAACCGTAGTTCTCTTCTGATGCATCTAATGAATCACCAAATGTTTCAGTAGGTAACTCAGTACTAAAGTATAGAGTTGCACCTTCTTCTACAGTACCTGATAGTGGTGAACGATATTTAGTTTCGCCAGCCTTATCACTCTCGTAGTAGTCTCTAGCACCTTGGATTGCTGCTGCACCGTTGTAGTATGTATTAGCACGGTAGTTCTTCATTTCTGGGTCTAGTAATTGTTGCATACTGTAGACATAAGCGTCTGCGTCAACAACTGTACCATCTTCCCACTCTACGCCTTCACGTAAGTGAATCTTGTATACATAACCTTCTGTTGCGTCTTCTGGAATTACCCAGTTCTCGTCTCCTACATAGTCAGTAGTAATATCTTCTACACCTGTAGCTGATTCAAAGAACCACTCGAAACCACCTTCATCAGCTGGGATAGCTGTAACGAATGGTGGGAATACATAAGCTGAGAATACGTCGTCAGCATTTGTTTCCCAAGCATGTGGGTTCCATGTTGTACCTTCTTTACCCATGTAAGTTACGTAGGTAAATTCTCTCTCGTCCGCGTGAACAGCTGCGCCTTCGCCAGTGTTACCACCATCTGTATTATCTGTATCGTCTGTATCATCAGTGTTGTCGGTACCGTCATCTTCGCCACCAGCTGTTGTCTGATCGCTACCACCATCAGTAGTACCGCCAGTTTCGCTACCGTCACCATTGTTACATGCAGATAAGAAAAGTGTTAATACTAAAGCCGCACTAATTGCTTTAACAAATTTACGCATTTCTTCCTCCTTCTTATATACAAGCATCTGTTTAATTTTGTTTTTGCCTGTATAACAATCGCATATTTATTAATACACGATTTATTTCTACCAAGTTTATCAGACTCTTTTCTAAAATTAAACAATAAAAGCTCAGATTTAAGCCATTTTCGAGTTAAAGTCAGAATTCGATACATTTTTCATGCGTTTTCGTGCTATTTTTGATCGATTTCTAATTTTTTAGAGTTCAAGAAACATTATTTCTGAGCAAATTTCAAGCTTAATAAGAAAACTTTTCATGTATTTTCTATTTATAATTTTCTTCAAATGTGTTTTTCTTTTTAATTCTGGATTTTATTTGAACATACTTTGAATTAATTAGAGTTTTAAGTTTACTAAATTATTTCAATAATGAATATTTATGTATAAAAATTCATTACTTTTGCATATGAAATGTACACGATTAGTTGATTTAACGAGCGCATTACTGATAATCATATTTCTTATTGCCAATATACACAAAACTACTGTCATTTGGCCTGCTCCAAGTAATATTCGCATACATTTTTTTGCATATTTCTATTTTATTTGCCAAACCCCTCCATATGTCTCCCTATCAATAAGTAGTTTCACTATGAAATATATTTAACTTAGTTTTGGTGTACAATTATTGCGTAAAAAGTTTTAGGAGGTCCATATGGCCAGATTAATAGGAACAGTTTCAAGGGGTATTAGAGCACCAATCATTAACGAAGGAACTGATATAGTTGAAGTCGTCAGTAACTCTGTCTTAGAGGCAGCTGCATCTGAAAATCTTCAGTTCAAAGATCTTGATGTTATTGCAATCACTGAATCAATAGTAGCAAGAGCTCAGGGAAATTACGCTAGTGTAGATCAAATCGCAACAGATATTAGAAATAAATATCCATCAGGTGAGATTGGTTTAGTATTCCCTATACTAAGTAGAAATAGATTTGCTATGAGCCTTAAAGGTATAGCTAGAGCATCTAAGAAAATCTACTTACAATTAAGCTACCCAGCAGACGAAGTCGGTAATCAATTAATAACGGCTGAAGCATTTGAAGAAAGTGGCTTAAATCCATGGTCCTCTCCTTTAAATGAAGAATTGTTTAGAGCTCACTTTGGCGAGAGTTTACACCCTTACACAGGTGTAGATTATGTTAGTTACTATAGAAGTATTATAGAAGCTGAAGGATGTGAAGCAGAAATTATCTTTTCTAATAATCCAAGAACAATTCTAGATTATACAAAAGACGTACTTACTTGTGATATCCATAGTAGATTTGTTAACTTAGAAAGATTAAGAACAGGTGGAGCAAATACCCTCTACAATATCGAATCTATACTAAGCGAATCAGTTGAGGGTAGTGGTTTTAATGCAGAATACGGAATGCTTGGAGCGAATAAAGCTACTGAAGAATCTATCAAGCTCTTCCCTAGAGATAGTCAAGAGGTTGTTGATAGAATAAGCGAAAGGTTGTCTGAAGCTACAGGTAAACTTATTGAAGTTATGGTCTATGGCGATGGAGCTTTCAGAGACCCAAGTAGCAGAATCTGGGAATTAGCTGACCCTGTAGTCTCTCCTGCATATACTGATGGATTATCTGGTGTACCACAAGAAATTAAACTGAAATATATTGCTGACAATAAATTTGCAAATTTAACTGGCGCAGAATTAGACTCTGCAGTTAAAGATTTCATAGCTAATAAATCTGATGATGATACAGGCGTTTCTAAGATGGCATCAGAAGGAACTACTCCTCGTCAAATAACTGACTTATTAGGATCATTATC
Source organism: uncultured Fastidiosipila sp. (assembly GCA_964627125.1). GTDB lineage: Bacteria > Bacillota > Clostridia > Saccharofermentanales > Fastidiosipilaceae > Fastidiosipila. The sequence continues at coordinate 51,591 of CAZVJQ010000003.1, read as the reverse complement.
AGATCTTACTTCTGGTTCAGGAGATAAAGGTACTCCAATAGTTTGGATTCAAGGTTACTTCGACGATATGGCAGATGAATAACAGAATATCTATTAAAGTACAAAAAGCTTCAAGACTATCCATCTTGAAGCATTTTTTTAATTCATCAGTATTTTGGGCAAGAAAAAACCTCCTCATAGTTTTCAATGAGAAGGCTCGTATCTATCTAGTCTAAAATTTAATTAACCTAACATTGCTCCAATAACAATATTAATAATTACGAATGCAGCGATAAGTCCTGTAGTAATCTTACGTAGTAAGACGTCCTTAGATCTTCCCTTATTATCACTATAGAATGACTCATTGTTGCTTCCACTCATGGAACCTAAACCTTGGTCACCTTCATCTTGTTGTAAGACTAAGAAAATAACTGCCACAGCTACTAAAATATTTATTACAGCTAGTATTGTCAATAATGTATTCATATATATTTTTCCTCTCGCTAAAATGCTAATAAATCATAGCACAAGTTTTTTCATTGTTCAAGAATATAACACACGTACAGCTAATTATAACAAATAATTTGCTGATTGAGTGAGTTTGCTTTGGCCAAGTAGAAAATAAAAAGGTCCTAGCTCATTTTGCAACAGTTACTTGCAATTTCCACTAAGACCTTAATTTAATCTATTTAATTAGTAGTATCTAATTAGTCGTTAGACTTACCTGCTGCAATTCTAGCATTCTTAGTTCTTCGAGTACCTGCATGGTATACCAGCTTGAATACTTCACCTATTACAAATGGAATTACTGCGAATCCTAGAATAATTACCCAGTCCTCAAGCAACATCGGTCTTGTACCAAATAGAGTATTAACTCCTGGGATATAGACTACTGCTAATGTTAATGCTGTAGAAATTAATATAGCATTGTTCAAGTACTTGTTTGAGAAGAAACCAAGTGTAAATACACTGTAGTGTTCTGATCTATTTGAGTATGCTCTAAATAACTCTGCAAGTATTAATGTTAAGAATGCGTAGGATAAAGCGCCAGTATCTGGTTGGAACTTAACTTGATTTCCTGCTTCATCGTAGTAGGCATTATCGTAAACATAAGTTTCGCCACCCTCTGCTGCTCTTAATTCATTGCCATCATAAAACTCTGCTTCAACTAAGTTTCTTGAGAATCCATCTGAATAGTCATATATATAAACTGATTCTTGGTTTGGATCTCCGTTAGCATCTAACATTCTTACACCATACTCGCCTAAACCAATCATGAATGCAGCGAAGACTGCTAAGAAGATTGCTACAGCTTGTACTGAGATTGATGCAATCATTTCACCGTTAAGAATCTTATCTGATTTCTTACGTGGCTCTTGATCCATAGTATCTGGCTCACCTTGCTCTTGACCTAATGCAAGTGCTGGGAATGAGTCAGTAATTAAGTTTAACCATAGTAATTGAATTGGTAATAATGGAAGCATGTCTGGTCCTAAAACTAACATGGAGATGAAGATTACTAAAACCTCACCAATATTACATGATAGTAAGAAACCAACGAACTTACGAATATTACTGTAAATAATACGTCCACTCTCAACTGCAGAAACAATTGTTGAGAAGTTATCGTCAGTTAAGATCATGTCTGCTGCATTCTTAGAAACTTCAGTACCGGTGATACCCATTGCAACACCAATATCTGCTCTCTTAAGTGCAGGAGCATCGTTAACACCGTCACCTGTCATTGAAACAATGTTTCCATTTGCCTGTAATGCTTCAACAATACGGACTTTATGTTCTGGAGAAACACGAGCATAAACTGCAGTTCTTTGACATTCAACTTTAAGCTCTTCGTCGCTCATTGCCTCTAATTGTGCACCAGTAAGAACTTGGTCGCCTTCTTGCATTAAACCTAAGTCATTTGCAATAGCAACAGCTGTATCTTGGTGGTCACCTGTGATCATAACTACTTTAATTCCAGCGTCATGAGCAATTGCGATAGAGTCACGAGCTTCAGGCCTTGCTGGGTCAATCATACCCATGAAACCTACGAAGACCATGTCTTGCTCTGCATCATCAAAGTTTCCATCATTGTGTACGCTGTATGAGAATGCTAAAACTCTAAGAGCTTGTTTAGCGAAGTCTGAGTTTTGTTTTAATAACTCTTCTCTTCTCTCATCTGTTAATGCAACAACACCTTCTGATGTCAATTCTCTATTACATAGATTTAAGATAACGTCAGGTCCGCCTTTTGTCAAAGCAACCTTACCTTCTTCCATATTATCTTGGAATACTGACATCATTTTTCTATCTGAGTCAAATGGTAAGTCACCAATCTTCTCATATTTATTTTGTGAACCCTTACGAGTAATTCCATACTTAGCAGCAACTGATAACATTGCTCCTTCTGTAGGGTCACCTAAAATATCATATCTACCATCTGTACTATTTGTTAATTCAGCTTCATTACATAAAACTGCAATTTCTAAAAGTCGATCTAAAATCTTATTATTTTCAACTTCTTGTTTTGTGCTGGTATCTGTGATAGTACCTCTTGGGTCATATCCTTCACCAGTTACTGTATAAACGATATCATCTGCAAATAGTCTTGTAACAGTCATCTCATTCTTAGTTAATGTACCTGTTTTATCTGAGGCAATAACATTAACTGATCCTAATGTCTCAACAGCTAATAGCTTTTTAACTATTGCATTCTCTTGAGCCATTCTGTTCATACCGATTGCTAGAACAATTGTAACAACTGCTGACATACCTTCTGGGATAGCAGCAACACCTAGTGAAACTGCTATTGTTAGCATCTCTAAGATTCCACCATTACGTAGTAAACCAACAACAAATGTAATTGCGATAACTACCAATACGATAATTGCTAAATAAACACCTAATTGATTTAAGTTCTTTTGTAGTGGAGTTTCTTCTTCTTCAATACCTGATAATCTATCTGCAATTTTACCCATCTCTGTAGATTGACCGATTGCAGTTACTACAGCAACACCATTACCATAAGTAATTGGAGTTGAGCTAAATACCATGTTTTCTCTATCACCGATACCAATTGGTTCAGTGGTTTCAAATTCTGAGTATTTTTCAACAGCAACTGACTCACCTGTAAGTGCTGACTCATCAGCCTTCATATTAGATGATTTAATTAATCTAGCATCTGCTGGAACGATATCACCTGCATCTAAAATTAAGATATCTCCTGGAACAACTTCACTAGATTTTACAATCTCTTGCTGACCATTTCTTAAAACACGTGCATTTGGGGAACTCATATCTTGTAGAGCTTCAACAGCGTCTGCTGCTCTACCTTCTTGAACCACACCTAAAATTGCATTAATTAAAACAATTGCAAGAATGATTACTGCCTCTAACCAATCACCTAAAACACCTGATAAAATAGCTGCTGCGATTAAGATTAGAACCATGATGTCCTTAAACTGCTCTAAGAAACGCTTCCACATTGGAACTTTCTCTTCAGCTTGCAGTTCATTTAAGCCATATTGCTCTTGCCTCTTGCTTACCTCGTCATTAGACAAACCTACGTTTGAATCTACGTTCAAAGCATTCAAAGTCTGATCTATGCTACCAATATATGGATCATCTAAATTAAAACCCACATTTGATTTCTCTTCTGCCATAATTTCTCCTTTTCCTTTCACTTCTAACGCTACGTCTGTTCATGCAATTAGTTAAATTTTGCATAAAAAAAACGCAAGCGCCTCCGCTAGCGTCTCACATTTACTGACCTCACCAGATTATTATCAATCGAGATTGTTGATAAGGCCTCCGCAAAAATTTACGGCTGTTACTCCCAAATAGCATGTAACAATTTTACCTTAAAATGGGCAGTATTTTCAAGTTGGATATTAATGTTCATAATTTTTTAATTTAACTATTGTATTGAGCTACATTTTAAATTCAACACTCAGGAAATTTGGGCATAAAAAAAGCCCTTTGCTCAAGGGCAACTGGGCTTAAATGGTGCCCAGAGCAGGAATCGAACCCGCGACACGAAGAGCTTCAGTCTTCTGCTCTACCAACTGAGCTATCTGGGCATGTATCGGATACGATTATCCAATAAAAATGGCGACGCAGAAGGGACTCGAACCCTCGACCTCCAGCGTGACAGGCTGGCATTCTAACCAACTGAACTACTGCGCCGTTTAATTTTTGATGCAAGAAAGATTTTATCTATTATCCAAGAACTTGTCAAGCTCTATTATCTTACTTACGTTGCTCTTTAGTTTATAAAAGAGCCGCATATGGCTCTTATTAATGGTGGGGAGTAAGGGACTCGAACCCCCGACCCCCTGCGTGTAAAGCAGATGCTCTAACCAACTGAGCTAACTCCCCGGGTCGTTTGAACTTTTAAAGCATATAGAAGTTTATCACAATTCAAACCTATGTCAAGTCTTTTTTCAAGAAATTTCAAAATATTTTTACCTGTGTCTAACAATGCTAGCATTTATCAGTTCTTTATCTCAAAAGTTTATATATATTACTCTCATCAGATAGAGTTACTACATTATATAGGAACATTAGATCAGTGAATTCCTCTTCTTCTAATATCTCACTCACAGGTTTAGCTAAATATCTTAAATCTATAATAGTAATAGTCTCATAGTATTCAATTAAAAATGGGATAAATGCATTAGCATATGAGTCTTTAAATATAATTAAATCCCCTTCCCCATTATCAGCATGTGTTTGTAGCTTAATATAACCTGCATTTTGACCAAGGAAGTATTCATATGTGTCCACAGTGTCAATTGCTTCTTCATTGTAGATATTCTTCCTGATTAAGTTTCCCTCTAAATCCAAAAGCTCAATATTATATAGATTATCGTTTTGGTAGGCAATTACTGAGTCAGCTGGGATGGATGGGATGTTTGCTTTTGCCCAAGTAGTACCATAGAAATTATTAGAAATTTCTTCTCTTGTGTAATCTATAGCCAATTCTTCAAGAGTACTCTGGTCGAGCCAGGTTTGGAAGGCTGCATGTGCTCCATCTTGAGTCCAGTGGTGGTCAGTTCTAAAGTATAGTTGCTCATCACCCTCATAGTTGCTTAAAGAATCGATCAGCTCAGGTGCAATTAAGTTATATTCACTAGCAGTTTCATTAAGCGTAGAAATAATATCGTCCTGATCACTCTCCAAGTGATAATTTGGCAAAAACTCCTCCTCTACACCAGCAATCGTTGGCGCAAGGATAAATGAGCCTTCTCTCATATCTTCTGATTCAGCAAAAACTTCTGCAAAATCGAAAAGTAAATTAACATTATTCCTTAACTGGCCAACATTCAACTCACCATTCTTCTCTATTAAATAATTATCATCACCAAAATAAACCCTATCATTATCCTTTTGGCCAGTATATTTCTGAGCAGAGGATTTTATTGCTAACATTTCATTACGGGCAAAGAATTGATCTGCTAGTGCTGAATCAATATCACTGAAGTAATCGCCTGACACTAATTTTTCAAAGCTAAACTCTGGCCACTGATTCAATGGTCTTCTTTCTTGCCAAGAAAAACTCTCTCCTGGGAGGAATATATAAGTCAACGCACTTAGCGCTAAAATACTTGTTAGTAAGATTGCTGCAAATTTTTTCAAAATATAACTCCCCTTTCTAGAATTGGAAATATAAGAAGGATGCGAAGCTTTGGTCAAGGATAAACGCTAAGCTAAGCACTATCAATGCTAGTAAAATTACTAGTTCAAAAACAACTACGACTCCAGATTTCTCACCATTATCAGCTAACCATTTATCACGAAGCTTGCTCAATAATGAACTAGATGCCAAAACCCCTAAGATAATTAATAGAACATTTGCTGTTAAGATATAGACCGCATCGCCATTAGTCCAACCATTTGCTCCAAACATTGCTCCAATATTGCCAAACAAAACGCCTGTGTGCGGGAATGCGAATAGTACCCAACCCAAATTGACAATAAACATTGTGATTAGCCAATTAATGAATTTTGGCATCTTTTCGTATATCTTCAATAACCAGAGCTTTTCTACAATTAAAATCACTGCGTAGTATAGCCCCCAGATAAGGAAGTTAAATTGATTTCCATGCCATACTCCGGTAAGAGCCCACACAATCCCAATATTAACTAATTGTCTGACTAAGCCCTTCCTGTTTCCACCTAATGGTATATAAACATAGTCCCTAAACCAAGAGCTAAGAGTCATATGCCAACGGCGCCAAAAGTCTGCTATTGAAACAGCAGCATAAGGAGAATTGAAGTTTTCTGGAACTTCATACCCTAGCATTTTACCTATTGATATAGCCATAGCTGAGTAGCTAGCAAAATCCAAGAAAATATAAATGGTGTAGAGAATACTACTTAGCCAAGCTTCAGCAGCACCAAAATTAAACATATTAGTTAATAACGATGAACGAAGCGCAAATATACTATCTGCAATTGCAACCTTAATAAATAGAGCTGGGATAAATCTCTTAAAACCAAGGTAAAGATTATCTAAATTCGCCTCAGCATTAGCAATTTGTGGCGTGAAATTCTTATAACGAGATATTGGTCCAGAAATCAGTTCTGGGAAGAAACTAATATATAGACTAAAGTTCCTTGGGCTTAAATTAATTTCTTTTTTGAATTCTTCAAGATTTTTACTCTCAGTTTCTTTAAGACTATTATAGATATCGAAAACTGCAGATAATAGTTTAAAAATATAGAAGGATAATGCCAGAGGGAAAGCTCCTGCAAAATATTTACCCCAAGATAATACTGCTACATTAATGACGACTAAAACAGTAACAAGTAAGTTAGAACCTGGTTTACCATTCTTAAATCTATTCTTTAGCCACATAATTATATAAAAATAATTTAGAGCTATCATAGTCACAAGGAGTGGTAAAAATCTTATAGCTCCCCATGAGTAGAAAATTAAACTCAAGACAAGCAATAAAATAGCCTTAAAATTATCCGCACTCTTAGACTTCAATGGCAGATAATATAAGGCTATCGTAATTGGTAAAAATATTAATAGAAAAATTAAGCTATTAAAAGCCATAGACTATTCCTTATCTATTAATTATTTTGCTCTAGAATCCATTCATTTATGGTTGATTCAGCTTCTTCATTTTCACTTGAAATTACGAAAAATACATAGTTACCATTTGTAACTATAGCTGGATCTTCTAAATTCTCTAATTCTTCGGGTGTGTAATTACCGTAAGATGTTTTCAAGTCATCAATTCTTGTATTTATAGACTCTAAAACAGCCTCAGCAGCTTCTGCATCAACAGCTTCAATTAAGATAATTTCTTCAGCTATGAAGCCTCCGCCTGCATAAATTTGGTAGTTACTTACATTAGTAAAATCTACTTGATATAAATAATTGCTTGCTAAATTCTCATTCAACACAGCTAAATCATCCTCGAAGTCTACTTCATCTAGAATTTCATTTCCTAGACTGGATAAATCTGCACCAGGCTCAATTGTAGAAGCAGTATTACCACAAGCATTCAAAATAACTATTAAGCTCAATAACAACAAGCTAGATAAAATTTTATTTTTCATTGTTTTCATAAATTACCCTCACTTAATCAAAATTCGCATTATTAATATTAACTAATATTCTTCATTATTATAGTTTTAACTAATGAACTCATAATTAATTCATCATTACCTAGGCACTACATGGCTCTGGATAAATTCTTGCCAGATATTTACTGTTGATCTATCAAAATGCACACCATCAGCAGAAATACCTTCTGATAAATAACCACTTGGAGCCACAACTTCAGTAGCATCTAAATAGTAAACATCATAATCCTCGGCTATTGATTCTAATAACCCATTAATTCTATTAACATTCGCCATAGTAATCCAATTATTTCTACTTGAATTAATTTCATCTTGTTTCTCAGTTATTGGTAAAACTGAATTAATGTAAATTGTGGCATCTGGATTATTACTCTTTAAATGCTCCAATACCCTAACATAGGTATTAATGAATGGCCCATCTTGATAACCCAACTCATTTAGTCCCATATTTATGTAGATATCTGTATAGTTCCCTGCATTATTAGCAACAAAAGTAGCTGGTATCTGTTCAGTACCATTTATAGGTGTCATATCTGAGAAATAATTCAATAAATTAAAACCTCTACCAACTATGTAGTCAGGAGTAGTTAAAGTTCCATACATCATTAAGCTCTGAAGCCTTGAATCTCCAACAAATAGTGCATTAGAAAAATACTCTACAGGTTTAGTTTCAGTCTGTGCAGGAGTCTTAGCTCCTTCTACAACTGTAGTAGTTGTAGTGGTCTCTTCAACAGTAGTAGCTTCAGTAGTAGTAGATTCTGTTGTTGTACTAGCTAGAACACTTGTGTCTTCTACTGTACTAGTTGTGGTATTCTCTTCAACTGTGGTCGCTTCGCTAGTTTCTTCTGTTGTAGTGCTTGTAAGTTCAGTTGTAGAGCTTGTAGTTTCATTACTAGTTGCTGAGCTCGTTGAATTGGATAGATCAGTGTCTTCACTTGTTGGACCTGGAACAGGTCTATTGCAAGCTGCTATAAAAACTAAAATTAAACTTAACATTGCTGCTAAGTATTTTCTATAACTACCCTTCATCTTTCCCTCACTAATTAATCTTAAAAATTTTCTTACCATTCTCGCTTGTTATTCTTGCTAATTCTACTATACCCATTTCTTTTTCATCAGCAATTTTCTTAGCAATTTCAAATAGCAAGCTCGGTTCATTCTGCTTGCCTCTAAATGGTTCTGGCGCCATATATGGGCAATCAGTTTCTAGTAAAATTTCACTCGCATCTAAATACTTAACTAACTCTCTCTTGTCTGCACCATTCTTAAATGTGACGGGTCCATCAACTCCGAACAAGAAATCATATTTTTGAAATTCCTTAGCTACTGTTGTATCGTAGTCGAAGCAGTGTATTACACCAGGCTTATCTCTCAAATAGCCTTCTTCTCTAATCTCTTCCAATTTGGCCAAAGTCAACTCACTAGCATCCCTTGAATGTATAGAAACAGCTAATTCATAATCATAAGCCAGTTTCATTTGCCCTAAAAATGCACTAATTTGTACTTCATCAGATTGGCGATCATCAAAGTGTAGATCAAAACCAATTTCACCGATAGCTACTATTTTATTCTTTTCTTTTTCTTCTAATAATTCTCTAAATATATTCTCAGCATCTTCATCCCACTCTTGAGCATCGTGTGGATGAATACCAATAATTGCATATACATTTTCAAATTCAGCTGCAATTTTTACAGCTGTCAGTGAACTTTCAATGTCATATCCAACTACATTAATATATTTTACTCCTCTTGCCTCTGCCCTTTCAACAAGTTCATGACGCTTCTCAAATAAATTAGGATCATTTAAGTGAGCATGTGTATCGAAGAGTGTTAAATTTAAACTATTATCTAAATTATCCAATTTGAGCTCCAGACTCGGTTTCTTTACTTGGCTCTAGTAGAACTAATGAACCATCTGAATTTTCAGCACTAAGAATCATTCCCTGACTCATAACACCTCTAATCTTTCTTGGTTTTAGATTTGCTAGAAGAACTACTTGCTTACCTATTAAATCTTCTGCTTCATAGTGCTCTGCTAATCCAGATACTACAGTTCTCTTCTCAGAATTTGCTAGTTCTAAAGTAAATTGTATTAGTCTATCTGCATCTGGATGTTTAACACACTCTAAAACTGTAGCTACTTGTAAATCAAGCTTAGTGAAGTCATCGAATTCGATTTCTTGCACCTCTTCTACTTCAGCTTCATCCTTAGCTTCAGAACTATCTGCGTTTCCTTTAAACTTAGCAGCAGCTTCTTTTTGACGATTAATCATTGCATCTAACCAAGCCATCTCTTCCTTCATATCTAATCTTGGGAATAGTGGTTGTACTTGTTCAATTGTCTTATTGCTTACAAATTCACCGAATTCTGCATCATTTAGAGAAATATTATTTTTTTTCCCTAGTCCTTCTAATATAGCTGCAGAAGAATCTGGCATGAATGGATAAATCAATACTGCAACAACTCTCAGTGCTTCACATAAATGAGCTAAGACATTTGCAAGTTTGGCTTGATTGGATTCATCTTTTGCCAAGATCCATGGCTCAGTCTCATCAATGTATTTATTTGCACGTCTAACTAGTGTCCAGATATCTTCTAAACTCTTACTAAACTGCATCTGCTCTAAATGCTCACTTGATGACTCTAAAACTTGAGCTGCTAAATCACGTAACTCTTGGTCGAAATCACTTGCTTCACGAGTTTCAGGCAATACACCATCGAAGTATTTGTTGACCATGGAAGTACTTCTACTTAGTAGATTTCCTAAGTCATTTGCTAGGTCTGAGTTAATTCTTTCAACAAGTGCTTCATTAGTAAAGTTACCATCAGAACCAAATGAGACTTCTCTTAATAAGAAATATCGCACTGCATCTACACCATATCTGTTGCTTAGTTCTAGTGGGTCTACAACATTACCCTTGGACTTACTCATCTTACTATCGTTAAGTAATAACCAACCATGAGCGAATACTCGGTTCGGCACTTCAATATCTAATGCCATTAAAACTGCTGGCCAAATTACAGTATGGAAACGAACAATTTCCTTACCTACTAAATGAATATTTGCTGGCCAATATTTATTAAATAAACCATCTTTATCTTCTGGGAATCCTAATGCACTAATATAGTTAATTAAAGCATCTACCCAAACATAAATTACGTGATTTGTATCGAAAGGAACTTCAATTCCCCAGTCAAAACTAGTTCTACTTACAGCTAAATCATCTAGACCTTCTTTAATAAAATTACTCATCTCATGTCTGGAGCGATCTGGTTTCAAGAAGTCTGGATTATTTTCATATAATTCCAATACCCTATCACCATATTTACTCAATTTGAAAAAGTACGATTCTTCTTGAGTTAAAATAACTTTATCACCACTATCTGGGCAAAGTCCATCTACTAATTGAGATTCAGTCCAGAAAGACTCACAAGATTTACAATACCAACCTTCATAATAACCTTTATATATATCACCTTGGTCATAGAGCTTTTGGAAAATAGCTTGAACAGTTTCTTCATGTTCTTTATCTGTT
>CAZVJQ010000003.1:0-40376 GCA_964627125.1 uncultured Fastidiosipila sp. | reverse complement strand
GTCATAGAGCTTTTGGAAAATAGCTTGAACAGTTTCTTCATGTTCTTTATCTGTTGTACGAATAAACTTGTCATAACTGATATTCATTAATTTCCATAGATCTTTAATCCCATCAGCCATCATATCTACATAGGCTTGTGGCTCCATACCTCTAGATTTAGCAGTGTCTTGTATCTTTTGACCATGCTCATCTACACCAGTTAAGAACATTACATCTTTACCCTGTAATCTTTGGAAACGCGCGATAGCGTCTGCAGCTACAGTTGTATATGAATGCCCAATGTGTAAATTATTACTTGGGTAATAAATTGGAGTTGTGATATAAAAAGTTTCCTTTTCCTCAACAATATTTCCTTCAACTTCTGACATGTTTTTCATTCCTCTTCCTAAATTTTCCTTATTTTCAGTTTATATCTTATTTGCTCTGAGCGCTTAATTCATGAAGCAACTCATTCTTGAGATCCCATAGTTTCTCAGACAAGTCGACATAGTAAGTTTGTGGAGTATCTAGCCTCATTATTGATGGCCAAAGCGCACTCTTCTCTCTTGTACTATAGTTTTTAATTTGCTCAATTGATGGTGACTCATAAACTAATTCACCTTTATCAAAGATTTGCTCTAATAGCGGTCTAGCTGTGAAGTTCTCAGCAGTTTTTCTCTTCCAAGTAGCTTCAGGGTCAAATAATACATATGGTTGACTCTCATCAATCACTTCATCATCTAGGGTGATTAGGTCGGCAATAGCTTTACCCGTGTCATTGCTATAGAATCTATAAACTTTCTTGCTGCCTGGATTAGTAATTTTTGCGACATTTTCAGATATCTTCATGGTAGGTCTTACGACTCCATCCTCTTCAACACCACTTAATTTATATACACCACCAAATACAGGCTCACTTCTAGATGTAATTAATCTTTCACCAACACCGAAAGAATCAATCTTAGCACCATTGCTGATTAAATCTCTAATAGCATATTCGTCTAGTGAGTTACTTACTGTAATCTTACAGTCTTCAAGACCAGCATCATCTAAGAGTTTTCTAGCTTCTTGACTTAAGTAAGTTAAGTCACCTGAGTCTAATCTAATTGCCTTCAAACGCTTGCCCATAGGCTCTAGAACTTCCTTAGCAACTCTAATTGCATTAGGAACACCCTGTCTTAAAACATTATAAGTATCTACTAATAAAATTGTACTATCTGGATATGATCTTGCGTAGTCACTAAATGCTTCAAATTCACTGTCATATAGCTGAATGAAACTGTGTGCCATTGTTCCTGATACTGGAACATCAAATGCAAGTCCAGCCATTGTATCTGATGTTGAATTAACTCCACCAATGTAAGCGGCTCTAGCACCTAATACAGCTGCATCATAACCTTGTGCACGTCTAGCACCAAACTCAGCAACTGCACGCCCCTCAGCAACATGAGCTAATCTACTTGCCTTAGTTGCGATTAAACTTTGGTGATTGATGTTCAATAGTAAAATAGTCTCAATAAGTTGTGCATGAACAAGCGGTCCTTTAACCTTAACTAAAGGCTCTGCAGGGAAAATTGGTGTCCCTTCAGGTATAGCCCAAATGTCACAAGCTAATTCTAAATTCGCTAGATAGTCTAAAAATTCATTTGAGAAATTATTCAAGCTTCTTAAGTACTCAATATCTTCATCATCAAATTTAAAATCTTTAACTGCATCAATCGCTTGCTCTAAACCAGCCATAATAGAGTATGCACCACCATCTGGTGACCTTCTAAAGAACAAGTCAAAATAGACTATATCCTCATGTCTACCCTCATTAAAATACACCTGGGACATAGTTAACTCGTAGTAATCGAGTAATAGGCTCATGTTGTTTTTATCTGTCCATTTTTTCAAAATTGTGCCTCCAATTTGCTAAATAAAATTTTCCATATTATACCACTGTTCAAAAGGAGAATCTTCATAGTAGACTCGGTTTAAGAACAATCCCTTCGCGGGCAAAGTCTTCCCAGCTTCCTCTCTCCTACCCTCCAAAATTATCTGTGGAATTGATTTTGCATCAATCTTTCCTAAACCCACATACAATAATGTACCAGCTATTATTCTTACCATATTATACAAGAATGCATTGCCTTCTACATCGATTCTGATTAAATCTCCAGCCTCACCATTTACAGTTAAAGATAGAATTTCTCTTACTGTTGTTTTAGCGCTAGATCCCGTTGACATAAATCCCTTAAAATCATGTTCGCCAATAAAATAACTAGCAGCTTCATGCATAGCATCAAAATCAAGCTCTCTACTCTCTTGAATAGAGTATGCGCTTATGAATGCATTCCTATGATTATTATTCCAAATATAATATGAATATTTCTTGGCAATTGGGTTAAATCTTGAATTAAAATTATCAGCAACTCTCGCTGCATCTAATACAACTATTTCATCAGGAAGTAGAGCATTTAGAGCTAAATGAATTTTTTCCATAGGCATTTTAAAATCTGTATCGAAATGCGAAACATGCTGGAGCGCATGTACGCCTGCATCAGTTCTACTGCAACCTACAATTTTAATATCTTCCCCTGTGAGTTTGGAAATTGCTTCTTCTAGTGTTGCTTGTATGCTTGGGGCTGACTTTTGCCTTTGCCAACCAAAATAATTAGTTCCTACATATTGAGTTAAAAGTGCTATTCTTCTGCCCTCATTGACTTGCATTAGAATATAACCTCCAGAACTATAACCGCTATGACCACTGCGAGAGAAAATAATGCGAAATACAAATCTTTTCTTTCAAATACTAATGGTTTATATTTAGTCTTATTCTCAGTTGTACCATAACCTCTAGCTTCAAGAGCAATAGCGAGTTCATCTGCTCTCTTAATTGAGTTTACAAATAGGGGAACTAATATACTCAAAATACCTTTAACTCTATCTATGAACTTACCTGTATCTAGATTTGCACCTCTAGCAGATTGTGCTTTAAGTATTTTATTTGCTTCTTCAGAAAGAGTTGGAATAAATCTTAATGCAATTGAAATCATTAGGGCAAAATCATCTACTGGCACATTAAATCTTTTTAATGGTCTTAGTAGTGATTCAATAGAGTCTGCTAATAATAGAGCACTAGTCGTGAAGCTGATTAAAATACTTGTTTGAAAAGTTAGAAGAATAAGTCTAACACTGACTAGGATAGCAGAGTTTAAACCTTCTCTACTTATTGATAGAAATCGCCATGACCAAATTATCTCACCAGGGACTGTAAATATATTTAGTAAGAAGATTATAGATAGGATAAAAATGATTGGTCTTAATGCTAGCCAGATTGTCTTAATGTTTACTTCAGATAGGATGAGTAGAGCAAATACAAATATTGCAAAGAGTCCTAAGCTTAAAGGTGAGCTCAAGAAGAATACAAGTATCATTAAAACTAGCGATAGGACTAGTTTTAATCTTGGATCTAATCTATGTATTAAGGAATCTCCAGCTTGATAAGCTCCTATGACTGTATTTCCCAACTTTAACTCCTAATTTCTACTTTCAAGTTCTAGTGTAAGTAATTCTTGTGCTAATTTATTTGCTCTAAATTTTACTATATTAATGTCTTCATATTTATCTCTAAATAGTTTTGCAAAATCCATTAGAGCTGGTAAATCTAGTGCTGCTCTTTCAATTAAATCTTCATTGGCAAAAGTATTCTCTACTGTTTCATACGCTAGAGCTTTACCCTCATGCAATAATAGTACTTTTTCTGCAAGCTTGCTGATATCATCCATGCTGTGTGAAATCATTATTATGCTTACTCCTGTTTTTTCTAAATCCTTTAATATCGCATATAGTTCTTGCTTAGCTAGTGGATCTAGTCCTGCAGCAGGCTCATCTAATACTAAAATATCAGGCTTCATTGCTAAAATTCCAGCGATTGCTAATCTTCTTTGCTGACCACCAGATAATGAAAATGGTGATCTATCTAATCCTAAATCATCAAGTGACAAAACTTCTAAGGATTCTTTAACTGATGCATCTATTTCTTCTTTTGACCACTTCATTTGCTTAGGACCAAATGCCACTTCATCATAAATATTATCTTCAAATAATTGATCTTCAGGGTATTGCATTACCATTCCTAAATGTTTTCTAACTTCAGGTATGGAAGCCTTCTTGCTCATATCTAAGCCTAAGACTTCTAATTGCCCTTCTTGGATTTTGATTAGTGCATTTAGATGTTGAACTAATGTAGATTTACCAGAACCAGTGCTTCCACAGATACCTATAAACTCACCTCTATTAATTTTGAAGGAAATATTGTCTAATGCTTTCACCGAGAACTTCTCTTCAATTTTATATGTATAAGATAAGTTTTTGGCAGAAACTATCACTTCAGGATTAAGTTCTTTAGTGAGTTCATCTTCGTCTTGGATATTACTTAAATGTTGGATTGCTTCATTTAACTTCTCTTCAGTCGCTATACTCAGAGCATTTTTTATCTCTTGGGAAGCTGTTGTTGGTGTATGTAATACTCTTGCCTCAAAATTATGATCTAGTAATTTAAAAATCTCCTGAGCTACTAAAACATAATCAGGTTTTTCCATGTGTAGTTCATAGAGCAAGTCGTCTTCAACATAAAAATCATAATTCATGCCTGAATATCTCATTTGCCCATCGTGCATTACTAATAAGTTATCTGCAAATTGAAGCTCTTCCATATGGTGAGTAACATTGATTATGCTAATACCTTTTTCCTTGTTTAATCTATCAAGGATTTCTAGGACTTCTTTCCTAGATCTAGGATCAAGCATAGAAGTAGCTTCATCTAGAATAATTACTCTAGGTTCCATAGCAAGAGTACCTGCAATAGCTAGTTTTTGTTTCTGACCTCCAGATAATTCACCTGATTGTCTATCTTCCATTCCTTCAAGACCAACTTCCTTGATGGCACGAGGAATTAGCTCTAGCATCTTCTCTCTAGGCATGGCAATATTTTCAGGACCAAATGCAACATCTTCTTCAACTATAGTTCCAACAATTTGATTATCTGGATTTTGGAAAACCATACCAACTGTGCTATGAACTATTTCTAAGCTCTCTTGAGTGTCACTAGGATGACCTAGCAATAAAACCTCTCCCTCCTGTGGAAAAAGAAGTGCCTTCATGAGCTTAGCTAATGTAGATTTACCTGATCCATTAGCACCTAAAATTGAGATTTTACTTGCTTGAGGAACATTAAGACTCAAATTATAAACAGCAGGATTAGCATCCTTCCTGTTCAAGTCATATGTGTATGAAACATTTTTAAGTTTAAAAATATCTTCTTTCAAAGCGACTCCATATTATCAAAAAAGGTCAGGATTACTCCTGACCTTAAAATAAATTATTCTGTCATTGTCAAGACTTACTTGTCTTAAATTATACTAATTCTAATACACACATCTTAGCTGAATCACCACGACGTGTTCCTGTTGGTATAAGTCTTGTGTAACCACCACTACGGTTTGTGTAGCGAGGTGCAACTTCATCAAATAAGATGTTTGCTGGATTAATTACTGTACCGTCTTTTTTAACTGATTTATTTAACCATTTAAATGAACGACGACGTGCAGCTAATCTTGATGGTTCATCAACTTGTTGTTCTTTAGTATCTAGAACTCTAGTTACCTTGTGGAATGTATTACCACCCTTTGAAGTTTCTTCTGAAAGAATCTTCTTACCATCTTTATCTCTCTTAGCACTTGATGTTAAAACTTCTCTTGTAGTGAAATTATCAGCTTCTTTTGCAGCATCTGAAATTAATTTTTCTGCAATTTTTTGAACTTCTTTCGCTCTATCTACAGTAGTTTTAACTTTACCACTTACGATTAGTTCAGTGGTTAAGTTGCTGAGTATACTCATTCTAATGTCGTTTCTGCGACCTAGTTTTCTATAACCTGCCATTTTTTACTCCTTCTTCTGCAAAATTTTAATTATCTGCAGAGGAACTTGCTAATGCCAAGCCGATCTCTGCTAGTTTTGATTCAATTTCTTCTAATGACTTCCTACCTAAGTTTCTTACTTTTAGCATGTCATCAGCTGTTCTTGTTGTTAAATGACCAATTGTATTAATTGATGCACGTTTTAAACAGTTGTATGTTCTTACTGAGAAGTCCATATCTTCAATAGCTGTATCTAGCAATTCGTTATGTTCTTCTTCTTCTGGATCTGGAAGCACTTCTTCTACTTCTTCTTCAACAGTTAAGTCTAAGAATAGTGAGAATTGGTTGATTAATACATTAGCTGCTTCACTTAGTGAATCTTCAGCTGTAATACTTCCATCAGTCCAAATTTCTAATGTTAATTTATCAAAGTCAGTTACTTGACCAACACGAGCATTTTCCACGCTGTAGTTAACCTTATTAATAGGTGTAAAGATTGAGTCTACTGCAATAACACCAATTGGTTGGTTTGGCCATTTATTTTCTTCAGCAGTATTGTATCCTGAACCTGAGCTAATAGTGAATTCGATAAATACTTTTGATTCACCATTCAATGTAGCAATTACTTGGTCAGGGTTAATAATTTCGATCTCATCATCATGAACGATATCACCTGCTGTAATAACACCTGTTTGTCCTTCTTCAACACTTAAATAAACCGTCTTAGGACCATCTACATGCATTTTTACGCGGATAGCTTTAACATTCAAAATAATTTCAGTCATATCTTCAACTAATCCATCGACAGTTGAAAATTCATGATAAACACCATCTACTCTCAGAGCAGTAACAGCTGATCCACCTAATGATGAAAGTAAAACTCTTCTTAAAGCATTACCTAGGGTTATACCATAACCTCTATTCAATGGTTCAATCTCAAATACTGCATGAGATTCATTTTCTGACTTTTCACTAATTTTAATATTTGCTCTATTATTTTCTATCATTACTTACCTCCCGGGATTAACTGGTTAACAGAACCAGTAACTGTACAATTAGGCAAGAGAGATATTAACGTGAGTAAAGCTCAACGATTAGACGTTCTTGTACTTCTAAATCTACATCTTCCCTACCTGGTGTTCTTAGAACTGTACCTCTTAAGTTTTCTGCATCGAAACTTAACCACTCAGGAACTGAATGAGTGACTTCTAGTTCTTTAAACATCTCTAGATTTCTTGAACCCTCTGCAACTTCAATTACGTCACCTGCACTTAATGTGATTGAAGGAATATTTACCTTCTTACCATTTACTGTGAAGTGTGAGTGATTTACTCTTTGTCTTGCTTGGGATCTTGAAGAACCTAAACCTAAACGATAAGCAATATTATCAAAACGTAATTCTAATAGAATTAAAAAGTTAGTAGCTGTGTTACCACGCATTCTACCTGCTTGTTCATATAAATCTAAGAATTGTTTTTCTTGTAAGCCGTAGAAACGTTTTGCTTTTTGTTTTTCTCTTAATTGTAATCCATATTCTGATTGGTTACGACGAGCCCCTGCTTGACCATGTTGTCCAGGAGCATAAGGTCTTTTTGCAAAAGAATCCTTATTTGAGAAGCTACGTGTACCTTTTAAATATAGATTTTGACCTTCACGTCTACTTAAACGTGTTGTTGGACCTGTGTATCTAGCCATATAAATCTCCTTCTATACTCTTCTTTTCTTAGGTGGACGGCAACCATTGTGAGGTACTGGTGTAACATCTTTTAACATTGTTACTTCTAATCCAACTGTACCTAAGGCTCTAATAGCAGATTCACGACCTGCTCCTGGTCCCTTAACGTAAACTTCAACAGTTTTTAAACCATGCTCCATTGCTGCATTAGCTGCTGTTTCACTTGCTAATTGAGCTGCATAAGCTGTTCCCTTACGTGAACCTCTCATTCCTTGAGCACCTGCACTTGACCATGAGATAACGTTTCCTTGCATGTCACTTACAGTAACGATAGTGTTATTGAAGGTAGCGTAAATATGAACTTGACCTCTGTCAATGCTCTTTCTATCTCTTCTTCTGAGTCTTCTTTGGACTCCTTTTTTTGCTTTAGCCATTTATATTCACCTACCTTTTTCTAGCTACTTGACTACGCTTCTTACCTTTTCTTGTTCTAGCGTTGTTCTTAGTATTTTGACCACGAACTGGTAAGTTTGCTCTATGACGACGTCCTCTATAGCTACCTATATCTTGTAAACGTTTGATATTCATAGCTACTTCACGACGCAAGTCACCCTCTATATTGTATGCTTGCAATGCATCACGAATGCTTGCTAGTTCAGTATCGCTTAAATCACGTGTACGTGTTTCAGCGTTAATTCCGCATGTCTCTAGAACTTCTAAAGATCTTGTGCGACCAACACCGTAAATAGCTGTTAAAGCTATCCAAATTTGTTTGTTATCTGGTATATCTACACCCGAAATACGAGCCATTAAATTTCCTCCATTTAATCTTAAAGTCCACGATACCTTGCTTGTCTGAAACTCCACCCCCTTACAGCTGGTTTTCCCAGACAAACAAGTTCGCGTATCTTTTATACTATTTTAATTTTTTCTTATTAGCCTTGTCTTTGTTTATGTTTTGGGTCTTGGCAAATTACTCTTACAACACCCCTACGTTTAATAACGCGACATTTCTCACACATTGGCTTAACTGATGAACGAACCTTCATGAATTAGCCTCCTTCATATTGGTTTTTGATTTCAAATTTTATTCCACATGCATAAATGCACTCTTTGAGAGCGCATGCTATAGTATTTTATCAGAAATACTTCACAATGCAATTCTTTTGTTCACTTTCATGATTTTAACATATAAAGACTCAATAAATTCGCCTTTATCACGTTATAATGCACAAAACATTACTTTATCCTACTTACTTACTAACTTATTACGAAAATAGACCCAGCATATAGTCTATTCAAATAAAAGCTACTTATCTCTCCAAGTAATTCTGCCTCTATCTAAATCATATGGGGATAGTTCGATTGTTACTTTATCGCCTTGCAGAATCTTAATATAATTTTGTCTTAGTCTACCGGAAATGTGTGCTTGTACGATATGTCCATTTTCAAGTTTTACTCTAAATGTTGCATTTGGTTGTACTTCTTCTACAATTCCTTCTACTTCAATTACTCCTTCTTTTGCCAAAGTTCTCCCTCCTTCTTCTATATGTCCATTTTCGTTATGATCTCTGGTCCATTATTAGTTATGACAAGAGTATTCTCATAATGCGCAGCAGCTTTACCATCTCGCATAACTGCTGTCCAACCATCTTCTTCTACATACAATTCATTCTTTCCAATGGCTATCATTGGTTCAATACAAATTGTCATTCCTTCTTGCAATCTAGGCCCTTTACGTAATCCTCTATAATTAGGAACACTAGGATCTTCATGCATTTCTCTGCCAATTCCATGTCCTACGAATTCACGTATAACACTAAATCCTTTAGATTCAGCAACATCTTGAACAGCTATTCCAATATCTCCTACTCTATTTCCAACAATTGCTTGTTCAAAACCAGCATAAAAACTATCTTTTACTGTATCAATTAATAGTTGCTTCTCATCAGAAATCTTACCAACTGGGAAAGTTCTAGCAGCATCAGCTATCCAGCCATTTTTGGCTACAACTAGATCGAAACTAACGATCTCACCTTCTGTCAGAATTCTAGTTTTCTTAGGAACACCATGTACAACTTGCTCTTCTACTGATATGCAAGTAGCTGCAGGATAAGGTGGATTAGCATAACCAAGAGTTGGTGCATCTGCTCCAGCCTTCTTGATAACAGCGTGACCAATTTGATCTAACTCAAAAGTAGATATTCCTGGTCTGATCGCTTCCTTCATTGCATACATGACATCTGCTAAAACTTTAGCAGCCTCTCTCATCTTAGCAACTTCAGATTTTGTCTTGATACTAATCATTTTCAAGAACCTTCCATAGTTCTACTAATGTATCTTCAAGAGCGCCACTATTGTCTACTGTTTTGAGAATACCTTTATCCTCATAGTATTCAATTAATGGTTTAGTTTGGTTTTCGTAAGTTTCTAATCTCTTAACGACCGTTTCTTCCTTATCGTCTTCTCTTTGACTTAATTCAGAACCACAATTGTCGCAAATACCATCTACCTTAGGTGGATTGAAGAAAACATTGAAATCTTCACCACAGTTAGAACAAATTCTTCTTCCTGAAATTCTATTTTTAATAGTTTCATAAGGAACATGAATGTTTAATGCTATATCTAAACTCTCATTACGCTCAGATAGTAGTTCTCCTAAAGCATCTGCTTGATTTAATGTTCTTGGGAAACCATCTAATAAGAATCCCTTAGCAACATCATCAGCTTCAAAACGATCATTTAACATTTTGATTGTTAGCTCATCAGGTACTAAAGCACCTCTTTGCATATATTCTTGAGCTTCTTTACCTAAGTCAGTACCTTCTTTAATGTTTGAACGGAAAATATCTCCTGTAGAAATATGGACAATTCCATACTTGTCACTAATTTCACCTGCTACAGTACCTTTACCAGAACCTGGGGCTCCTAAAAGAATTAATCTCATGTAATCTCCTTTATTAAAAAGATATAGCCTCACCCCTTAGCCGGGTAAGGCTAATATTATTTTTTGCTTCAACTAACTCAATCGTCTTATATACAAAATCGTTACCTAGTTTAAGAAACCTTTATACTGTTTCATTGTCATTTCTGAATCTAACTGGTTAGATAAGTCAATACATACACCAACCATAATTATGATTGAAGTACCACCCATCCAAATAGCACTTGTATTAGTAATGGTACCTATAATCATTGGCAATAATGTAATAACAATTAAGAATAGCGCGTCAATCCAGTTTAAGCGACCTGAAACACCTTGAATGTATTCTGATGTTGGTCTACCTGGTCTAATACCTGGGATAAATCCACCGTTTCTTTGTAAGTTGTTTGAAATCTCAATTGGGTTAAATGAGATTATTGAGTAGAAGAAAGTAAATAGAATGATCAATGCACCCATTAGAACATAGTAAATTGGGTTAGCACCAATGTTTCTAAAGAAGTTTACAATAGCGTTGTTTGCTGTTGGCCAGAATATTGCTACTAACAGTGAAGGTAGTTGAGCAATTGCTGATGCAAAAATAACTGGCATAACTCCTGATTGATTTACTTTAATTGGTAGATATGAGTTTTGTCCACCATATTGTTTTCTTCCGACAACTTTCTTTGAGTACTGTACAGGAATACGTCTCTCTGCTAAGTGTACATAAACAACAAATACTAGTAGGGCTACAACTGCTGCTAAGAAAATGATAGTTAGTAATGTAGCAACAATTGGTCCCCAGTTGTTATTAATGTCCCATGCACGAGCTGTAAACCATAAGTTTTGAATCATACTTGGAAGTTGAGAAACAATACCAATAAAGATAATTATCGAAATACCATTTCCAACACCTTTTCTGTTGATCTGCTCACCTAACCAAGTAACAATCATTGTACCGGCTGTAAAGGTTGTAACAGCAATAATTCCATTTAACCATTGTGGGAATGGAGTAATAACTGTGGATCTTGTCGCAAACCAGAAAGAGAACGACATTAATGCGGCTAAACCGACAGTAACATATCTTGTAATCTTCTGAATCTGCTTACGTCCTGTTTCTCCTTCTTGAGACAAACGCTCAAGTGCAGGAATAGCAACAGTTAAAAGTTGTATGATAATTGATGAGGTAATATAAGGCTGTACACCTAATGAGAATATAGATACTGAGGTCAAAGCACCACCAGAAATAATATCCATCATTTGACCTAATTGACCGAAGTTCATTATCAATTGTGTAAATGCAACTCTGTCAACTCCTGGTACCGGAATATGAACTCCGACACGGTAGGCAATTATAATCAAAATCGTAAATAATATACGCTTACGTAAATCGGGAACATCCCACGCTCTCCTGAGCGTACCTACCATACTTGTATCAGCCTGGCTAGAACTAGACGCCATGTCTATACCTCCTCTGCGACTCCTCCGGCCGCCTCAATTGCTTCTCTTGCAGATTTAGTAAACTTAGCTGCTTGAACAGTTAGCTTACGATCTACTGTATCGTTACCTATTAATTTTAAACCATCGTTTAAGTGACTGAACTTAATTATACCACTTTCTTCGACAGTTTCTAAACTAACAACATCACCATCTTTAAATCTATTTAAGTAGCTGATTGGTAACTCTACATAGTGTTTAGCAAAGCGTTTATTGTTAAATCCACGTTTTGGTATTCTACGGAATAGTGGTGTTTGTCCACCTTCAAATCCCCAACGTCTACCACTACCGGATCTAGCCATTTGTCCTTTATGACCACGACCTGAAGTTTTACCTTTACCAGATCCTGGTCCTCTACCTACACGCTTTGAATTTTTTGAAGCGCCACTTGGAGCTTGTATTTTATTTAAATCCATTTTTGCTAGCTCCCTTCTATATTTCTTCTGTTTCTACTAAATAGTCAACCTTTTGAATCATCCCTCTGATAGAAGGTGTATCTTCATGCTCAACAGTTTGACCGATTTTTCTTAGGCCTAATGCTTCTAAAATCTTTTTATGATTTCCGAAACGACCAGTTTTACTTTTTCTTAATGTAACTTTAATTTTTGCCATGTGATGAATCCTCCCTATGGATCTTATAGAATTTCTTCTGGACTCTTGCCACGAATCTTAGCAACTTCTTCGACTGATCTTAAAGAGTTTAATGCATCAATAGTAGCGTTAACAGCATTTAGAGGATTTGATGTACCTAATGATTTAGATCTAATATCCTTAATACCTGCTAATTCTAGAACAGCACGAACAGCACCACCGGCACTAACACCAGCACCTGGTTTATCTGGCATAAGTAATACTCTACCAGCACCGAAATGTCCAACTACTCTATGTGGAATTGATGTTCCAGCAGTAGTTACTGTTATCATATTTTTGATTGCATCGTCTTTAGCTTTACGAATTGCTGCAGGAACTTCTGCTGCCTTACCAGTTCCTTTACCTACACGGCCATGACCGTCTCCAACAACTACAACAGCTTGGAAACGCATATTACGTCCACCTTTTACTGTTTTGGCAACACGGTTGATACTAACAACACGATCTTGTAATTCTACTTCAGCTCTTTCCATTAAATATCCTCCTGTTAAATCTTCAACCCAGCTTCACGTGCGCCTTCGGCAAGTGCAGCAATGCGGCCTTTGTAAACATAACCACTACGGTCGAATACAGCTTCTTGGATTCCAGCATCTGTGGCTTTCTCGCCTAGTAGTTTACCAACTTCTTTTGATGCTTCAATTGTTCCAGCATTCTTCTCATCGAATGAAAAGTCTGTATCTAATGTTGACGCTGATACTAATGTATTACCATTTATATCATCTATTAATTGTGCGTAAATATGCTTGTTACTGCGGTAAACAGATACTCTAGGTCTTTCACTAGTACCACTGATCTTGCGGCGAATTCTAGCATGTTTACGTTTACGATTTTGGTTTTTATTAATTTTCTTAATCATATAACATATACCTTTCTATTAACCCTTAGCACCTGTCTTACCTTCTTTAATACGTAAGACCTCGTCTGAGTACTTGATTCCTTTACCGTGGTAAACATCAGGAACTCTAGATGCTCTAATTTTAGCTGCTGTTTCACCAACTAATTGCTTATCCGCACCTTTAACAACAATTTGTGTAGCTGTAGGGTTTTCAAATGTGATTCCCTCTGGAGCTTCAAAAATTACTGGATGTGAATAACCAATGTTTAAAGTTAGTGTTTTTCCTGATAATGAAGCACGGAAACCAACACCATTGATATCTAAAGTTTTTGAGAATCCATCTGTTAAACCTTCAACCATATTACTTACAAGTGAACGGTATAATCCGTGAAGTGCTTTAGTTTTTGAGCTGTCATTATCTCTACTTATAATTAATTCATTTCCTTCTTGTTGGATATGAATGTCATCGCTATATATTTGCTCTAATGAATCTGATCCATTTGAGATCTTGATATAGTTATTTTCGTCATCAATTTCAATTTTTACTTTATCTGAAATTGCAACTGGTCTTTTACCAATACGTGACATATATTTTTCCTCCTCTTAAGATTGCAGATCTTTCGATCCTTTTCAGAGTGTTAAGTCTCTACCAAACGTAGGCTAACACTTCTCCACCTACGTTCTCTTGACGAGCTGATCTATCAGTCATCACACCTTTGGATGTTGAAACAATAGCGATACCTAAACCATCTAATACTTTAGGTAATTCATTTGATTGGCTATAAATTCTTAATCCTGGTTTTGAGATACGCTTAATACCTGTGATTGCAGATTGTTTATTAACGTATTTTAATGTAATTTTAATTACACCTTGTGGCTCAGCATCAACTACTTCGTAGTTCTTGATGTAACCTTCTTCTAATAAAATTCTTGCTACTTCATTTTTTAGCTTAGAAGCTGGAACTTCAAGAGTTTCATGCTTAGCGCTAGCAGCATTTCTTATTCTTGTTAGCATATCTGCTATTTTATCTGTAACTTGCATTATTAACCTCCTGCTCTACCAGCTTGATTTGTGCACACCAGGGATTTCACCTTTGTATGCTAATTCACGGAAACACAAACGGCAAATTCCGTATTTACGCATGTATGAACGTGGACGTCCACATAAATTACAACGATTGTGATTTCTTGTGCTGTACTTATTGTCACGTTGTGCTTGTACTATTTTTGATTTTTTAGCCATTAGTTATTATCTCCTTGCTTTGCAAATGGGAAACCTAATAAGTTTAATAATTCAAAAGCTTCCTCGTCTGTTTGAGCTGTAGTAACAATTGAAATATCTAATCCTCTGATCTTATCGATTGAATCGTAGTTGATCTCTGGGAACATTAATTGTTCTTTCATACCTACAGAGTAGTTTCCTCTTCCATCGAATGAGTTTGCAGATAAACCTCTAAAGTCACGAACACGTGGAATAGCGACACTGATGAATCTATCTAAGAATTCATACATTCTTTCGCCTCTCAATGTAACTTTAGTACCTATCTCCATACCTTCACGTAAGTGGAAGTTTGCAATAGATTTTTTAGCTTTAGTAATAACTGCTCTTTGTCCTGCAATTTGAGTTAACTCTTTAGCTGCGTTTTCAACAGTCTTACTGTTTTCACGCTCACCAATTCCCATGTTGAGAACAATTTTATCCAACTTAGGAGTTTGCATTACTGACTTGTAAGCAAATTTCTCATTCAAAGCTGGGGCTACTTCGTTTAAATATTTATCTTTTAATCTTGACATAATCCCTAGCTCTCCTATCCTCTAGCTTTAGTAATGACATCAATTTCATTACCGCTTCTCTTAGCAAAACGTACCTTATCACCGTTGTCGTTAAAACGAACACCTACTTTTGTAGGTTCTCCGGTTTGTGGGTCTACCAACATAACATTTGAGCTATGAATTGGAGCTTCTTCTTCGAAAATACCTGAAACTTCACCCATTCTTCTTGGTTTTTTGTGTTTTGCTACTACGTTTACACCTTCAACTAGAACACGTCCAGTTTTAGGATAAACTTCTAATACTTCACCAGTCTTCGCTCTGTCTTTTCCGGAGAGAACGTAGACTTGATCACCTTTTTTTACATGAATCTTATCTGCCATAGTTTCCTCCTATAATACTTCTGGAGCTAGTGAAAGAATTCTTGTGTATCCACCTTCACGTAACTCTCTAGCGATTGGTCCAAAAATACGTGTACCACGTGGGTTCTTATCATCTCTGATAACTACACAAGCATTTTCATCAAATCTGATGAATGAACCATCTGTTCTTTTTACTGATTTTTTTGTTCTTACTATAACTGCTCTAACAACTTCACCTTTTTTAACAGTACCACCAGGTGATGCCTCTTGTACTGAAGCAACGATTACGTCACCTACACCAGCGAATCTTCTCTTTGATCCACCTAGTACTTTAATACACTTTAAGGTACGAGCTCCAGTATTGTCAGCAGAGTTAAGTACACTTTCTACTTGTATCATATGATTTCCCTCCCTGCCTACTTAGCCTTCTCGATAATCTCAACTAAACGCCAGCGCTTAGTTTTGCTTAAAGGTCTTGTTTCTGTAATTCTTACACGATCGCCAATGTTTGTTTCATTGTTCTCATCATGTACAGAAAATTTCTTTGATGCCTTAATATGTTTCTTATATAGAGGATGCTTCTTTAGTACTTCAACTTGTACAACGATAGTCTTGTCCATCTTATCTGAAACAACTAGGCCTACACGGCTTTTGCGTAAATTTCTTTCATCTGCCATTTAAGCTTCCTCCTATTTTGCACTTTCACTTAATTCGCGTTCACGAATTATAGTTTTTACACGTGCAATGTCTCTTCTAACATATTTTAATTGTTGTGGGTTTTCTAAATTATGAGTTGCATTTTGAAAACGTAGCTTGAATAGCTCGCTTTGTAATTCAACTAATTCTTCATTTAGCTCTTCATTAGTTCTATCACGTAAATCACTAGCTTTCATATGCACCCTCCTCACCCTTCTTAACTATTTTAGTTCTAATTGGTAGTTTATAACTTGCTCTTCTTAGAGCTTCTCTTGCAACTGCTTCTGGAACACCTGCTACTTCAAACATTACACGTCCTGGTTTAACAACAGCAACGTAGAATTCTGGTGAACCTTTACCTTTACCCATACGTACTTCAGCTGGTTTCTTAGTTACTGGTTTGTGTGGAAAAATCTTAATCCAAAGTTTACCACCACGACGCATCGCTCTGTTGATAGAAACACGTGCTGCTTCGATTTGATTACTCTTGATCCATGTTGGCTCAAGTGCTACTAGGCCAAAATCACCGTAAGTTACTTTATTACCACGGGTTGCTTTACCCTTCATGCGTCCACGGTGTTGTCTTCTATACTTAACTCTTTTAGGGAGTAACATTAATTATTTCCTCCTCTTCTGTTGTTATTTCTACGTCTATTACCGCCACCACGTACTGGTTTTCTTGCTTGTTCATTAGCTACTGATTTAAGTTCGCCATCTAGAACATCACCTTTATAAACCCATACCTTTACGCCGATAATACCGTATTGAGTATTTGCTTCTGCGGTAGCATAGTCAATGTTCGCTCTTAGTGTATGTAAAGGAACTGTTCCTTCGTCATATTGCTCAGTACGTGCCATTTCAGCACCAGCTAAACGTCCACTAACCATTGTCTTAATACCTTTTGCACCAGATTTCATTGCTCTAGTAATTACTTGTCTCATAGCTCTTCTAAATGCAACACGATTCTCTAATTGAGCTGCAATATTTTCTGCTAATAGTTGAGCATTTGTATCTGGATTTGGTACTTCATTTACATTAATAAAGAAATCTTTTTTAAATTTCTTTGTAATCTTCTTCTTGAAATCTTCAATTCCTGCACCTTGACGTCCGATGATAACACCAGGTCTAGCTGTAAAAATTGTTAATGTTGTTTTATCGTCACCTTTACGCTCGATATGAGTTTCTGCAACACCTGCGTCGTAGAACTCTTTCTTAACGAAGTCACGAATTTTCTTATCTTCTACTAAGTATCTGCTAAAGTCCTTCTTATCTGCATACCATTTAGTACTCCAGTCTTTAACAACACCTACACGAAATCCATTTGGATTGACTTTTTGTCCCATATATTATTCGCAACCTCCCTAATCTCTAGCCTTAACGATTATTTCAATATTGCTTGTGCGCTTGTTAATTGGTGTCGCACTACCTTTACCACGAGGTCTGTAACGTTTTAAAGTTACACCTTGGCTAGCATTACAATATGAAACATATAAGCTATCTTCTACTAGTCCATTATTGTTTACAGCATTTGCAACAGCTGAGTCTAATAATTTAATTAAGTGCTCTGATGCTACTTTATCTGTGTAGAGTAAAATTGCTCTAGCTTCACGGACATTTTTATTTCTAATTTGATCTAATACGATTTCAACCTTACGAGGAGCAACTCTAACATTCTTAATTGATGCAACTCCTCTATCTTTACCAATACCTAAGGTTTTACGTTGTTTCTTAGTAAGGATTGCAGGACGATTAGACTTTCTACGAGGTTTTGAATATAACTCTAAAACTTCATCGCGATTTTCTTGTAAGTACGCTCTTGTATATTTCTTGTTCAAAATCTTATCCTCCTTATCTTAGTTTTGCTTTCTTATCTGTGTTCTTGTGGCCTCTAAATGTTCTGGTCAAAGCAAATTCACCTAATTTATGTCCTACCATGTCTTCTGTAATGTATACAGGAACATGTTTGCGTCCATCGTGAACTGCTATTGTGTGACCTACCATCTCAGGGAAGATAGTAGAAGTTCTTGACCATGTTCTAATTACTGAACGCTCGTTTGATTCATTCTGTGCACGAACTTTTTTAATTAAAGATTCTTCAATAAAGAAACCTTTTTTTGCTGAACGACTCATTATTTACCTCCTACTTCTTTCTTCTTACGATGTATTTGTTAGAAGCTTTATTCTTCTTACGTGTCTTCTTACCTAGTGTCTTCTTACCCCATGGAGAAACAGGACTTGGTCTACCGATTGGTGATTTACCTTCACCACCACCGTGAGGGTGATCTACTGGGTTCATAACAACACCACGAACAGTTGGTCTAAAACCTTTATGTCTTGTCTTACCAGCTTTACCAACTTGGATGTTTTCATGTTCTGCATTACCGACACTACCGATTGTTGCTCTACATTCTTGTAAGACTAGTCTTACTTCACCTGAAGGTAATCTTAATGTTGCATATTTACCTTCTTTAGCTACTAATTGAGCATGTGCACCAGCAGTTCTTGCCATTTGTGCGCCGTATCCTGGTTTAAGTTCTACGTTGTGTACTACTGTACCTAGAGGAATGTTCTTTAATTTTTTAGCATTACCTCTTCTTACTTCAGCCTCTTCACCGCTTCGAACTTGATCTCCAACCTTCATTCCAGCAGCTTGTAGAATGTAGCGTTTTTCACCATCAATGTATTGTAATAGTGCTAAGTGAGCTGTACGATTTGGATCATACTCGATTGCAATAACCTTTGCAGGTACGCCATCTTTATTTCTTCTCCAGTCGATCTCACGGATCATTTGCCTATTACCACCACCACGGTGACGGATTGTAATTTTACCGCTGTTATTTCTACCAGCATTCTTCTTCTTGCTCTTTACCAAACTCTTCTCTGGTTTGCTCTTAGTGATGACAGAATAATCAGCCACTGACATCTGTCTTCTAGCAGGAGAAGTTGGTTTATATCTTTTGATTGGCATAGTTTATCTCCTTATCCTTATGTCTTTGGCCTATTGTCCAAATCCGAACTCTTCAATTGAAGTCTTGTAATCACTCTTAACTTTTACTTCTTTACCACCTTCTGATGTGTAAACTGTATCTGAAGGATCTAGGTCGATTGTAATAATCGCTTTCTTCCAGTCTGAAGTGTAACCTTGGTGATTATTAACTCTCTTCTTCTTACCTTTAACATTAATAGTATTAACGTTTAGTACTTTTACGCCGAAGAGTTTTTCTGCTGCGATTCTAATTTCTGGCTTACTTGCAGTTTTTGCGACTTTAAAAGTATATTTACCATCAATTAGTCCGTCAGTACTCTTCTCAGTAATAATAGGTTCTAGTATAACTTCGTATGCGGATTTCATTATGCGTATACCTCCTCAATCTTCTCTGCTGCTGCTTGAGTCATGATTAATGCGTCATGATTCAAGATGTCATAAGTATTGATAGTGTTGTAGTAAGCATAGTTTACATTTGATAAGTTACGTAATGATAATTTTGCGTTTTCATCTGTACTATCGATTACTACTAATGCATTTTGAACTAGATCTAGATTTGTAAATAAATCTTTTAATACCTTAGTTTTAGGAGCATCTAATTCTACACTGTCAATAACGAATACTTTTTCTGCTTTTGCCTTAGCGCTTAAAACTGACTTAAGAGCTAATCTCTTTACTTTCTTATTAATAGAAAGGTTGTAGCTACGAGGTGTAGGTCCGAAAGTAACACCACCACCTACCCAAATTGGGGAACGTGTTGAACCGTGACGTGCTCTACCTGTACCTTTTTGTCTCCATGGCTTTTTACCACCACCACGAACTTCACTTCTATCTTTAACCTTTGAAGTTCCTTGTCTCTTATTAGCAAGTTGAGCCTTGACTACTTGATAAACAGCCACTTCATTTGGTTCGATATCATAAATGGAGTCGGTTAATTCGTAGTCGCCTACAACTTTACCTTCCAGATTGTATAAATTTACTTTTGCCATTTAAGTCTCCTTACCTACTTTGCTCTCTTACTGACTTTAACACTGTCAGAAATTGTGACTGTATTTCCACGTGAACCAGGAATAGAACCTTTAACAGCGATGATATTACGCTCTCCATCAACTAAAACTACATCTAAGTTTTGGATTGTAACTTGCTTGTTACCTAGTTGACCTGGCATCTTTTTACCTTTTAGAACACGTGCTGGTCTTGCTGACGCACCCATTGAACCAATTTGTCTGTGGTATTTAGAACCGTGACCTTCGTGTCCACCAGCTTGGTTATGACGCTTAACGTTACCTGCATAACCTTTACCTTTTGAAACACCAATTACGTCTACTACATCACCGACTTCAAACATATCGCTTGCACTGATTACTTGACCTACTTCAAAAGCTTCTGCATCTTCAACTCTAAATTCAGATAGTGTGCGGAAAGATTTTGTTCCTGCTTTATCAAATTGACCCTTAGCTGGTTTATTTAATAAATTGTCTCTAACTTCATCATATGCAACTTTAACAGCTGTATAGTTGTCAGTTTCATTTGTTTTCTTTTGAACTACTGTCACAGGTCCACAATCGATTACTGTAACTGGAACAGAGTTTCCATTCTCATCAAAAAGCTGAGTCATACCAGCTTTTTTCCCTAGCATAAATTTGCTCATTTTCTTCTCCTTTTTGGCTATTGGTTCGCTTCTTAACGAACTTGACCAGACTACTACTTCATACCTCTCTGGGTAGAGGAAGCTGTGCTATGCACAGTCGGAGCCTGATTACAATTTAATTTCGATATTTACACCAGCTGGAATATCTAATTTCATTAGAGCTTCAATTGTTTTCTGGTTTGGTGCATAAATATCAATCAAACGCTTGTGTGTACGCATTTCGAACTGCTCTCTTGAATCCTTATTAACGTGAGGTGAACGTAGAATTGTAACTACTTCCTTCTCAGTTGGTAAAGGGATTGGTCCAGAAATAGTAGCACCTGTACGGTTTGTTGTTTCTACTATTCTTTCTGCTGAAGCATCTAATGCTCTGTGATCGTAAGCCTTCAAACGTATACGAATTTTTTGACTAACTGCCATCCTTAATTCCTCCTATTTTTTTGCTGCTGTAGGCAACTTCTCTTCCGGGCGTTTCATTTTATAGCTCAATACATGTTTTCTCAGTAAAAATCCTGGGGGCCGTTTAGCGTTTGCTACATGCTCCCAGTTCACTAACTAGTATTCAGTTTAATTACCCACAAGAAAATCCTACTGTAAATCTTTTGATTTACTCACTTCTCTAAAGTTCCCTCCACTGGTTTGCAGCTCCAATGTAGCAATCTTTAGCCTATTTCAGGGCTTTCTGAAATAAGGTGCTTGAGTATGATATAGTTTTTTTTCGATAAATTCAAGACAAAAATGCTTTTTTTTCTAAAAATCGCTAAAAATATGGCTTTCTCAGCCAATTTCGTCATTTTGCACAATAGAAACCTAAGTTTTTAGACAATTATACGGGAAGTTTTTGGGAGTTTGCTTTGGCAAAAGTTGCCTAACCCCGCTACTACAATGTCACCCAACCTAGATGACCCATAATTGTTATAAATCCTAAAATGGTAATAATAGATGCCAATGTCGAATAGACAACAATATTATTTGCAAGCTCCTCATCTAGCCCTTCATCAACTGCAATTGGATAACTGGTAACTGAGGTAGGTCCACCGAATACTATTAGAACTGCAATGAGCTCCGCCTCTCTCAATCCAATAAAGTAAGCTCCAATTAAAGCAATTAATGGTCCAATAAATATTTTCAGAGCTACAGTTAAGAAAAATGATAGATCAAACTTCTCTAATGTATTGAAGATAAATGTTCCACCAATTACTAATATAGACAGACCTGTTGAAATTCTACCCAAGTATTCTGCACTTGTCATAATAAGTTGAGGTACATGGAAATCTAGAAAGTTTAACGCTAAGCCCAAAAGTGTCGCTAGTAAAATTGGATTCCTAAATAAGTTAATTATTTTACTCTTGAAATCTTTAGAGTCCTCAGAGTACATAGCAAAACCAATATTAGGGAAAATATTGTTGTACGGAATTGTCAATGTAGCAGCCAATGAAACTATCCCCATCTGTGATTCAGGAAGTATAGATGCTGCGAGTGGCAGACCAAATAGCAAAGCACTGGTCCTTATACTTCCTTGAAGCATTGCAGCTCGTCTCCTATTTGAAGATTCTGCTCTATGTATAATTCCAGCAAACAGAAAGAAGAATACCATTAAAACAATTGCTATGTAGACAAGAGCTGGGCTAGAAAAAACTGTATCTAAATTTGCATTATAGCTATTAGAAAAAACCAGAGCCGGGAAAATTATCCTGGTTAGCATTCTACTCATCTGCTTATATCCCTCTGCAGATACAAGCCCAGATTTACGGCTGTAATATCCTATTAGAGCTACAATTATTAAAGGTATGACTGCATTAAGTGCAACTATTAAACTATCCAATTTCTCCTCCTCACAAAAAACACCTTAACAACTATACAACATCTAGCTTAAAATAGTAATCACAGTTTATGATTTGTTTGAGGGGTAATAAATGAAGAAGTTTTTTCTCGGAGATAATAACTATGGTTTTATCAAGGTTAATAAAATGTCAGATGAAAAATACATCGAGCAAGCGATCGATGGCTTAGATTTTAAAGTTAATAGTACAGCAGATTTTTCTAAAGAAGCTAAGAATCACTGTGGTGCCACTCTTGCTGTAAATTTATACAAACTATTTAATAATAGATATAACTTTCATAGTGTCGAAGAAGATCTAAACTTAGATAATCGCGATAATGCCTTAACTCTATTTAAAGATATCCATAAATATGTCCCAAATGGGCCAGTGCTATTTCTAGCTAGGAAAATTAAATCTTACTTTTCTTCTAAATCTATAGATATAAAATACAAGAAAATTCCTTTTAAAAAATTGTTGAGCTCTTTAGATGCCAATAAGCCTGTAGCAATCTTACTTGCAGATGGTTTATTCAATTGGCACTGGGTATTAGCAGTC
Source organism: uncultured Fastidiosipila sp. (assembly GCA_964627125.1). Classification (GTDB taxonomy): domain Bacteria; phylum Bacillota; class Clostridia; order Saccharofermentanales; family Fastidiosipilaceae; genus Fastidiosipila. The sequence continues at coordinate 17,072 of CAZVJQ010000003.1, read as the reverse complement.
GGATATAGAGTATATGCTGATGGCACGCTCTACCTTAGATTAATAAGTAATCATGATAGAACAAGTCAATCTTACTACATTAAAAATAGTGGCTCATGGTTGGCCCATGCCTGCGAATACTCAATAAAAAACCTGAGTTAATTTAATCGCCCAGGTTTCATGTATGTTCTAATTAATCTTAGAGATCGAAGAAATTGACGTTTCTTCCTACAGCCTTCTCTTCTTCAACTCTCTCGTCATAGAGTTTTTGCATATCTGCTTGTTCGAAGTGATACTTGCTGCTACAAAATTCACAAACTAGCTCAATTCCATTTTCATCTTCAGATAATTCCTTGAGATCGTCTTTGGACAAAGCAACCAGAGCGCTATACATCTGCTCTCTACTACAATCACACTCAAACTTAGTTTCCTTAACGTTGGTATATTGAATTTCTTCACCAATGAATAAGTTTAAAATTTGTGCTGGGTCGAAGCCTTCTTCAAATAAGTAGGAAATTTCAGGGAAGCCAGAAATTCTATCCTCTAGATAATTTATAGTTTCCTCATCATCACCATCTGGTAATGTTTGAATGAAAATACCACCTGCATGTTTAACACCTTCGGCATCACATAAGACACCTAGTGCAACAATTGTTGGAATTTGTTCTGATTGATATAGGTAGTATGTGAGGTCTTCAGCAATTTCTCCAGATATCAATGGCACTGTACCTGCATATGGTTTAGCTCCAGCTTGTTTACGAATTATAGTTAAGTCACCATTACCGATAGCTCCTGAAACATCAAACTTACCTTTATCATTCATCAATGATTCAACTATTGGCTGATTAACAAATCCTTTAACTGTACCTGTTGATTTTGCAACAGCTGTCATACCTTGTAGTGGACCATCTGACTTGATGCTTGCAGATATAACGTCACTTTCATGTTTTAGATCAGTACTCATTAATTGAATACCGCTCATGAATCTACCTAGTGCGACTGAGGCAATTGGGCTTAAATCATGTAAACGAGTTGCCTCTCTTACAGTTTCAGTAGCGCGGATTGCGCTCATTTTTACTTTACCACCAAGACCAATCGCTTGAACAATGTGGTCTCCTTCAGGATGTAAATTTAATTCACTCATTTATTATTTCTCTTCAACTTTCTCTGCCAATATAAAATGTCTCTTATCTCCCCAAAAGGATGGGAATTCATCTTCTTCGGCATTAATTTCTCTAACATTTAACCCCAGATTTTGAAGTTTAACAAGCACATCTGAGACTTCATGAAAATACTCGACAATTTCAAAATCTACTCTTTCATATAAGTCTTCATCATCTAAATATGTGAATAAGCTTATATTTGCTGAGTTTACTTCATCTAATTCATCATATGAATTTTGCCAAATAAGAGCATAGTCTTCTTCTACTCTTGAAAAGTTATTATTTGCTAAAGTTCGGGTTAAATAGTTTTTGCTATGTAGATCAAAAATGAGTTTTGACCCAGTGTGCATGTGTCTAATTACTGATTCTAAAACTTTATCTAAGTCATTCTTATTGAAGTGATTGAATACATCTAAGCTTGTGTAAATTAAATCTGCTTCAAGCCCTAAATCTAACTCCAAGATATCTTGTAGGACAAAGTTTGGTCTATTAGTATTTTTAAATCTAGAATCTTCTTGAGTCCATGCAGCACTTAGCATCTCTTCAGAATTATCTACAGCTATTACTTCCCAGCCCTTTCTAGACATTTCCCAAGCTATTCTTCCTGTACCACAGCCCAAATCTATAGCAGTTTTTTCTCTACTATTTAGGTCTGCTGTCATTCGCTGAAGAAATCTAGCCCATTCTAAATCTACTTTATTATCCTTAAAACCTTGATAGTCATCATAAATTTGAGCTAAAAAATCATAAGAATCAAAATTTTGATTTTCCATAATACTCCACATAAGTAGAGGCAAGTATTACTTGCCCCTGTTGAAATTTCTAATTTTCGTTTAAGTACTCTAAAGCTTCAGCTAAGTCAGGATCTTCTTCAGGAGTTAAATCATAAAGATTATTTCCTCTAAGAACATCCGCACTCGGTCCTTCTGTTTCAATATCTGGATCTAATCCGATGCCTTCAATCAAATCACCATCAGGCAAGAAGTAGTTAAAGACAGTGACGTTTGCTGCTGATCCATCTACTAAATTATAAGTTCTAGTTCCTGATCCTTTACCGAAACTTTGTCTTCCAATGATAGTAGTACCAAGATTGTCTCTTAAAGTTCCTGCAAATAATTCTGCTGCAGATGCTGAATTCTCATTTATTAGAACGACATAAGTCATATCTTCTGGGACTATCTTACCTTCTTCAGATACCCAGCTCTCAGAATATCCTTCACCACCATCTCTACCTCTGACTGTAGCAATAGTTGCTTCATCCAATAAGCTATCGGCAACTGAGATTAATGATGCTGCTGAACCACCTGGGTTATTTCTCATGTCGAAGACAATTTTTTCAGCACCTTGACTCAATAATTCTTGTATACCTAGCTCGAATTGTTCAGGTAAAGTAACTGTGAAGTCTGAAACATAGAGGTAACCAATATTATCTTCAAGCATTCTAGTTTGGACAACTTCCATCACAACATCACCTCTAATGACTGGAATTTCAATTTCTTCATCTAGTCTATTTATTGTGATATTTACTGTTGTACCATCTTCACCTCTAACAGTTTGGGCTAAGTCTTGCACTGTCTCAAAATCAGAAACACTTCTACCATCTATAGCAATAATGATATCTCCATTTTGTATACCTGCATCTTGAGCTGGACTATTATTGAATACTTCTGCTACTTCAAATTGTCCTAATTCTGTTTGTCTTACTGATGCACCGATTCCAGAATAATTTCCTTGTATCGACTCATTAAATTCTCTTACTTGTTCAGCTGTTAAGTAATATGTATATGGGCTATCCATTGCATTTAATACACCTTCACTCATAGCCTCTAAGATTTCTTCATCACTCAATACACTGTAGTAATTATCTTGTAGAAGTTTAATAGTTTGAGCTAGTTTGTTGGCAGTTGCTTCAGCATCTGGATCATCTGTATGAATTGATAATCCTAAACCTTCTAACTCAACTGTTTCACCTTCTTGACCAGGTACAGTTGGATTGACTGTTTCTTGGTTTCCAATCACTGAGTTTTGTTCAGTACCTGGAAGCATTCCATTTGTAGACATAGTCCACACAACAAATCCAGTTAATGTTGCTGTAAGGAATATTGATAGAAGAACTGCAAAAATTATATTAGTATTGCTATCTCTTCTTTGATTCTTTACATAATTAGGTGGTTGATAGTTCTGATAATGTTGATGTCTATTATTGTAGCTATAATCATATTCTTGTCTTCTATAATGTGGCTGTTGATTATTAGGTCTGCCATTATTAGATTGATTATAATTGCTATAACCTTGGTATTGATTATTTTGATAATTGTTATTCATTCGATTTCTAGTATCTAATGAATTACTATCAAAATGCTCTCTTGAATTCCCTTGATTCCTTGGTCTTGATGGGTCATTTGGATCCCATGAGCCATGAGTATAAGAATTAGAATTTTCTCTATTATCTAAATTTTGAGGTCTGTTTTGCTCATGATTATTATTAGAGTTTTGTCTATTGTCTCTTGAGTTTTCACTATTAGGGTCGTTTGGGTTATTCGAGCCATTACCATTATTACTATTATTGCTATTAAAATTTTCGCTCATATTTATTCCCTTCAAAAAAAATGTTGTTACCATTATATGATAACAACAAGTTTTTATTTGAATTTCTTTAAAACATTATTTTAAGCTATTAACCGAATAAGTATGGATAAGGGTTTACTGCACCTTCTGAGTTAGCTGCGTTAGGATGTCCTGGAATTCTTATTTCAAAGTGTAAGTGAACTCCTGTTGAACCACCGGTTGACCCCATACCACCAATTCTTTGACCGCGATTTACTCTTTGACCAACACTTACTTCGATTGTCTTCAAGTGCATGTAAACAGTCTTCATACCATTACCGTGATTTATAATTACGTAATTTCCTTGACTCTGCCAATATGCTCCATAAGTGGCACCTGGTGCTGGATAACTTATGTGTTCAACAACTCCATCTAGTACTGAAACTATTGGGTCACCGGCATTACCACCGTAGTCAATTCCTGCATGCAATCTGTAGTAACCTAAAATTGGGTGTAAACGATTTCCAAAATTACTTGTTAATTTATTCTGATTACCTGGAGCTGGATGAACTAAACCATAGCTACTTGGTGGTACTGATGAGTAGTCACCTCCTGCAATTGCTGCTGCTTGAGCTTGTCTAGTAGCTTCAGCTGCTCTTCTTGTAGCCTCTGCTTGAGCTTGTCTTGTAGCTTCTGCAGCTCTTGTAGCTTCAGCTGCTCTAGTAGCTTCTGCTCTTCTAGTTGCTTCAGCCCATGCTGCTCTTGTTGCTTCTGCTTGTGCTCTGATCTCACTTTGGATTCTGCCTGTTTCAGATTGAACATTAGTTTGTTGACTACCAACGTATGATGAGCTTGATTGTAAATTTTCTAAATCTGATGATCTATTTAAAATATCTGATTCTACATTAGATAAATCTGTTTCAGTTCCTTCAATACCTAGAGCTAAGATTCTAATCTCTTCAGCCTTATCTTCAACGAACTGATCGTACATTTCTTTATATTCTTCAGCTCTAAGTTTCATTGTTTCTGCTTCAGCTCTTGCTTCAGTTAATTCTTCAAGTGCCTTATTATCTGCATCAGCAACTACTTTAACTAATTTTAGGTTTGTGAAGAAACCAGTTAGTCCATCTGACTCTAATAAAATTTCTAAAGTAGACTTATTACCACGCTTATACATAGCAACCATTCTATCTTCAAAATCTTCTTGTCTTAAATCTACCTTCTCGGCAGCTGCATCATAATCTGCTACTGCTGCTTCCATTGCGGTTCTTGCTTCTTCTAGCTCTGCTGTTAATCTGTCATAGTCTTCTTGTAAAATTACATCTTCTGCATAAAGTGCATCTAGTTCTGTGCTCAGCTCTGAACTTTGGATATTAAGAGAGTTAATATCTTCTCTAACATCTTCCATTTCACTAGCTAATTGAGCTTGCTGTGCTGCTAATTCTTCTGCTCTTCTTCTAAGTTCTTCGAGTTCATCTAATTGTTCTTGAGTTGCAAAATCTTCGTCATTGTTAGAAGCATTAAGTACATTTACAGCTGGTAAGCTTGTAAAGAATATACTTATTGCCGCTAAGCTTGCTAGGAATTTCACTTTACTAAAATTTTTCATTAATTTACCTCTAATAAATTATGTCTCGTTTTCTAACGGATTCGTTAACTCTCAAAACTATATGTACGACTAATACAGCGCATATAGCTCTATTTTACTATACTTTCTAGACATTTACATACTTTCTTACTGACAATCCACTACCTATACTACCTACCAGTGCTCCCATGATTACTAAAATACCGAAAACTGGCCACATAATCTCTGTAGTTGGTATCAGTGCGAAGTTTGATGTAGCTGCAGTATCTGCCATCATACTAACATAAATATTGTAATATGACAGCCAAAGAATGCCCCCGCCTATGATTCCGCCAAATATCCCAATTAAAGCACCCTCTAAAAAGTAAGGAGTTCTAATATAAGAAGATGTAGCACCTATGTATTTCATTATGGATATCTCTTCAGATCTAGCTAGAATTGACATCCTGGTCATATTAGAAATGATAATTAAAGCAACGAAGAATAATATCGCCACTGCTACTATGGAAATAATATTTATTCTTCTACTCCAAGTAGTTAAGAACTCGGTGACAGGCTCACTATAGTCAATACTGTCTATCCCTGGATATGTATTAATTGTCCCAATAAATTGATCTACATATTCTGGTGAAACTAATTGAACAACAAAAGAGTTAGGCATTGTATCCGCATCTATTGCATCTAATAAGTAAGAGTCTTCACCTAAATCTTGCCTGTATATTTCATAGTGCTCTTCTGATGTTAAGTAGGTATAAGACAATACAGAATCATTTCCATCTAACTCTGCAGCAATTGCATCTGTTTGTTCTTGAGGAATATCATCCATCATCCAGATTTCTACAGGTGGCTCTTGCCCTATTGCATCCATTATCCTATTTGCATTCGCAGAGAATAAAACAAATGCCCCCAATACTAATAACATTAATGTCATTGTTGTAAGGGATGCAAATGTAATAAGAAGATGCCTTCTAACATTTCTACCAGTTTCTTTAAATGTATTAAGTAAAACTCTTAATCTCATTTACTGTCATTTTCCTTTTCTACGGCTAAGTTCATTAATTGCTATGGCAATTATTTTAAGCATTAATAAACTCACCCTGACAATATAAAGTAATTAATATTTATATATGCCAAAACTTTTATAATGCTCGATTCACATTTACTGTGATACTTGTTTTTATTTAAGAAATATTTTACTTCCAAAAACTTCTAATTTGAGTTAGACCTTAACTCGTCTCAATAATGAACTCAAAGTATGAAAGTAAAATGAATAATCTAGTGAATATTATTTAATTCCAAGCCTTCTTCGGTCTATCACTAGCTAATTTACCATTGTTAATCTCTATTATTCTTTCCTGCATCATACTAACAAGGTTCTCATCATGTGTACAAATAATAACTGTTGTACCACTCTCATTAATGTTCTTTAAAACACCCATGATTTGTTCGCTTGTGTCAGGATCTAAGTTACCTGTAGGCTCATCAGCTAGTATTATGCTTGGGTTATTTACTATTGCTCTTGCAATACCTACTCTTTGCTGCTCACCACCTGATAACTCATTAGGATAATCATCTTGTTTATGTCTTAGACCGACACTACTTAGAATAATAGGAACTTGTCTCTTAATTTGACGTTTACTCTTCCCTAAAATTTCCATAGCGAAGGCAACATTCTCATATACAGTTTTACTCTCGATAAGACGGAAATCTTGGAAAATCATTCCAATATTTCTACGCAAGTAAGGTATAGCTCTTCTTCTAATTTTCTTGAGCTTAGTATTACCTACTTTAATTTGTCCTTCTTGGAATCTTTCTTCACAACTGATTAGTTTAATTACTGTAGATTTACCAGACCCGCTAGGTCCAATAACAAATACAAATTCACCAGGGTCAACGTGGAAGCTAACATCTGTCAGTGCTTCCTCGGCTCCCCTGGTATATTTCATTGATACATTTTCGAAGTCTACCATTGTTTACCTAACAGTGAACTAGTTCCTCCACCATTTGCTAGAACTGTCCTCTGAATCCTTTTCTAAATATTCTAGATATTTACGTACCATAGATGCTAACTTAAATAAAACAGCATCTTCAAATTGACGTACGTCTAGACCTGTGATTTTTTCAACCTTATCAAGTCTATATACAAGCGTATTTCTATGGACAAAGAGTTTTCTAGATGTTTCAGAACCATTTAGGTCATTTTCAAAGAAAGTATCTATTGTGCTTAAGGTTTCTTGGTCTAAAGCTTCATAAGAACCTTCAGTAAATACTTCATCTAAGAACATTTGACATAATGTAGGTGGTAATTGATAAATCAATCTTCCTAAACCTAGTTGGTCATATCTAACGATATCGAGTGCTGGATCAAAAATTCCACCGATTGTTAATGATAGATTAGCTTCTCTATAACTCTTAGCACAATCTTTAAGAGTTTCAGTTTCTAAACCAATACCTACCTTAACTTGGCCCATGGATTCACTATTCAATGTATCCACGATTTGTTGAGCAACTAAATCAATTTCTTCTTCAGCGCCACGCTTAAATTCTTTAACTAGAGCTATATTTTTCTCATCCATTGGTAGGACGAAGTCGAGTTTACGATTTGGGAACATGCTTCTCATGATTTCAATTGAATCTAAACTGTTCTCTTCTTTAACTCTTACTAAATAAACAACTCTAATAGCAGCGTAAGGAATACTGTACTCTCTAGCCTTAAGAGGTATATCTCCAGGAAGTTCATTCTCTAAAAGAATGTTCTTGAGTAAAGCAGCTCTCTCTTTATCCTTATCCCCATCTTTAAGTTCAGCCTTTAGCCACTTAACTAATAGGTCTAAATTTGTTTGAGCGCTCTGATCTGTACCTTCTATGAAGCATACAAACTCTGGAGAGTCGCCTGCTCCAAATTTACGATAGCTACTCTTACCCGTAACCGCAAAATCATCACCTGACACAAAAATTTCAGAAGCTAGCTTATCTACGCTCCCCACTCTTGCAGGATCTGAACATGCAATAACAGTACCATCTTGATCAACGACACCAACAGTCCTATCTAAAATTTCGGCTGCCTCATCAATCGTCTTTAAAATATCTTCCATTCGAAACTTCTCCCTTCATTCCTTTGGGAATTTTTAACATATGCAATTATAACAGAAATATTACAGGATAATCATCCTATATCATACACTCTGTATCATATGAACCATTTTAACAAATCCAGAATAAGCTTGCTCATAAATCTTATTCCTAATACATTAAACTTAGATGAACAAATAAATAAGTTTAAGATAGTTCTAATAGTATTATGGCCAAAGCCAATCTCAGTCAATACCCAAAAAATTTTTCCATTAAAAAAGGAGCTCGGAAGAGCTCCTAAGTTATCAATATTATTGCTAAGCAATTAGCTTATGATTACATTTTCTGTTTCTGCGTCGAAGAATACTACACGCTCAGGGTCAACTGTTAGTTTAACATCTTCACCAACTTGACTGATAGAACGGATAGGGTCAACACTTGCTGTAACTGCCATATCACTTACTGTTGTATATAGGTATGATTGAGCACCTAATTTTTCAACAACATCAACGTGAGATAGAATTGTTGTACCTGATTGTTCACCAGCTTCAACCTTTGCAGGGTCATCTGTAATGTACTCTGGACGAATACCTGCGATAGCTGTCTTGTCAACATATTCATTTAATGCATCTACGTCATATTTAGCTTGATCTAAGTAGACTCTATGATCGCCGATTGTGAAACCAATACCTCTCTCATCTTTAATAACTCTTGTGTTGATAAAGTTCATTGGTGGCATACCGATGAATCCTGCAACGAAAGTATTATTTGGATGTCTGTATAGTGATGTTGGATCATCTACTTGTTGGATAAATCCATCTTTCATAACAACAATTCTTGAACCCATTGTCATCGCTTCTGTCTGGTCATGGGTAACGTAGATAAATGTTGTTGCCAATCTTTGGTGTAGTTTTGTAATCTCAACACGCATTTGAACACGTAATTTAGCATCAAGGTTTGATAGAGGCTCATCCATCAAGAAGACCTTAGGATTACGAACAATAGCACGTCCTAAAGCAACACGCTGTCTCTGACCACCTGATAGAGCTGCTGGTTTACGGTCTAATAAGTGTTCAATTTCTAGGATTTTTGCTGCTTCATTAACACGACGTGTGATTTCATCTTTAGGTGTCTTACGTAATTTAAGACCAAATGCCATGTTGTCAAATACTGTCATGTGTGGGTATAGAGCATAGTTTTGGAAAACCATTGCGATGTCTCTATCTTTTGGTTGAACATCATTCATTAATGTATCATCAATGTATAATTCACCTGCTGTAATTTCTTCTAGACCTGCGATCATACGTAGAGTTGTAGATTTACCACAACCTGATGGACCAACCAAGATGATGAATTCTTTATCAGCGACTTCTAAGTTGAAATCTTGAACTGCTAGAACTCCACCATCGTATTCTTTATAAACATTTTTTAGCTTTACTTCAGCCATTATTTTACCTCCAAGTTCGAATTCGATTTACTGTAACAATGATAGCATGCGCATTTTAATTAAACTAGACGCAAAAGTGTACAAATAATCGGCTCTAATTTTGTGCGATTTTGCAAAGGAACTATTCTCTTTTAATAATTATGCAGGTTATCAGCCAAGTTTGCTTTATTTTTTTGTATATTTATAGACATTTGCCCAAATATAACTGTGTACACATTTTATTTATTGCTTTGACCTAAGAAGGTAATTTACTAAGTTAAAATTTATGATAAAGTTATCTATAGGCATTGTACTAGTTGGATAAAATTAAGTATATATATGAGGTGTTAAGCTTGGAAAGAAAAGAGATGAATTTTTCTATCGTGCAGATAACTGACACTTCTATATCAAGCGAACTACTCGATTTAGTGAAGCGTTCTACGATATATTTTGCGCATGAGGCTAATATTTCTTTGTACTCCAAATCTGGAGGGTACAATATTCCTGACTTAAATGAGACTCGCGGCGACTACAATGATGCAATAATAAATGATATTGTGCTGGCAATTACTTACAGAAATCGCTTCGTTGCACACGTCAGGTTAATCTCAGATTATGAATCCGGAAAAAGTTTAATGACAAGATTTGCCATTGACCCAGAGTTTAAAAACATGAATCTAGAATCAGCCCTCATAAAAGAAGCATCCAAGCTACTACTCAACAAATCAATATCTGAAGCCTACATCTACTGCCCTACTGAAAATAAATATTATATGGATATATTAAAGAAGAATCGTTTTATGCCTTATAGCGTTAACGATGGCTACCCTTACCCTATAGTATGTTTAGTAAAGAGATTGTATAGATCAATATGAGAAATAATTTTTCAAAGGTAAGACTTGAGACAAATAGACTGGTCTTAAGATTCTGGACTGAATCTGATTTAAATGAATACCATGACTACGCTAAAACACCAGGTGTTGGCGAAGCTGCTGGTTGGGAGCATCATCCAAATATTGAGTATTCTCGGATAAAATTAAAAGAACTTATTAAAGATAAGAATTCTCTAGCAATAGTTCATAAAGAAGATAATAAGGTTATTGGTTCAATCAGTATGAGAAAAACTGGCTATGTTTCTGAACTTGTATCTTTTTATGATTTCGGATTAGATATTGGCTATTCAATTGCTAAAGAATATTGGAGTCAAGGTTTAACACCTGAAGCGATGGCCGTCGTGATTGATTATTGTTTTGAAGAACTTCAACTAGATTTTCTAATAGCTAGAGCAACTACACATAACTTTAGATCTAGAAGAGTATTGGAGAAATCTAATTTTATTTTCGAAAAGAAAACAACTCATATCGGTCTAGATGGAAGACCAGAAGAACTTGTCTGCATGGTCCTCACATCTGACAGATGGGCAAAATTTAATACTTAAATCTTATAATCTAACAATTTTATAAATTTCATCATCCTTCTTGTAGACTCTTGGGACTCTTTGGGCAATAGATGTATAAACCTCGTATGGAATAGTGTCTTGCCATTTTGCATGGTCATAAACATTAACTTCTCTTCCCTCATGATCTACGATTAAGTCTACAATGTCACCTTCTTGTGGTTCGAAATCTAAATTACTACAATCTATCATTAAGATGTCCATACATACCACTCCTATAACTGGACATTTAACTCCATTGTATTCGACACTAGCTACACCACCCATGTTACGACTATAGCCATCGGCATAACCTATGGGTAAGACTGCGATAGTCATATCCTTATCTGCAATAAATTGGCGGTTATAGCTAACACCATAGCCTTCTTTAATATCCTTTACCTGTATAACTCTGGTCTTCCAGGAAAGAGCGGGGCTAATCTCTGCCATATATCCATTGTCTGAAGGATAAACACCATAAGCTAATATCCCTACCCTTACAGCATCGATTTGAGCATTTTTATGGGCAATAATTGTTCCTGAGTTAGCTACGTGCTTCATCGGAATTTCATAGCCATGTTCTTCTATAATTTTTACAACTTCCATGTATAAGTCTAGTTGCATATCAAAATATTGATTTGCTAAATCTCTAACATCTCTACCTGTACTATAGTCTTCACCATCTGCCGTAGAAAAGTGAGTATATAAACCTCTAATATTTAGATTTTCCATTGCAAATACTTCAAGAACTTGATCAGCAATATCTTCAGATCTACTATCGAGGCCAAGTCTACCCATTCCTGTATCTAACTTAAGATGAATCTTTGCTCGTCTATTGTACTTAGAAGCTATATCATTTAGCCTATGGGCGAAATTCAATGTAGGAACTGTAAAACTTAAATCAGCTAAAATAGCTTCAAGTGAGCGTTCATGTTCGTTAGCACTCAAGAGTAGTATTTCTTCTGTTATTCCACTCTTTCTTAAGTCTAAACCTTCATCTAAACTAGCAACTGCAAATGCAGTTGGCCCATTGTCGAGAGCAGATAGGACTCTTGCCACTTCAATAGCACCATGACCATAACCATTGGCCTTTAGAACAACGATAATACCTGTATCAGATTCTAAAGAATTTTGTATTGTTCTAAAATTTCTAATGAGTTTATTTACATCTATTTCAAGCCAGGTTCTACCTATATTTTCAAATAACTCTTCATTTGTAATTAGTTTTTCAGTCATAATTCTCCCTCTAAGTCTCATGCATTTAGTTTGTATTTTCAGTTTTAATTGAGCATGACCATCATTATTATAAGCAATTAATTTGATTAATTACTTAAGAATATTTACTTTAAGCGTACAAATTTGTGTTGGCAAAAGCAAAAAAGATTGACACATACATACATGCGCCAATCTTCAAAATAATTTCTTAAATTACTATTTTTACTTAGTCTATATCTGTTTCACAAGTTTTAGCATCTTCATCAATATTTAACTCTCTATCATCATCTAATAGAGATTTTTGAATTGCATTCTTGTAAACATCCTTAGAATGAGCACCAACTATACGCTCTAAAACTGTTTCACCTCTATAAATGCAAGTACTAGGGATACTAGCAATGTTATGTTTTTCAGCTAGTTCTAGTTCTGAATCAACATCTACATAGGCAAAATATACATTCTCATTATCTTTATAAGTTTCTTCTAGTTCATCTAATATTGGTGTTACTAGCGCACAGTTTGTGCACCAATCAGTGCAATATTGGATAACAAAAATTGACTCTGGATTTTCTTCTACTTCTCTAACGAAACTACTCTCGTCTAGCCATACAGCCATTAGCATCACCTCAAATTTATTATGAAGATAAGTATAGCATTCAATAAGCTCGTTTAAGTAACTCGTGTTACCCGCAACGCTCGGTATTAATAGTAATATCGCATAGACTTAGTGGCAGTCGCTACTGGCCAAAGCTTTACAATAAATTTAACCCTTAGACTGATTATTTCCTATAATTAGCTATTAATTTTCTGTGTTTTCTTTTATAATATTAAATGTGCGTTGTTTTGCGTGCACAATATACGCAATAATAGCAAATCATTAAATAGGAGGAAAATTTATAATGGCAAGTATTATAAAAACAGTTAGAGCTAGAGAAATCCTAGACTCACGTGGTACACCTACAGTAGAGGTTGACGTAATTACCGAAGATGGTGTTTTAGGACGCGCTTCAGTTCCATCAGGTGCTTCAACAGGTGCTTTCGAGGCAGTTGAATTAAGAGATGGTGATGACGCTCGCTACAAAGGTAAAGGTGTTTTAAAGGCTGTAGAAAACGTAAATAAGAAGATTGCTCCAGCAGTACAAGGTTTAAATATTTTTAACCAAAGAGCTATCGATAATGCAATGATCGAATTAGACGGTACAGAAAATAAGGCAAAATTAGGTGCAAACGCAATTTTAGGTGTTTCACTTGCTTCAGCTAAAGCTGCAGCAGCAACACGTAAAGAAAGTTTATTTACTTACTTAGGTGGTTTAAACGCACACGTATTACCAGTTCCAATGATGAACGTTATGAATGGTGGTAAACACGCTGACTCAAACTTAACTCTACAAGAGTTCATGATTATGCCTGTAGGAGCATCAAGCTTCCGTGAAGGTTTAAGATGGGGTGCAGAAGTATACCAAACATTAAAATCTTTATTAAAGAAAGATGGTCACTCAACATCAATTGGTGATGAAGGTGGATTCGCTCCAAACCTAGAAAATGACGAAGCTGCTTTAGCATACTTAGTAAGAGCTATCGAAGAAGCAGGATTCGAACCAGGTAAAGATTTCGTCTTAGCTATGGACCCAGCAATGACTGAGTTAGTAGAAGAAGGTAAGAAAGCTGGTAAACCTGAAGGTTCATACTTCTTCTGGAAGACAGGCGAAGTTAAAACAACAGATGAAGTAATTGATTACTGGGAAGACTTAGTAAACAAATACCCAATCGCTTCTATCGAAGATGGTTTAGCAGAAGAAGACTGGGAAGGTTGGAACAAGCTAGTTGAAAGATTAGGCGATAGAGTTCAAATCGTTGGTGATGACTTATTCGTTACAAATACATCTCGTTTAGTAAGAGGTATTGAAGAAGGTTCCGCAAACTCAATCTTAATTAAATTAAACCAAATTGGTACATTAACAGAAACTATGGACGCAATGGAGAAAGCTAGATTAGCTGGATTCACATCAGTAGTATCACACCGTTCAGGTGAAACTGAAGATGCTTACATCGCAGACGTAGCAGTAGCATTAAATGCAGGTCAAATTAAGACTGGTGCTCCAGCTCGTACAGACCGTGTTGCTAAGTACAACCAATTACTACGTATCGAAGAAGAATTAGGTGAAAGAGCAACATACTTAGGTATCGACGCTATTAACTGCAAGCTATAATTAATATAAAAATATCTAGACTTAGTCTAGTAAGAATTAAAGCTTGAGATTAATTAATCTCAAGCTTTTTTCAATTCTATTCAATGTTTTGAACTAGTCTCCGCTAATGATTTATTAGTCTAGCTCTTCAATCTTCAGATTATCTATAATTAGATCTCTGTATCCAGAGAAGTTTAGTTTCCTATCCTCTAATCCACGAGCTTCGGCATCTGAATCTGTTGAGTAAATTCCAATCCAATAATTCTCCTTACTCTCTTCTACTATGAACTCTATGGATAAGGAATTTGCTTCCTCTCCATCAGGATTTGTTGTTGTATCTATTAAGTCAAAAACTTCTATAAAGTGATTGCGAGTGAACTCTCCGCTCTCTTCATCATATTTGTAGTAGTTACCTTCACCTGTAACAAATTTATAAGTATTATTTGATCCAACTAAATAATCTAATGAAACTCTATATCTCTTCCCTGGCTTGAATCTATAGTTTTGCGGAATTGTCTGATAAACCAAATGGTCTCTATTCACTAATCCATTTGTCTTGAGTGACCAGTTACCATCTATTACATCCGATACCTTCTTATCTTCCCATCCTCTACTTGTATAATGTGGATTCACAGGATTTCTTTCAGATAAGTGAGTCCTATTATCTTCCACTTCTTCTATACCTGAAATAACAAAAGGATAAATACCTTGTGGAACATTTTCAAAATCCTGGAAGAATATATTTTCTCCTAGTTCGAAATTATTCATATCATTTTCAAATACACGTATATCATCAAAATATGTTGTTCCATTACCCGCTTCTTTTCCGATTGCAAGGTAGGTTTTGCCAGTTTCTGGAGCATCGAAGAATACATACATATTTTGGAAATAGGAAGTTCCTTCGAAATTAGAGAATGGATTTTTCTCTTCAACTGTATAAGAATTGTTGTTTGTATTATGTGAATAGGCTTTCACAAAGTTTAATGCAATAGATCTTTTGGTGGAGTTGTAGTCTATTTGATTTCCATCTTCATCACTTATCTTGATAAATGCTCTTGCATCATCTCTATTCTCTACACCTACATAGGCTGCATATCTTCTACCAGGAGTTAACTCGGTAATTTCTTGTCTCAAGCTCACTGTAGCTGTATTTCTACTAATCTCTAGTACCTGAGTACCACTAGCTGTATCTACTACATCTAGTACTTCTGCTGAATCTGCATTTTCTATCTTCCAAGCATCTAGGTTTCTTGAGTTAAATCCAGTATCAATAATATGTGCATGCTTAGACCACTCTACACCAGGGTAAGTTTGAAAAGTTTTATATAGCACATAAGCTGCATTCGCTTCTAACTCTAAAGTAATTTTTCCATCTGAAACTGCCACAGTACCAAGTGACTCCTTACCTATATCACTTAGTTTATAAAGATAAAGTTCACTTACGTCTGCAAATTCTTCAGTGAGCTCCCAAGTATTTACTTCACCAGTACTACTAAATGCGTAGAGTTTCTCACTGCCTGAGTCTAGTCGAATTCCATTCGCATCCCAATACCATGGAATTAGATAATTAACGTGCTCTTCTACTTCTTGCAAAATAGTTTTACCATCTAATTTCATTGTTCTAGTTCTATATGCTGTAGGATTTTCTTGGTAATCATTAGCACCTCTGCTTATAGTTAAGGTTTTATCCAATTCAGCATTTTCTAAAATTACTTCCATCTCTGGAATCCAACTTATGTCATCCTCTGCACCTGGCAATGTCGTCTTATCGCCATCAAGCCATTTAATTACTTGGAAGTGTTGTATGAATTTAGATGAAAGATTAGTATGGAAAAGATTTCTAATATATTCAGCATAGTTATTTCTTCCCTGCCAACCTTCAAAATCTTTCATGTTATATCCACCGAGGAGTGGGTTCATTGCTGCACCTGAGTATTCAGGAATATTTGCTACCCATGCATCTCTTTCATGATTTTGAATGAATCTAATTAATTTAGAATTTATCCCTTTAAGTTTATAACCACCATAAGTTACATCAGCTGCCCAATGTTGCAGTATTGAATCATTGGCAAAAGCATAGCCCCACTCAGTAGCCAATCCCCAATCTAAATCTTGAATTTCTTTTGCTAATTGAGCTGAGGCATAGGTTCCGTTGTCACCGCTTTGGCCATTGCCCCAAACATCTATATAGAGATAGCTTAGGTCATTTTTGCCATCGCCTCTGTCTAGAACTTTTGCTAAATCTTCTAAACGCTCTTGTCTACCATGTCTTAAATCATAGTCAGCATCTATATTTATAGCTTGATCTAACCAGTTCCATCCATATGAATAATCGCCATCTTTCTTGCGTAAGCGTTCTTCTTCAAAATATGGGGATTCAGGATAAGTTTCAGACGCATTTATGTGTGTACCAAAAATTGCACCATAATCTTTCCCTTCAGATAGTAGAGTCTTCATA
>CAZVJQ010000002.1:0-82364 GCA_964627125.1 uncultured Fastidiosipila sp. | reverse complement strand
CTATTTCTAATGTTATTTTAAGCCTAAAATAGCGATAATTACAAAGAAATATAAAAAACAAACATCCCAAATTAATGAGATGCTTGCTGATGTTCTATTATTCTTGGTTCTTTACTTAATTAAGCAACAATAAATTCTATCTCTTTAACTTCCTTCTTATTCATAGGATAAAGTTCAAGTTTAGATTTTTGTAGCTTACTGTATTTAATACTATTATCTATAGTTATAAAGAGCTCCTTATTAACTTCTCTCTTCTTACTACTATCTATATATACTTCTGTAGTCTTCATACTATTACTATGACTCTCAATTGAATCAGCAATGATTAAGTCATATTCATTAACGTATTTTTTATTGTCAATAGCATCTTGTGTGTTCCATGCATGAGATATTAGTACAACTGCTATTAAACTTATTAGTGTCCACATCATTAAATTAATCATTTTTCTCGCCTCCGATAAAATAAACATTTGTTCTAAGCACTCTTATAATACCAGATTATATGTCCCCTTAACTTCTCACATAAGCATTATTTTTATCATTTTTGAATATTTTTAGCTATTTTCGAACATAATGTTCGTTTTATTTTCGTTCTTCTTATATTTCAAAAAAATATAAAGCTATCCACTAAAATGCAACTACAATTGTTACTTAAATAAATTTTCAAAGCATGTATAATCTCCTTGTTATTTAGATATGGTTTGGGTTGGCTTTGGCCAATGTAAGCTATTTAGGAGAGGATAATATGGCGAGAGAAAAAATTATAGATGAAAAATTACATGATTTAATTATCATTGGTGCAGGTCCAGCAGGAATGACAGCCGCTATTTACGCAAGTCGTGGTGGATTAGAGGTTATGATGCTAGATGTGCTACCTGGTGGTAAATTGAATCAAACTAGCGAAATAGAAAACTGGCCAGGTGAAGCTTCAATCTTAGGTCCAGATTTGGCAACTAAGATGTCTTCTCACTCTACACAATTTGGTGCTGTACATGAATTCGGTGAAGTAGAAAAAATTACGATTGATGGTTCCATTAAGATACTTGAGACATATAGTAAGATTTATAAGGCAAAATCTATTATTATAGCCAGTGGTACACTTGAAAGAAAATTAGGTATTCCTGGAGAAGATGAACATTATGGACGAGGAGTATCATACTGTACTGTATGTGATGCAGCCTTCTTCCGCAATAGCCCAGTTGCTATTATTGGTGGTGGAGATAGTGCTTATGAAGCCGCTGATTACATGGCAAGATTTAGCGATAAGGTAGATCTAGTATTAAGACGTGATGTTCCAAGAGCACAAAACATTAACGTTGAAAGAGTTATGAATAACTCAAATGTAAATGTTCACTTTAACTACAGCCCAGTAGAGATTATTGGTAAAGAAGGTAAAGTTAATATCGTTAAGTTCAAGAACAATATTGATGAAGATGCAGATCTAGTAGAAGTACAAGTAGATGCTATCTTCCCTCAAATTGGTATTATTCCAAATACTAAATTCTTAGAAAACTTAGATATTTTAGATGAGGAAAAATACATTAAGGCTGATGAAAGAATGAAAACTTCTATTCCTGGAGTATTTGCTGCAGGTGATGTTATTGCTAAAGATTTACGTCAAATTGTAACAGCGACTGGAGATGGTTCAATCGCAGGTGAAGAAGCTACAGTTTATGTAATGCATGAGTGGGCTGAATAGACTAATAGTTTAAGAAATTAATAAAGGACTTCAAATTAATTTTTGAAGTCCTTTTTCATTGTACAAATATATAATTTCCACTAACTATGGAATGATTTCTTCCTCTTCTTCGATAATACGTTGAGCACTATCTACATTTATATCTCCATCCTCTTGAATGATTCTATAACCACCACTTACATGATCCAATAGTAATACTTCAACCTTAGCTTTAGCATCTTCTTCAGAAATTCCATACTCGTCTGCATAGACTGATGCAAAGTTATTAAATGTAGTTAAAGCATCTTCTTCAGTAACTTCATCAGGACTAACAATTGTAATAACTCTATTATCCTGTCTTGTTAGGTCTACCCTATTCTCAACATCTGTAATATCTACAATCTCTTCGATTCTTCCAATAATTGCATTAGCCTTAGGTTCACGTAAGAAATATGTTGGAACTGCGATAAGAACTAGTGCTACTGCAAATACTGCAACACCAATTGCAATTCCCCATTTATGTTTCTTACTTACTTCTGGTTTAACTAATGGCTTATCTTGCAAGGCAACTTTCTCTTTTGGAGTAAGTTTGCCTGCCATTTCTATGTTTCTTTTTCTTGTACTTGTTTGTTTAGGTTCAATAGTTTTAGTTAGATTAAAATTCCCCATGCCTTGAGCTTTCAGAGCAGATTGCATTACTTCAGTCTCTGGTGCTTCAAATTCCTCATTTGGGTATTCATATCCATCACTATTCTCTAGTAAAGCAATAGCATCTTCTGGATTTGACTGTCCCCAACAAAATATACAAATAGCTACGTCCTTCTCATCGTCTATACGCATTAAAGAACCGCAGTTGGTACATAGACCTTCACTTAGCGCCATAAATTCTCCTTCAAGTTTTAAATCTTATTTAATAACAAAAATAGTTAATATAGTAGTTTCAGCAATTAAGATTAACACAAAAGCTAAAACGATTTGTAATGAATTGATATAATTCCATTAAAGATACCAAAAATTCATATAGAATAGTATTACAAATTTTATTGGGAGTAGCAAATATGAATGAACATTTAAATGCAAACAGTAGTGAAGTTTTAGAAAAGTTTAAAGAACTTTATGGTACAGATAAGCAAGTACTAGACAATCACCTTAATAGATATGAAAACCTAGCTCAAATGTATCTTGATAGATTCGAAGATACAGGTTCAAAATTGAGATTCTTCTCTGCTCCAGGTCGTACTGAAATTGCAGGTAATCATACAGATCACCAATTGGGTAAAGTAATCACTAGCTCAGTAAACATGGACATTATTGCTGCTGCACAAGCAAGAGACGACAATAAGATTCAACTTATTTCTGAAGGATATAATGTTCTAGGCATTATTGATTTAGATGATTTAACTATACAAGAACAAGAAAAACATAAAACATCTGCAATGGTTAGAGGTGTAGCTAAGGGCTTAGTAGATAGAGGATATAAGATTGGTGGATTTAATTGCTACTCAAGTAGTATTGTTCCAGCTGGTTCTGGTCTTTCCTCATCAGCAGCTTTTGAAATACTAATGACTACTATATTTAATTACCTATTTAATGATGGACAAGTTGACTCAATGGAACAAGCTAAGATTGGCCAATTTGCAGAGAATGTATACTTCGGCAAACCTAGCGGTTTATTGGACCAAAGCGGTTGCTCAATTGGAGGAATTATTAGTATAGATTTCCAAGATAAGGAGAATCCACTTGTAAATGAGATTGACTTAAACTTTGAAAAATATGGCTACAAAATGGTTATCACCAAGACAGATAAAGGACATGCCGGTTTAACACATGAGTATGCAGCAATACCTGAAGATATGGGTAAGATTGCAAATCACTTTGGTAAAGATGTTCTCAATCAAGTAAGTCCTGATGATTTTTTCTCTTCCATATCAGAGTTATCAAGAAAATTTGAAGATAGAGCAATTTTAAGAGCAATCCATTTCTTTACTGAAGAAGAAAGAACATTAGAACAAATTGAAGCTCTAGAAAATGGGGACTTTGAGAGATTCTTGGACTTAGTTAATGAGTCAGGTAGAAGTTCAGATGTTCAATTACAAAATGTTTTAATTCCAGGAAATCACGATGAGCAAGAGGCTGCTTTGGCCCTTGCATTAAGTAGAAAATTCATTAAAGAACATGATGGAAAAGGAGCTTGCAGAATCCACGGTGGTGGATTTGGAGGAACTATTCAATCTTATATTAGAATTGAAGATCTAGATGCCTATGTAGAAATGATGGAAGCAGTTTTCTCTAAAGATTCATGCTCAATAATTAGTATTCGTCCTTATGGTGGAATTGAAATTTAATGTCTGAAACAAACGAAAAATTTATGAAAGTAGCCTTAGAAGAAGCAAAAACTGCAGCTTCAATAGGTGAAATTCCAATAGGATGTGTCCTAGTTAAAGATGGTGAAATAATTGCCCAATCTCATAATTTAAAAGAGACTAATCAAAGTAGCATATTGCATGCGGAAATTAATGCAATTCAAACTGCCTCCAAACTATTAAATACTTGGAGGCTAATTGATGTCGATTGCTATGTAACTCTTGAACCTTGTCATATGTGCGCTTCAGCCCTTCAGCAAGCTAGAATTAGAAAAATATATTTTGCAGCATCAGATCCAAAAACTGGTGCTATACATTCCATGGATAATTTTTTTGAAAGAAACAGTTTAAACCACTATCCTGAAATCGAATCTGGCTTATTAAAGGATGAAGCTAGTCAATTACTAAAGGATTTCTTCTCCAAACGTCGTAAAGAAAATCGAAAACTAGATGATGAACTTGGTGGTAGATCTAAGCGTAGAAACCTCAAAGAAAACAACTAATCTAATCCTAAGTCACTTCTATTGAATATAAATTCATCTGCCTGACTTAATGACCAAATCACTATCTTTTCAATCTGCTGATTCATACTATCTTCCAATGCTAATGTATATATTTTCATTTGGATAGCATATCTATCTAATAATACAGCTCTCGCTTGAATCTTATCATTAGGAAGTCTATCCGACTTGTAATCTACAAGAGTAATTTCCCCTTGAGTTTCAAACCACAAGTCAATAACACCTTGAACTAAACTTACTTCATTCTCATCTCTATACCTAAAAGTAAATGGCATTTCTCTATAGCTGTTGTCACTAGCAATTATTTCACTTGCTAGATTTGAATATGTATATAGTTCAAATGAATCAATATATGACCTAACTAATTCGATTTCTTTATGAGATAAGAATTCAGCATTTTCTAACAACTCTATTTGCTTATTAAATTCAATTGAAAAATCAGCAGCTTCACGTAACTTTAACACATTCAATTGTCTTAATGCAGAGTGAAGAGCAATACCTCTTTGACTTGCAGTCAACTTATCTGATTTAGACTGATTCAATAACTCATCAAGTGATGCTAGTTCCAAGTTAATATCACTAGTGAAACTTGCTTCCTCCTGGTCTAAATTCTCATCCAACATAGATTTTCTTTTAATCTCACTAACTGTTCTCTTAGGAACTGCAGGGAACTCTAGTTCTGGATTTAATGGATAGTAGTAAAATTCTAATAAATTAAAAGGGCTAGTATTATCCACCTCACCCATCTTTCCACTATCGCTCTCATCACCTAATGACATATAAGAATTCAGATAAGTAAATGTCTCTTCTAAATCTTCCTGGTTATTGTAGAGATTAAAAATATATCTAGAATTTTCAAAATTCTTATTAATCTCATCTCTTAAGTCAGCATCAAAATATCTGCAAAATTCACTCGTTAATGCATCATTTGATCTACTCATAGCAAGTAAGATGAAATCCTGATATGAAGACAATGTAGAAATAATATAGTCAGATAAATATTCTTTATTCTCACTAGCTGCTAAATCCATAAGTATCTTCAAACGACTATATTTAGAATCTAAGTCTAAATTCATACAAAGATAAACTTTCTCTTTTGCTCTAGAAATTGCAACATAAAGTAGACATATTTCTTCAGTCAAAAATCTTCTATGCTCTTCTTCAAGAATAGCAACACTGACATGGCTAGGATATGTATATAGACCATACTCATCAGAATCTGCGACATGGAAACCAACACCTAAATTCTCACTAAGAATGATCTTACTATCTTGTGTTCTATCTCTTAAATTCTTCTCCAAGTTATAGATAAATACATAGTCAAAATCTAATCCCTTACTCTTATGTAAAGTCAAAATATTAACTCCATCACCATCTAAGTCATTTTCATTTACTACTCTAGCATTCTCATTAACTTCAGCTTCTAAACTCTGAATAATTAAGTTTAGAGGTACACGCCTTGACATCTCCTGACTTCGAATTGAATTTAAGAAATTCTCTAATTCTTCTACATCAATATAGGACTCATTCTTTGCAACAATCTCTAAATAATCTACTTCATTCCAAATCTCAGTCAGTAATGTACTGACTGCTACCTCACTAGCACGTAATCTCCACTGATTATATCTATATAAGAATCTTTCTACTTTCTTAGATAATTCATAAAATTCAGCACCGTCGTCTAGCTCTGCACTAGCCAGGAATTTACATGCCTCATAAAAATTAGATTTCTTGTCTGTATTTTCTTTTTCAAATACTCTAATTTCTAGAAGGTCAGTTTCATTAAATGGTTCTACTAATAAATGGCTAAGCATAATTGTAGCAAGTTCAATATCTAATTTTGAATTATCTAAACTCTGTAGTAGAGCCAATTGGATTTCTAATACATGAGTATCTTTAATAGAAGAATTAATCTTTTTATTATTTGATATACCTAAGAAGTTAAAGACTCGAGCAATCTCATCTCCATCGAAATTACTTCTAGATAAAATTGCAATATCTTTTAAATTAACTCCACTAGCCTGCAGCTCTAAAATCTCTCTAGCAATATGGAAAATATTTTTAGTCTTAGCATTACTATCTAAATAAGATTCAGCTATGTAAGGATTAATTTTTGAATTGATTAATTTATTCTTATTAACCTGTCTAATATCTTCCTGATCGAAATATTCTTTATCTGACTTCTCAGAAACATTAGCTAATATTTCAACTCTTCCATTAGACCTAGTATTCTCTCTCCCCACATTCATCTGGTGACCATTGTTATAGTCAATTCCAGAGAATTCACTAGTCATAGTCTGAGAGAAGACCTCATTTATAGACTCTAATATTCCTGCTTCACTTCTAAAGTTTTTACTTAATACAAAATATTTACCTAAGTCATGCTCTTGGAAAAGCATAGCCTTAGACAAGAAAATCTCAGGGCGAGCATTTCTAAATCTATAAATACTCTGCTTAACATCTCCAACCATAAAGGTATTATTAGGACTAATAGAACTTATAATAGTCTCTTGAATCGTACTAGTATCCTGGTACTCATCTATATAAACTTCTTTAAATTTAGCTGAGCAATACTCTCTCCCCACTTCTGTCCTAATAATTTGCAGGGCAAAGTGTTCGTAGTCTGAAAAATCAATTAAGTTTCTCTTGTTCTTTAATTCTGAGTAGTTTTCATCATAAGCGAGAACTAATTCAAAAACCATTTTTATAAGTGGGTACATTAATTTAATGTCATCGGTTATTTCAGAAATAGTTTTAGTCCAAACAGCTTTCGCTTCATATTTACTTAAATTATCGAGAGTGGATGGTCTCTTAATATCTAGATAAGCTAAGACATCTGGAAGAGTATCATCTAGTAAATCAATAAAATCATTCTTCAATTGATTCCTAATAAATTTAGCTTTATTCTTATCGTAGTTATCTGCATCTTCAGAACCATCTAAGTCAGGAACTTCTTCCCCTTCTTTAATGCTAGCTCTCCTTGGCTTCTCAAACAAAACTCCAGATTTTAGCTCAAAAATCTTATCCCAAGCAGCTGCATATTCTCCTGAATTTCGAGCAGCATCTATTAAAACCTTAATATCATCAAGCATATTGAAGATACTTGAATACATATTTGCATATTCATCATGATTTGTTTTAGCAGTTTTACCTGCAAAAACTAAACTTGGATTATTTAATCTTCTCTTTAAATTATCTACATTTAATAGTGCTGAACTTAATCGAAGTTCAAGTCCATCAAACAGTAACTCTATGTGTTTAGAACTAGAAAAATTATCAGCTAGCACTAAAAGATCAGATAGTTCTTCTTCCACTGAATCTTTATAATCCGGGAAAGATCTGAGTTCAGAATAAATGGATTTAATTAGCCCCCTTAAGTTTTCATCATTTCTACCTGCTGCATATACATCAATCACTCCTAATGCATCTTTAGCCCACTCTTTCTCCGCACCATCTAACTTAGCTAAGGCTTCCGTTCTTATATAAAAATCTTCAAGAGTCTTATTGAGTGCTTCTTCACTCAATTCATTAGATAAATTTTCATCTGCAGTAGAAAAATTAGCAGCAAGTACTTGCTCCCCCTTCTCATTTTTAACTTCTTCGGGAAAAGTCTTAATCAGCGACAAACAAAATGCATGAATTGTCTCAATATGGCTAATAGGCAATAAATTTATCTGATTCGAAATCTCAAGTGCTGCATCAACTTGAGAAAGATTAGTATAACTCTCCTCATATTGATACAACTTCTCTTCTATCTTCTTAGACATATTCTGACTAGCAGCATCTGTAAATGTTAGAACTAAAATATCATCTAAACTGATGTCACCACTAATCAAGCGTCTAACAATTCTCTCAGTCATAACAGCAGTTTTACCAGAACCAGCGGCTGCAGATACTAAGATATTTCCTGCATCAGCATTAATAGCTTCGCTCTGTTCATCAGTGAATTTAATAGCAGGTTCAAGAATTAATTTTTCACTCATTAGTCTACCTCCGCAATTTCACTATATTTATTCTGCAAAATTATACTCAAATGCTGTTTATCTTTATCTGCATTAGATCTACCCTTAACACTAGAACTCGCCTCCGCATCAATATTAGAAGTAATATCACGCAATGGCTCCTCATACTCAACTCTAATGTGCCCTCTATCTAATTGAGCTAGAGCTCTATACTCAGTATATCTAGTTGGATCAGAATAAATAGATTCAGCTCTTGGTCTAGATGAGAAATCCCCTGAAGAAATCTTAGCTATAATCTCATCAACTAAATCTAAAGAATGTTGCATTAATAAATGCAAGTCATCTTCTTCCATTCCAATAGAACTCAACTCTAGCCTCTTCATTAAATTATTAATCTTATCCTCAGTAGTAATTTCTCTGTATTTATTATCATTTGCAAAGTGACTACTCAAGTGAGCATATGATGCATCAAGAGCCACAAAACCAGGATTCAATTTTTCAAAAGCTGCAAGATATATAGGCAACTGCAAGTCATAGCCATAATACAATCTCGCGAAATCTACCCTCTTATTACCAGTCTTATAATCAATAACTCTAAATCCAGACCTAGATTCATCTATATCAACTATATCTACTCTATCAATTAAACCTCTCAAGCTAATCTCTTTATTAGAACTTAAGTTAATCTTAAATGATCTATCGTCTGAGAAACCAAATGTCCACTCACTATCAAATGGTAACCATTCAATATCTGAATCCATTAACTCTCTTATCTGCACTCTACTACCTTGCAAGGATGTTAAATAAGCCTTATGTCTAGATAAGTATGGGCTACCACTTTCAAAGAATAGTTCTAACTCTTTATCCTCAATTGCGCTATCTACTAGGTACTTTTGTATGATTTCTGAATCTATTGATCCTAATAAAGTTTTTAAGTTCTCATCTCTACTTCCATCTTTTAAATCCACATTAGCCTGCCAGTCCATCTGTGCCAATTCCATTACCTTATGCACTAAGGTTCCAAATTTACTAGCTTCAGGTTTATATGTCTGCTTAGACTTCAAGCCTAATAAATATTCAACATAATAAGAAAATGGATTTGACCTATATTTCTCCAACTGAGATATGGACCATTTCCTCTTCTCAGACAGTGCTCTAGCAACTAAGTCCTTATCTAAATATAAGCTACCGTTTTGCTCCATCTCTCTACCGACTACACCTTCAGACCATATGGATAATATATATTCTCTAGTAGCTTCTAAATACTCCTTGAGCACATCGATTGCTTCACTCTCAACTTCTAAATCCTTAACATTAACTCTCATCCAAGCTCTTTCAGGTTTAGCTAATCTAGGGTCTACTAGTCCATACAAGTTTTCATGGCTAACGAGTTCTACACCCATGCGCTCTCTAAATCTTTTCAATGTATTAGACTCATCATCCAAGTTACCTGCATAAGAGATTGATATATATTTCTTGGGCAAAGCCATCAGTCCCCACAAGTCCGACTCATTAGCATTAATTAAATGCTTCTCTGGATCTGGCAATTCATTCTCGAGCACTTGGTTCATCTTAAATCTATCAATTGAGTTCAATATAGATAATCTATCTGCATTTTGAGGAATAGTTTTTTGCATAGCATTAACTATAAATAAGACATCTACATTCTCACTTGCCATTTGCTTCAAACTAGAAACTATTATCTGATTAGCATTAGCTGGTATCCTCATCTTATTATTAGCTAAATAAGCTTCTTCTAAATAATAAAGATAATCATCTATACTTATTTTCTCGCTTCTTTCAAGTTCTAAGAATGCTGATAATGATTTAATTAAGTTATTCCAAGACTTACTCTCTATCTCAGCATCATCTCGTCTATTAGCATCTATTAGTAGCCCTATCTTCTCCTGAACCTTATCAGCAAGAGTAGAGCTAGATAAAAACTCAATTACTCTACTAGTGTATTCATGGATAGTTAAGTTATCTCTAGTTGTAAGAATTAATTCTTTTACACTATTAAGAGCTTTACTCCTGTATAGATTTATTCTATTAATTCTCATGTCTAAATTAATATCTTCTTCTAAATCTAAGAGCTCACCAATGTCCTCATCTTCATCCTCATAAATATTTAGATTCAACTCTCCAGGTCTATATACATGAGCATATTTTTGCTCTTCCCAAATTTCATAACCTTCAAAAGCTCTCGAATGCCAAAAATCAATTAAATCATCTTGTTCTTCTGGATTTAAACCTGAATAAGGATTCTTCACATAATTAATAATCATAGATAAGTCATCAGGATATTTAATCATATTTAAAAAACCCTTAAGATAACTATCTAATAATGCATAATCTAAGTCTCCAGTATCTTGCATGTAAAATGGTAGATTTAATTCCTCTAGAGCAATCCTCATGCTAAGTGCTTGACTAGGGCTAGCTAGTGCAATTCCAATATTTTGCGGCTTAATATCTTCATTCTCAAATAATAACCACTTAATTTTCCCTGCTATATATCTGCTCTCATCTTCTGGTGTGTTAAATTGATCAAAACTATATTTAGCTAAATATGTATTTTTAGAATCTAATGTCTCAATCTTCAAATCAGGATACTTAATACTAAAACTATGTATTAGACTTCTTCCTGCAATGAATTGTCTCTTACCACGATTTAAATCTTCTAAATCATTAGGTATAAAATCTGCCTCAACAGCAATAACTAGTTCTTTAACTAATTTATCTAGTGCCTCAACTATAGCTGTTTCTTGTGGAGTAAAAGATCTACTTATACCAAATCCATATATCCAAATCGAGCTATCCTTCAAGAAAGAAAAATTGTTGAACGGAAAATCAAGTCTATCGTAATTTCCATTAACTAACTCTAATTTCTCAACTAACAGCTCTAGAGTATTTTTCAAATCTTCCAGTCTAGCATCCGATGGAACAATATTATTGTTCTTCAACTTCTCTTTATATTTATCAGATATTAGAGCTAAATCTTTAAGCTTATTAGAAAAGTTAAGGTCTAAAGATTCTTTAGCCTGAGAAGATACTTCTTCTAACATTTCAGGGACTATTTCAAATCTCCATAAGTCACCTAGAACATCTTTAATCTTATTCAGATATGCAGGTTTCTCATTTGCAGATTTAAAATAATCTAAATCTTCATCTAATTCATTAATTAATTCAGATAATAAATATGTCGCAATAGCTGCATTAGCTCGACTATCGTTTTTAGCACCACTAATTTCCGACATTCTCAAAGAGAATCTTTGAAAACTTAATATCTCTTCAAGCATTAAGCTTCTGTCATTATTCTCTTCGAAGTAAAGTCTCTCCATATTAGCCTTCTCAGACTCAGGCACAATGAAGAAACCTCTTGAAAAAGGTTTATCCAAATGGTCTTGCCACACAAGTTCTCTTAAGTGCTTAGCAAGCTCTCTTCTATTATCTGAATAAACTATGCGCATAATCTATCTATTACTTCCAGTTTGAGCTTCCCCTAATAAGAATTCTCTCAGAGCTTGGTCAGTTTCTGGCCAAATATTGCCTAATGTATCTGGTCTAAGTGTCTCTAGGTTTGTAAAACAGTGTCTACTCCTAGCTACACAAACTAACTTATCTTCCTTATACATCTTGTATGTGTAAGAGAATCTTAATCCTGTATATGTATCCATAACAGTTTCAATTCTAACTTCATCACCAAAGACTGTTGGATTCTTATAATCAATCTCTAGTCCCACAACAGGGGTTGCAGCATTTCTTCTTTCTAATAATTGGTATGGATATCCAATCCACTCTAAATATTCGATTCTAGCACTCTCCATCCACTTAATATAATTACTGTGGTGGGTAATTTTCATTGCATCAGTTTCGTAATATTGAACTTTGTGAAAGTAGTTAAATACTTTATCTTCGCCTTCAGTGATCTTCTTCAACATGTAGTGTTTCTCCTAATAAAAGTCTGTGTTTTATGTTATCATTTTTAGTAAATTCAACCAAGCATTTTTAAGGAACAAAATGAGCGAAAATTCTACAAACACTACATATAATGCCGAAGATGTTAAACCAATCGAGAGAAACTGGATTGGACACATTGGCTACTATCTGGGTTCTTTCTTAGTAAGAACATTAATTAAATTTGAAACCCGTGGACAAGAAAATTTACCAAGTGAAGCACCTTTTATTATGGCTGCAAACCACGAAACATACATAGATGGTCTACTTGTTGGTATGGGTCTACCTAGAAAACACTTTATGAAATTTACTGCTTTGGCCGCTAAAGAACTTGAAGAATCTAGTGGATGGTTAGGTAAAATTATTATGCGTACTGGACGAGGAATCCCCATAGATAGAAAGGGTAATCCTAGAACTTCTCTTAAGATTTGTGTGAACCAACTTAAGGAAGGAAACATCCTCATGATTCACCCTGAAGGTACTAGATCTGCAGATGGAAAATTAGGGATAATTAAGGATGGAACTTCATTTATCGCAAGACAAGCTAAAGTTCCTATAATCCCTGTATTCATAGATGGTGGTTATGAGATTTGGAGTAGGCATATGAAATTCCCTAGAACATTCAAATCACTATTTAAAAGAAGAAGATTAATTATCACTTACGGTAAACCAATCTTGCCTGAAGACTTCAAGAAGAGTAAAGATATGACTGCTAAACTTTCTAATTGGCTACATACTATGTATGACAATAAAGAAATTCCACGTGAATATCTACATGAGAATAAAGTTTATATTGATAAACTCAATCAGAGATTGGAAAAACGTAGACAGAGTCGTGAACAGCGTGAAGCTGAAGAGAAGAAATCAAATACTAATATCTTTGATTTAAAGAATAACTACTAGACATAAAAAGAGGGTTCCAAATTTCACTTGGAGCCCTCTACATTTATGTTTAACATAATTTAACTTACAAATATTTCTTAACTAAATCTAAGCAATCCTGAACAGTAATTATTCCATCTAAGATTATTTCATCAATCTTAATATCGTACTGAGTTTCAAAATCTACAACTAGCCCAATTAAATCCAATGAATCCAACTGTAAATCTTCCACTAATCTATCACTTAGACTAATTTGTTCAGCTTCATAATGGCTTACAGATGCAATATTTTCTTTAATCAATATCACTAATTCATCATCTGAGTATTTCTTCTCTTGCATCTACTTAATCCACCTTACCTTTTTCCTTATATTCACGATATTTAGTGTCTAAGTATACCTCAATTTTACCTAGAGTGTCTGCAAGAAATTCTTGTCTCTCTGAGTCCAAAGGTTCCATTATATGTTGGAGCAAAACACTAATAAATCTAGTTCTAACTCTAACTGCAATTCTCCCCTTCCTGGTCAAAGCCAACTCATTAACTCTTCTATCATCTTCTCTTTTTTCTTTAATAAGATAATCTTTTTTAACGAGTCTATCGACTTGAACAGATAGTGTCCCTGCAGTAACACCTAATCTTTCTGCAGTCTCACTCATGCTGACTCTTTCGTAAGGTCCAACAGCTACAAGAGTGTGCATCTCAGATCTGGATAGATTATTGAAGTTGCTCTTAAAAAGTGCCTCTTCCTCAGTTCTACCCATGAGATCCATAATTTTACTAAGTGAATCTAGTAACTCTTGATCTAATTCTTCCATTATTCCCCACTAATTATTGCTTAGAACTCTTGATGTTTCATTAGCAATGTAATATTCCTCATCTGTACTTATAGCCATAGCAACAATGTTTGAATCGTCTGAAGAAATTACATCTACATCACCTGCATTGTTGTTTCTTTCTTTATCAAGAATAATTCCTAAGCCTTCCATATCGCTTAAGATTAACTCTCTAAATAACGCAGAGTTTTCTCCAATACCTGCTGTAAATACGATTACATCAGCACCATTCATTTCAGCCATGTATGAGCCGATAAATTTCTTAACGCCTTTAACATACATCTCAATAGCTAATTGTGATCTTTCGTGGCCCTCAGCAGCTGCATCTTCAATATCTCTCATGTCAGAGCTAATTCCTGAAATAGCTAGCATACCTGATTGTTTATTAAGTACCTTATCAATATCTGCAGCACTTAAAGCATCATTTTCATCCATTAAATACTTAATGATTGCTGGGTCAACATCACCACTTCTAGTACCCATTGGAATACCTGCAAGTGGAGTCATACCCATTGAAGTGTCAACACTCTTACCATTCTCAATAGCTGTGATTGATCCACCATTACCTAAGTGACATGTGATTATCTTTAATTCATCATAAGGCTTATTTAAATGTTCTGCAGCCTTCTCACTAACGTAAGCATGTGAAGTACCATGGAAACCATATCTTCTAATTGAGTATTGCTCATAGTAATGTAATGGTAATGCATACATGTAGCTTGAAGCAGGCATTGTTTGGTGGAATGCTGTATCAAATACTGCAACCATTGGTGTATTTGGCATTGCCAATTCACATGCTTCAATTCCTAATAAGTTAGGTGGATTATGTAATGGAGCTAATGGTACAACATCTCTAATTGCATCTTTAACTTCTTCAGTAATTAATACTGAACTTGAGAAATGCTCCCCACCATGAACAACTCTATGTCCAACAGCTTCAATCTCATTCATTGACTCGATAACCCCATGTTCTTCTGAAGTTAACATTTCTAAAACTACATTAATTGCAACGAAGTGGTTAGGTAATTCTTTATCAATTTTAAGATTTACCTTCTCTCCATTGTTATCTGTTTTGTAATTTACTTTACCAGTGCTCAAACCAATTCTGTCACATAGACCTTTAGCGAAAACTTCACCAGTTGATGGATCTAGTAGTTGGAATTTTAATGATGAGCTACCTGCGTTAATAACTAATACTTTCATTAATATCTCCTAAATAAATATTTATTATTGAGCTTGTGCTTGAACTGCTGTAATTGCGATTGTTCCTACGATATCTTCAACAGTTGATCCCCTAGATAAGTCATTCATAGGTTTTGCTAAACCTTGAGTTAGAGGGCCGAAAGCGTCAGCTTTTGCCAAACGTTGAACAAGCTTGTATCCAATATTACCTGCATTTAAGTCTGGGAAAATTAATACATTAGCGCTACCTGCTACATTTGACTCAGGAGCTTTACTCTTAGCGATACCTGCATCGATTGCAGCGTCAACTTGTAATTCACCATCAGCCTTAAGGTCTGGAGCTTTCTCATTAACTAATCTTGTAGCTTCAATAACTTTTTGAGTTAAGCTTGAGTTTGCTGAACCCTTAGTTGAGTAAGATAATAATGCAACACGTGGTTCTTCTTCTACTAATGCTTCAAATGATTTAGCTGTTGAAATTGCAATTTCGCT
Organism: uncultured Fastidiosipila sp.; assembly: GCA_964627125.1. Lineage (GTDB taxonomy): Bacteria > Bacillota > Clostridia > Saccharofermentanales > Fastidiosipilaceae > Fastidiosipila. Next base: position 66,497 of record CAZVJQ010000002.1, on the reverse strand, counting down.
TAATTTATCAGCATCTGGATTTTCTACCATTCCTGAGTCACCGAATGCGAATACACCATTTGCACCAAATTCACTGTTAGGAACATCCATGATGAAGAATGCTGAAACAATTTTTGCATCTGGAGCTGTCTTAACAACTTGTAATGCTGGTCTTAATACATTTGATGAGCTATGTACTGCACCTGCAACTACACCATCTACATCACCTAACTTAAGCATCATTGTTGCTAAGTATAATTCTTGGTTTACAGTTTCTAGAGCTTGCTCCTCTGTAATACCCTTATGCTTACGTAATTCGAAAAATTCCTTAGCATATCTTTCTTTATTAGGGTTATTTTTTATTGAAACAATTTCAATTCCTTCTAAATCAATATTGTGCTCAGCTGCTAATGCATTCACTTCTTCTTCCTCACCAAGTAGGATGATATTTGCTACCCCATCTTTTGCCACTCTGCTAGCAGCCTCTAAAATTCTTGGGTCATGTGATTCTGGCAAAGCGATTGTTTTAAGATCTGATTTTGCACGTGTAAAAAGTCTTTCTAAAAAACTCATATGATTCCTCCATACATAAAAATAATATTCACTAGTATTATAATAACTAATTTTGTGATTTTATTCTGATATAAATAAACTAATTTATTAAGTATAATAAGTATTTATGAGAACAATTTCTATAATTACTGAATATAATCCATTGCATAATGGGCATTTGAAACAGATTGAATATATACATAAGCAGCTTGGAGATGATTACAAAATCATTATCTTCATGAGCGGAAACTTCGTCCAAAGAGGTGAAGCTGCTGTGCTCGATAAATACACAAGAGCTAAACTTGCAATCAAGTATGGTGCTTCTTTAGTCATTGAGATTCCTTCACAGTTCTCAACTGCTAGTGCTAGAGAGTTTGCAAGAGCTGGCATTTCCTTAATTCATGCAAGTGGTGTTTCAAGAGATATTATTTGTGGTGCGGAAGATTCTGATGCATATGAGCTCTTTGATAAAATCACTGATGTATTAGTTAATGAACCAGATGAATATAAAACTTTGCTTGAAGAGAAATTAGCTTCGGGCTTGGCTTTTGCCAAAGCCAGGGAACTGAGCTTATCCGAATACCTTGGAAATGACGAGGTGAGTAAACTCTTAGCTGAGTCTAATAATATACTTGCACTTGAATACTTATTGGCTATTAAGGAAATGGGTTTAAGTAAAAAATTGAAGTTACATCTATCACCTAGGTCTGGGGATGCTGAATTGAACGATGAGATTGGCGATGAACAAGCTTCTGCATCAGCTGTTAGAAAGAGCTTATTGGGGGTTGATTCTAAGGCTGAACTTATAGCTTCACTTGAAGGACAAGTGCCTGCTGAGGTTTTAGCAAAATTATTGACTTCAAAATTCCCTCAATATAAAAACTTGGAGCAAGCTATTTTACTAAGATTAGTAAGTGCGGACGCAAGTGAATTAGTTAAGTATAGAGATGTGGATGAAGGATTAGCTAATAGACTTATTAATGCAGCAAGAGATTATATACACTCATCTAAAGATAATGAGTGGACATTCTTGCAAAAGGCAAGTACTAGATACTATCCACTCTCTAGAATTAAAAGAGCATGCTTATCAATAGTATTAAATATTAAAGAAAATGATTGGTTAGAAATAAAAGAAGAAGGACCAGCATTTCTAAATTTATTAGCTGCTGATAAGGAGGGAAAATATCTTGTTAAACTTATGAGAAAATTAGCAAGCTTGCCTCTTGTTGTGAAAAATTCTGACTTGCTAGAAAGCTTGAATAATGAGTTTAATACTAGTAAAATACAGCAAGATAATAATCTAAGTAGTGATTCAGTTTATAATATTCTTAGCGAAAATGAAGCTAAGGGTATATTTACTGAATATTTTTATATACTATAACTTGGAAATAGGAAAAAGGAAAAAGGAAGAGAAAATGGAAAACTCAAAAAATGTTATTGATACTCTAGTTGAGCGTGGTTATATTGCGCAAGCATCAGATTTAGAAGCTGTAAGAGAGCTTTTTGCGGAGCCTGGAGTTCGATATTATATTGGTTTTGATCCAACAGCAGATAGTTTGCACGTTGGGCATTTTATTCAGATGATGGTTATGTCACACTTACAACAAGCTGGACACTTCCCTATTGCACTACTTGGCGGAGGAACTGGAATGATTGGTGACCCGTCTGGCCGCTCAGATATGAGACAAGTATTATCTGTTGAAGATATTCAACATCATATAGATAAGTTTGCTATACAAATGGAAATTCTTTTAGACTTCTCAGAAGGTAAAGGAAAACTAGTTAATAATGCTGAATGGTTAATGGGCTTAAATTACATCGAATACTTACGTGAAGTTGGTCCTCACTTCTCAGTTAATAGAATGCTAACAGCCGATGCTTATAAATCAAGATTAGAGCAAGGTTTAACATTCTTAGAATTTAACTATATGACACTACAAGCCTATGACTTCTATAGATTATATGTAGATTATGATTGTAAAGTTCAATTAGGTGGTAATGATCAATGGTCAAATATCCTAGCTGGTACTGAATTAATCCGAAGAAAAACATCCAATCATGATTCATATGCACTTACTACTAACTTACTAGTTAAGAGTAATGGTGAAAAAATGGGTAAAACATCTAGCGGTGCTCTATGGCTTGACCCTAATAAGACTAGCCCATTTGAGTTCTATCAATACTGGAGAAACATTGATGATGCAGATGTAATTAATTGTATGAAATTACTTACTTTCTTACCTCTTGAAGAGATAGCAGAGTATGAAAAATTAGAAGGTCAAGAAATTAATGAAGCTAAGAAGAAACTAGCGTTTGAAGTAACTTCAATTGTTCATGGTGAGGATAATGCTAAGGAAGCTGAGCAACAAGCACTCGATATTTTTTCAGGAGCAGGTCGTTCAGATGATATGGAAACAACTGTAATTACATCAGAAGAATTATCTTCAGGTCTAGCACTACTTGAAACAATGACTAATGTTGGTTTAACTAAGTCAAATTCAGAAGCTAGAAGACTAGTTCAACAAGGCGGAGTCAGAGTTAACGATAATCAAGTAACTGACACACATTATGAATTAACAGAAAAAGATTTAGTCGATAATGAAATTATAATTCGTAAAGGAAAGAAGAATTTCCATAGATTAAGTATTGAAAACTAATTCACATTAATAGATAGCAAAAGAAAAACCTCCCAAAAATTGGGAGGTTTTATTAATCATCATGATAATTAATAAATTATTCTTTCCAATGAGTTCTAGAGGCTCATTGTCAATATAAAATTACTTACTAGTATTTAAAGCTCTAGCTAGTTGTGATTTATGTCTTGCAGCCTTAGCCTTAGAAATTGCACCTTTAGTTGCAGATTTATCTAAGATTTTAACAGCTGTGTTAACTAACTCTTGAGCATTTTCGTCTTCTTCTTCAATAGCTACAAAAGCTTTTTTAAGAGAAGTACGTAATTTACTACGTTGAGCCTTATTAAATTCTGTTTTAGCATTTGCTACTTTAACTCTCTTAATTGATTGTTTAAGATTTGCCATCGTTCTACCTCCCTTTTTAGTCTAATAATTAGCTTGAGAATTCTATCACATACTTAAATCAATTGCAAGTATGCACTTATCTCAGATTATTCTTCTGGAAGTTCATCTTCTGAAATGAGTCCATTAATGAACTGAGTAAAATTTTGGGCTAACTGTGTTATTTCATAATCTATTTCTTGATTAACATGAACTACAGTTGGTTCACCACTTGGACCACAGACTCTATAATCTAGAAATATCATGTCATGTCCTGCAGTCATTGTTTCTGCTACAACAATACCAATGTCAGGATAACCCCATTGTTCTATCCAGAAACGACTCCCCTTATCTCCTAGTAATGAATATGGTTTGCTCTTATCAACTCCATATATGCTATCAACACTGTAGTATCTTCTTTCTTTACAATCTTGCACCTTCGAATCGAAATGATCTTTTTCAAGTACACCACCATTTTGAATTCTCATTAATCTCTTGTAAGATCCAGGAAGTTTATAACCAAGTGTATATTCCACCTCTTTGAAATCATCATCACTAGGATTATATCCAATATAATCTCTTACAGCATAATCGGTAATGTACCAGAGCCCCTCTAGTATCTTTTCATCGAAAGTGTTATTCTCTTCAATCTGCATGAGTATTTCTCCATTATTTAAGCAATATTTACATATCGTATATTCTTCCATCTCTGTGAGAACTATAAGATTTTAATAATAGTATATAATGAGAAGTACCAATTTCAGCTTGTAAATTTTTTCGAAATCATGGATCTACAAGCTTTTTATTTGTCTTAATTCATTTAAGATAGTGATTTCGTTTAATACAAACTTAACTATAGAAAGGTTAATAATGGCAAAAAATAAAAACGGTAATTTCAACACGCCTAAAAGAATGAATAATAGCAATAAGTCACAAGATGGTTTTGTACCAAGACTTATTCAAGATCAAAATGATAAAGAAGAATCAGAAGAATTAGCACAAACGAGAAGTCTCAAAACTAGAGCTGAAGAATACAACAAGAAACAAACTGTTGAAGAACAAGAGGAATTTAATGTAGATGAATCACCTATCCTCTCTCCTCAATTAAACCTTGCACCACAGAGAAAAAACTATTATCGCGGAACAAGAATTAGAAATGCTTCCAAACTTGAAGAAAATACAGAGAATCTATCTAGTGATAGTCTTAAGATTATCCCTCTAGGTGGTTTATTAGAAATTGGTAAAAACTGTAATGTCTATGAATTTGGTAATGATTTAATTGTTGGAGATGCAGGACAAATGTTCCCCTCAGATAATCAGCCTGGTATTGATTCAATAGTCCCTGACTTCACTTATATAAAGAATAATGTTGATAAATTTAGAGCTATCTTTATTACACATGGTCATGAGGACCATATTGGTTCTATCCCTCATCTTCTAAGAACTGTTAAGAAGCATGTTCCTATTTATGCAGGTAGAATGGCAGCTGAATTAATTAGAACTAAATTAGAAGATCAAGGCTTGTCAGATTACATTGACAATATCCGTGTTGTTCATGCTCGTGAAGTGGTAAAAGCTGGCTCCTTCGAAGTTGAATATGTTTCAGTAAACCACAGTATTGCAGACTCTTTTGCTATAGCTATAAACTCACCTGTTGGTAGAGTAATTCAATCAGGTGACTGGAAGGTTGACTTCACACCTGTTAATGGAGATCCTATAGATTTAGCTCGTTTTGCTGAATTAGGTGAAGAAGGTGTTCTAGCATTTGTTAATGAAAGTACAAATATTGAACGTGAAGGTTATACAATATCTGAAACTTCAGTTGGTCAAACCTTTGAGCATGAATTCTCTAAGGCTGAAGGTAGAATTTTTGTTGCTACTTTCGCATCAAATACAAGTAGAGTTCAACAAATTATTACTGCTGCTGAGAACAATGGAAGAAAAGTTGCACTCGTTGGTAGAAGTATGCTTAATGTTTTTAATGCAGCTAATAAGTTAGGCTACATTAAAATGAAACACAATACTCTAATAGAATTAGAGCAAATGAATGATTTACCAGATGATGAAGTATGTATTATTTCTACAGGTAGTCAGGGTGAGCCTATGAGTGCTTTGACCAGAATGGCATATGCAGAGCATAGATCAATCGAGATTGCTGAGGGCGATACAGTAATTATTTCAGCTACACCTATTCCTGGTAATGAAAAACCTATTTTCAATGTTATTAATGAATTGTACAAGCGTGGAGCTAAAGTTGTTTATTCATCAATTTCTGCAGTTCATGTTTCAGGACATGCTAATAGAGAGGAACATAAACTCTTACTCTCATTAATTAAACCTAAGTACCTCATCCCTGCTCATGGTGAATACAGAATGATGTATATGCAAGCTCAACTTGCTCAAGATTTGGGTATGCCTGCTGAGAATATCTTCTTATTAAACAATGGTGATATTTTTGAAGCAGATAAAAACTCCGCTCGAATCGGTGGATATACATCAGCAGATGCAATCTTATTAGATGGAACATCAGCTACTAAGAATGATAGTGCAGTTCTTCGCCAAAGAAATGAGTTATCTAATGATGGTGTACTATCAGTTGCAGTTATATTAGATGATAATAATACCTTGAAAAATAGACCTGAGATTTTATCTTATGGTGCTATGCTTGAAACTGATGAGAGCGACGCTTACGATAGAATCGCTGATTTTGTTGAAAGATATATTAAGGATAATAAAGATAATAATAATCTTAAGAATAATCTACGCTCTAGAAAATTCAGAGTACAACTACAGCAATTCTTTAGAGATTTGACAGGTAGACGTCCAATTACATTGGTATCTGTTTTAGAAAAAGATGCTTAGTTATATTAGATAAATAGAATTTGAAGGTTCATTACTTTTTGTAGTGAACCTTTTTCCTTGTAAATGAGCTTTTGTACTTTAAATAATTCTTAATTCATACTATACTTGAACATTGTGATTAACAAATTATTCACATGACTGTAACCACCGAGTATTATTAGACAAAACGCGCTTTGTATTGAGGGGAATTATGAAAAGGAAAATAATATCTGGCCTGGCTTTGGCCATAAGTATTACAATATTACTTAGTTCTTGTAATGACTTCATTTCTGGGACTACTATAAATCTTGAAGCTAATGCTCAGGAAACTAGTACTTCGTTAGAAGTGACAGAGTTAACAAGTACTGAAAATATCGATGAGGAGAATAATCCTGACATGACAGAACATACTACGACTGAAAGTACAACTACTGAACCAACTACTACTATTAGTGAAGAAGAACGCTACGCTGCTCTTCTTAATAATTTACCTTCAAGCTATGACCCTTATATTAGAGAAGCTAGTGATGAGGCAACTGAGTTATTTAACTACTATTACGGTGAAGGTAAGTTCCATGAATTATCAGAACGTCAAGTTGGTAGAGTTCCTGCGCTTGCTGAATATTTTGTTAGAAGTATAAGAGAGCCTAAGGTATCAGATTTGGCTGAGAATTATGATGACCCCTTCCCTCAACATGAGATGGTTTACTATTCTCAATGGGACCCACGTTGGGCATATGAAGAATATGCTGGTGGATTCTTCGGTGTTAATGGTTGTGGACCTGCAGTTTTATCTATGGTCTACTCAACCCTTACTGGTGACATGTCTTTTACACCAGATAAGATGGGTGAATTTGGTAAAGAAAATGGATATGCAATTGATGGTGCTGGAACTTTATGGTTAATGATGTCAGCAGGTGCTGAGCAATTAGGTTTAACTGTTGAAGAACTTCCACTAGTTAAAGGTTTAATGTTAGATTCAGTTGCAAATGGACGTCCAATCATTTTAATTGTCGGTGAAGGTGATTTCACTAGCGAAGGACATTTCATAGTACTACATGATGTTGTGGATGGTGAATTTGAAGTTATGGATCCATTTAATATAAGTAACAGTGATAGAACTTGGAGCTATGAAGAGTTAGAGCCACAAATTAGAAATATCTGGTCATATTCATACGAATAATTTTATTGGTAAATTGATTAGCTCATCCCTAACTTAATAATAGAATTAAACTAAGAGCAATTATCTGATGATGATTGCTCTTTTTATGCCTAAAAATGTTTTTTAGTATCAAAAAATACAAGGCTTCCTAGGTTTGCATAGTATTATAGTTGTTGCATTAGCACTTATGTTCAAGTAAAACGTCAAAATAATAGCTTTTTATGTTGTTTTTAACATTACAAGCTTAATTTTCTGATAAAAACTTGGAGAATTTTACAACATTTTAGTAAATGTTAATGTATAATTTATATATCATTTGATTTACGGTAATAAAGTGCGCAATTAATTAAATTGAAACCTATTGCGAATTAAGTTTTTTCGTGCCTTTATACCACATAAAACAAGGAGGAATACAAATGAAGAATTTTAAGAAATTAACTTCAGGACTATTAGCAATGGCTTTAGTTTTCGGGTTAGTAGCTTGTAACAATACAGACAATGGTGATGATGATACAGATTCATCAACTCCTGCTGGTGAAGAAGAGCCAGGTGGCGAAGAAGAGCCAGGTGGCGAAGAGGAGCCATCAGGTGAAGTTAGAGATGTTGAATTAACAATCTGGACTCCAGCAGAAGATCAATCTTCTGAATCAGGAGAATGGATTCAAACTCAAGCAGCAGCTTTCCAAGAAGCAAATCCTAATTTAAATCTTACATTTACATATGGTGTTGTTTCTGAAGCAGATGCTTTAACAGAAGTAACTAAGGACTTAGAAGCAGCAGCTGACGTATTCATGTATCCAAATGACCAAATTCCTGATTTAGTAGCAGGTGGTGGTTTAGCTCAATTAGCAGGTAATGCATTAGAGCAAGTACAATCAACAAACCCAGATACATACGTAAACTCAGTAACATACAACGATCAAGTTGTTGGTTTCCCATTCGCTCCTAATACATGGTTCATGTACTATGACACAAGTGTCTTCTCAGAAGAAGATGTTCAAAGTTTAGAATCAATGTTAGAAGTTGGTACAGTTGCATTCCCAATCACAAACAGCTGGTACATTCAAGCATTCTACTTAGCAAATGGTGGAACAATGTTTGGTGAAGATGGTTTAGATGCTGAAGCAGGTATCGACTTCGGTGGTGAAGCTGGTTATGCAGTAACTCACTACTTAATAGATTTAGTAAACCACGATAACTTCGTAAATGACGTTGACCAAATCGGTATTTCAGGTTTAGCAGATGGTTCAGTTAATGCATTCTTCTCAGGTTCATGGGATGCTTCAACAGTACAAGCTAACTTAGGTGATAACTATGGTGCAGCTCAACTACCTACAATCAACATTGATGGTGAAGACAAGCAACTACGTTCATTCGCAGGTTCTAAGGCAATTGGTATTAACCCACAATCAGATAACATGGATGTAGCAATTCAATTCGCATCATTCTTATCAAGTGAAGAAGCTCAATTAGCTCACTGGGAATTAAGAGGAATCGTTCCTACACACGTAAACTTAGCAGATAGTGATGCTGTTACATCTTCTGTAGCTGCTTCAGCTGAGATTAACACAATCGCTAATACTTCATTCGCACAACCTCTATTACCTGAATTATCAAACTGGTGGACACCAGCAGAACAATTAGGTCAAAGAATTGCTAATGGTGAAGTAACTCACGATAATGCAGAAGCTGAAACAGACGCATTTAATGAACTTATCAATACTTCAATTATTGGGTAATTAGTTTATTTTGTAGCATAGGTTTTTTTGGAGGACATCTGCAATTAGGTGTCCTCTTTTTATAAAACAGTAGAAATTTATTAGAATTGGAGATTTTTATGAGCGCAAACACAAATAGTATTTCTGCAAATCAAGCTCTTGAACAAGCAAACTTTGCACGTGCTTACAGTCTCAGAAATAAAATTACAGATGTTCCTTGGAGATTCCCTGATGCTATAAAACATGGCCCTTGGAAAACCAAACTCTCACTCTTAATAATGGGCTTCGGAAATATAATCCATGGCCAAATTGTTAAGGGTTTACTTTGGTTAAGCGTTGAAGTTTTATTTATCTGGTACATGATTGCTCGTGGTTTTGCTGACTTAGGCGGCCTAGTTTTAGGTGGTGAAGAAAGTGTGCAAACCTTAGATCCTACAGGTAACTTTTACATTTACACAGAAGGTGATAACAGCGTGCATATGCTCCTTTGGGGTATTGTTGCTATTGCAGTTATTGTTGGATTTATTTATGTATGGAAATCCTCTGTAGAAAGTGCATATAAGGCTGAATACATTACGAAAGAAGGATTTAGACCTGCAAATCTAAAAGAGGATATTGTCTCATTATTTAATAATAGAATTCACAATCTTCTTTTAACTCTTCCACTAGGTGGAATCATTATCTTCACTATTTTGCCATTAATATTTATGATGGCGATGGCTTTTACCGGCTACAGTAGAGAAGGTGGAGCATTAACAATCTTTAACTGGGTTGGATTTGATAACTTCACAAGAGTATTAAGTACAGGTAACTCAATAGGTCGAACATTCTGGCCAATAGTAGCTTGGACACTTCTCTGGGCTATTCTTGCAACAGTATTAAACTTTGTATTTGGTGTTGCATTAGCAATGGTTATCAACAGAAAGAGAACTAAATTTAAATCTTTCTGGAGAGTTATGTTCACTACTACTATTGCAGTTCCACAATTTATCTCACTATTAGTTGTTAGACAAATGCTAGCAGATAATGGTGCTATGAACTTAATGATCACAAACATAGCTCAAAACTTGAACTTCATTGGAGCAAATCAATCAATAACACTTCCCTTCTGGTCAAATGCAACCTGGGCTAGAGTAACAGTTGTTATAGTTAACCTTTGGGTCGGTGTTCCTTACACCTTGCTTCAAGTTACAGGTATTTTACAAAACTTCCCTTCAGAGCAATGGGAAGCTGGTGATATTGATGGTGCTAATGCATGGCAACAATTCAGACATATCACCTTACCTTACATACTAAATATTATGGGTCCATTCATGATTACTCAGTTCACTGGTAACGTAAATAACTTCAACGTTATTTATCTATTAACTGGTGGTGGTCCTGCTAGAGCCGGAACAACAGCTGGTCATACAGACCTTCTTGTTACATGGTTATACAAACTTACAATTGACCAACAGTACTACAACATAGGTTCAGTTGTTGGTATCTTTACCTTTATCGTTCTATCAGTTATTGCTCTAACATTGTATAGATTTACATCGTCAGCGAAGGATTAGGAGGATATTATGGCTAAGAAAAATAAAGAAGATTTAATAGTTATAGAAAATAGAAATAAATTAAGCGGTGCTACAGTAACAAAAGAAGTATTCATCCACTTAGGTTTATTAATCCTGGTCTTAATTTGGATTTTCCCACTTGTATGGATATTCCTAAACTCATTTAGAGGTAGAGTATCCCCTACTGATCCAAATGAAATTTTACCAGCTAACGTAGGTTACTTCGCTACCCTATTCCCAGAGCACTGGACAATTAAGAACTATACAGAGATGTTTGAACCTGCACAGATACAAATTTTCAACTTCCCTAGAATGTTCTTAAATACATTCTTCATTGCGATAATTGTCTGTGCTATTTCTACTACTTTTGTTATTTCAGTTTCATATGCACTAAGTAGAAGAAGATTTAAAACACGTCAATCATTAATCCAAGGTTCAATGATTATTGGACTATTCCCTGGATTCATGTCAATGGTTGCTGTATACCAAATTCTTAAAGCAATAGGATTACTAGAAGGCGACTTCGTATATGTAGGTTTAATTTTAATTTACTCAGCAGGTTCGGGAGCTGGATTCTTACTCCTTAAAGGTTATATGGATTCCATTCCTAGAGACTTGGATGAGGCGGCAACAATAGATGGTGCAACTCAGTGGCAAATATTTACTAAGGTTATCATTCCAATTAGTAAGCCAATGATTGTCTACCTCATAATTACCTCTTTCCTAGGTCCATGGTTAGACTTTATTTCAGCAAGAGTTATTACTGGTGCTCAGAGTAAATACTGGACAGTATCAGTTGGTCTCTACAACATGCTTAATAGAGAATATATAAATACCTGGTTTGCTAACTTCATGGCCGGTGGTGTTATGGTTGCAGTTCCAATTGGTATTCTTACAATTATCATGCAAAGATACTACAACCAAAGTGTTGCAGGTGCTGTTAAGGGTTAGACAAAATTTTGTTAAGACTAAAGAGGGATTGGCTATGCCTATATTCCCTCTTTTTTTATGAATATGAATAGATGAGGAAATATGAAAGAAAATAGATTAATGAGAAAGTTTGCTTTGGCCATGGCTATGGTGCTAAGTGTATTTACATTAGCATCTTGTGCTAGTAGCTCAGGCTTGGAAACTGTTGTAGTGGACGATAACTACGACACTTACTATGAGATATTTGTATATTCATTCGCAGATAGTGATGGTGACGGAATTGGAGATTTTCCTGGATTAACCGCACAACTAGACTATGTTAATGATGGTAAAGACAGTACCATGACTGACTTGGGTGCTACAGGAATTTGGTTAATGCCAATCAACCCTTCCCCTACCTACCACAAATATGATGTGACCAACTATAAGGAAATTGATCCTGTATATGGAACATTGGAAGATTTCGATGAATTCGTTGAAGCTGCTCATGAGCGTGGAATTAAAGTTATTATTGACTTGGTAATGAACCACTCTTCAAGTGAACATCCGTGGTTCTTGGAAGCTGTTGAAGCACTAGAAAATGGCGATTTAGACAACAAGTACATTGACTACTACTTCTTCAGCGAACAAAAACATAGCGATGTTTGGTACCAGGCAGGTACAAGTGACTACTACTACGAAGGCCAATTCTGGTCAGGCATGCCAGATATTAACCTAGATAGCGAAGATGTAAGAGCTGATTTCACAGACATAATGGAGTTCTGGTTAATAGATAGAGATGTAGATGGTTTCAGATTGGATGCGGTTAAGGAATTTGATTCTGGAAATGATCCACACAATATTGAGATTCTAGGCTGGATTAATGAGGCAGCTAAATCAATTAAAGAGGATGCTTACTTAGTAGGTGAAGCTTGGACTGGTTACAATGTAGTTAAAGAGTATTACAAGAGTGGAATTGATTCATTCTTCGACTTCACTTTCGCTGAACAGAGCGGTCAAACAGTTAGATCTATTAACTTACAAGATGGCCAAAGCTACGCGCAAAATCTAGCTATAGTCAATGAAGGTATTTGGGAAGTAAACCCTGATGCAATAAATGCTCCTTTCATGAGTAACCATGATACAGGTAGATTAGCTGGTTTTTTGGCATCTGATGAAAATAAGTTAAGATTAGCTGCTGCAAGTAATATTTTCACTACTGGTAATACTTTTATTTACTATGGTGAAGAAATTGGTATGCGTGGTGCAGGACGTGATGAAAACAAACGTGCTTACATGTACTGGGGCGAGGATGTAGATTATCAGACAGATGGTGCTCAGTTAGATGAAGGATCTTATGGATATTCATTTGGTTCAGTTGCTGATCAAATTGAAGATGAAGCCTCCTTACTAAATTACTACATTCAAGCAGTGAGAATTAACCATGCCTTCCCTGAAATATCACGTGGATTAACAGAACATGCATCTCAAATTGAAAATAAAGAGTTAGTTCCTATATACAAAGCTTGGACAGATGAAGAAGGAGAAACTCATGAAGTATTGATTGTTATGAACTTTGGTCAAGCTGCATCTGAGTTCGACCTCTCCTCTACTGATTATGCAGAATATGAATTAGTTGCAGAGCTTAAGAACTTCGAGCAAGAAGAATTAACTATAGAAGATGGTGTAGTTACAATTCCTGCTGCTGGAGTTGCAGTATTTAAGCCTAATTAAGATTTATTAGCACATAAAAATATAATTCTATAAGCCCTTTCAGCTGGAAATTATTGTCCAGAAGAAAGGGTTTCTTTATACCTTTTTGTATTTCATATTTATTCTCTTGAGCTCATAAAAATAAAAATAATTTGCATTAACAAGTGATATTTTTAGATGAGAAATAGACTATAATTATTTCATTATGCTTCTTGAGGAGTGAATATGGAAGAAAATCGTAATGGGAATAGTAATATTGATTTAGGCAATATTTTAGATACAAATAGCCTTGTAAGTGAGACAGCTGGTATTGAAGATTCAATGCTAAAAACTCAAGTTTTAGATAACGAACTTGACGGTGATCATATTCAGTTAGAGTTAGCTGATGATGAGCTTAAACAAGAACTTCTAACCACAGAATATAGAGAGAGTAATAAGAAACTTTTAAGACGTGTTTTAATTGTAATAGTTGCAAGTTTCATTCAGGCATTTACTTTGAAGAATTTCATGAATCCTGCAGAGGTTTTACCAGGTGGTTTTTCTGGTTTAACTGTATTACTTCAAAGAATTGGACTAGATTATTACAACATAGAAATTCCATATTCTATTTTAAACATTCTATTTAATGCTCTACCAGCAATTTATGCATTTAGAAATCTAGGTAAAAAGTTTGTTATGCTCTCAGTACTTGGCGTTGTTAATCTAAGTATCTTAGTTGACTTACTCCCTACTGTACATATCACAGATGATGTCTTCTTGAATGTAGTTTTTGGTGCAATGCTCTATGCTTTTGCATCTGTATTAATTTTGAATGTGAATGCATGTAGTGGTGGTACTGATTTTATAACCTTATCTATGCAGAATAAAACTGGAAATTCAGCTTGGCACTATGCTCTAATCTTCAATGCATTTATTTATGTAATTTATGGTGCAATGTTTGGTTATGACAATGCTCTATATTCAATTATCTTCCAATTCTTACTAACAGTTGCTATTGGTCAGGGACAATTAAGGTACCAGAGAAGGACTGCTTTTGTCATCACAAAAGAGCCTGAGCCACTTGCTAAAGAACTTATGGAATTAACAGGACACGGAATAACTATTTTTGAAGGTAAAGGTGCATATACTCAAGAAGGCAGCTACTTACTATACATGGTTATTGAAAGAACTGATGTTAAACTTATTAATGCTTACTTGAAGCAAAATCATCCTAAGGTATTTTTAAATATTACTGACTCTGAACAATTACAAGGTAACTTTAAACTAGAACCATACGATTAAGATTAATGTTTTTACACATGAATATAGCCTCAAGAAATTAAAACTCTTGAGGCTATATTTTTACTTCTAATTATTCTGGCTTAGACCTATGAACAACCTGTTGTTGAACCACAGTCTAGACATACCATACATGTACCATTTTGTACCATTCTTGTACTTGAACATGTGTAGCACTCACTACCGTCATATACTCTTTCAGCACCTTCAGCAAGTTCTACTGCTGACTCATGAATTGTGTCTTCATTAGTTGCTGGAGCTACTTCAACTACTTCTACTACAACTGGCTCTACTGCTGTAGCTGCTTCTTCAGCTGCTTGAATATCAACACCTGTTGCATTTGTGAAGTTTACTCTGTGAGCAATACCATTTGGTGCCCATTTTGGATCTGGACTTGTGTAACCTTCTGGTTTAACTTGAACTCTTGTGTAGTCTCCCATTTCAATATCAATAATCTTACTGATGAAGTCTGAGATAGAGCTTACATTCTTGATGAATGGGTGTCTTTGGACGAAACCATATGGCTCATACTTTTGACCTCTTAACATCTTAGAAATCTTAGTTGCAGGGATTTGGTATTGTAACATCACTGAGATTGTCTTACTTAATGAGTTAAGTAATCCCATGATTGTTGTACCTTCTCTATCTGAAGTTAAGTAAATTTCTGAGATATCGTTGTTCTCATCTCTATTTACAGTAGCGTAAATCTTAACACCATCAATAATTGCTGGATGTGTGTGGCCAGATCTGATACCTACAAGTTTTTCTCTCTCGCTTGTATTAGCTTTAACATTTGCTAAATCGCTTTGGGCACCTTTGGCAAAGTCAAGCAATGCATCGTAAGATAATTTATCTAAGTCTTCACTTACCTTATCATCATCTAGAGTTCTATTTAGAGGTTGTGCACTCTTAGAACCATCTCTATAAAGTGAGATTGCCTTAACACCTGTCTTCCAAGCTAAGATATGTACATCCTTGAAGTCATCAACAGTTGCTGTATTTGGTAAGTTAACAGTCTTAGAAATAGCACCTGATAATAGTGGTGTCATTGCTGCAACCATTAATACGTGACCCTTAGGAGCGATGAATCTTTCACCTGTACCTGTTTGGTTTGCTGTATCAAATACTGCTAAGTGCTCATCTTTAAGATGTGGTGCACCTTCAATCTTACCGTCGATAATGAAGCCATTATCATCTTTTCTTGTGATGTATTCAGTAATGTCAGCAATTTGATCTTCTGAGTAAGCTAAAGTAATTAAAGCTTCTTCAATGATTGGGTTTGTGATAACCATAGTACCACCACCTACAAGCTTCTTGTAGCTTACGTGGCTGAAGAATGGCTCAATACTTGTAGCACCACAGTCCATTGCGAATGAAATTGTACCTGTAGGAGCAATAACTGTTACTTGTGCATTTCTGTAACCGTGCTCATTACCAATTTCTTCTGCATCTAACCAAACTTGTTTTAGGCTCTCTGAAACATTCTTAAGACCCATCTTGTCTAACATTGAGTGGTTTACGATTAGTGGGTTGTAACCTAAGTCTTCTAATTTATCTGTTCTAGCACCTGCTACACGGCTGTGGTTACGAATAACTCTTTCCATGTAAGGTTTGTTGATTTCATACTTCTCAAATGCTCCTACCTTCTTAGCTTCTAATGCTGAGGTGTAGTAGCTTTGGCCAGTTAAAATACCTACAAGAGCTGCTGCTAATGTACGTGCTTCATTTGAGTCATAAGGTAAGCCCATAACCATCAATAGTGATGATAAGTTTGCAATACCTAAACCTGTTGTTCTGAATAAGTGAGTTCTACGAGCTACGTCTTCAGTTGGGAATTGACCCCAGTGAATTGATGCTTCTAATACTAATTGAGTAATAGTAATTACGTGGATGTAACCTTCTAAGTCAAACTCTCTTGTGTCTGTATTGAAAAAGTTGTATACATTAATTGATGCTAAGTTACAGCTTGTATCATCTAAGAACAAGTACTCTGAACATGGGTTTGATCCATTAATTCTATTGTGTTTTGCCCATACATCACCATCTTCACCTGCAGGACTTGTATGCCATGCATTAATAGTGTCATCAAATTGTGGAGCAGGGTCAGCTGAACGCCAAGCCGCTTGGTTAAATGTTTCCCATAATTCAGCAACTTTAGCTTCTGTATTAATATCTTGGTCTACTCTACCCTTTAAGGTAATTGTTTGTTCTGGATTTTCATCTAAAGCTAATACTTTTCTCATGAAGTCATCTGTAAGTCTTACTGAGTTATTTGAGTTTTGACCTGATACTGAAGCATATGCCTCACCATCGATACCACCTGAATAACCCATCTTCATTAATGAAACTGCCTTATCTTCTTCGTGAGCCTTCCATTCCATGAATGAAACTATATCTGGGTGATCAATATCTAAGATAACCATCTTAGCAGCACGTCTTGTAGTACCACCAGATTTGATTGCACCAGCGTTTCTATCTAAACCTAATAAGAAACTCATTACACCTGATGAAACACCACCACCGGATAATTTTTCGCCTTCTGCACGGATGTTTGAGAAGTTACTACCAGTACCTGAACCACCCTTGAATAATCTTGTTTCAGTTTCATATGCACGTGTAATTGAGTGATCACCTAATAATGTATCTTCAATTGAAAGAATAAAACATGCTGAAGCTTGGGTTCTTGTGTAGCTATCTTCTGATACCTTTACCTTGCCGTCCTTCTCATCATAGTAGAACATTCCGTTACTGCCCCCAGCAATACCGTGAGTTCTCTTTAGACCTGTGTTAAACCATTGTGGTGAGTTAGGCGCAAATTGTTGTGATAGCATAGAGAATACTAATTCATCATATAGAATTTTTGCATCTTTTTGAGTAATCATCTTCTCATCTTGTAATGATGCTACCCAGAAATCTACCATTCTGTGAACTAATTGTCTTAATGATACTTCATGACCTGTTTCAGGTACTCCAGCCTTACGGAAGTACTTAGATACAACGATGTCTACTGAGTTTTGTGAATATCCTTTAGGGAACTCAACATCCTTCATATCTAGAATTACTTCACCTGTTTTGAAGTCCTTCATGAAGACATCGCGTTTTTCCCATTCGAATAAATCGAATACGTCCTTCTCGCTCTGCCCTTCTAACTCTTTTGTATAATACCTTTTAATCAGACCTGATAAGGTTTTTATTGCAGCCATTGGCCTTCCTCCTACAAATTTAAATGATTCCTAATTAATAATTTTTGTTGCAAAACTAAATATAGAGTGCACAAACAAATATACACTACATCTAGTGGTCTCGCAAGCGCTAAGACCACAATATATAGTTTCGTTATTGTTACAAAATGATTAGATATATTACAGGAAAGTTAGAGAAATTCACATTCCTCTTCATTATAAGTACGCTAAAACTGATTATTCTAGATAATTTCAGAGATTACAGATCATCTCTGCGAACATCAGTTACATTACGAATAGCCTTAATTCTACCAACAGCTCTATCAAATTGGTCTTGAGATGTTACCTCTAGAGTAAGATGTAAACTAGCTGTAATATCTTTAACAGAATTCATTTGCCCAGACACTATTGATACCTTCTCGTCTTGTATGGCATTAGAAACATCCACCAAGAGCCCGGTTCTATCAATAGCAGTAATTACTATAGAAACCTTATAGAGGCCTCTAGTCGCAGCTTGGTCCCAATAAACGTTGATTAAACGACCAAGTTCTTCTATCTGCTGCTTATTGAGTTCTTCATAGTTTCCACTCTCTCTGGCATTAACAAGTTTTCTCATATTGTTACAATCAGATCTATGAACAGTAACACCATTACCTCTTGTAACATATCCGATAATTTCATCACCAGGAACTGGACTACAGCAATTGGCAAGATTAACAAGTGTATTGTCTATTCCTTCAACAATAACACCAAGTTTATTTGCCTTATATTGCTTAATCTCAACACGATTCTCAATACCCTTATCAGCATTCTCTGATACTTGCTTGATAATTGGGTCCATTGGACTATAAATTACTTGTCCTTTTTCACCAATTCTATATCCGAGCTCAGCTCTCTCTTCTTCGCTTAAACTCTTAATATATTCATCACGTAATTTTGGAGCAATTCTTTGGGCTGTAACACCATTTTTACTACCTGAACCGATAGCTGCATATAAATCTTCAACACTTCTGTATGAGTATCGTTTCGCAATAGCTTCTAAGAAAACTGGACGCAACAATTGTAAAGATACAAATCCAGACTTACGAACCTCTTTTTCAAGTTCTTCTCGTCCACGCTCTATATCTTCAGATTTACGTTCTTGTTTAAACCAGTCATTAATTTTCTTTCTAGCTGAGTTTGTCTTAACAATCTTCAACCAGTCTCTACTTGGTCCAGCAACTCTATCTGCTGTTAGTATTTCAACTCTATCACCATTTTTAAGCACATAGTCAATTGGTACCATAGTGTCATTAACTCTAGCACCATACATCCTATTTCCTACACCTGAGTGAATTTGGTAGGCAAAATCTATAGGTGTTGATCCATTGGCCAAAGCAATAACATCCCCATTAGGAGTAAATACATAAACCTCATCCTCAATTAAACCTTCACGAAGCTCCTCCATATATTGAGTGGAGTTCTTCATATCTTTTTGCCAATCAAGTAACTGATTTAACCAAGTAAGTTTGTCATCTGACCTAGTAGATTTAGTCGATACTTTCTTACCTTGTTGTTTAGCCTTATAGCGCCAGTGAGCAGCAACACCATACTCTGCAAGTTCATGCATCTCATGTGTTCTAATTTGCACTTCAAATGGGAAACCATTTGGTCCAATAACTGTAGTATGCAATGACTGATAACCATTAGATTTAGGCATAGCAATATAATCCTTAAATCTACCTGGCATAGGTCTAAACATATCATGAACAATACCTAGAACTGCATAACAGTCAGTAACAGTATCAACTAAAACTCTACAAGCAAATAAGTCATAAATCTCATTTAAAGATTTATCCTTAGTTCTCATTTTCTTGTAAATTGAATATAAGTGTTTTGGACGTCCTTCAATATTTGATGATATATTTGATTCTGCAATTTCTCTATGCAGTGCATCAATAACACCATTTAGTAAATTCTCACGCTCAATTCTCTTCTGAGAAATAGCACCAACTAGCTCGTGATAAGCCTTAGAATCTAGATATTTAAAACTAAAATCCTCTAGTTCCCACTTCCAACGATAGATACCTAGTCTACCTGCAAGTGGTGCATATATATCTAGAGTTTCGCTTGATATTCTCTCTTGTTTTCTGGCAGGCATGTACTCCATAGTACGCATATTGTGAAGTCTATCTGCTAGCTTAATTAAGACAACTTTAATATCTTGTGCCATAGCTAAGAACATTTTTCTAAAATTCTCAGCTTGTAAATCTTCATTGCTACTATAAGTAATTTTTTCTAATTTAGTTACACCATCCACCAGACTACTGACTGTTGCACCATATCTATCTGTGATATTTTGCAAACTAATTTCAGTATCTTCAACAGTGTCATGTAGTAGAGCTGCTACTAAAGTATCTTCATCTACTTCTAATTCAGTTAGGTTTAATGCTACAGAAAATGGATGAATAATAAATGGTTCACCAGATGCTCTCTTCTGATTCGCATGAGCTTTAAATGCATATTCACATGCATCAATAACTCTAGAAAAATCATAATCATCTGATTCTTGGATATAAGCTGCAAAAGCTCTTACTAATTGACGTGCTAGTTTTAATACTTCATAACCATGCTGCTTAGTAGAAAATTGACTATGTTCACTATTAACAGCAGATTCAATTGTAGGAAATTCTGGCCACTCTTTAGCTTGACCAACATCTTCAGCACTTATAATCTCTAATTCAT
Organism: uncultured Fastidiosipila sp.; assembly: GCA_964627125.1. Taxonomy (GTDB): domain Bacteria; phylum Bacillota; class Clostridia; order Saccharofermentanales; family Fastidiosipilaceae; genus Fastidiosipila. The sequence goes on along the minus strand of CAZVJQ010000002.1, from coordinate 45,869 downwards.
TTTGATTATGGAAATCATTCTTCTCGCTAAAATATGCAATATCTTCAGAGTTTTCAGACAAAGTTGATGGAGACTCATTAGATGCGAGTCTTTCAATATTAGATCTAGCAAAATCTAAACCTTCTGGATTTAGCTCATTATCACTTAGATCATTATTCAATCCATCATCAAATATATGAAGCATTAAATCTTTAAAACCCCTTTTTCAATTAAAGTTTTTGCTTTTTCCGTACTGCTTAGTTTAACACGTTTTACAGGATTAGGGAGTGCCAATTTATAGGTGTATCTTGAGAGCTGCGCTTCTTTCGCAAGTAACGTACTCTCTACGAAAATATCTAAAATATCGTCTATTAAATCAAGTGAGATACTCTTACCTATAACAGAATGAGCAATACTTCTTACCCTACTTAGAGATATTATACCCTCTTTATCAGGCAAAATTGCACTTATAACTTGCCAGAATAAGACTAAATCGCTACTCTCAATCACTCCACTATCGTCCGCAAGAGAGCTATCTATCATATACTTAGCAATAATTTGCTCACCCTCTCCAGGGAAGAGAATGGATTTAATATTGGCTTGCGCAGAATATTGATTATTCCACTCATTAATTTCTAAATTAGCTAAAAACGTAATCTTATCACCAGGTTTAATTACTTGGGCGAAATCCCCCAATGAAAATCCTATTCCATCTACATTTCCATTCCCATGCTTGAGTGATATTTTCAAATGTTTTCCATTGCTTAAAGTTCTAAAATTAAGAACTTCCACATCTTTAAATAAATACAAAGGTTCTTTATTCTCTTGGCCAAAGGGTTCCAAGAAGTCCAATGCCATTATCTCTGATACATTCACAGCATTAATATCCAACTCATAGTCATATAAAACAATATTAGCTGTACTTAAGTTTTCTCCTAAATCCGCATCATTTCTAGCTTGCTCTTCTCTGGCAAAAGCAGTAATAGTCTCATAAAACTCGTCCCAAATATCTTCTTCAACAGTAATACCACAGGCATTTTGGTGCCCACCAAATCTATATAGGAACTCTTCTGAATTAGTTAGAACATTAAATATATTAAAGCTACCTTCACTACGCCCAGACCCCTTCAATAACCTTGATCCTGATTCAGATTTAGCATCTGCATCAATTGAGCAAATTATAGTTGGTTTTTGGAACTTATCTTGAATTCTAGCAGCTAATATTCCTAGAATTCCTGTGTGCCAACTTTCACCCTTTAATACAATAATATCTTCTTCTAGAATCTCTGAGTTTTCTTCTAAATACTTTTCAATTTCTACTAGAGTGTCGCTCTGAATCTTAACTCTTTCACCATTACATTTTTCTAACTCAGCAGCAATAACATTCGCTTCAACTATATCTTCAGCCAGCAATAAAGAAATGGATAATTCATTTTGCCCCATGCGTCCAGCAGCATTTATACGTGGTCCCAGTCTAAATGCAATATCTCTAGCCTTAATCTTCTCTATATCTAATCCAATTAATGGAGCGAGTGCTTGCATCCCGACAAGCGCACCATTTTTAAGTTCAGCTAAACCGACATTTACAATATGTCTATTCTCATTTCTAAGAGGCATAACATCTGCAATAGTTCCAATCATGGCAAGTGCAGTAAGTTCATCTAAGACACTAAGATTTAACTCATATCTCTTAGCCACTGCTTGCGCTAGTTTTAGTGCAACTCCAGCTCCACATAAATCACTGAAAGGATAATTATCAGTCTCTATATGTGGATCTAACATGGCATCCGCTTCGGGCAAAGCCTCCCCTGGTAAATGGTGGTCAGTAAGAAGAACTTTTATACCAGCTTCACGTAATGTAGCTATCTCTTCAATTGATCTAATTCCATTATCTACTGTAATTAATAAATCTGGATTGATATCTAAAATCTTATCCATAGTTGGTTCACTCAAACCATAGCCTTCACTAATTCTATTAGGAATTAAATAATCTACATTGGTAAAACCAATTCTTTTTAGGAATTTAAACATTATTGCAGTACTAGTGAAGCCATCTGCATCATAGTCTCCATAGATCAAGATACTTCTGTCTTCAGAAAGAGAATCCCAAATATGTGAAACAGCCTCCTCCATACCTTCCATCAAAAATGGATCATGGTAGATTTCTTCAAGGGTAGTATCATAGCTAAGTTGTATTTCATAATTTGTGAATTCACGGTCAACGACAAGATTTGTGAGTAAATCTTCTTTAATGATTTTATCCTCGCTTATACTATCTTTCCTCAACCAAATCTCATTTTTCCAATCCATATAAATTCCTTCTTATATTTTTGCTTATCTAACATAATAAAACGGTGAACTGCATCTATGCTTAAACTTAAAGAAAGCAGATATAATTCACCGTTATCAACTATTTATCTTAAATAATAGTTTTATTTATTCTTTTTCTTTGGTTCGCTCTTTTCAGATTTATCCTGACTGTCCTTTAAAATTTCTTCTAAATCAACAATTAAGTCATCAGTATCTAAATCTAATTCTAACTCTTCTTCTAGTTCAAAATTCATTCTCTGATGTAATAGGTTAATCTCATATAGCCATTCTTTATCTAATGAATCTAACTCATCTTGCTCTAATCTAAAAGTCCAGTTAAATTCATTTACAGTACTTGGAACATTCATCTTACGATCATCGCCCATACCTAATAAATCTTGAATTGGTACTATAGCTACATCAGCAGGACCTGACCAAAGTGTTTCTACTATTGCTCTAACTGAAGGGCTAAATGGACCACTAATTCTCCAATCCATATTTTCAGCAAGACGTGAATATCTTAAAATAAAATCTCTATTATCTTCTTCAAGTGATTCTAACCAACCATAGGTTGTTGTATTGTCATGAGTACCTGTATATGCAATTGAGTTTCTATCCCAATTGTATGGTAAGTCTTCAGATTTTTCATTGTCGCCAAATGAGAACATGAAGATCTTCATTCCAGGATAACCACTGTCTTCAAGTAATTGTTCAACAGTCTCGTCAATATCACCTAAGTCTTCTGCAATAATCTTTAAGTCATCAATTCTGTCATGTAGAGTATCGAATAGGTCCATTCCTGGTCCATCAATCCAATTACCTCGTCTAGCATTATTGTCTTCTCCTGGAATTGCCCAGTAGTTAGCAAAACCTCTGAAGTGGTCAATTCTAACGATGTCATAGAGTTTCATGGTAGTTCTTACTCTCTCTACCCACCAGTCATATTTACTCTCTTTATGAGCTTCCCATTTATACAATGGATTACCCCACATTTGACCATCTGCTGAGAAATAGTCAGGTGGTACGCCCGCTTTAAAAATAGGTCTACCATCATCATCTAATTGGAATAGTTCTGGATTTGCCCAAACATCAGCACTATCTAGTGCTGGGAATATTGGTATATCACCGATTATTTGAACACCTAAATCATTTGCATATTCTCTTAGTCTGTTCCATTGAACAGAGAACTGCCATTGCGCAAAATATACAAGATTTAACTCATGTTTATTTTTATCATCTTTTAAGAAGTCAGATACAAATGTACCTTCTCTCTTCTTCTCTTTTTCTGGCCACTCTTGCCACATTTGACCATCATATCTGCTATGTAAAACATCGTAGACAGCAAAATCGTGAATCCAATGAGCATTTTCTTTAATATATGCTTCTAATTCTTTCTTTTGTGAAGGGGTGATTTGGTTGTAGGCTTTTGCCAAATAATTATTTACATTACTTGCAGCGAAACGATAATCTGTCTTCTTATGGAAATCGCCTGTATATGCGAAGGTCTCAGCTTCTGCCTCTGTTAAATAACCGTCTTTTGCCAATTCACGTGGATCAATAAATGAAATATTGCTTGCAAAACAAGATGTACTTGCATAAGGTGAATCTGAATATCCTGGAGGAGTTAGCGGTAATAACTGCCAATACTCACTACCTGTTTCTACTAAGAGGTCTACGAAATCATAAGATTCCTGACCTAGTGTTCCAATACCATAAGGTCCTGGAAGAGAACTTATATGTAATAATATGCCTGAACTTCTATCCATAATCTACTCCTTAATATATTTTAAATTTATAAATTACTAATCTGCTGCCTCAACTCTATCTTCAACAATACTAAATAAGTAAGAGAGAATTGTTCCAATAATGAATGCTACAATCACCCAAACAATTAGCATACCGTTATCTCCAGAGCCTGTGAAGCTTGTGAAGATGTGTGTATATGCGATTGCTATAGTTGATCCTATAACTAGTGATAAAATCAGGTGATTCATTGTTGCATAGTATTTCTTAAATAAGTACTCGATAACTTTCGCTAATAGTAAAACTATTAAAACTAGTCCAATTCCTAGAGGAATTATTATTGAGAAGTCTAGTTCACTTATTCCAGTAGTCATTTTCTCATATAAATCAAAGTACAATAAAAAGTTTGATGGGCTAAGTCCTGGGACAATCACTCCCAATCCAATTAGTCCACCTGCAAACATCCAAACTAAGAAATTACTTGGTAATGAAAGATTCAATTCATTATTAGCTAAAATCATAAGGATAGTAAAGAGTATGGACACTCCTACCAAGGTAATAATATTCCCAGAGGTCCTACCCTTTTCTCCAGCCTTCCTATAAAGAGATGGCACAGTACCTGCAACAAAACCTAAGAACAAGCTTATCGCTATTTCTTGATAATTGTTCAAAGCCTCACTAACAAATGTTGCAAATACAAAGATTCCTAATACACCACCGATTAGGTAGGGCAGAAAGTACTTAATATTCTTCCAGAAGTTCTTAAATGGATTAGCTAGCCATTTGATAATTGGGTCATATACTCCAAAAATAACAGATAGTACACCACCTGATAGACCTGGTAAAACACCACCGATACCAACTGCTCCACCTTTAAACAATCTAATAATCCAGTCAATAACTGGATTATTTGAACTTCTAGGATGATCGAATTCTTGATCTAAATTTACATTTTTCTCTGCATCATTTATATCTGGCATGAAAAAATTTCCTCACTTAACTATTTTTAAATTTTAATATCTTCTAATCTTAGATTTATTTCTAGACTTCTTAGAATTTCTAACGAACACATGTTTAACATTAGGATTGTTAGTTGTTCTCTCATCGATCTCAACCTCATCCATATCCTCAACCAAGTGACTTAGTTTAGAGTATCCATAGTTTCTAGAGTCAAATGATGGTTCAGTTTTAGAAATAACATTTCCAACATCAGCTAAGAAAGCCCAACCCTGATCATCGGCAATCGCATCAATAGAATTTTGAATCATACGCATAGCTGCATTATCTAAAGTTCTAAGCACTTGAGCATTATTCTTCTTAGGAGTAGTTGTAGGCTCAATAACTCCATCTAGCCTATTTGTATTTCCTAGAGGTTCAGTTTCTTCATAGTTATCTTCTAATATCTCTAGATATAAGAATCTATTACATGCAGCAATGAAGGCATTAGGAGTTTTTTGCTCACCAAAACCTAACACCAGCTTACCTGATTCTCTAATTCTAATTGCTAATTTTGTGAAATCACTGTCACTACTGATTAGGCAAAAGCCATCCACATCATCAGTATATAAAATATCCATTGCATCAATGATAAGCGCTGAGTCTGTTGAATTTTTACCTGTAGTGTAGTTGAATTGTTGAATTGGAGAAATAGCATAATCTAGTAATTGTGCCTTCCATCCATTCATGTTTTGTCTAGTCCAATCACCATAAATTCTCTTTACAGTTGGAATACCATAGATTGCTATTTCTTCCATCATTGGTCTTACATATTGATAAGATACGTTATCTGCATCAATTAGAACTGCTAATTTCAGTTCTTTTTCATTATTCTGTTGCATCTTCTGTTTGCTCCTTCAAGTCTTTAGCTTGATAAGTCAAATCACCCTTCTCATAGTAAGCTTGACCCTGACTAAGTTCTCGAATTAGCTCATAAAATTCATCTTCATAAACAATATCTACAATACAAGATATTTTTATATTGGTTGAATATTCATGTTCCAATACATTAACCATGTCTGGGATCAGATCTAATCGGTAATTAAAATTATCAATAAACTTATAGGGAATATTAATTGTTACTTCTCTTCCTGGGACCATTTGTACAAGACCTGAAACTTTAACAACTTCACTTGCGCTAGATCCATATGCCTTAACTAGTCCACCTGTACCTAGAAGAGTTCCACCATAGTATCTTGTAACAGTGATAATTGCATCGAAGATATCACCTTTATCTATTACATCATAGACTGGTGGTCCAGAAGTACCTTGAGGTTCTCCATTATCACTTAATCTTGAATTAATCTGTCCTCCAACTTCCTTACCAACTTTATATCCGAAGACTATATGAGTTGCATCAGGGAACCTATCCCATTCTTGCTTAATAAACTCTTCTGCTTCATCAACTGTCTTAACAGGCTTACAGTGGGCAATAAATTTGGACTTCTTAATCTCTTGTTCAAAATGAGCTTCTTCTTTTAAAGTAAGAAAAGAGTTAGTTGAAATAAATATTTCCTCCATAAATTTCTCACCTAATTTTAACATATTTTGTGATATAGATAAAAACATCAATATAGTTGATTTACTCAATTTACTCATTTTTCACATTGATTTCCATAAAAAAAGAGCCTTAGCAAAAAACTAAGACTCTTGATTAATATAATTTAACTAAATTAGTCAGCTAATACTTCTGATACTGTACCAGCACCAACAGTATGACCACCTTCACGAATAGCGAATCTCATACCTTTTTCCATAGCAACTGGCTTAATTAATTCTACAGAAATTTCTACGTTATCACCTGGCATAACCATGTCTGTACCTTCAGGTAAGTTCATGATACCTGTAACGTCTGTTGTTCTGAAGAAGAATTGTGGACGGTATCCTGAGAAGAATGGGTTATGACGACCACCTTCTGCTTGTGTTAAAACATAGATTTGTCCTTTAAAGTTTGCACCTGGTGTAATTGTACCTGGTTTAGCAATAACTTGACCACGTTCAATATCTGTACGCTCTACACCACGTAGTAATGCACCAACGTTATCACCAGCACGAGCTTCGTCTAACATCTTACGGAACATTTCTAGACCTGTAACTGTTGTTGTACGGCTTGAATCTACTAAACCTACGATTTCAGCTTGGTCACCAACTTTCATTGTACCTCTCTCAACACGACCTGTAGCAACTGTACCACGACCTGAGATTGTGAATACATCTTCTACTGGTAGTAAGAATGGTAAGTCTGTTGGTCTTTCTGGAGTTGTGATGTACTCATCAACTGCGTCCATTAACTCTACAATTGGAGCATATTCTGGAGCACTTACGTCTGTACTTTCTGACTCTAATACTGCTAATGATGAACCCATAACTACTGGTACGTCATCACCATCAAATTCGTATTCGTCTAATAATTCACGAACTTCCATTTCAACTAATTCTAATAACTCTTCGTCATCAACTTGGTCTACCTTGTTTAAGTAAACAACAACTTTAGGAACACCAACTTGACGTGCTAAAAGAATGTGCTCACGAGTTTGTGGCATAACACCGTCTGCTGCTGATACTACTAAAATAGCACCGTCCATTTGTGCAGCACCTGTGATCATGTTTTTAACGTAGTCAGCGTGTCCTGGGCAGTCAACGTGAGCGTAGTGACGATCAGCTGTTTCATACTCAACGTGTGATGTATTAATTGTAATACCACGTTCTCTCTCTTCAGGAGCCTTATCAATATTTTCATATGATGAGTAAGCTGTATCACCTGATGCTAAAGCTAATACCTTAGTAATAGCTGCTGTTGTAGTTGTTTTACCGTGGTCAACGTGACCTAATGTACCGATATTTACGTGTGGCTTGGTTCTTTCAAATTGTTTCTTAGCCATTGTTCTGATTCCTCCTATATATAACCCCTTATTAGGATTATGATTAATTTGTTAAGTTTGGTAGACACCTTTTATATATTCTACACTATTAATAAAATATCGCAAGATGCCTTACCTAATCAATTATAAAACATTTATTAAATGATTTTTGTAGCATTTAACTGCTTATTAGGACAGTTCTATTTGCCCATTTTGCTTGCAATTTCTTCTTGCACTGACTTAGGTACTGGCTCGAAGTGTGATGCTTGCATTGTGAATAAACCACGACCTTGAGTACTTGATCTCAATGTTGTTGCATATCCAAACATTTCTGATAGAGGAACTGTAGCTGAAATGTTTTGTGCATTGTTTGCCATTTCCATTCCTGCTATATTACCTCTACGTGAACTTAAGTCACCTAAAACGTCACCTAAGTAATCTTCAGGTACAATTACGTCTACTTGCATGACAGGTTCCATCAATACTGGTTGTGCCTTCTTCATAGCTGATTGGAAAGCCATTGAACCAGCAATCTTAAATGCTAATTCTGATGAGTCAACTTCGTGGTATGAACCATCTACTAAGTCAACCTTAACGTCTACTACTGGGTAACCAGCAACGACACCTGTTTCCATTGCTTCTTTAATACCTTGGTTTGTAGGTTCAATAAATTCTCTAGGAACTGAACCACCAACTGTAAGGTTATTGAATTCATATCCAGCACCTTGTTCTAATGGAGTAATCTCGATGATAACATCACCGTATTGACCACGACCACCAGACTGACGTTGGAATTTACCTTGAGCTGTTGCAGGTACTGTAATTGTTTCTTTGTAAGCAACTTGTGGGTTACCAACATTTGCTTCAACCTTGAATTCACGTAATAGACGATCAACGATGATGTCTAAGTGTAACTCACCCATTCCTGAAATAATGGTTTGACCTGTATCTTGGTCTGTGTGAGCCTTAAAGGTTGGATCTTCTTCAGATAGTTTTTGTAATGCTACTAGCATCTTATCTTGTGAAGCTTTTGATTTTGGTTCAATAGCAACACTAATAACTGGTTCTGGGAAGTTCATTGATTCTAAGATGATTGGATGATCTGCATCACTTAATGAGTCACCTGTACCTGTATCTTTAAAACCAACTGCCGCTGCGATTTCACCTGAGTAAACTTCATCAATTTCTTCACGGTGGTTGGAGTGCATCAATAAGATACGTCCAACACGCTCACGTTTTCCTTTAGTTGTGTTTTGTACATATGAACCAGATTTTAATGTACCTGAATACATACGGAAGAATGTTAGTTTACCTACGAATGGGTCTGTCATAACTTTAAATGCTAAAGCTGCAACTGGACCTTCGTCATCAGCAGGTCTGCTCTCTTCTTCACCTGTATCTGGGTTAGTACCACTAATTGCTTCAATATCAATTGGTGATGGTAAAAGTGCAACAACTGCATCTAGCAATGGTTGAACACCTTTATTCTTGTATGATGAACCACAGACAACTGGGATAATTTCTACGTTAACTGTAGCTTTTCTTAAAGCTTCGATTAAATCTTCTTCAGAAATTTCTTCACCCTCTAAGAACTGCATTAATAATTCATCATCAGTTTCTGCAACTGCTTCAACTAATTCTTGACGCTTCTCAGTAGCTAATTCTAGGTATTCTTCTGGAATTGGTTCTGTATCAATAATACTACCCATATCGTCTTCATATAGATATGCTTCCATCTTGATTAAGTCAATCATACCAACGAAATCTGCTTCAGCACCCATTGGGATTTGAATTGCAACTGCGTTAGCACCTAACTTGTCATTAATGGTATCTACAGATTTAAAGAAGTCTGCTCCTGTAGCATCCATCTTATTGATGTATACCAAACGAGGTACTCCATATGAGTCTGCTTGACGCCAAACTGTTTCAGTTTGTGGCTCAACACCACTCTTAGCATCAAGAACAGTTACTGCACCATCAAGAACACGTAATGAACGCTCAACTTCAACAGTGAAGTCAACGTGTCCTGGGGTATCAATAATGTTAATTCTGTGATCTTTCCAGTGAGCTGTTGTAGCAGCAGAAGTAATTGTAATACCTCTCTCTTGCTCTTGCTCCATCCAGTCCATTGTTGATGCACCCTCATGAGTTTCACCAATCTTATGGATTCTACCGGTATAGTACAAAATACGTTCAGTTGTAGTAGTCTTACCCGCATCAATGTGGGCCATGATACCGATATTTCTTACTCTATCTAATGCATAATCTCTTGCCATGCGATTCTCCTTTTATACTTAACCGATTACCATCTGAAGTGTGCGAATGCACGGTTTGCTTCAGCAGCTCTATGCATTTCTTCCTTACGTCTGAATGCACCACCTGTTTCGTTCATAGCATCGATTAATTCATTAGCTAAACGTTCTTTCATTGTACGTTCGCTTCTTTTTCTTGCAATATCTACGATCCAACGTAATGCTAAAGTTTGTCTTCTAACTGGGCGTACTTCTATAGGTACTTGGTAGTTTGCACCACCAACTCTACGAGCCTTAACCTCTAGTAGAGGCATTACGTTTTCTAATGCTTTCTCAAATACTTCTAATCCATCTATGTCGGTCTTCTCTTTGATAATCTCAAATGCACCGTACACGATAGCTTGTGCTGTTCCTTTTTTACCGTCCAACATAACTGTGTTAACTAATTTGCTAACTCTCTTATCGTTATATACTGGATCTGGTAAAACCTCTCTTTTTGGGACATGGCCTTTCCTTGGCACTTTGCTTCCCTCCTTTACATGATAAAAATTGGAATTAATATTCCATAATCATAGGTACTCAATTTATTAAACTGTCAGCGCCTTGCCTGTCCAATTTATATTAAACGGCAAGATGTACTGATAAATTCAACCTAATCTATTACTTAGCTTTTGCAGCTTTTGGCTTCTTAGTACCGTATTTAGATCTACCTTGTTTTCTGTCGGTTACACCGGCAGTATCTAAAGCACCTCTAACAACGTGGTAACGCACACCTGGTAAGTCCTTAACACGACCACCTCTGATTAATACAACAGAGTGCTCTTGTAAGTTATGACCTATACCTGGAATGTAAGCAGTAACTTCCATTCCTGAGTTCAAACGAACACGGGCTACTTTACGCATAGCTGAGTTAGGTTTTTTAGGAGTAGTTGTTCTAACTACTGTACAAACTCCACGTTTTTGCGGACTAATAACCTTAGTTGGCTTCTTATGAATAGTATTCATATTCAAGTGCAAAGCTGGGGATTTTGATTTTTCTTGCTTGGTCTTACGACCTTTTCTAATCAACTGATTGGTTGTAGGCATCAATACACCTCCTTTCGTAATTTTTAAAATTAAATGTGTTTCGCATAAATTTGTCAAAGTCATACACATGCGAATGCACCGAAAGATTATAACAGCTCTCAGCAACTTTGGCAAAATTTATTTCAACTAGAAAATTATACACCAATTTCATCAAGAAATACAGTTAATATGTAACCAAAACTCAAAAAAACAGCTCAGATTCTTGCGAGAAATCCAAGCTGCTTCAAAATTACTAATTAAATTTATTTCTATAGATTCTTAGGCTCTATGTAGCTTTGGCCACCCATGTACTTTCTTAATACTGCTGGGATTAAGATTCTTCCATCTTCTTGTTGGTTTTGTTCAAGTATAGCTGGGAATAATCTAGAAGTTGCTAAACCTGAACCATTTAAAGTATGGACAAAGTGGTTTTTACCATCCACAGATTTATATCTAATATTACCTCTACGAGCTTGGTAATCACCTGCATTAGATACTGAACTAACTTCCTTATATTCATTCATGCTTGGAATCCAAACTTCAATATCATATGTTTTTCTCATTGAAGCACTTACATCTCCTGCTGCTAAAGAACTGACTCTATAGTGTAATCCTAATTTACCAACTAATGTAGCTGCCTTCTCTACTAATTCATGGAAAGCTTCTTCAGAATCTTCTTCTTTTACAAATTGGAACATTTCAACTTTATTAAATTGGTGTCCTCTAATCATTCCTCTTTCACTAGAACCATGAGCACCTGCTTCTCTTCTATAGCTTGGTGAATATGCAAAATACTTACGAGGTAATGAATCTTCACTTAAGATCTCATCTCTATGGATATTAACTACTGCAGTTTCAGCTGTTGGTAAGATAAATTGTCTATTACCTTCTTTAGCATCATCATTTTGTAACCAGAATACATCTTCTTTAAACTTAGGGAATTGTCCTGCTGTAAATCCTGATTGCTCATTCAAAATGTGAGGAATCATTAGCATTTCATATTCATCTTGAATATGATTTTCAACGAAGTAATTTAATAGAGCCCACTCTAAACGTGCTCCATCACCCTTATATAACCAGAATCCATAACCAGAAAGTTTAGCACCACTCTCATAATCGATAATATCTAATTCTTCAGATAGTTCCATATGACTCTTAGTTTCAAAATTAAATGTCGGCTGATCTCCAATGACACTATCAACTTCATTTTTTTCTTTACCACCTGCAATTACATCATCTGCAGGGATATTTGGTAACCCATACATTATTTCATTTTGACTATCGTTGAGTTTATTTACCTTTTCATCAAGTGTTTTAATATTAGAGGATAAGCTCTTTAGTTCTTCTAAAACTTCGCTAGCATCTTCTTTATTTCTCTTAAGCTGTGCAACCTGATCGGATAGCGAATTTCTTCTAGCCTTCAAGGCTTCTACTTCTGTCATTTTTGCTCTACGGTCAGAGTCAATTGATAATAAATCTGAAAAATCAATCTCTAAGCCTCTTTTTGCAAGCGCATCTGAGACGTATTTAGGATTATCTCTAATTAATTGTATGTCTAACACTATCTTTCCTCCATTTGGTGTATGTTCAAATAAGAATTATATCATTTCTTTTCTTCTATAGTTTCAAAATATGAATTTATCCATTTTTCTAATTTATTGAATCTGTGGTAAACTCCGCTTTTGCCAATAGGGTCAACGAGTGACTCACCAATCTCTCTTAATGAGTACCCTGGGTTTTCCATCCTAGCAAGAGCAATCTCTTTCAAGTCATCCGGTAAATTACTAAATGAATTACTCTCAATAAGTCTATTTATACCAGCAATCTGTTTAGCTGCAGTGTTGGCAACTCTCTCGATATTAGCATTATCAAAATTCATTGCTCTATTAACTTGCTCATTTACATTTTTATGCACTCGAATATTTTCAAAATTCAACAAGCCTCTGTGTGAACCTATGGTTCCTAAGAAATCAGAAATCTCGTCCCCAGACTTCAGATATAAAATACTTTGCATCTTTGGTTTTATATCTAAAACATCAAAACCTTCAAGTTCAAGCAGTGACTTATAAAATCTATTAACAGAAGTTCTCTTTATTGAAAATTCAATCTGATAATTTTGCTCAGGCATAGCCATGGATCCATTAGTCAAAAAACCTGCTCTTAATAACAGCGCTCTTTCCTCATCTGAGAAGTTTTCTGGAGCTTTCCTTATCTGACCTCTAACTGAGTTAAAATCCAACACTTCAATAAGGAAATTTTTGACAAAATCAGCTGTATCACTATCATCATTTACTTTAAAAGTTCTTTGGGTAATTTGAGCATCAAGTGTGAACTTGCCTGGTATAAGATTTTCTAGACAGGCATTAATATATTCAGCAAAATCTAAATTATTAATCTTAAGTCTTATCCCATCACTTCTATAGCTTGCCAATGAAGCTAGTGTAAAAGCTAGGATAATTCTCATTTCCTTCTCATTAGCCTTCTCAAGATTTACAACTTCTTCTTTCACTAATTGAGAAAAACTTTTATTTTCCTTAGCCACTTTTTACCATTCACCTACAAATCTTACTTCAGTCTCTAACTCAACGTGGTACTTATCCCAAACAACCGCTTGCACATGCTTAATTAATTCATATACATCAGTAGCAGTCGCATTATCTACATTAACAATAAATCCAGCATGCTTCTTGGAAACCTCAGCTCCACCGACTCTATGCCCTTGCAGTTCACTATCCATAATTAACTTACCTGCAAAATGTCCTACAGGTCTCTTAAATACTGAGCCACAACTTGGTAATTCAAGTGGTTGAGATGCTTCTCTTCTACGAGTAAATTCAGCAATATCTGCATCGATAGCTTCTTTGTCACCAGTTTTCAACTTATAAATTGAAGCTAAGATAATACCATTTTCTTGGTGGAATAAGCTCTGTCTATAAGCGAAGTTTTGCTCTTCACCAACAGCCGCTCTTAAAACATAATCTTGGTCCAGGTAATAAGTCATTATACAGACTTCATCAGTAGTCCCACCATATGCACCAGCGTTCATGTAGATTGCACCACCAACTGATCCTGGGATTCCGCAGCTAAATTCTAATCCAGTTAATGAATTTCTAGCAGCATATCGAGATAACTCTTTTAATGCTTCACCCGCCCCAACATATAGATAAGTGTATCCATCTTCATCAAAACTTAATTCATCTTTAATATTGTCGTTAGCAAAATGAACTCCATCCCAATTAGGTTCAGGACAAACATTTAAAAATCCCTTTTTAGAGAATTTCTCATTAAAAGAAATAACTAGGCCTCTAATTCCTTTATCAGAAACTAGAACATTTGAACCCAATCCTAAAATAGTGACTTCCACGTCATACTCTTGAGCCAACGCTAAAATCTCTTGTAGTTCAACAATATCTTCTGGGCTATAGAAGATATCTGCAGGACCTCCAATATTATAGGAAGTATGTGGTGCTAAGACCTCATTAAATCTAATATCTAGACCCTTTTCGCTAATTAATGTTTCAAGTTTTTCAATTAATTTTGCATCAAAATCTAAGTTTGTTTCTACCATTTTCTTTTCCTTCAATGATTGTAAATTGTATCAACAAGACCCTACTTAGAGTCCATTTTTATTTCCAAATAATCTATCGGTCAAAGCCTGCGCCGCATTATAACCCATTCTTCTTTGTCTATAGTTAATAGCAGCAACTTCAACGATAATAGCCAGGTTTCTACCAGGTCTAACAGGTATAGTAATCGATGGAACTTGAATACCTAAAATATCTGTAGTTTCCTCACTAATACCCAATCTTTCGTAAGATTTTCTCTCATCCCAAAGTTCCAAATTAATAACGAAGTTAATCGACTCTTCTTGCTTAACTGCTTGCACACCAAACAATTCCTTAACATCCATGATACCTAGACCACGAATCTCAATTAAATGTCGAATAATTTCCGGAGCTCGTCCAAGCAGAGTAATATCTGATACCCTTCTTACTTCAACCAAGTCATCCGCAATCAGACGATGTCCTCTATTAACTAATTCCATAGCAGTTTCAGATTTACCAACACCACTCTCACCGAGCATCAGCATACCTTCACCATAAATCTCAACTAATACTCCATGCATAGTTGTCTCTGGTGCCAGCTCAACGTTAAGATATTTCACAAGTGAACTCATGAATACTGATGTTACTTCAGCGGTTCTTAGCAGTGGCACAGAATATCTATTAGAACATTCAATCATTTCAGGATAAGGATCATGGTGTCTTGAAATAATCAAACAAGGAATTCCTGTAGACATCAATCTATCTAATTTATGCATTCTCTCTTCAGCATTATGGTTAGCTAAGAAAGCCATTTCCATATTACCGAGAAGCTGCATTCTATCTGCACCGAAGTGATCATAAGATCCTGATAGCTGTAGACCAGGTCTAGTAACGTCAGCAACCGTAATTAATATATCTTCTGTATTTCCAAAAGATGTCAGTTCCTCTAAATCAAATTCTTTTATAATATTGGCTAATGTGACTGAAGCCATCGTATCACCTCGTTATCTAGTATCTACCCGCGATTTCTATTGCCTAAAAATCTTGAACCTAAGTTTGGGAAATCAGTTAAATCTGCCCCAAGTTTTTGTAAGGCTGCGACTATATCGTAATATAAACCTTCAGAAATAGTTGCTTGATTCTTATCAACATGTCCCTTTAATAAAACTATAGCTCTAGCATGACCCAAATCTCCTAATAAATTAGTGACATAGGTCTTCTTATCGCTGTGTTTGAACACTTGTCTTAAAACTTTATATACATCATCTTTATGCTTATGATTTTTTATAGCAATATTTGTAATTGCTTGCAACAAGAACTCGTACTCATCGCTTGATATATCACTATCGCTTGAATTATAGTCTAATTTCTCTTCCAATAATTCATATAATGCGGGCAAAGCCACCGGCCCCACCTGCACAAGATACTCAACAATAGCATCACCAATTCTCTCATCAGCAACTGATGATGAGGTATACCAATCAATAATCTTCTTAGCAATTTCTAAGTTCGGCCAATTACTCAATACAGTCAATAAGTTAGTAGCTAGATATATCTCATCTAGATCCTCTAAACTCTCATCCTTTTGATCTTTCTTATCAGGTGCAAGTTCAAATAACTCTTCAAGAATTTTATCCTGACTAGATTGAGGTATATTTTTTAATTTATCCATTATAGGTTCTGGCAAATCATAGTCAGTTCTTGTAGAAAATCCTACACTAAAACTAATTAATTCATTTTCTTCAAGTGAATCTAAAAATTCTTCTAGAGTCTTAGCATCAATAGTTACATTAGGTCTATTAAAAAACTTTAATTTTTCTTGATTGAATCTACCTTGTAAATTCATAGCAAAATCATATTCGCTTCTTCCTGCTAAATCCTCATTATCTAAAATACTGTTAAATATCAAAGAAAGTTCTTGGTTGCTCTCCTCAGCATAATCTTGTCCTATCTTAAAGAACTTATCTCTATCACTCATAAACTACTCCAGTTCTAATCTCGTTTTACTAATTATATCTTATGAAGATGAATTTATCATTGCAAGTCATGCATTAGTTTAAGTAGGAAAAATCTAATGGTTCTGACCAAGTAAATACAAAATAATCAGATTGATTACGGTTGGTTTTACTAACTATAATTTCATCATTTACGTCTGTTTCACTATTCCATGGCATTCTTAAATCTCTAAATGCATCAGCAATTTCAGTTATATTCTCACTAACCTTCTCTGGTAAGAACTCAGATATTGCATTTAAACTTGCTTCAGCCTGATTAATCGAATTATCTCTTAACATATGGACAGTGTATACAAGTTCTAAGCTTGGACTAGATTGCACTGTTATATTCATTATCTGCTCTTGAGCTCTATACTGATAACTATATGAAATAAGATGAAGCCCTGCTTCCATACCCATGTCAGTTAGACTATTGTTTAGAGTAAAAATAGTATCTCCACTAAAGGAATTGTCATTAATTTGAACATGTAAGTTACCTTCTTCAACAACATATGCAAAGCTATTTTCTTGGATTACAAGTTCAAGATTTCCTTCAGGATCTCCAATGAGTTCAATAGTATCATCAAGCATTTGCTCGGTATAACCGTTGTCGGCTTTTAACAAGTTAGACTCAGAAAATATTACAGCGATAATGTATAGCAAATCATTTCGATTAACTTCCTCGTCGTTAGTGACAGTAAGAATAAACTCCAAACTTACAGTGTAGTTAAGAGTTGATTTCATTATCAAATCTACTTGCAAATTATTCTTAACTAGGCGGGATTGAAAATATCTATCGTATATCTGAAAACCATTTAACTCACCTATTCCATCAAGAGCATTATAAGATGGGCCCAAATGCCCCATATCAATATGACTAATTTCTATTGAGTCTAAATCTTCATTTTCTTCTATTGTAGGAATGGGAAAATCACTTATCTCTTCATCTTCATTACTAGTACATGAAACCACTGAAAGGGAAATAATAAGCGATAAAATTAGGCTGATGAATTTCTTCATAAGACCTCCAACTATTGATTAGTGCTATTTTCTGTAGAATTGATAGGAACCACAGTAGTTTCTGACTTAAATAGTAAACTTCCAATAGCGAGAAGATCCACAAATGCTGATGAAATCAATAATATACCTATTGTTCTAATAGCCTCATTATCTAAATCCATTGGTAAGCTTAAGGAAAATATTGAAAATGCCAAGAAAATTACTCCACTAATGACAGCTAAATACCAGCGATTATATCTAAATCTATTTTCTGTTACAGCTAACTGAAAGCTAGTACCTGCTCTAAAGGCAAAACCAGCAGCAGATAATAGACCTAAAACATTCCAAATAAGTCTTGGTGCTCTGAATAAGTAAACTACTATTACAACTGCTATAAGAGCAAGTGCTACATGGTTACCGAGAGACTTCTCTTCTCTTTGGGAGAGAATAAAATCAGCAATTTGGGCTAGAGCAAATATCAGGGCAACGATAATAGCTAAGTTTCTAACGATATTAACTGAAAAAACAGGATTAACTGCAATGAAAACACCTACAAGTAATGAGGACACTCCTTGTAGCAAGATTCTTCTTACATAAGTTTTTCCAAGACCATAACGTAAATTGTCTAAATCCATATTTCACCCCTTAAATATTCAAGTGCACACTTACTTATTATACTATTAAATTGTGACTATAAAAAATTATAGCGATATTTACTGTATTTTAAACTTCAATTATTATAATGGTATAGATACACATCAAACACAAATATCAAAGATCTAATTTATGCCTCGTGCATTGTTTAAAAACTGAGCAGTATAACTGGTCAAAGGAGAGTGATTATATGCGAAAAACAAGACTATTAAACACCGGAGAAGTGAAAAGACTAATCTATTTGGATGAGATAAATGAAATAGTTGCCAAAAATTATATTGATTACAACGAAGTGAAGAATCCAAGTAAGGTAACTTTACATCTAGGTGATGATTCTAAATGGCCAGAATATGAAGGTTTTCTAAATGCTATGCCAGCTTACGTAGGCTATCAAGATGTTGCAGGACTAAAATGGGTCGGTGGTTTTGATGGAGAAAGAAAAGAAGTTGGTTTACCATATATCACAGCCCTTATTCTTATAGCTAATCCAAGACTAGGAACATTCGATACAATCATGGATGGTACTGTAATTTCAAATCTAAGAACAGGTGCTCAAGCACCCGCGGCACTCAGCGCTCTTAAGGTAGAAAAAGGTAGTAAGATTAGAATTGGTATATATGGTAAAGGGGTGCAAGCAAGTTTCACATTGGCTGCATTAAATTCCTGGTATGACATTGAGAGTATAAAATTTTGGAACCATAGAGAAGCTGGTACAGATGAATTTATTGAAGAAATTTCAGAAAAAATAGATGTTGAGCCAGTATTTTATGCTGATCCTGAAGAAATATGTAAAGATGTAGATATAGTTATTACAGCAACCAAATCTACTAAACCTATTGTTGAGAAGGAATGGGTAGAGCCAGACACAATTATTATCCCGCTTGGTTCTCACAATGAATTAAGTAATGAATTAATTCTTTCAAGTGATTATATCTATACAGATAATATCGAGCAAGCTGCGAGTAGGGCGGCTTTGGCCCATGCATTTAAAGAGGGAGTCATTGACAAGAGCCACATTGATGCAACATTCTCTGAATTGTTCAACAATGAAAAAGAAATGGATGATTTAGAAGGTAAAATCGCTATAGCAGTACCAGTTGGATTAGGTGCTCACGATATCGCAATAGCCGGTCAAGTCAGTAAAAGAGCTGAGGAAGAAAATGTAGGAATACTCTTCGATTTCAGCGAAGAATAATCAATAAAGTTGATAATCCCCTTCTCATCGGAAGGGGATAATTTTGCCTAAATTTAAAATTGGAACTGCTCTATAAGATAATATGAGAGAGTTTTTATAGTTTCAAAGATTACCTCTTCAATATTTTCTCTATTTAAGAACCATCTACTAGGATTAAAATCCTCGTATGTTGTAGGTTGAGAACTTAGTATTACTTCCCTATCTAGCTTATTTAAAGCATTATCAGTAATCATGAATGACCTAAATGAATGACTAGGAGAAGTAACTATAGTAATAGAGTTGAAGTAATCATTTGTAGATAAATACTCACCAAGAATTATAGCTTCATCTTTTGTACTTCTAGCAGCTCCAGGAAGAATTATTATATCATCTTCAGGAACTCCAAGTTGCATAGCAATATCTTTATTTAATTGCTCAAATAGAAGTATTTCTACGCCTTTTTCATCCAGCAATTCGTCAGCAGATTTATACTCTTCAACCATTATGATTTTAGAAATCTGCCCTTCATGGTATAGATCGACAGCATGAAGAATCCTACTAGGAATGAGTCCTTGCAAAACAAATGCTGCATCAGCTTGCTGAGGTGAGTCATCCTTAACAAGAATCCTCCCTATGCTAAATATATAAACTGCAAGAATTGCAACTATGATAATGACGGCGGTTAAGATATTAATCCACCTACTTCTTCTCTGATGTTTATCCATAATGTTTTTCTACAGTAAATCTTGAATATCAGCCCTAATTTCTTCTGGTGTAATTTGTGGATGGTAGCGTTTCACTACTTCACCTTCACGATTGACTAGGAATTTAGCAAAGTTCCATTCTAATTCTGGACCTTCTTCACCAGGGATTTCGCTCTTAAGGTATTGGTATAAAGGTTCTGCATTCTCACCATTTACTTCTGTTCTCTTGAGAACCTTGAATGTAACACCAAAATTAACCTTACAAGTCTGCTGAATATCTTCATCATTATCTAACTCTTGATTCATAAATTGAGCAGATGGGAAACCTAAAACTACTAGACCATCATCTTTAAATTCTTGATGTAGTTTCTCTAATCCTTCAAATTGCACTGCCAATCCACATTTGGTAGCTGTGTTAACTAGTAGCATTACCTCACCTTCATGTTGGCTAAGTGGATACTCTTCCTTCTTTGCTGTTAATGGTGCAAATTCATATATTTTACTCATAATGTCTCCTTCATTAATCTAATCTATTTTTATTTAACTTATAAACTATTGTATGGTATTTGAGCCCAATAATCATGAATACAAAATAAAGTAATTTTGTTTAATCTTCTCTTAGCTCTCTCATAAAGAAATAATTAACGACTCTCATCAAGCGAATGTTAAGTCTATAGTCTGGATCTGCATTTTGCTCTTCAATAGCAATGTTTATATCTTCAATAAGCTTCTCTTTATCTACTAGCTTATTTTCAAGAATATACTTATCTAAATCATCAGCTATATCATCGACGATTTTTTCTACATCAATTTCATAGTTAAAATTGCCGAGAACATCATGTCCAGTGAATCCTTCAATTGTCCAACGAATGAAAGTAACATTACTGTTCTCAACCTTATGTCTATATGAAAATAGGGATGCTCCATCACTGGATATTAGTGCGTCATCTTGACCATGGACAACTAGCATAGGATTTTTAATTTTCTTAAGTGTCTTAATTCCATTTAATCTGTGCCAACGCCCAAATCTTAGTAAATTTATAATCCATGCAAAAGGATATAAGAGCCCTGCCACATCTTTAAGAAGCTTTCTTAATACTTCCATTAACATGTCGACTGGATATGCATAGCCTGAAACTGATACTGTTGCCTTAATATCGTGGTTGAAATTTTGAACTGCAGTTACTGCATAACCACCCCAGCTGTGACCAAACAAGTATATATCCTTATCTTTAAAATCATCTTGTAACTCAATATAGTTAAGAGCTTTATTCAGGTCTAGAGCGGACTGTACTAAGCCAAGTGAACTAGAACCTTCACTTTCGCCACAACCTGTAGCATCATAAGTGAAGACTTGCCACCCTTCTTCAACCAAGTAAATTATTTGATTTATATAATCTTTATGTGAACTCCATAGACCATGAGCAAATACCAACAAGCCTCTATCATTACTTCTTCCAAAAATATATGCTTGTAGAGTATTTTTACCAGACTTAAAACTAGTTCTCTCGTAAGGAACTTCTTTTATTCTATTCCTATAATTCTTATTTGTTTCATTCTTAGATTCATCAGTCTTCTCAGCTCGCTTGAAGGCTAAGTAGTAAGCAATTGCAGTAAAGATAAAACCTATAAGGAAATAGGCAATTATTGCTAATATCGCTATTAATGCTATTAATCGAAACAATCTCATATCTTTTACTTTCTGAGTTTCACTCTATATAAAAATTTAGCGGAATTTGTTCAGACGATCTAAATGCTCTTGTTCTTGTCTCTCTTGCTCTTCTCTAGCTGCTTCATCTTCAATGTCATAAAGTTCTAGAGCTTCTTCAATATTTTCAGGACGATTAGATTTTGAAATCTCATGTAGTCTATTTACTGTATATAGAGATCTATATTTTTCATCTAGAAGTTTAAAATATTGTGAGTCTTCAGCTACTCTAGAAATCTCCTCTTGAAGGGATTTAAGTTCATTTTCAGCATCATTAATTCTTGCTTCAACTTCCTTATCCTCAATATTAATTTCACCTGATTCAATTTTTCTTAAGATATTTTCTCTAGCAATCTTCTCTTCAAAAGATTTACGAGTCGTTCTACCTATGCTTGAGAATATTAAGAAAACTAATATTAAAACAGCCATAATTATCGCAAGTATCTGTTGCTCCATTAAAGTTAAGATTACTAATCCAACAATCAGCAACAGTAAAATACCAAGGCTAATTAAACTAGCCTGTAGTCTAATTCTCATATCTACTTTACTTCTTAAACTGCTATCCAGTTCTAAATTTGCAGCATATAGTTTAATTTCAGCTCTAGTTTTGTTGGCTAGTGTTTCTCTAAGGTTCAATCTATTAACTTCATTCTTTATTGTTGCAAAAAATTTTCTCGGTTCTACATTTGGATATTTACTCTCCACTATAACTCTCCTCATCCAATTCCAATCCACCAGTATCTGTTGGCTCATCATCTATATTTTCTTTTTCCTTTTTTGGCCAACGTCTCATTAATTCAGTATGTATAAATGCTCCTATCATGAGTGATAAGACTATTGCAAACATCCATAATAGTAGGAAAATTATTGCGGCTAAACTTCCATAAATAACGTCATATCTCTCGTTAGATGAAATAATATTGGACATAACAAACGAAATTATCATCCAAGCAGAGGCTGTAAAAGCCGCAGATCCAAGGCTAAACCACTTATTAGATTTCCATCTGGAAAGTGCTGAATATATCACAAAAAAGATTAGTACTAAGACTGCAAAAGCAATTAAATAAGTTCCAATACCGTTAATAAAGTTACTAATTTCAACTGGGACATAAATTATATCATCTATGAAAGATAGTATTAATTCACTAAAACTAAGGAATACTAATATTAGTAATAGTAGTAACCCAATAGTTAATGCTGAAACAATACCGGATACTGCTTTAACTATGAAATTTAAATCATTATTATGTCTTGCATATATTTTATTTAATGAGTTTACAATATTCCCAAATGCACTGGATGCGGACCATAGAAGCGCAATACCACTGAAGGAAACAACTGAGATTGAGTTGCTTTGGCCAATAGTATTAATAAAATTCTCTAGAACATTAATAACTGGCTCGGGGATAATTAAACTAGCACCAGCTAATTCATTGCTAAATCTATCCACTAAGGTAGGATCGATTAAATTAAATAATGATATTAAAAATAAAATCAGTGGAAATATTGAAAAGAATAGATAATAACTAGTCGCTGCAGAGGTTAATGGAATTTGATTATTATCAAATCTACCCATCATCTCTTTAACATAAATAACTGTTTTATTATTATTCAATTTGTCTACTAGATTAGTTATTCGCTCTTTTAACTTAGCCATAGAGAAATACTCCTTTTTTTCATACCCTTCTATTATACATAGACAATAAAAAAAGTAGCCTCACTTTAATGAAGCTACTTGAATTATTTATAAATTATTTTATAAAAGTTCTTTTGGATCTCTTAGTTCTAAGTTTAATGCCTTTGCAACATGGCTATTTGTAATATGACCAGCTACAGTGTTAAATGCACCTTCTAGTTCTGGTCTACGTTCAATAGCACCTTTTAATCCTCTTCTTGTAATTTCGAATAGGTAAACACTTGTTGCATTTGATAATGCTTCAGTTGACATTCTTGGAACTGCTCCTGGAATGTTTGCAACTGCATAGTGTACAACACCATGTTTAGTGAATGTTGGCTCTGCTAATGTTGTAGGTCCATGTTCAGCTGTAATATTTGTTGAACCACCTTGGTCAATTGCTACGTCAACGATTACTGATCCTTTAGGCATTGTTTTAACCATGTCTTCAGTAATTAATTGAGGAGCTTTCTCACCAGGAATTAGAACTGTAGAAATTACTAGGTCTGCTTCCTGAACAACCATTGCTAAGTTTAATTCTGTTGAATATAGAGTTTCAATATCGTTTCCGAAAATATCTACTAATTCGGCTAATCTATCTAGATTATTATCTACTACAGTAACTCTTGCTCCCATACCTGTTGCAATTCGGATTGCTGCAGTACCAACTACACCACCACCGACAACAACAACATTTGCTGGAAGAACACCAGGTACTCCGCCTAACATAGTACCTCTACCACCTGTATTTCTCTTTAAGTGGTAAGCACCTTCTAAAACAGCCATTCTACCTGCAACCTCACTCATTGGTTTTAATAATGGAGTTGTGCGGTCAACTTGTACTGTTTCGTATGCGATACCTGTAACTTTATTATCTAATAGTGCTTGAGTTAATTCTTCTTCAGATGCTAAGTGTAGGTATGTATAGATCATTAAACCTTCACGGAAGTATTTATACTCCTCTGGTAGTGGTTCTTTAACTTTATAAATTAATTCTGCTCTATTCCA
This sequence comes from uncultured Fastidiosipila sp., assembly GCA_964627125.1. Taxonomy (GTDB): domain Bacteria; phylum Bacillota; class Clostridia; order Saccharofermentanales; family Fastidiosipilaceae; genus Fastidiosipila. The sequence goes on along the minus strand of CAZVJQ010000002.1, from coordinate 21,202 downwards.
CACCTCTTCAGCTATATCTAAAATTTGAGCTCCGACTGCACTATATTCCTCGTCTTCATATCCTGAGAATACACCTGCTTGTGTTTCTACTAATACTTCATTACCAGACTTAACTAACTGAGCTACAATTGCTGGAGTTGCTGAAACTCTACCCTCTTGTGCCTTAATTTCTTTTGGTATACCGATTATCATTTATATATACTTCCTTTCGTTTTAATATTTTTTTATGACTATATAAAATATCATCATTAATATTTGCTTAGTTCTAAGTCAATGCTAAATATTATGATCTTTCTTAATTTTCTTTCCTATCTATTTTACATCAATAAAAATCTCGTGGTTTAACATATGGGTAACTTATGCCATAGTTAACACTATCTTATTATTTTAGTAGGAAATCAGTTAAATTAGTTATGGTTAGTTTACAAATTCATAGCTAGAGATATTTATCCAAAAATGAGAAAACTCTCCCATAATATTTTCCTTCATCTACGAAGTGTGCTTGAGCATGGTTTGCTATTTCCACCCTCATAAACTCTTTTTCATCATGTGGAATATTATTAAAATTTCTCTCACTCATTTCAATCGGGACGAAATCGTCCTCTTCTCCATGAATAATCAATGTAGGAACACTGTTATGTTTAAGATACTGATCAAGCTCGCCCTCTTCTAAAGAATATCCAGCTCTAATTTTAGCTGCTAAAGAAAAGAATCTCATTAGTAATTTAGATGAGATATTAAATCTCTTTTTTAATTCCAGAGCAAATATTTCTTCTACGCTCGAATAAGCACAATCATCTATAATTGCCTGAACTTGAGTAGGTAGTTCTTTCATCCCTGATGCCATAAGCACTGTTGCACCGCCCATGGAAGTTCCGTGGTAAGCGATCTTGGCATTACTATCTTTATCAATTACATAATTAGTCCATTGAATGAGATCATCTTTATCTAAGAAACCCATACCAATATATTTACCTTCACTATTGTCGTGAGCTCTTAATTGATAAGTTAGTACATTGAAACCTTGATTATAAAATTGCTCTGCATGTTTGAATGCTAAAAGCTCTTCAGATTGATATCCATGAACAACTATTGCCCATTTTTCTGTATATGACCTCTGCTTGAAAAGATGCCCTATTAGAATGTAATTATCTTTAGTTTTAATATCCACATCTTTGACTACACCATTCATGCTCTGGAGCCATAATCTTCCGTTATTTCTTTCTGCATTGTAATCAACATGAAATCCAGGTGCTGGCTCTGCCTCTTCTTCATCAAGAATTTCTCGTTTTTCAGCTCCAGATCCAGGAATTAAGGCATAAGTTACTGCTAGATTTGCAGCAATGATTAAGAGTAAAACAAACAGGAGTATAAGTGTAATTATTATTCCTAAAACTATCCAAAGTTCGATATTCACCACCTCCATAAATATGAGTACTATTATTATAAATGATAAAAATACAGTAGAAACTTAATTATTCTTCATCCGAATCTTCAGAATCAGCATCCTTAATCTGTTCTTCTTCATTACCTTTATCTATACTCTCGTCAATGAATCTTTCGTAGCGAACATTTTCAGTATGGAATATATCTTGGTAAGCCTCAGCCTGTGTATGGCGTAGTTTCTCACCAGTTTTCTCTAAAATTGGAATCCAGTTCACAAATAGAGCAACTAAAACACCGAGAAGAGTAGATAAAGTTCTATTAATCGCATAAGCTAATGGACCTGCACCAGCATATCCAAAACAGATAACTAAATAAACAATAGCACCAATGCTAACCGAAGTTTGTAGTCTTAAAAATACTAGTATGTGCATTAGTAATGCCATAAATACAACAACAAGAGAGATAAATGCCAGGCTACCAACTTCAAGATTAAATACATTTAAGAGTAATTCTAAAACTAAATATGAGTAAATACCTGCAACAAAAGTCCCCATTAATCTACTATATGCCTGCGACTCTGAAGACTTCATATCTATTTGCACACAGATAAGCGCTGCAATAGCTGCTTGATTTAGATCACCATAATTTAATAATTGAATAATTACTACAGAAATTAATACAGCCAATGCAGATTTTATTATTCTCATTCCGGGCAAAGCTATCAGAAAGAAATCTAATACTTTCCTCCTTAACGTTATTTTCTCACTTGAATTATTGTCAGACATTGATTAAGTTTTCCAACACCCTTAATCTATTTAAGGTATTGCTCCTTTTCCCTTTGCTACTTGTCTATCTATTTACTAGTACATTTAATTTTATGGAACTATTCCTAAATATTCTTCTAGCGTTAATGTATGGTTTGGTCCAAAATCAGCAGCTACATCAACACCAACATATCTGAAGTGCCATGGTTCAAACATATATCCAGTGATGTGCTCTTTACCTTGTGGGTAACGTAAAATAAATCCATACTCATATGCATGCTCCCATAACCAAATACCACCTGGTGTATCTGCGAAACTTTGATATAGATCACCACCTGATGTGATGTCGATGGCGAGGCCAGTTTGGTGTTCGCTTTGGCCAGCTCTGGCGCTATATCTATTAGCTGCTTCTTCTCCAGCTCTTAAGGAATAGTTAGCGAAGAGTCTTGCTTGTAATTCATAAGTTCTATATGAACTAATATGAACTAGGGTAACGCCTTCTTCAGCAGCAGCTGCTTGCATATTTAAGAATGCTGTCCAAGCTTCTTCTCGCAAACCATTATTTTGCATGTAGTCTGGAAGCGGTCTGTAATTAGAATTTACCCAATGCTGCTTATTTACTACTTCTATACCATTTACAGTAAATGCAGTATCTAATTGTGAACCTCTTCTACCATCTGGACTAACAAGTTCAATAGTAGTTGTAGGAGTAGGTGTTGCAGCTTGGCTAGTAGGAGTTTGTGTAGTCGGAGCCTGTGTTGTAGGTACCGTAGTTGTGGTTGTCGTAGTTTCTTCTACTGTTGTTTCTTCGGTGGTAGTATCTTCTACTGTAGTAGTTGTTGTGGTTGGAACTTCAGTTGAAGTTGTAACTTGAGCAGTAGTACTGGTTGTACTAGTTTCTTCAACGCTACTTGAGCTTGTATTTTCACTTGAATCTAGAGCATTTCCTGAATAGAATTGCCAGAAAATTAGAGCTGCAATTAAAAGAGCAATAATAATAATTGCTCCTAATATTATCTTGGATGTTGTAGCTAATTGATTTTTACTCATACTTCTCCCCTGATGTAAATCTAATTCTAAGTTTACTAGAAGTATTATAGGACATTTTCGCATAAAAATCTGTGTAGACTAGCATAAAAAACAGGTCCTAGAAACTCTAGAACCTGCATAAAATCTAATAGATTATTATTTAAACTTTAGATTATTTTTCTTCTTCTGACTTATCGCCTTTATTTCTTGAGATGAAGTATCCTACTGCACCAATAATAGCTACTGCACCAGCAACGATACCTGCGATTAATCCACCAGATAGTCCTTCTGATTCTTCTTCAGTTGTAGTAGTTGAATCTGTTTCAGTTTCTTCTACTTCTTCTTCAGTGTCGTCAGTTTCATCTGTTGTATCTTCAGTTTCTTCAGTCTCTTCCTCTTCACCTGAAGCGCTCTCGCCTACTGCATCTACTGCAATACCTAATTCTAGTTCATCTTCAGAGCCTGTAACACTTGCACCTGATAAATCTTCAATGTATCCACGCTTGCTTAATGATAATACATTTAATTCTTCGCCTAATGCATCTTCACCTAAGTCGAAGCTTAATGTATTTGTACCTGTACCTGAAACATATGTTGCTTCAATTTCATTACCATTAGCATCTACTAGAACTGTTGCATCTGCTGCATTGAAAATAGCATTGTTAAATGTAAGATTTAGTAGAACTGATCCATCTTCCTCAACAGCTTCTGCTGATTCAACTACTGGATTTTCTAAACTAATACTTCCATAGATATTTTCTCTTTCTTCAGTTAACCATGAGAATGGGAATTCTAAATATCTAAATGCGATACCTTCTTCAATACCTTGCTCATATGTTAAACCGATATTTCCATCGCCTAAATCAACTAATGCTGAGTTTTGGAATGATGATGGAGTAATTAATCTATCGTTAGCAACTTCTAATATATTTCCTTCTCCAACTTGTAGAAGTTTTACAGAACCATTTCCATTTCCAAGACCACGTGGGTTACTTAGAATTACGTACTCTGTACCATCTTCTTCGTAGTGAATAGCTGATAGTTGAGTTGCTGACTCTGATACGAAATCTACTGCAACAACTTCATCATCCCATGTTTCACCTTCGTCAGAACTTACTGCATATAAAACTTCACCTGAATCGTTACTCATGAATAATAGTAATGTACCATCATTTAATTGAACTACTTGAGATGTAGTTTGTTTATCATCGATTTCACCTGTAGTACTATCTGTTTCAGCGGTATCGTTTGGTGATTCACCAATTGCCCATGTTTCACCACCGTCATCTGAGAAGATCACAGCAGCTGATTCTCTTACCCAGTAGTTATCTGTGAAGTAAACTGGGAATACTAATCTACCTGATTCTAATTCAATACCTTGTCCTGGTGCTGCACCTAAGAACATCATGAATTCATCATTCTTAACGTCAACACTTAAGTCTACTGGTTGTGACCATGTTAAACCATCGTCATCTGAGTGTGTTAATAGTAAGTGAGTTGTAACTTCTGCTCTAATTTCGAAGTAGTTTGAACCATCTGCTGTAGCAACAAATGCATTACCAATTACTTCGCCATCTACTGAGATGTTACCTAAGTTATTAAATGGAGCTTCATCAGTCACAGTCATTGTATATTCAGTAACATTACCCTCTGAGTCATATACAACACCTTCTTCACGAACTGTATATTCATTATCGTCTTCATCATATAATGCTAAGTATGTTTCACCATCTACTTCAACATAACCATCACCTAACCATGTAGTAGTTGTTGTAGCACGGTCTGGGAATCCAGTTAATAGCATGTAAATTCTACCTTCATTATCACCTTGAGAAACTTGTACTAATGATGGTGAAGATGTATAAGCAGCGTATGTACTACCTTCAGACAATTCAGGTAAGTCAATTACAGTAATTGGATCTTCAAATTCTGTCTCGCCCTCTGGTCTTCTTCTAATAACAGTATTTATATCACCTGCAGTATTTAGTCCAGCATTTCTCTCTTCAGCAGCTGCGATTAAAGTACCATCAGCTGTTTGAAGTAATGCAGGAATTCTATAGAAAGGAGCATCTGCTAATCCTGGGAAGAAAATATCTGATGTTTCAAAACCATGGTCATCTGGTCTTTCGCCAAAATCTACAGCAGTACTTGCTGACACTTCTCTAACTGTTTCTGGTGTTAATACTTGGTCATAAACTGCAACTCTATCTACACCACCAACAAATTTCCAGTTACTTCCTGCTCTATCTAATCCACCAACAGAAATTGTATTTATTGAATCCATAGCGCTAAAGAAGCTACTATTTTCAGTATCTGCATAAGCTACATTACCGTCTACATATAGTCTTGTTCCATTTTCACCATATGTATATACAATTGTATGCCAGTAAGTATTATTTAAGTTTAAGCTCTCACCGTCTAGAGCTTGGCTAGTGCTAAATGAGTTAATTTGTTCACCAGCTGCTGATCTCATCTCTACACCAACTTGACCTGCGCCTAAGTTAATATAGAATGCAGCATAGTTTGTTTCTGTATCTGCATCTGATACTGAGAATACTGCTGCTAAACCTGATCTAGGATCATCTGCTCTATATCTAAATAATACAGAACCTGATTCTAAATCTTTAACTGCATCTGCGCCATCTGGGATAGATACAAATCCTGAAATATTTAAGTTGTTTGCTTCATCCTCAAATACTACATTGTAATCAGCTTGCTCCATCTCTTCGTCGCTTGCAACAATCTCTTCTACAGATGGGCCCTCTTCTTCTGCATCGCCATCTTCATTGTTATAGCTAACTTGAGCTTGATTCCCTAGAGTTCTAGCTTCTAAAGGTACATTAGTAAGGGATACTAATAGTCCTAAAGAAAGTGCTAAACTCATAAACTTCTTTCCAAAGTTTCTCATCTTTACCTCTCTTCTTCTGTGTCTCTATATTTTTGATATTACGGACGTCTACATTATAAGGTGAAATTCACAACTTTTTCAATTGATTTGTTAACGAGAACTACGCAAAACATACAATATCTATAAATAATGCAATATTATTTGTAAAGATTTTAGCTAAAAAAGTACCGACTTGCTCCAAAGTCGACACCACACTACTATTTTTAATAATTTACTAAGCTTGCGCCCTACTTGATTTCGTAGAATATACGATGAATGCAACTATGAAGTAGACCACTGTCATCAATAGGATAACTAATATATTTCTAGCATATAAGCTGTAATCTACGCCTAAGGCTGCAGCACCTGAGATCAACTCTTGGTTTTGCATATCCCAGTAAGTTGGGAAAATCGCTGACGCTCTATATAAGCCTTCAAAAATAAATTGTTTTGGTATGAACAGACCTGTGGAGAAAGCAATGATATGACTGAAAATTGTACTAAAGAAGTTGTTACTGCCTTTACCACTGAAAATATTACTAATCATAAAGACCATTCCTGTTATTGCTAGCATGTGGCTCGCACTAGAGGCAATTGCTAAGATAATAAATTCATTGTCTATAGTTGCTAAATCAACTGTTAATGGGAGCTGTGCTAGTAGAACTAACCAAACTAAAACTCCTGATACCAAGGCTGCTAGGAATACTCCTAAGCTTCTTCTAAATGGACTATATCCACTAATCAGATCTCTACCTTTGACCTTCTTATCTTCTAATTCCTCAAAACTTCCACCAATAATTACGAATAATATTGCAATTAGGAAGTAGTCAGATAATCCAAAGTAAGCTTGCATCTTAGCCATGGCAAGGTTACTGTGCTCTGCTAAGACATCTATTTCGACGCTCTCTTCCAGGTTCTCTTGAACATTAGCAATCACTTCGCTAAGATCTGCATCTTCCATGAAACTTGCATACTGATTAAATAAATTTAAGAAATTTGCAATCTGATTATCAATAGTGATATTTGTATATTCATCAAAACTAGCAACCGTCTCTAATTTAACATCTTCACCTGCAAGTAATCTTTCTTGATAGTTTTCTGGAATTCTTATTGCATAGTTAATTGATTCTGCATTAATTGCATCTGTTATCTCAGTATCGTCTTCAAACTCACCATCATACTTTTCGTTGCCGTCTAGCAAGTACTCTGTTAAACCTTCTGACAATTCTGACTGATCCATATCCTGTATATAAAGAGTATAAGGAACAATTGTGAATCCAGCTTCATCATTACCTGCAGATCTAATCATTGTTTGCATTAAAAAGATCATCAACACAGTATATGCAATTATTGTCGTGAATCGTCTTCTATTAAGTAAAAAATATAAACTAAACGCTTTCATAACTTTCCTTTCTCAATGACAGTATAGTAATCACTAACATGATTCCTAAGTAGATCCAAACATTTGTCATGTGTTCAAAATATTTTGGAAAATTTACTTCACCGAAGATATAGTAGATACTTCTGCTGGCTTGGCTGACTGGGTTCAATTTATCCAAAATTGGAGCAAACTCTCTGATTTGATTTTGTACTTGTACACCCATCATTCCTGATGTGAAACCAAACGCTAATGGTAAGAAAATCCCTAAAACATTAGCAAAAGAATAATTACTTATAAGTGCGGCCAAAGCAGTCCCAGTAAATATACTTGCCAATGTAGTACTAATAAGAGCTAATAGATTAAATAGATGCTGATCTCCTATATTTACATTCAATATAAACACTGCATAGATATAGAAAGTCACAGTCATCATTAATCCAATCACAAGACTTGGTACTAAACTAACTAAGAATCTTTTAACTTTACTTGTGGGAGTAGCACTTAACCTAAGACCCAAACTAGATTTATTAGCTGCTACTTTTTCAATAATAATTTGTCCTAAGAACATTGGGTAGAAAGCTACATAAACAATAGCTGCAACAATCATACCGAAGAATGGATAGATAGCTTCATTTCTAGATTCTAAATCGATATAATCTCTAACTGTTTGACTTCCTGCTGCATCTACATTCTCTATAACTTCTTCAATTCTTGTATTAATTTGCTCTGGAGTTCCTGTTAACTCTCCGGATGCTGCAAGTTGTTCAAATAATTCAACATATAATTTTTCTTGACTCATATATGAATCAAATACATTTTGTAATAGCGTTAATTCAAATGGATCGGGATTATTTAGAGTAAAAATCTCAATCCCATCTTCTGAATCATAAAATACTTGTGCAAATACATCTTCGTTTTCTAATAAATCTTCACCTTCTTCTGCACTTGTATATGTGTAATAGAGGTAAATATCTTCATCAGTTTCTGCATCTTCATTTCCTATTCCTTCAATACCTAATTCAGCTATAACTGTTTCAAAGTTCTCTGATTCTCCTGATGTTGTTATAGCTACAGTAACTGGATCAAAATCATAGTTATTTGAGGCAATGTTATAAGTTGCCAACATAAATACTGTTAAATAAGCAAAGGGAAATACTACAGTCCAGACAACATTTTGCCAGTTACCAAAATAATCCTTAAGCTCATATTTAAACCAGACTCTAAGCATGATCTCTCAGCTCCTTTCCTGTAAGTTCTAAGAATACGTCATTTAGACTTGGTGATTTACTTTCAACATCTAACACATCAATATTCTTGTTTTCAAAGAATTTAAGCATTTCTAAGAGATGGTCAGATCCCTTCATTTGCATTTGTAATTCTGAATTACTGTATGAGAGGTTTATCACATACTCCTTGTCTCCAAGTTCTTTTAATACCTCCTCATCTAAATCATGGATAGTTAATTGAATTCTCTCACCCACAGATGACATATCTAAGATGTCATGCATAGTACCTTCAACTAGAACTTGTCCTTTATCTAAGATTGCAATTCTATCTGCAAGATACTCAACTTCTTCCATATAGTGAGTTGTATAGATAATGGTTGAACCTTCTTCATTAAGCTTCTTGATACCTTCCAAGATGTTATTTCTAGACTGTGGGTCAACTGCAACTGTAGGTTCATCTAAGATAATTAACTTAGGTTTATGTGCAATACCACAAGCAAGATTTAATCTTCTTAATAGTCCACCAGATAGCTCAGAAGGTTTAAATTTTCTAAAATCTCCAAGTTGTACGAAATCAATAGCTTCATCGACTAACTTTTTACGCTCTTTCTTATCTTTTACATATAAGCTACAAAAATAATCAATATTTTCTTGAACGTTCAAACCCTCATAAACCGCAACGTGCTGAGGTACTAATCCAATCTTTTGTTTTACATCTCTTCTTTTTGGACTCATTTCTTCTCCAAAAATAAATACTTCACCATTGTCATATTTAAGAATTGATAAAATGCTATTGATCAAAGTCGTCTTACCAGATCCATTCGGTCCTAAAAGACCAAAAATCTCACCATCTTCAATATTAATACTCAAGTTGTTTACTGCTACTATGTCTTTATATCTTTTAATTAAGTTTTTAACTACTACTTCATGTGCCATTCTTTTCACCTCGCTAGAATAATTTTTGTAGTGCATTTCCATTACGTTTACTATTTTAAATTTTCCATTATTCTTTTATAAGTGAGAGATGTCATTGAATTGCCAATGTTTTAATGACATTTGTCAATACTTTATCTGCTATTAATTTTCTAAGATATAAACTAAAATGGAAGTGAGCATCACTATATAAGGTAGTAAGGAGCAGTATTTTGCAAAATAGAGTATTAGACGCAATCAATTTATTTTTCATCTATGCATTTGCTATTACTAATGCTTATCTTATGGATGCACAATCTACAGATACATCACAAACTATCGCTATTATTTATATATTTACTTTCATTTTAGGTATTGCGTATTTATCAAGACTAGCTAGTGAACTAAGTGGAATAAAGTATTTAAATACAGTCTTAAACACTATCGTGCTAATTGTCTTACATATTTTTAGCATGTTCTATCCCCAAATAGTAGCTGCTACACCCTTAGTTGTATATCAATTTTCTCATCCAATAGGATCTACTTTTGCAAGCATATCTCTTCTACACTTATCTAGAGAGATTGATTTAATTGCCAAAATTATTCTTATTTTAAACAGTGTATTATCTGCATGGTTGGCATATAGGACTACTGAAACTTTCAGTACATTAGATAGATATTTAACTGAGCTTGATCAGACAACTATTAGCAAGGATAAATTGAATAGAGAAATTCTATTAATGAATGAGAACTTACTTAATAGCTCTAGAAATGCACAATTACAAGAAAGAAATAGAATCTCTAAAGAGATACACGATAATATTGGACACCGCTTAAGTGCAGCTATTTTACAAACTGAAGTTATGAAACTAGACTCAAATGAAGAAAAATCCAAGCAATTAGATGACTTAAGTAAAACACTACAAACTGCTATGGATGAAGTCAGAAAGAGTGTCCATGACCTCCATGAACAATCTTTAGATATCCATAAAGATTTAGAAACCTTAGCTGATTCATATAAATACTGTCCTGTATACCTTACAATTAAGATTAATTCAAAACCAAGACCAGATATACATTCAAATGTTATGGCAATTACTAGAGAAGCTCTCACTAATACTAAGAAGCATTCAATTGCAACTAGAGTAGATATATCACTTAAAGAGAGTGGCGATAACTACTATCTACTAATTTATGATAATGGTGAGAATAAGAAGTCAAGGAACAGCTCAGGCTTAGGACTAATCTCTATGCAAGAAAGAGCCAACAACATGAATGCTAGTTTAAGCATTAACCAAGATAATGGATTTAGAATATTCTTAAAAATACCTATAGAAAGTGAGTTAGCTTAATGAGAATAATATTAGTTGACGATGACCCAATAGTCCGCCAAAGTCTAATAACAATAATTTCTGCAAAATCGAAAACTCAAAATGATACTGTCGAAGTTATAGCTAGTGGTTCTAATGGTCTTGAAGCCATTGAACTTTACGATAAGCATAAGCCAGATTTAATCTTATTAGATATTCGCATGGACCAGATGGATGGTTTAACTGCTGCCGAAAATATACTAGATAGATATAGCGATGCAAAAATCCTCTTCCTAACAACATTCCTAGACGAAGAGTATTTTGTGAAAGCTATAAAGATTGGCGCAAAAGGCTACATTATTAAAACTGAGATAAATTCAATTCTACCTGCCATCTATGCAGTTAATAATAATCAAAATGTTTTCGGTAATGAAATTATGGAAAGTTTCAGCTCTTCTATATATAAGAATAGAGAGAAGAAAAATTCTACTTTCTCTTCTTTAAGCTCACGTGAACAAGAACTTGCAGAATTAGTCGCTGAGGGTTTAAGCAATCAGGAGATTGCAGATAAAATGCATCTGAGTTCTGGTACAGTTAGGAACTACCTTTCTGAAGTATTAGATAAACTAGATTTAAGAGATAGAACTCAGTTAGCAATTCAATATTATAAAGATTTACTTGGTTAAAATAAGAAAGTATAAGAAGAATGGCTACCCAAAACTCCTTGGATAGCCATTAATTATAATTTTATTTATCCCAACCTTCTGGGTAATCACTCTCATTTACTTCACGAAGAACCTTAGCAGGAACTCCAGTTGCTATGGAGTTATCTGGAATATCTTTAGTTACAACTGAACCTGCACCAATAACACAATTGCTTCCAATAGTCACTCCAGGCATAACAGAAACATTAGCTCCAAACCATACATTATCTCCAACTGTAATAGGTCTAGCTTGCTCCAGACCAGTGTTTCTAGGTTCAGGTGCATTAGCATGTGCTGCAGTATAAAACCCTGTAAATGGCCCAATAAAGACATTATTCCCAATAGTAATTTTAGCTCCATCTTTGAAGTGAAAACCACATTTTCTTAAAAATGTACAAATATTAAATAAATTTAATGTTACATAAAAAAATAACTGTGTTATACTAACCCTCGTATTAAATTAGTAGCACGAAGTTTTGGTTAATAATACTTTTATAAGTTTTTCCTCTTCTGTAATCTATATCTATACATCAATACATATGCAGAAGCATGGAAAGGAAATACAACATGAATAAAGGTACAGTAAAATGGTTTAACTCAGAAAAAGGTTACGGATTTATCGCACAACAAAATGGTGAAGATGTTTTCGTACACTTTTCAGCAGTACAATCTGAAGGATTCAAAACTTTACAAGAAGGCCAAGAAGTTCAATTCGATTTAGAAGATGGACAAAAAGGTTTACAAGCAGCAAACGTTCACGTAATTGGCTAATTAATGAATTTTTGATAATAAGAAACACTCCCTAGGGAGTGTTTTTTTATGCCTGTATGTAACTAGAAGATTAATCTAAAACTATATTTTGCGGATCACCAGCAATAAATTTAATAACGTTATCAAATGCAATCTCAGCTCTCTCAATCATAGACTCATCTGTTAAATACGCAATGTGTGGTGCCAAAACGGTATTTTTAGAGTGTAGCAATGGATAATCTCCAGGTAATGGTGGTTCCATATCAAAAACATCAATTCCTGCTCCAGCTATCTTCCCTTCATTAAGCGCTTGGGCTAGAGCATCATTATCTACAATTCCACCCCTAGCAGCATTAATCAAAATTGCAGATTCCTTCATAAGTGCAATCTTCTCAGCAGATAATGTATTCTTAGTTTCATCATTCATTGGTAGATGTAAAGTAACAATATCACTTCTCTCAAGTAACTCATCTAATTCTACATACTCCATGCCAAGAGCTAGCATTTCTTCCTTTTCAGAACGATTATATCCTAATAGCTTAGCACCAAATGCATCAAACAATTTAGCAACATCTTGACCAATTTTACCGGTACCAATGACACCTACAGTCTTCCCTTTAATCTCTCTACCTTGTATTGGGCCAGGGAAATTCTCATCACGAATATCCTTATCCCCTTGCAAAAGCTCTCTATAAACAGCAATTGTTAAACCAATGACTAATTCAGAAACTGCTGTATCCGCATATCCAGAAGCATTGGCAATTTTCACTCCCTGTTCTTTAGCTTGTTTAGTGTCAACATGGTCAAATCCAGTAAATGCAACATTAATCAGTTTGAGATTGTTTGCTTTGGCAAAAGCAGCAGCAGAATATGGCGTATTCCCAATAATGACAATATCTGCATCTTCACTACGCTCAGCGAGCTCATCAGGATCAGTTGTTCTCTCCTCATAATATACAAACTCATGCCCTCTATCTATAATCCCCTGAGCCAGGTCTTCAATTAAAGATTTTTCTACACGCAATGGTTCTAACAATTTAACTATCATACATATCTCCTCAATTCATATTTTAATAAGCTTATCATACGAATGAAACTCATGAACTAATTCCATTTTAAATATAAGTGAACATAAAAAAACTCCGAAAATCTTAAAGATAATCGGAGATATAAAAATCTTAAAAACTAAAAATTAGCCACGAACTTCTTCTTTAAAGTTCTTGAAAGCTGTTGCCCAATTTACTGTTTGTGCTACAACTGCTGTGATTGTTGGTAAGTTGTGTTCTGCTGGCTTAAATACGCTCATATTTTCAAAGTCTGTGAATAAGCTTAATGCACCAAATGCTGATGTAGTAGCAACGTGGAAGTTTGAAAGAATAATTCTTAATGCTTGAGTTGCAGTAACACCTGATGTTGAACCATATGCAACGATACCTGCTGCCTTATTGCTCCACTCTGGTGAGATAACGTCAATAGCATTTGCTAAAGCTGGACTAATTGTCTTGTTGTATTCTGGTGTAACAAAAATGAAACCATCTAATGAGTCAATCTTTTCTGACCACTTTTGTGTATTTTCATCTAAATATTTCTTTTGTAGCATGCCTGGAGGCGCTGTGTTAATTAATGGTAGATCATAATCTTTAATATCTACTAATTCAAATTCTGCCTCAATACCTGAGTTCTTAGCAATATCTAATACCTAGTTTGCAACGTCTAAATTAACACGTCCTTCTCTTGTTGAACCTGTAATAATTCCAATTTTTGTCATTTCTTTTCCTCCGACTTTTTTAATAACAGAGATGATTATAAGCTTAATAATTTTTGCATCGGTTACAAAAGTAACCACATTTATTATTTATAAGATGTAGTAAAAATAAGCTTGTATAATACCTATATATACCTATTAATAAGGAGATCTGAAAAAATGAAATTATTCACTCAAGATGCAACATTCTATGCAGAGCAAATTAAGTTAGGAAACTTAAGCTCAAAAGAACTCGTTAAACAAGCCATTGATAACATTAAAGAACTAGACGAAAAGTTCAATGCAGTCACAAATCTTTTCGAAGAAAGTTTAATCGAAGCAACAAATATGGACAATTATCTACAAAACACTACAGACAAAAACTCTCTCCCACCATTCTACGGTGTTCCCATATTAGTTAAAGACCTTGGCCAAAGCCAAGCCAATGTCACCTCCTCTAGTGGCTCAAAACTACTTGCAGGAAATGTCTCCCTAGCTGACAGTAACTTTATCAAAAAACTAAAAGAAGCAGGATTCATCATAGTCGGAAGAACAAATGTACCTGAGTTTGGTTTCAAAAATATCAGTGACTCAGAATTCCTTGGTAGAGTCAATTCCCCATTAGATTTAAACAGAAATCCAGGTGGTTCTTCAGGAGGAGCAGCAGTTTCACTTAATGCAGGCTATGTACCTATAGCAACAGCAAGTGATGGTGGTGGATCAATAAGAATTCCTGCTAGTTTTTCTGGTTTAATTGGATTAAAACCCACTCGTGGACGTGTACCTGTGGGACCTGGTTCATATAGAGGATGGCAGGGTGCATCGATAGAGTTTGCTTTGACCAAGTCAGTGAGAGATACATGGAATTTCTTAAAGGCTGTGCAAGTAGAACAACTTGAATCTCCATTTCTTATGCCAACTATTAAAGAAGAAACACTTGAACCATTGGAAAGAAAACTAAATATTGCCTATACGCTTGAATCACCGATTAAATCGGAAGTTTCAGATGATGCCAAGCAAGCAGTGCTTACTACGGTTGAATATTTAAGAGAACTTGGACATGAACTAGTTGAAGATACCATAGAAATCGATGGTGTAAGAGCTATGGAAACTTACTATATGGTCAATGGTGTTGAAACAGCACTTATGATCAAGGGAATTGAGTCAGCTATTGGACGTGAAGTTACCGCAGAAGACATTGAAGCTATGAGCTGGGCTATTTATCAATATGGATATAGCGTAAGTGGAATGGACTACTCATCTGTACTAGCTTACTGGGATAAAATTGCTGCAGTCAGTGAGAGTTTCTTAAAGGAATATGACCTCTACTTAATGCCTACAACTAATGGAATTGCGCCAAAACATGGGCAATTTGCACTTGAAGAAGAATTTGTAGAGAAATTAAGAACTGCCCAAAACTACTCTAAAGAAGAACAAGCTAAATTAGTTTGGGATATGTTTGCAGATAGTTTGGCATGGACTCCATTTACCCAACAAGCAAATTTAACAGGCCAGCCTGCTATAAGCTTGCCTATATATAGAAGTAAAGAAGAAAATTTACCATTGGGCGTTCAATTTACCGCAGGAAAATCGAAGGAATACTTATTGCTACAGATTGCTGCTCAGTTAGAAGAGGCTAATAAACTAAACATAGAATTAATCGAGGCTTAAATCTTTATTTGGTTTGTTGCTTCTCTTGTTTTGGACTTTTCTAATATAGTAAAGAACTCCTGTAAGAATCATAGCTACAAAACCTGATGCAAAACCATTATTGAAAACATCTACTCCTCCATGCAAGTAAGCAACTTGTCCTACCACACTTGCATGGATAAAACCTGCAACAATTCCCGCGAAAACCCCAAACTCACCTACAATTGGACTTAATGCTGAACTGAAAAGGGCTGCATTTATACTGGAAGTGACTGTTGGGTCAATGTTTGGGTTTAGAACTTGAGCGAAGAAAGCTCCAAAAATCAATGGTGCAGATCTTCTCGGATTCATTCCAAGTACTGCATATCCTGATAAAGGAATTATAGCTGCGAGTACTGGTCCAGAAAAATGACCACCCATTAATAGGACATATGAGATACTCATTAAGCCCATAATTCCCACATTTAAAACACTATTTCCTGTACCAAATAAAACTTGATAATCTACAAGACGTCCCTTATGTTTCATTAGCTGTGAGTAACCTTTGACTGATGCACTAGAGAAAAATACAGCTACTAAAATAGCTCCAATATAGATGATAGCTAGTAAAACTGCTAATTCATAACCTTGATAATCAGCTCCAGGAGTTTGCAAATCTACTGATACATTCATAAATCTTAGAATTGATACTAAAACTAGTGCGATCATTCCTGAACTAAATCCCCCATCTAAGATTGTATAACCATGATGGAACTTTAACGTTGTCGGACTCAATATAGGAGCTATGAAACCTGCTAGCGCTCCAACAACAATTCCAAGAAGCACCCTTACTATAGGATGAAAACTATCTCCAAAAAATATCACACTTGCAATTGGCGATATCGATGTAACTCCAAACATTATATGAAGAATTGAACTTACACGAGTTTGACTAATCTTTGCATATAGATAACTTCCTAGCATTGGCGCTAAACTATTCAAGGGATTAATACCTAAGAATGCGTGCCCTGCAACCATTAAGATACTTGAAAAGATATTACCGTTCATGTATTGCTTAGCAAGCTTAACTAAGCTAGTTTGAATAAAAATCATTAGAGCAACATTTACTAGTGCCGCTCCGAAACCTGCTATATCTATATAGTCGTTGAAGAGATTTGATGGAGATGTAATTATGGTCAATAGCCCTGTTCCTATTTCAGAAACTGGAGTTGTAATTAGAGCTAGCCCAATGAACGAAACTACTATAGCTAATAAGAAAATGGTCTTGGCTCTGTCGTCTATATCACCAACATAATGTTCGGACCTATTAGTCCTATTAACTTGTTTTTGCATTTTTACACCTCAGTTGAATCTTTGCTTATTATAGGATATTTTGTTGTGCTTGTCTTTGGCCAAAGCAAACATAAACAGTGCAGATGTTCTAGATTAAAACCATTTATGACTTATAATTTATCTTGTGTTTTTGAAAGGATGATAAAAGATGGAATTAAACTCATTTGAAAATTCATATTACTATGAAGCTGACAAAAAGGATGTAGGAATTATACTTCTCCACGCCTATACAGGTACTCCAAACGATGTAAACTTACTTGCTAGAAAATTACATAGAGAAGGCTACACTACTTTCGCACCTATGTTCCCAGGACATGGAACTAAGGATGTCTACGATATTTTAAATACAGATGTAAGTGCATGGTTTGCAGAAACTGAACGTGCAATTAGATTTATGGAAGCAAAAAACTTCGACAAATTATTGGTATTTGGATTATCACTAGGTGGAATTCTATCTACTTGGGCATTGACCGAAGATAAGTTTAATTTAGCTGGAGGCGGTCTATTCAACTCACCAATATTGAGTTCTCACAGAACTATGCTAAATGAGCCTTTTACTCAATATGCTAATTATGTATATAAGAGAAATAAAGATGATTTAGATTATGAGCTAGATATGGAAAATGCATTATCCAGACACCATGAGCAAATGGATGAATTGAATAAGCATAAGGATCAGTTCAAAGATAAATTATCTGAGATTGAGCTTCCAATTTACATAGCCCAGTCTGGTAAAGATGAGATGATTGATTTTTCAGGAATTTATGACACGCTCGACTCTTTGACAAATGCAAGAATCGTCTACAACTACTTCCCTGACAATACACACGTTATTACAGTAAATAGAAATCGTGAAGACTTCGAAGATTCATTGATTAAGTTTATTGAATATGCAAAACAAAAATAATTTTTTGATATGAAAAAGTCAGATTACTTCTAGTTTTCTGACTTTTTCTATTAGAAGTTGCTTATCTGGATAAAGTTTAATGCACCTTTAAGTACTTCAAAATCCATGCTATTAGATTTAAAAATTCTTCCATCTACATTTCCCATGATTTCACTCCCATCTAATGTTTTTATAGAACCTTTAGTGAAGTTGAAGTAATGAACTTTCTTATGGCTCAGATGTTTGCCATCTTTAAATTTAATCAGTAGAGGAATTAGTTCAAAGATATTCAAACTTTCTGCAATAAAGAAATCGCCTAAGCCATCGTCTATCTCGGCTGCTGGTGTTGGGTTAAAACCTCCGCCATAAAATCTAGCATTTGCAATTACTGAGATAATTGAATTCATCTCGCCTTTAAATGTTTTACCATTTGCATCTTCTAAATCATAAGCTAAATTGTAGGTTTTTTGATGAAATAGTGTTTGTAAAATAGCTAAAGTATAAGCATGTCTACCTATCTTACTCCATCTATTAATATTCTTATATGCATGTTCTAAAACTACAGTGTCATATCCCATTGATGCAACATTTAATGCAACTGTATCATTAACTCTGATTAAATCTATTTTACTCTCTGTGGCATTAACACTTGCTCTGATCAGTCTCTTGACTAATGCTAAATCAATTTTTTTAGTCTTGTAAAGAGTTTTAGCAAAATCATTCGCAGTACCTGTTGGTATAACACCTAGAGAAGTTTGGGTATTGTAGAGTGCACTCGCCGCCTCATTAGAAGCTCCATCTCCACCTAGAATAAATACAAGACCATTGCTTCCATGTTCATTAGCCCATTCTATAGAGTAATTTTTTACGTCAAACTCTGTGTTAGTGAATTTTATATCTACAAATCTATCCTTGTATGTATCTTTAATTACTTTCTCAATTTCTTGAAAATTATCATTAGCTCCAGACTTGGTGCTGATAATAAATCTAGTTTTTTTATCTTGCATGCTCTTCCCCTAAAAACAGTTAGTATTTAATATTGTCGTTCTATTTGTCTTATTCCCTACATATAGAACTAGATTCTTATCATAGCAAATTTTATTGTCTTGTTAAACAGCTATTTAGCTAAGTTTTTGCATGCTTAATTCTTTATAATAAAACTTAGATAATTTAAAGGATGGTTTTAGATGAAGAAAATATTAATGCTAGGAATGGGTGGTACAATTGCCTCAGAAATATCTGAAGATGGATTGGTTCCTGAATTTAGTCCAGAGCAATTATTAGATTTTGTGCCTGAGATATCTGAATTTTGTGATGTTGAAACTAAGGTGCTTTTCTCAATTGATTCAAGTAATTCAACTCCCTACCATAGTCTTGCTTGTGCTAGAGCTATTGAAGAAAATTACGATGATTACGATGGTTTTGTAATTACTCATGGAACAGATACTTTAGCTTACACAGCAGCTACTCTCTCCTATCTTATTCAAGGTTCTAGAAAACCAATAATACTGACTGGTGCTCAAAAACCTATACATTTTGATAATACAGATTCTAAGATTAATCTATTCGATGCTTTCATTGCGGCATCATCAGATAGTATTACTGGAGTTAATATTGTATTTAATGGTAGTGTAATTATTGGAACTAGAGCTAGAAAGACTCGCTCTAAACACTTCAATGCATTCTCATCTGTTAATTATCCAATTATTGCTAGTATTCAAGATAAGTTTTTAACTACATATATTACATCTCCATCGCTCGAGAGGCCCATCTTTTATCATGACTTAAATACAGATATAACTTTGGTTAAGTTACTGCCTCTTGCGGATAGTGGGATGTTGAAGTTTGCTTTGGCCAAGTATAAAACAGTTATAGTTGAGAGTTTTGGTGTGGGTGGACTGCCCTCCTACCCTAATGATGATTTATCTGAGAAATTGGATGAATATTTAGAGCAAGATAACTTCCTTATTTTAACTACGCAAGTTCCTTTAGATGGATCTGACATAGGAATTTATAGCGTGGGACATAATCTGAAGAAGAAAAACAATATTTTAGAAGCTTATGATATGACTACGGAGAGTGCTTTTGCCAAAGCCATGTGGATACTCGCCCAAACAAAAGATCCTAAGAAAATAAGAGAATTGTTTTATACACCAGTTGCTATGGACCTCTTCCCTCATGCTAGTTTAGATGAATATATTTAAGCTAGTCTTAATATTGCAAGAGTTTACTAGGAGTATACTTATAAAAAACTTAAAGGAGTACTTATGGATTTATACAGTGTAAATGGTAGCCTCAGTGCTACAGCAGAAAATAGAGATGAATTACTAACCTATCTACTGGAAGCAGCCGAAGAAATGAAGTCTCATGAACCTTGCTTAATTTATAGTGTCGGAATTGACCCTGAAGATGATACTAAAGTTTATATTTATGAGGTGTGGGTAGATAAAGAGAGTCACCAAGCTTCTTTACAACTTGATGTTTTCCGTAATTTAATTGCAAAAGCTAGACCTATAATTACAGGAATGGAAGATTTTCCTTCCTTGGTTATTAAAGGCGGCAAAGGCTTATAACTATTAATCTTATGCTCATATTATTATACTAAGCTATGGTTTGTTACTGTAGCTTATTTTATTTATACGGATGTTTACAAAAAGTCACTGTAAATTTCTCAAAATATGCTACTCTAGCTATCGGTATTTGCCATTAATTATCTATAATTCTAGATTGTAAATTCCCAATTTAATGAATTTTCAAATTATTGATAAACGGAAATTAAATATTGTGATACAGTATTATAGTAATTTAATTAAGAGGATAAAATTTATGAGTAATATAACGAAAGAAAAAATTGTATTTGTAGCAGCTGCAAGAACTCCAGTAGGTAGATACCTCGGGGGTCTTAAGGATTTTACTGTGCCAGAATTAAGCGAACATGCACTAAATGCAGCTATAGATAGATTTAAAATTGATAAAACACAAATTGATGAAGTAATAATTGGACACGTTATTGGATCACAAACATCTAGTAACTTGGCAAAAGTTACTGCGATTAATGCTGGCTTAAATGTGTCAACAACTGGATATACAGTTAATAGAATTTGTGGTTCAGGAATTCAATCAGCAATTAATGCTTACCAAGAGCTTTTTTTTAGTAAGAGAAATTTAATTGCTGTAGGAGGTGCTGAATCATTATCTCGTGCTCCCTACTACTTACCTGAAGATTCAAGATTTAGCGGGC
>CAZVJQ010000001.1:37419-94867 GCA_964627125.1 uncultured Fastidiosipila sp. | reverse complement strand
GTGACTTAATGCAATATGTTGATGTTTGTATCGGAAATGAAGAAGATGCATCTCTATCTTTAGGTTTTACTCCTAAGGGCTTAAACGTTGAGAGTGGACATGTTGAAGCTGCAGCATATGAAGAAATCTTCAAACAAATGATAGAAGAATTTGGATTCAAATATGTAGTTTCCTCATTACGTGTATCTCACTCAGCAACAAACAATGGCTGGTCAGCAGCAATTTCAGATGGTGAAACATTCTACCACTCTAAAGAATATGAATTACATATTGTAGATAGAGTTGGTGGTGGTGACTCATTCGCAGCAGGTGTTATTACAGGTCTATTAGATGGTAAATCACCTCAAGATGCACTAGAGTTTGGTGTAGCAGCCTCAGCAATTAAGCACACAGTTAAGGGTGACTTCAACCATGCTTCAAGAGCAGAAGTTGAAAAACTAGTTGCTGGTGATGGTTCAGGTAGAGTTCAAAGATAATATTAATTTATAAATGAAATTTTAAAGGTTCTAGTGTTAAAAATGCTAGGACCTTTATTTTTTGGAGAAGCGTACCCACTGTATAAATCACACAATATTTATATAAATACTAAAATACTTATCATAGTTTTTAATAAACTTAATCTATGTTTTTAAGTGTAGTTGTTTTAAATGGTATAATTTCATGTAATTAAAGAGAAGGGAAGAAGAACATGGCAGAGAAAAAAGAATTTAAATTTGAAGTTAAGAAGAATTTAGGGGTTATTTCAAGCGGAAGATCTGGCTGGAACAGAGAAGTTAATGTTGTTAGCTGGAATGATGCAAATCCTAAAATAGATATAAGAGACTGGAATGCAGACCATACACGTATGGGTAAAGGTGTATCTTTAAATGCTGAAGAAGTATCTTTATTAAAAGAAATTCTAGACGAGTTAGATCCATATGAAGAGGTCGGCGAAATCTAATGGCTAAATCCTTTGATGCAGATTACTCCTATTATCTTGAATTAAAGAGTAAATTAAAAGAATATAATATCGCTTATTATGACGAAGATAGTCCTCTAATAAGCGATTCTGACTATGATTCTTTATTAACAGAGCTTGAGCAAATTGAAGCCTTAAACCCTGAATGGGTTGAGGACGACTCACCGAGCCAAATAGTTGGAGGAAGTGCATCTGAAGTATTTTCAAAAGTAGGACATGAAGTCAAGATGGAGAGTTTACAAGATGTATTCTCACTTGAAGACTTAGACTACTTCTTGAAGAAGACAAATAGGGATTTAGGCTATGAGGCCGAGTGGATAGTAGAAGAAAAAATTGATGGCTTATCTATTTCTTTAGAGTATAGAGATGGAGTATTTTGGCAAGGCTCTACAAGAGGCGATGGTACTATAGGAGAAGATGTAACTCAAAATCTAATGACCATTAAGTCCATTCCACACACTATGCCTGTTGATAAACCTAGCAGATTAATTGTTAGAGCAGAAGTATATATGCCTAAATCTAGTTTTATCGCTCTTAACGAGAGGCAAGAAGAGGAAGGCAAGAGATTATTTGCTAATCCAAGAAATGCAGCAGCAGGATCTTTACGTCAGTTAGATGCAAAAGTAACTGAAAGTAGAGATTTGTCGCTATTTTGTTTTAATGTTCAATTGGTTGAGGGTATAGAATTTAATTCACATCAGGAGAGTTTAGATTTCTTAAGAAGAAATAATTTCCCTGTTATTGGAGCTTATGAAGCTACAAGTGATGTAAATGAGTTAATGGATAGTATCCAAGACATATATGAGAGACGGCCAACACTTGAATATGGTATTGATGGTGCTGTTGTTAAACTAAACTCTATATCGGATAGAGTGAGACTAGGGTCAACTAGCAAATATCCTAGGTGGGCAGCTGCATATAAATATCCACCTGAGGTAGCATCTACAGTAGTTAAAAATATTGCTATACAAGTAGGTCGTACAGGGAAATTAACACCATTAGCTGAAGTAGTACCTGTCTTAATTGATGGTTCTACTGTTGCTAAGGCTAGTTTACATAATGAGGATTATGTAAAAGATAAGGATATTAGGGTAAATGACACTGTCTTGATACAGAAGGCAGGGGATATTATCCCAGAAATTATTGAAGTAGTTTTATCTGAAAGACCTGAAGAGTCAGAAGCTTTTGTCATGCCCGATACATGTCCGATCTGTGGTTCTGATGCAATACGTTGGGAGGATTCAGCTGGTACATACTGTACTAATCCAAATTGTCCAGCACAGGTTCAAAGAAGCATTGAACATTTTGCTTCCAGAAACTGTATGGATATTGCAGGTTTAGGTGAGAGAAATGTAAAACTATTCTCAGATTTAAATTACATAAACAGCATAAGTGAAATATACAATTTAAAATCTCATAGAGAAGAATTAATTAATTTGCCAGGGTTTGGTGATAGAAGTATAGATAAACTACTTCAAGCAATAGAAGATAGTAAAACTAATTCACTAGAAAGATTAATCAATGGATTTGGAATTAGATTCATTGGAACTACAGCTTCTAGATTACTAGCAACTAAGGTTCAAAATCTATATGAATTAATGGACATGGATATTGAGACTCTAAATAACATAGATGGTATAGGGCAAGTATCAGCAGAGTCTATTTATAGATTCTTTAGACTTGAACACAATATTAATTTAATTAATGAATTAGACAATTATGGTGTGAACTTTAACTCTAATATTTTTATTGATCCAAATGAAACTGTAAGCGAAAAACCATGGGATGACTTGAAGATAGTAGTTACTGGTACATTACAAGATTACACTAGAAATGAAGCTAAAGAAATTGTTGAAGGCTTAGGAGCAAAGGTTAATTCTGCAGTATCTAAGAATGTAGATTTCTTAGTAGTAGGAGAAAATGCAGGTTCTAAATTGACGAATGCAAATTCCTTAGGACTAAGAGTTATTAATGAAAGTGAATTTAAAGAGGCAATAGCAAATCCTGAGAGTTTCAGAGAAAGTTTATAGGTAGAGTAAATGAGAACCTTTATGATTATTACATTGATAATATTTTTACTTACCATTTTGGCATTTTTCTTGTATTTGTCTGTTCTTAGAAAATTTAAGCCTGAGAACTGTAAGAAAGTTTGGCAGTATTTTATTCCGACCTTAGCCAGCTCATTAATAGTATTATTTGTAATTTTCTTTACTGTCCCATTCGGT
This sequence comes from uncultured Fastidiosipila sp., assembly GCA_964627125.1. Classification (GTDB taxonomy): domain Bacteria; phylum Bacillota; class Clostridia; order Saccharofermentanales; family Fastidiosipilaceae; genus Fastidiosipila. Next base: position 91,684 of record CAZVJQ010000001.1, on the reverse strand, counting down.
TTAGATGCACTAGATTTAGCAGCAGGTACAACTGAAATCAGATATGTCTATGTTGATTCAGTATCTAGAACAGGTAAAGTAGAGACTCAGGAAGGTGAATCATTTAGATTTAGCGTATTTGAAGATGAACCAGTAGAGGGTAATCAGTATCAGATAAATATTAGCAATAGAACAAATTTTGCCTATAATTTCGTACTTTTAGAAGAGAATGTAAGAAATTAAATTTAGACTATAACCATAGTTTAATCTTAGTTTTGTATTATTAGATTTAGAGAAAAATCTTTAGATACATTAGTTATTTAAATAGGGAAAAGAATGAAGAGTGGAAGAATAAGAAGAATAATATTATCGCTATTGGTAGTAATAATTATTGCTGCCACTGTTGCTATTGTTTACTTTAATAGTGACAGTTTTAGAGCTAGTGAGATTTTAGAAGAAGCTCAAATGTATTTGGAGAGCGAAAATTATTCTGCCGCTGCATCACTTTTTGAATATACCCTAGAACTAGAAGAAGATAATCTTGAAGCTAAATATGGTTTAGTACAATCTGGTTTAGCGCAAGAAGATTATGATTTAGCAAAAAAATATCTTGATGAATTAGCAAGCACGGAAGAGAGCAAGGATGCATATAAAGAGCACTTATATGCTTATGCTTTTGAAGCTGGTGATTACCCTCTAGCTCATAGCTTAATTAGTCAAAATTCAGAGTATGAACCAACTGAAGATGAATATATAGAATTAATTTCTGGTCTTATGGAGATTGAATATTATCAGCAAGCATCTGGTTTAGTTGACACAGCTCTTGTAAAATTCCCGGAAAATAATGATATAAAAACTTTAGCTTTAAATATTAATTTACAAGCAGATAATAAAGAAGAAGTTATAAGACTATTTGAATCAGGAATTGAAGGTTTAGATGCTCCTAAAATCAATGAAATCGCTGCTATTTACGAAAGTAATGGAGATATTGAAAACTTAATTTCTTTATTAGAAGACAGTCTAGAGCTAGATCATGAACAATTAGAGTTGAAGCAACAGCTCTACTTACTTTATGCAGCAAATCTAAGAATTGATGAGCTCTGGGATTTGAGAGAAAATCTACTGCTATTGGGTGAAGAGTTACCTGAACTTGAAAAAAATGTAGTTGGTAATAATTTTGGAAATGTTAGATACCACTCATTAGCAGCTCAAGAAGCAAATACCATTTACTATATAACTCCAAATTTCTATCAACTATATAGAGCACCTACTGATGATTTAGATGCAGCAACTCCTGTATATGAGCAGCATGTCCAAGGGTTGAATGTTGTGGATTCTATTCTTTATTTCGTAGATGTTGACAATAATAGCTCTCTAAGTAAGATTAATGCTGATGGTACTGGCTATGAGGTCTTATGGGTTGAATCGACTGTTATAGATCCTATAGTTTTTGGGGATACAGTTTTCTTCATCAATGGCGATAATATGTTAATCAGTAAAATTAATATAGATGGTACTGGATATGAAGAATTATCAAGCTTACAAGCCTATCAATTTGTTTTAGATAATGAATATTTCTACTTCATTGAATCAAATAATAGAGGAATCTACAGACAAGCTCACGATAAGGGTGGAATTTCAGGTGAAGCAGAGATTCTTATTGATGGTAATTTCAAAGATTTAAATATAGATGAATTTTCAACACTATATTATTTAGATATGGATAGTGGTGGACACATCTATAAATATGATACTGCTAATAATACAGAGACATTAATAGCCTCAGAGTTAGCAGATTACTTAAATTACCACGACAATGTTTTATATTTTGTGAACTGGACTGCTAATAGAATCGATACAAATGGAGATAATAGATTTGTACTGGCATCTCACTTCTCATCAGATGTGGCAATTACAGATTCATGGGTATTTTCTTTACATAATAATTATGCTAATTGGCTTGATATTTTTTACTTTAAACATGACGGTACTGAATACCATACTTTAATACGTTGGTAAAATTAGGAGGATGAAATGCTTGACTTTGACCCAAGTAAGATAAAACTTGTTGTAAGTGATTTAGATGGTACATTGCTAAATGGTGTAAGTGCACTTGGTGCTTATAATATCGAGAAGATTAAGAAGTTGAAGGATAAAGGGATAATGTTTACCTTCGCTACAGGTAGGATGGATAAGATGACTTGGCATTTTGCTAGTCAGTTGGATCTAGAGCTACCTATCATCAGCTGTAATGGCGCTATGATGCGATATAACGGGCACGAAGACTATATCTATAGACAGACACTTAATGATGAGCAAGTGCGCCAAATTATAACTTTGTGCGACCAACATGAAGGTGATTTTGTTCTGTATGGTATGGATACTGTATATCATGCGGCAAACAGTAATAGGGTAAATGCCTTCCATCATTATAATGAGATGGCTATTGCGAGCGAGCAAGATATTATTGAGACCGTAAGTATTGAGGAATTCCCAGATAGAATGCCGCCTGAAGTTGTTACTAAAGGTTTTGTAGTATTTAAGAAGGGTGAAGATGCTAACTCAGAGTTGGGGAAAGCCTTGGCTGCCATCCCTGGTATCACTCCTAGTGTTTCTGGTAAGGGTACTATTGACTTAATGCCTGATAATACAAGTAAGGGTATGGCTCTTGAGTATCTATGTGAAACTCTAGGTATTGGCTTAGATGAAGTTATCACAGTTGGTGATCAGCAAAATGATATTAGCATGCTAGAGAGAAGTGGTATTTCCATAGGGATGAGAAGTGGTGCTCCAATTATTAGACCACATGTTGATTTTTATGCTGAGAATAATAATGCTGATGGACTAGGTAGAGTTTTACAACAGGTGTTTTCACTGTAGGCTAAGTTTGTAATATATAAAAATAATTGCTGACCCATAATTGAGTTTTTTGTACTTATGTTATGAGGTCAGTTTTTTCATGTTGAAAATCGAATTCTTAGATAAATTGTCGCTACTGATTATCTACTGAATATTGCTTAAAACTTCGCATGTGTACGATTGGCTAATGCTGTTTATAAGTGCAAAATATATATAGCAGAGGAGGGGCAGGCATGTATAGCATGAACAAGTATGGTCTAGATGAGCTTAAAATGCAGTCTAAGGGTGCGCAGCTAGAGTTTTACGTATCTTCAAGTAGCAAGGACTTGATGAGAAAAATAGGCGAAATAATGAAGCGTGATGGATATATAGGTTATGCGGATGGATCGGGGAAAATGCACTTCATTATAGATGGTGCTAATAATCTCTATTCAGCTAGTAATAATATATATTCTATATTAGCCGAAGTGGAATCTACTCCTTATGCTGCTGAGCATAGTAAGCTTATTGACATACAAGAAGAGTCTATTGAAGCTATCTTAAGAAAATTTAAAATTCCAGAGAATTTAAAAGGGTACGCTTACTTGCGCAGTCTTCTATTTGAAATGTTAAGTGATGGATTGAAATCTAATCTTCCTGATAAAGAGACATATAACAAAGTAGCTGAATATTATGAAACTGGACGTAAGCAGATAGATAGAGTAATTAACTATTCTTTCAAGAAGGGTGGTTGGAATGCGCCTAATTCTCACATAATTACGAGTATGTTAGTTGATCTAAGGAAAGAGTATAAGATGAGGATGAGTTCAAAATGTTAGTGATGTAAAACTGATGATAAATATAAAGTTATCAGAAAGAGCAAAAAGTAAATTTGAGTAAAAAATAAGGAGCTATGAAGCTCCTTATCGTTAAGTGAAAATTATTTATTTACACGGTCTTTTAGTTTCTTACCAGCCTTGAATGCTGCATTCTTACTTGAAGGGATTTGGATAACTTCTTGAGTAGCAGGGTTTCTACCTTCACGAGCTTTACGCTCACGAACCTCAAATGTTCCGAAGCCAACTAAAGTAACTTTGTCATCATTCTCTAAAGCGTGTGCAATACTTTCTAATACTGCGTTTACTGCTGATTCAGAATCTTTCTTTGTTAAACCTGATAGGTTTGCTACTGAATCTACTAATTCACTCTTATTCATACATGAGTCCTCCTGATATGTTTAAATCGAAGTCTATTATCTATTTTAATGCATAGATTGTCAAATTATATTTTTTGAAAGCGTATTACAATTGTGTTACAAGGCTTAAATCAGTGCACTTTTAGCAGTTTTTTTTAGTAATATTAAAAATGTGCTTATGTATAAAAATACAAACACTGGCATATTTATTCATAGATGGTATATAATCTTTGAATTTTCGTATTATTATTGAAATTACAATAACTTGCGCTCAAAAAAATCTCTTTAGACATATTGAATAATAGTTATAGGGTAAATATGTGTATTTATAACAATAATTACGAATAGACCTATAAATTTCAAAAAATAAAGTATAATATAGTTATTAAGCTTAATTAGGAGGTAAATAATGGATTTACATAGTATAGACATAGCTAACATGGATATGAGAGTATTTATGAATTTAATTGACGAGAGCAAGGGTAATGTTTACTTGATCACTGAAGAAGGTGACAGACTGAACCTAAAGAGTAAATTATCTCAATTAGTTGGTATTGCAAACTTAATCGAGGGTGCAAAAGTATCAGAAGCTTCATTAGCATTCGATAATGTTGATGATGAAGCAAGATTCTTCAGAACAAACCTTTATGGTGAAGACGCTTAATTTTAAGCATATTTTTTTGAGTGTAAGGCCTTCGTAATTGAAGGTCATTTTTTATGGTCATCAACTAATTTTGAACAAAATAAAAGCCTCGAGATTCAATTTGAATTCTCAAGGCTAGTATCTGGCGGAGAAGGAGGGGTTCGAACCCTCGCACGGCGTAAACCGTCTACATCCTTAGCAAGGACGCCCCTTCAGCCTCTTGGGTACTTCTCCAGCTGAATTTTTTCGCAAGTTCGTATATCGTTTTTGCGACGTTATTAAATTATAGCCAAAAGGAAAAAACTGTCAAGTAATATTTGCAAAGAATATCACTAAGTTTTGAAAAAAGGTCACAAGCTAGATTTATATTTCTATAATCAGCTTGTGACCTCAGTCTTTACTTATTTAGACAAAAATCAATATTATTCATCAGATTGTTTATTCTTATAGTGGTTTAGTAAAGCATCATCTTCAAAGTAATTAATCTTAATTGCTTCTCTTACTCTAGAAGTAACTTCTTCTGCCTTAGCACTAGCTTTCTTAGTACCAGCTTCTAGAATGTCATTTACTTCATCGATTCTTTCTTCCCAATAAGCACGTCTTTCACGTATTGGAGCGAGTTCTTTATTTAGAACTTTAATTAAGAAACGCTTGATTTTTACATCACCTAGACCACCACGTGTATAGTGATCTTTCAATTCATCTAAATTATTGTATTCAGGTAGGAATTCTGCAAAATCTTCATCTGAGCTGAATGCATCTAAGTATGTGAAAACAGTGTTTCCTTCAACTTTACCTGGATCTTCAACTCGGATATGGTCAGGGTCTGTGTACATGCTCATTACTTTCTTGCTTAATACATCTTCAGGGTCAGATAATAAAATTGTGTTTCCTAGAGATTTACTCATTTTGCTTTGGCCATCAGTACCAGGGAGTCTTAAACTTGCCTTATTAGATGGAAGTAAGATATTAGGTTCAACTAATGTTTCACCATATAAGTAGTTAAAGCGAGCAACGATTTCTCTTGTTTGCTCTAACATTGGAGCTTGGTCTTCGCCAACAGGAACTATGTTAGCGTCAAATGCTGTAATGTCTGCAGCTTGGCTAATTGGATAGCTTATAAATCCCATAGGAATGCTTGAACCAAAGCCTCGCATTTGAATCTCTGATTTAACTGTTGGGTTTCTTTCAGCTCTTGCAAGTGTTACTAAGTTCATGTAGTAAGCGGTCAGCTCATACAGTTGCTTGATTCCAGATTGTATACATAATGTTGCAATATTTGGGTCGAGTCCAACTGCTAAATAATCTAATGCTAGCTCAATAATGTTATCTCTAATTTTTTCAGGGTTATCCATGTTGTCGGTCAAAGCCTGGTAATCTGCAATTAATATAAAGATTTCATCAAACTCACCGCTATTTTGAAGCCTTACTCTTTCTCTTAAAGAACCTACATAGTGTCCAATATGTAATTTACCTGTAGGTCTATCTCCAGTAAGAATTATTTTACTCATTTTCTCCTCCAAAGCTTAATCACAATTAACTTGTGAAATGCTAAATCAATAATATATGAAATTTTAAGATAATTAAAGATGGAATTAAGTATATAAAGCTTCAATATCGTGCTAATACAGCTGTAAACGACTAAATCAATTGACGTATCATAATTTTATATTTATAATATTCAAGCTAGCGCAATGTTAAAACATTACTAACGCGCAAGGGAGGAGGCGAAACGCAAATGGCAGAAATTCATTTAAAAGATAATGAAACATTAGATAGTGCACTTCGTCGCTTCAAACGTTCAACAGCTCGTTCAGGTATTTTAGCTGAGGTTCGTAAGAGAGAATTTTACGAGAAACCAAGTGTAAAACGTAAGAAGAAGGCTGAAGCAGCACGTAAGAGAAAGAGATAATCATGAGTAATTTAAAAGATAGATTAGCAAGTGATTTCAAGACAGCTATGAAGAACAAGGATTCTAAGCGTAAAGAATTAGTACAACTTGTCAGAGCTGGAGTTCTCCAAAGAGAGACGGATGAACGGATTGAAGCAAGTGATTCTGACGTAATTTCTATAGTAGAAAAAGAAGTTAAAAAACGTCGTGATTTAATTTCAGAGCTAAAAGATAGCCGACCAGAGGCTGTAGAACAAGCTGAAGTTGAGATAGCAATTTTGGAAGAATATCTTCCTGAACAACTATCTGAAGAAGAAGTAAGAAATGTAGTTTCTGAAGTAATCGCTAATTTGAATGCTTCAAGCATGAAAGATATGGGTTCTGTAATTAAGGAAACTCTATCAAGAATTAAGGGTCAAGCAGACGGAGCTACAGTTAGCTCAATAGTTAAAGAGCTTCTATCTTAGTTTGAAATTTAATGAATATATGAGAGTCTACCTAGATATTTTCTAAGTAGGCTCTTTTTTTACTTGCATTAAGTACGGAAATATAGGATACTTTCCTTGTAAAGGGAAAGAAATATAAGTTTCCTTGTTTACGGAAAGTTGTAAATAGTTCCAGTTTAACGGAAAGCGAGATTAATATGAAAAACTACATAGTTTTAATTGGTGATCTAATAGATTCGCGAAAGCTCGAGAATAGAGAGTCCGTACAAGAAAATATTTTAGATATTTTTAATGCAATAAATAAGGAATATGCAGACAATATTGTATCGAAGTTTACTTTGACCATAGGGGATGAATTCCAAGCGATACTTGATGTTGATAGTAAAGTTTTTGATATTATCAATAACTTGCAATATTCAGATTTGCCAGATTTTCGCCTAGGGATAGGCTTTGGCCAAATAAATACTAAGATAAATCGAGAAATTAGTATTGGTGCAGATGGACCTGTGTTTTGGCATGCAAGAGAAGCGATAAATACAGTTCACTCTAATAATTGGAATGGAAAATGTGACATTCTATTTATGAGCGATGATGAAAAAATGGATAAAATAATAAATAGTCTTATTCTTTCTAGTGAATTAATTAGGAAGTCATGGACTGTTAAGCAGACAGAAACTTATTTAGAGTTAATTCAATTAGAAGATAAGCACAATTTTAAGCAAAAGGACTTGGCTAACAAAATGCAAATAAGTGAAGCTAGTTTAAGTAAGAGATTAAATTCTGCTAATATTAAAGAATATTTAGAGATTAGAAGCAGCATAGATTTAGTATTGGAGGAATACTATGGTAGCACTAAATAGTTTGACAGTTTATATGTTGATAGCACACTTCCTTGCAGACTATCAATTGCAGAGTCAAAAACTAGTAACGGCTAAGCATGAGAGTGTTTTAGCTCTCTTAAAACATAGCGTAATTCATGTATTATTATTACTTCCAATGTGGATCATTAGTGGTGTTTATTCAAGAGCATCATTAGGTAGTTTTAGCATATTTGCGCTTATTATATTTGCTACGCATTTCATTATTGATTATTGGAAAATCTTCTTTACAAGAAGATATCCTAAAAATAGAGGAGCTTACTATATTGCAGACCAGCTAGCCCACATAGCTATTATTTATATTTTCTCAGAGCATATTTTTGTCAACCTACAAAATGCTTTTACTCAATATAGTTTTTATAATCAATCCAATCTAATCCTAAAATGGATATTATTAATAGTTATTATTACTAAGCCTACAAATATTAGCTTTAAAGAACTCTTTGGGCATTTTCAAATTGTGGCTAATGAAAAGGATAAAGATGAAGAGAGTTCTGACATGGGTGGGGCTGGTGCAATAATAGGGAATATTGAAAGAATTTTGAGTGCGATTTTCTTGGCTACAGGGAATATAGCGTCGATTGCTTTGATATATACAGCTAAATCAATTGCAAGATTTAAGCAAATGGAAGATAAGAACTTTGCTGAATATTACCTTATAGGAACATTGTTCAGTATAATGACTGTTGTTCTTGTCTACATCATTTTGTTTGGAGTAATTTAAATTATATAAAAAGGAAATTTATGAAAGAAAAAAATATTGTTGTTTTAGTAAATCCAGATATACCATATAACACTGGAAACATTGGTAGAACCTGTGTAATAGCAAATGCAGAGTTGCACTTAGTTAGACCTTTAGGTTTTTCAATTAGTGATAAATATATTAAGAAGTCTGGAATGGATTATTGGGACCAGGTAGATTTAACTGTTTGGGATAGCCTCGAAGAGTTCAAAGCATTTATGACTGCAAAAGTTGAAGATGGCTACCAAAGTATTTATCTAACAACTAAGGCTGAGAAGAACATAGGACAACTCGATGTAGATGGACCATGTATATTAGTGTTTGGATCTGAATCTGCAGGATTGCCTGAAGATTTCATGTTCGAGCATCCTGAGCGTATGTTTAGAATTCCAATGTCAGATGCATATAGATCTTTAAACTTATCAAACTCTGAAGCTATAGTTTTATACGAAGTCTTAAGACAGCAGGGTTACCCTGGACTTCATTAGATATAAGGAGAGAAAATGAAAAATTCTAGACCCAGAGTATTTGATGGAGAAGATTTTAGTGCTAATTTGCAGTATTTCGTTTATACACTATTTCTAGTAGCTGCATTAATATTTGTGCATTATGAAAATGTTAATAGTTTTTCCTTTAATTGGTTGGAACTAGTTTTACTTATTTCTATTTTTACTCCAAGTCTCAAGTTTGATGATTTCTATTACTATGACGATGCTCGAGGATTGAGTAGAGTAGTGGCATCTAGAGCAACATGGGTAATTCTTCTAGTAGTAAGCGCTCTTGCAATTAGCTCATTATCTCAAACAAACAATTTATTAATCCTGGCAGTGGTTGCTGGAGTATCCCTATCCTTATTAAATCTATTATCTACTTATCAGGCTAAGATGTTTAAACTTAGAATATATAGACTGTCGGAAGTGGATGAGGCTAGTATGTTAGCTAATGAAGGTGAGAGTCACAGCATCTCAATGAAAGTATTAAGCATTGCTATTTCATTAGTAATAGCAATTGTAATTACTGTTGTATATAGGCTGGTTGGGGCAAATCTAGATACTAGCCAAGAAATCACATTCATTACACTGAACTTAATTGCAGTGGTATTAGTAAGCATATTTATAATTGTTAATGAACTTTTCCTCAAACATAGATTTGGTTTTATTAAAATAAAATAGTGGTACAATATTTGAGATTTAGCAAAATTATCTCAAATATTAATATGGAAGAGTACCCAAGAGGCTGAAGGGTCCGCACTCGAAATGCGGTAGGTCGGTAATTTCCGGCGCAGGGGTTCAAATCCCCTCTCTTCCACCAGATTACTAACGTCCTAAGATAAATGGGGCGTTTTTTGTTGCAAAATCTTATTTAATAGTGTCAACTAGCTAAAATTGAGCTGTTATAATATTAGTAATTTATAAAAATATTAATTTTAAAGAGGTGCACGAATGTTTGAATATCCTAAGGCTCGTAAAGAAGATATATCAGAGAATCACTTTGGTATTGATATACAAGATCCATATCGTTGGATGGAAGACGACAATAGTGAGGAGACTAAGGCTTTTGTTGAAGATCAGATTGCTTTTACCAATAAATACTTAGATGGAATCACTGGGAAAGATAAGATTAAAGAACGTCTTATTGAATTATACAATTACGAGAAATTTGCTGGGTTTCGTGTAATCAAGGGTAAAATTTTATATAGTCATAACAGTGGTTTACAAAACCAAAATGTTTGGTATATACAAGATGGTTTGGATGGTGAACCAGAAGTTCTAATTGACGCTAATACTCTATCTGACGATGGAACAGTTGCAGTATCCTTAGCAGCGGCATCTAAAGATGGTCGTTATATATCCTGCTTAATTGCTGAGTCTGGTTCTGACTGGAATACAATTAAAATCTTAGATCTAGAAAATAAAGAACTATTAGAAGACGAAATTAATTGGGTTAAGTTTACAGGTACTGCTTGGGAAGGTGATGGTTTTTACTATTCAGCTTATGACAAACCTGAAGATGGTAGCGAGCTATCTGGAGTTAATGCCAATATGAAGGTTTATTATCACAAATTAGGTGATAAACAAGCTGAAGACAAATTGGTGTTTGAGGACTCAGATAATCCATTACGTCAATACTCATTTATAATCAGTGATGATGAGAATAGTAGGTTAGTTTATGTAAGTGAAGGTACCTATGGTAGCGAGATTCTACTATTTGATGAAGAGTCTAATGAGTATGAAAAACTATTCGATGGGTTCCATGCAGATAGATCTTATTTAGGTAAATATGAGTCAAGACTATTCTTCACAACAGACGAAGATACACCTAATAGGAAAGTACTTACTTACGACTTAAATGATAAATCTTGGACAGATTTAGTAGATGAAGGTGAACATAGTCTAGAGTATGCTAGATTAACTGATTCATATTTAACACTAGTCTACAACGTTGATGTTGTCACTCAAGCTTATGTTAGAAATCTTGAAACAGATGAAGAAATTAAACTAGAGTTTGAAGAATTTGGGTCAATAGATCAAATAGCAGTTTCTAAAGAGCTTAATGGAATAATGTACAGCTTCAATACAGCAATTAAACCTAGAGTGCTAAATTTCTTCGACTTCGTTAGTAAAGAAACTACAGTTTTTAGACAGTCTGAATTAGCATTCGATACAACAGACTTCGTCACAGAGAGGCATTTTGTAGATGCATCAGATGGGGCAAAAATTCCTCTCTTCATTACTTATAAGAAGGGTATGGAGAAGAATGGAAACAATCCAACTAAACTATATGCTTATGGTGGTTTTAGTGTATCGATAAACTTATCCTTTAGTCCTGCTGATATGTATTTAGTTGACCAAGGTGGTATTTATGTTTCAGCTAATATTAGAGGTGGGGCAGAATATGGAGATAAGTGGCATAAAGAAGGTATGTTACTAAATAAGCAAAGAGTATTTGATGATTTCATTGAATGTTCAGAGTGGTTAATTGAGAATAATTATACATCTAGCGATAAACTAGCTATTGAAGGTGGTTCAAATGGTGGACTACTTATGGGTACAGTAACTAATCAACGCCCTGACTTATACAGAGTTGTCTTCAATAATGTTGGAGTTTTAGATATGCTACGTTATCACTTATTTACTATAGGATGGGCTTGGATTCCAGAATATGGTAATCCAGAAGAGGAAGAGCACTTTAAGAATGTATATGCTTATTCACCATTACACAATATTGAAGAGAAGGATTATCCATCAGTGATGATTGCTACAGCAGATCATGATGACAGAGTAGTTCCTGCTCATTCATTTAAGTATGGTGCAACACTACAAGAGAGTAATACATCAGATAATCCGATTCTACTAAGAATTGATAAGGATGCAGGTCATGGTGCTGGTAAGTCAATAATGAAATCCATTGATACAGCAGCAGATAAATATGCATTCATGTCCAATGAAATGGGATTAATTTAAGCGAATAATATGGGCGAAGCCAACCCCCTGACTTCGCCCAACTTACAAATACACAAATATACGAATATACTATTTTACAAATTTACAAATTTTAATGTTCGCCAGTGAATACAATTTGCATGGCGATTTTTTCTGCATTTTCACGATCTGTGAATAACTCAATTATCTTCAAGGCTTGAGGAATACATGCACCTAAACCTCGACCAGTTACTATATTACCTGCAACTACGACAGCCTCATCTACATGATTTGCACCAGTCAATCTATCTTCCCAACCTGGGAATACTGTTGCATCTACACCATCTAAAATACCTAATCTAGCTAGAACAGTAGGTCCTGCACAGACTGCACCTAAATTACCACCTTTAGAAGCATACGTAGTTAATACTTCAGATAATTTTTCACTCTTATACATATTTTCTACACCGCCACCGCCACCAGGGACGAAGAGCATGTCAAATTCATCTGTATTAATATTGTCTATGTGATCATCTGCAACAATTTTTACATCATGAGCAGAAGTGATAGTTGAATCTTCTTCAATAGAAAATGTTGTTACTTCAAAACCTGCACGTCTATATAAATCAATGTGAATTATTGCTTCGCCTTCTTCAGTTCCATTTGCTAAAAATAATGCTATTTTTGTCATTTGTCATACTCCTTTATAAACTAGTGTGAAATAAAAATGAGGCAAGTTATTTAACTCGCCTCAGATACTTATTCTTCAATTTCTAAGTTATTATCGTCATCTACCCTGACGGTAATATTAGGTTTTTTCTTCCTACTGTATCCTAAAACAAATCCAAATAACCCTGCTGTTAGGAGAACTAGTAAAACTCGTAATCCTACGAATAGTGCGAGATCTCTTTTTAATCGATTTTGCATAATGTTCACCTCATATCTTTATTTTTGTATGCTTACATTTTAAACCTAAAATATGCTATTGCGTATAAATGATTTGAAAATATTCTATTGACAATGTTTCTTTCGTTTCCGTAAACATGTTTTTTAAGTTACAATTTCATTGGGTATTCTTTTATCTAAAAGAGGAGAGAGGTTAAATATTTATGTTTAAACTAATGAAGAAAATGCCGGCAGGAACAATATTAATTCCAATGTTCATAAGTGCCATTCTAAGTACAATATTTCCTAATATGTATTCTATCGGTGGTACGACGGTAGCTACTTTTTCAGAAGCAGCTGTTGGTTTTTGTATTGGTTTTATAAGTTTCGTTTCAGGATCAATTATTCGTCCTAAAACTCTAGGTGCATTAGCAAAAAAACATGGTGTAATTCTTCTCTTTAGAATTATCTTAGCTATGGTATTTGGATATGCATTCTTCAGTATATTCGGAGATGCTGGAGTATTCGGTATATCTACAGTCGCCTTCATAGTTGTTATTTGTTCAGTGAATCCAGCTATTTATTTAGCACTAGTGCAAGAGTATGGTGATGAGTCAGATTTTGGTTTCTTTAGTATCCTAGGGATTATGCCTTTATCAGTATTGCCAATGATTGTTTACAGCTTAAGTCGTGGAACATCTATTGACTGGCAGCCACTAATTTCTACTCTAATACCAATAGTTGCAGGTTTCATTATTGGTAATCTAGATAAAGACTTTTCAAAATTCTTAAAACCAGGAGTTTCCTTAATCATGCCATTCTTAGGTTGGTCACTCGGAGCTGGTATTAACTTACGCCTCGCATTAAGTGGGGGAGTGCAAGGACTAATCTTAGCATTATTTATGTACGTAGTATTCTATGGACTATGCTTATTATTCGAGCGCTTAGTAATGAAGTCAAATGGAATAATTTCACTTGCTATGGGTACAGTCGCAGGTGTATCAATTTCTAACGTTAACTCAATCGCAATAGTGGATCAGACTGCAAGACAATATGTTCAATCTGCTCAAGCACAAGTTGCTATTTTAGTAATATTAACAGCTGTACTTACTCCTATAGTCACAACACAATGGGCCAAGATGCAAGGAATTAGCAGAAATTCAGATGAAAAAGAAGAAGCAGTTAAACAAGAGGCATAAGCTAAAATAAAATTCAAAAAGGAAACAAAAAATGAAAATTGGAATAATAGCAGCGATGCAAGTAGAAATTAATCTACTTCTAGAAAATAGTGAAATACTGAGTGAAGAAACCATACATGGTAGAACGATTTATCACTCTAAATTAAATGGCCATGACCTTTACATGGGTGTGAGTGGTATAGGGCTAGCAAATGCTGCAAGTTTTACACAACTATTAATAGATAAGTATTCAATAGATACAGTTATAAATACTGGTATTGCAGGTGCTATTGAAGATGGGTTAGGCACAATGAGTGTAGTTCTAGCGGACAAGATTTACTACCATGATATCCAAGCACGCATTATTGCAAGAACCTATCCTTTCATGGATTCTTTCCCAGTGAATGAAAATCTATTAAAAATTGCAGATGAGAGCATTCCTACTGAAACAAGAAAGAGAGTAGGAGTAATAGCATCTGGAAATGCCTTTATTGATTCAAGCTCTGAAAAAACTAGAATTAAAAATACTACTGGGGCATTAGCTTGTGACATGGAAAGTGCAGCAATAGCGCAAATTGCAGCAGGTGCTGAAGTAAAGTGTTTAATTATTAGAACAATCTCTGATGAGGCTGATGAACAAGCAAATGAGACATACGAGAACTTCGAAGAATCAGCAGCCAATTTAAGCGTAGAGATTCTCCTTGGTATATTGCAGAAAATCTAGAGAGCAACAAATATAGCCAAACAAAACAGAAGCCTCACTGATGAGGCTTCTATAACTTTATCCAATATCTATTAACTACATTTCCATCTTCTTCAACAAAAGTATTCTCCAACTCTCCACCAGCAGATAATATAACTGCATTACTAGCAATATTATCTTCATTTGCTGTGATCAAGATATCTGAAATTCCCAGATTTCGTGCTGACTTCAAGGCTTCTTTCAACATAAATTTAGCATATCCATTTCCACGTTCGCTAGGACTAATTGAATATCCAATATGCCCTCCAGTTTCTAATAAGTCTTGGTTAAGTTTA
Source organism: uncultured Fastidiosipila sp. (assembly GCA_964627125.1). GTDB lineage: Bacteria > Bacillota > Clostridia > Saccharofermentanales > Fastidiosipilaceae > Fastidiosipila. The sequence continues at coordinate 76,549 of CAZVJQ010000001.1, read as the reverse complement.
TGTCTCAATTGCAATAAACCAATAATTTTCGTAGAATCTAAGTCTATTAAGCAATATTGACTTGCACGGACCCAGCCCTCTGGAAGATTAATTCCATTATCATGATTATAAGACATCTCTAGCCATTCATTGACACTCATACCTTGATCTAAGAGGCTTCCACCATGGATAGAATCACCTTCATCATTAGCTATAAACTCTTGCCTGTAATCTTCAATTGCTTGTTTCAGTTCTTCAGTTTGTTCTAGTTCTACAATGTTTATGAAAGTTTTATTTCTATTCTCCATATAGAATTAATCCTTAATTAATCTTTAAACCAATTATTAAATAAATTGAGTCTATTACGATTACTTTTTCCAAGTAATTTATCTAAGAACCTCCTTGAATGCTCAAGTGCAGGTGGGAGGATGTTGAGTAGAATCACTCCATCAGATTTGCCATAACTCATAGCCTGAACTGAGTTCATCTCAGCAAGTCTAGGGTTAGCTAAATCTTTTTCTTCATGTCCACGTGTCAGTAAATCTTTCAAAATATCGTAGTCGTAATGGATTAATGAATCACCACGTCTCCTATCGTCGATAAGAATAAATTTACTAAAACGAATAGCCATTATGTCTTGACTGATCATAGCTACATCATCGATGTAGTCAATGTATGTCTCTAAGAAGTCACGTTTAGCAGGATAGGACTGAGTTTGAATATTTATCCTATCTTCAATATACCAAGTCTTATAACTACGATTTAAGTCACGGCTCATATATTGCCAGATAGGGTGGTTAACTGATTTATGCAAGAATATATCTGCAATCTGTTTGTATACATATAATTTATCGCCCTCAATAGGGTTCTTACTTGCAACAATTCTACTGACAACTTCACTAGAAATAGCAGGATGCATGTAAGGGAGAGCTTGGCAAAGAATCTCTTTTTTCTTATAAAGAACAGTTAAATCAGCTCTTCTAAAGAACTCTCCAAATACACTACCACCAAAAGAACTTTCAACTAACACTTGATATTCAGATATAAATGTCTCTAATCCTTCGTCAGGTGAGAGGTTGTAGCTCTGATTTAAGTTCCTTGTCACATCGCTAACGAAACCATCATCAGATTTTGCAAGATTAATTATATCTCCAATAGCTCTGTGGCTGTAAGAAGGTCTAATATTAGCTCTAGAACTATCGTTCACAAGTGTGCTGTAAACAAGTTCTAAAGTTTGCTGAATTCTTCTATTAGGGAAGTTTCTTTGTAATGTTGACCAACCCACAGTATATAAGCTCCAACTTGCTCTAATCACAGCAATTTGCTGAATAGCTCTAAATGTTTGTGAGTCATTTTCATCGAGCACTAATAGTACATGGAAGATAAATTTCACTTCTTCACTGTTAAGCTCATTTGCAACCTGTGTAATTCTGTATGTTGGAACAGATCTAACCTTGTCCAATACTGAATAAGCATCTTCGTCAGTTATAGTTAAAGGTCTATCCATTAAATATGGATGTTTAGCTCTAACTCTAGAAACACTTTGCTTCAATTTACTGTTGTGGAAGTGGTCAGCCAAGTCCAATCCTGCAGTCATTGCAGCACGACTAGTTCTTGTAGCTATAGGTGCTTTGGAAAAAGCCTTACTACTTGCCTTATCGGCTCTAGCTTGCCCGGCAGCTTCCTCGTTAGTAGATGAATTAATAGGCTCATCTGCTAATGATGTTTCTTCATCATCTTCAGTTTTAGGTTTATTTATACTCTCATAATAAGGCTCATAGCTGTATGAGCTCTTAGGTTCTGAGTCTAATCTTTGGGCAGAACTTCTTCTTGGCGGAGTTGATCTTAAGAATGAAGCAGGAGGGTAGTCATCATTAATTGTTTCATTGTCAAAATCGTCAGCTTCATGAGTTTCACTGACAGGGTCAGATTCCACGGACGCATCATCTTCTGAACCATCCCTATACTTATGTCTAGCTTCAGCAAATTTCTCGCCAATATAGTCATCATGATTATAGTTAACAGAAGAGTAGTTAGCTTCAGATAAGTCATCGCCTAAATTATTTTTAGACACATCAGAATTAAGAGATTTATTTTGCTCAGAATCTTTTCCTGAACTTCCTGAGCCAGCTCTAGTTACATAAGAGTCTGAACCCTGCTTACTAGTCTCTTTAATCTCTTGTTCTCTTAATAATTCTTCTAATGGCAAACTATCCAAGGGTTCTGAAGATAGATTATTTCCATTATCTGTCATCGTAATCCCCCTTATTATCATTTAGTAAAAAGCTCATCAATTCTTCCTTATTGCGATTGTCCTCTAATTCTTGCTCGTTATTCTTAACATTAGATGAACGATTAGAACTATTTCTACGGCTATTATACTCTAGTTCTTGACGCCAATTCTGCACTGAATCGTTAATTTCAGCAGTAGTGTCTGACAATCTATTTGTAATTTCAGCTAGGTTATTATCAAATTCATCTAAGACCTCGATAACACCTGAGTTAATTCCTTTAGTAAAGTTTTGCACTGATGCATTCAAACCATCATTAAGCTGTTTAACTTCATCTTGGATGTTCGTATTTTGCTTGTTTAAGTAGTCTGACTGCTTGGCAAAAGCCAACCCAAGCTCCCTAATATTCTCATAAAGAGCAGTATTATCAGCATTAGACAACTCAAACTTACTCAACTGATCACTATTTTGTTCATAGATTCTAGCATTTAAATCTACTAAATTAGTTTCCAAACTATTAAATACATCATTCAATCTTTGGATAGAAGAGTTCATCTTGTTCTCAGTAGATACTTGCATATCATTCATTCTCTGACTACTTGTATTTAAGCCTTCAACATTATTAGCAATTTTTTCAAGATTCTCTGACCAAGTTCTATTTGCCATATTCAATGACTCTAGAGTCTTAGTTAATCTATTTTGTAACTCAACACTCTCACTTCTGTATTTATCAATTGCTTCAAGAGATAATTCAACAGATTTATTAGATTCAAAAACATTAGTGGCTAAGTTTTCAAGCTCTTGATAGAAAGGTTGTAGATGAGTTTCCATAGAGCTTGTAACAGCTGCACTGTATTGGTCAGCAAGTTTGTTTAAACCACTTGTTCTTTCTTTTTCTAATTCATCAGCTGAAGTTTTCAATGAATCTGTTGCAGAGACAATAGAAGGAGTAACTTCCTTTTGCATGACAATCTTAACGTTCTCAGCAATCTTATCTGCAATTCTATTACTTGTTAAATCTTCAACAACACCTGCTAATCTAGCTACTGAGTCAGACATTGAACGATCATAACGGAAGAATGATTCGATTAATGCTGCAGTACCTGCTAACTCTCTAAATACAGGGACTCTATCTTTAATGTTTTCAGATAGATAATTTAAATTTCTATGTAAATCATCTTTATTCTTCTTAATTTGAATAGATAGAAATGCTGCAGAAATTAAACCTGCTATTAAAGGAATAAGAGCATAAGCATTAACTTCTGATCTTTCAGCGCTAATGCCTAATCCCATAACTAGGAATAGGAGGGACACTAAAATCCCTGTACTAATGATGTATATAGGCAATTCATATGTATATGAAAAATACTGACCCTTAGTTAGAACTTTCTCTGTTTGTAAAACTTCGTCAGGATCAGATATCCATTGTTTCTGATATAGACGGTCTGAATCAGCCTTCAACTTGAATGCGGCAGAGGAGAGGAGAGGGTAAGGTGTATTATCCATCATATCAACAACATCATCTAGATTTTCAATTCTATAATGGTCTAGCTCGCCAATGCTATCGGAGACCTCATGCAAAGTTTGTGTGAAATCTAAATGGAAATTTCTATTTTTAATATAGTTATATACACCCAATCCAATAATCATGGCAGTGAAAACAACTAGCATTATCCAATAAATATTGCCTATTTCAAATCCTGCTAAAAATAATTTATACATTTAAGTCCTCCATAGCTCGTTTATTAATCAATTATCTTTCTAAGAAAGATTCCAAATCTTCTTGAGTATCAATATTTAGAATTTCAATATCTTTCTCTTGACGTAAGATTCGTTTAACTAAACCACTTAAGGTTTTACCAGGTCCAAATTCAATGAAAGTTCTTACGCCTCTATCGTACATATCTAAAATACTTTGCTTCCACATAACAGGTGAAACCATGTGCTGCTCCAAGTAAGCGGGCATATTCGCCAACTCAGCTTCAGTAATTAAATTAGCACTATAATTACTATAAAGATTGTTACTAGACTTAGTCCATTCAATATCTTGTGAGAAATCTTTAACCGCAGATGCAGCCTCTTGCATTAAAGGAGTGTGGAAAGCTCCGCTAGTGTTTAATTTAACAGCTCTTCTAGCACCAAGTTCTACAAGTTCATCAGCTGCTTGCTGTGTGTCATCTTCTAATCCCGATATAACCAACTGACCAGGTGAGTTGTAGTTAACTGGCCATACCTTACCATTGTAGTTCTCATCTAAGTGCTTCTCAATAATATCATCATCTAAATTTAATACTGCAAACATAGCACTAGGATTATTAGTAGAAGAATCAGCCATTGAATTAGATCTAAACTTAATTAAGTTCAATGCATCCTCAAGACTTAATAATCCAGCTGCAAAGTATGAAGAATATTCACCTAATGAGAAGCCAGCAAAATACTTATCTTCATTAACATCTAAATTTAAGAATTGCCAAATTGCAATAGAGTGTGCGAAGGTAGCTAATTGTGAGTATCTAGTATCCTTAAGTTCTTCTTCAGTCAATGCCAATAAGTCAAAACCTACTTGCTTAGATGCTAGATCATAAAATTCCTTAATAGCAGGATTGTTTTGAGCTAAGTCTCGCCCCATTCCTTCATATTGCGCACCTTGTCCAGAAAATAAATATGCTGTTTTCATACTTCCTTAAGTCCAACTTTCTTTAATAGTAAAATCTAAGTTTTGCCTTACTACCCATTTTATCAAAAATTTCATTTCTTTATGAAGCATAGTTTAAATTTAGGGCTACTTATGCTTGTAAAATCTAGGGAAAATAGAGAAATTATTATTTCGACATAAAATTACTTTGATGTTCAAAGTATTTTCATTATAATGTATTAAAATTATAGAAATGTGAAATGTAATACTTTAAGGATTTGAGGAATTAATAATGAATATTATTGTAAGCGGTGGCTCAAGAGGTATTGGTAAAGCTACAGTAGAACGATTACTAGCTGATGGACACAATGTAGTGTTCAATTACAATTCAAGCGCTGCCTCCAGTGAAAAAATAGTAGAAGAAAATACAAGCAAGTATGGCGAAGGACGTGTTGCTTGTTTCCAAGCAAATATTAATGATGCAGAAGCAGTTGATCAATTAGTAAAAAATGCTGAAGAATTCTTCGGCGACAAGGTAGAAGGTTTAGTCAATAATGCAGGTATTAATAAGGATACTTTAGCTCTAAGAATGACTGAAGATGACTTCAATGATGTTCTTCAAACTAACTTAACAGGTGCTTTCTTGTTGTCCAAAGCAGTGATCCCTGGCATGATGCGATCAAGAGCAGGGAGAGTCGTTAATATGAGCTCTGTTGTTGGTTTACATGGAAATATTGGGCAAGCTAATTATGCTGCAAGTAAAGCAGGTTTAGTTGGGTTGACGAAGGCTTTGGCCAAAGAATATGCAAAGAGAAATATTCTAATTAATGCGGTAGCTCCTGGAATGATTGAAACAGATATGACTGATAATATGTCTGAGAAAGCAAGAGAGCAAATTATTGCTGCAATTGGTTTGGGAAGACTAGGTAAAGTTGAAGAAATAGCAAGTGTTGTAAGTTTCTTAATGTCAGAAGATAGTTCTTATATTACTGGACAGGTACTAGAAGTATCTGGCGGAATAATGATGTAGTTGTGAAAGGATATTATTATGAATTTTTTAAGTAGAAAAGGTAAGAGAAGAGTTGTTATTACTGGTGCAGGTGCTTTAACACCAATAGGAAATAACGTTGAAGATTTTTGGAATGGTTTATTAGAAGGTAAGAATGGTGCTGACACTATTCAAGCTTTCCCATTAGAGATTGAAGGCTTGCAAGTTGAATTAGCTGCAGAGATTAAAGATTTCAATCCAAAGGATCATTTCGAGCATAAAGAAATAAGAAGAATGGATAAAGCTACTGTATTTGGGCTATATGCGACAAGACAAGCTGTTGAAAATTCAAAAATTAATTTTGAGGATTTTGACCCATATAGAGTAGGTGTAATTTATGGAACAGGTATCGGTGGATATACATCTATAGAAGAGCAAGTAACTAAATTTGTTGAGACAAATAAGAGCTCACGCTCAATCTCTCCATTCTTTATTCCTAAATATATTAGTAATATGACAAGTGGTAGAGTTGCTATGGAATATCCAGTGCGTGGTACTAACTATGTATTAAGTACAGCATGTGCATCTTCTACACACGCTATAGGTGAGGCTTTCCACAGAATCGCTGATGGATATTTAGATGTTGCGTTAACAGGTGGATTTGAAGCAACTATTTCTGAAACTGCTATGGTAGCGTTCGATAATATGACAGCTCTAACCAGAAATACAGATAAAGAGACAGCATCAAGACCATTTGATAAGGATAGAAGTGGTTTCTTAATGGGTGAAGGTGCAGTTGTATTAGTAATTGAAAGTTTAGAATCTGCAGTAAATAGAGGAGCAGATATTTTAGCTGAGATTACAGGTTATGGAGCAACATCTGACGGTTACCACATTACAAGTCCAGACCCAACAGGTGAAGGTAACTCAATGGCGATTAAGATTGCATTAGATGATGCAGGACTAAATCCAGAAGATGTAGACTACTACAATGCTCATGGTACTTCCACTCCATTAAATGATAAGTATGAAGCACAAGCTCTAACAATTGCACTTGGAGATAGAGCAAGTGAAATTCCTGTTAGCTCAATTAAAGGAAATACAGGTCACTTATTAGGTGCTGCTGGAGCTGCAGAAGTTTTAGCATCAGCATTTGTATTAAGAGATGGTATTGTTCCAAAAACTAGAGGTACAGTAAATCAAGACCCTGAAATTAATCTAGATGTAGTATATGGTGAGAATAGAGAAGTAGATGTTAAGGTAGCACTAAGCAATAACTTAGGATTTGGTGGACAAAATGCTACTTTAGTTATCGAAAGATTTGAAGACTAAGCTTAAAGGATATTAATTATGGATTATGAAAAAATTGAAGAATACCTAAGACTTATGAAAAAATACGATATTGCCGAGCTTGAATTTGAGAGCGACGATAATAAGTTGAAGGTAAAACGCGCCGGAGATAATGTGCAAACGTTTAATCCTCAATTGGCACAAGTAGCTCCAACTACAGTGCCACTTGCACCTAATGGCCAAGTGCCGGCTCTTGCAGTTGAGACAGTACCTGAAGCGCCTGCAGAACCTGTAGAAGACGAGGTTTTAGAGGAAAATATTGTTAAATCTCCTGTTGTTGGTGTTTATTATTCAAGTCCATCACCTGATGAAGATGCATTTGTATCAGTAGGTGATCAAGTTGAAGAGGGCGATACAGTCTGCATAATCGAGGCTATGAAGCTTATGAATGAAGTTCCTGCACATAAATCAGGTGTAATTAAAGAAATTCTAGCTGCTAATGGTCAGAAGGTTGAGTATGGTCAACATCTGATTATTATTGAGTAGGACGATTTTTACAAACTCAAGAGGAGAAATTAAATGTTATATGATTTAGAAGCGGTAAAAGCAGTTTTACCACACAGAGACCCATTTTTATTAATAGATGGAATTGAGTCTATTGATGAAGAAAATAAAACAATCACTGGTGTTAAAGATATAACAGAAAACGAGTTCTGGGTGAAGGGTCACTTCCCTCAAGAACCAGTAATGCCAGGAGTATTAATCTGTGAAACTATTGCTCAAGCTGGTGCATTTTATATCTTAAATGAAGAAGAATATAAAGGTAAAATTGCATATTTTGCCAGAATGGATAAAGTCCGCTTCAAGAATAAAGTAGTTCCAGGCGATACTTTAAAACTTGAAGTTAAAATGGATGGCCCAGTTCGTATGGGTATTGGTAAGGCGAGTGGTAAGGCTTTTGTTGATGGTAAATTGGCATGTTCATTAGATCTAACATTTGCAATAGGTGATCCTGAATAATCTATTCAAGATAAATTAAAATAAAGAGGATTTATGTTTCGAAAAATTTTAGTAGCCAATAGAGGCGAAATTGCAGTAGCAATTATCAGAGCTTGTAGAGACATGGGTATTAAGACTGTCGCAGTTTATTCTGAGGCGGATAGGGATTCATACCATGTGCAATTAGCAGATGAAGCTATTTGTATTGGACCAGCATCATCGACTGACAGTTATCTTAATGGTCAAGCGATTCTAGCAGCAAGTTCAATTTCTGGAGCTGAGGCTATTCATCCGGGGTTTGGGTTCTTGTCAGAGAATCCGGCTTTTGCCAGAATGTGTCAAAAATTAGGAATTAAATTTATTGGCCCAAAAAGTGAGACTATTGCTCTCATGGGTGATAAAGCTAGTGCTAAGAAGACTGCTGAAGCTGCGGGTGTTCCTGTTGTTCCAGGTACTGATGAGTTACCAGAGAATGTTCAAGCGGCATTAGATATAGCATCTGAGATTGGCTATCCTGTTATGGTCAAAGCAACCGCCGGCGGTGGCGGTCGTGGTATGAGAATTGCAGAAAATGCAGAAGAATTACCTAGAGCTTATTTAACAGCAAGACAAGAAGCTAGAGTTTCTTTTAGCGATGACAGAGTTTATATTGAAAAATTTATTGAGAATCCACACCATATTGAAGTGCAAATTATGGCTGACCAATATGGAAATGTTATCCATTTAGGTGACAGAGACTGTTCAATCCAAAGAAGAAATCAAAAACTAATTGAAGAAGCTAGAGCAAGTTTTATCTCTGATGAAACTAGAGAATTAATGTATAAAACTACAGTTAATCTAGCAAGCCATGTTGGTTATGAAGGTGCAGGGACTGTAGAGTATCTTGTCGATAAGGACCAGAATTTCTACTTTATGGAAATGAATACCAGAATTCAAGTTGAGCACCCTATCACTGAACAAATTACTGGAGTTAATTTAATCCAAGAGCAAATTAGAGTTGCATCTGCCTATGAATTAACATTTAGACAAGAAGATATTAAGTTTAATGGTCACTCAATAGAGTGCAGAATAAATGCTGAAGATCCATTATTTAATTTCAGACCTAATCCAGGGAAAATTGAGGGATTAATTCTACCGGGTGGACATGGTGTCAGGATAGATAGCGCTATCTATAGTGGTTATGAGATACCACCTTACTATGATTCAATGTTGGCTAAAGTGATTGTTCATGCTCCTGATAGAGATGAGGCTATACGTAGGATGAGGCGTGCTTTGACCGAGTTTGTAGTTGTGGGAGTACCAACTAATATTGATTTTCACTTAGAGATATTAAGAGACCCAGAATTTATTAGAGGAGATTACGATAACAATTACTTGAATCGTAAAATGCCACAAATTCTTAAAGAGCTACAAGGTAATTAATTCAGAGGAGATATTATGAGTTCAAATTTATTTTCTGATATGAAAAAGAGGGTTCAAGATGAATCCGATTTATCAGAAGCGGTTCAGGCTAGACAAGAAAGAGCCAGACGCAATCGTAAGATACAAAGGCGTCCTTTAGCCTACAAGCAACCAATTCCAGATGACTTATGGATAAGATGTGCTAACTGCCAAAGCGCAATGATGCGTGAAGATTTTTATGCAAACAATCAAGTATGTAATAGCTGTAATTATCACTATAGAATTAATGCATGGGAAAGAATCTGGCTAGTTGTAGATGAAGGATCTTTTGTTGAAATGGATTCTAATGTTAGAGCCGGAAATCCTATTAATTTTGAAGGTTATAGCGAAAAGATAGCATCTTTACAAGTTCAAACAGGATTAAATGAAGCTGTAGTAAGTGGTAAGGCTACAATTCATGGTGTTAAAACTTATATAGCCGCTATGGACCCACGCTTCTTAATGGGGTCAATGAATTCAGCTGTTGGTGAAAAAATTGTTAGAGTTTTTGAGAAGGCAACTGAAGAAAAATTACCTGTAGTTATTTTTACATTATCAGGTGGAGCTAGAATGCATGAAGGAATCGTTTCACTTATGCAAATGGGTACAACTTCTGCAGCAGCTAAGAAACACTCAGATGCAGGATTACTCTATATATCATTTATGACTGACCCTACAACTGGGGGAGTTACTGCATCTTTTGCATCTTTAGGTGATGTTATTTTATCTGAGCCAGGAGCAATTATTGGTTTTGCAGGAAGAAGAGTTATAGAAGGAACTACTGCTGAAAAATTACCTGAGTATTTCCAAAGAGCTGAGTTCCAAGAGGAGCATGGTTTCATTGACAGCATAATTCCAAGAAGTCAGATTAGAGATACATTAGGGAATCTACTTTCTTTCCACTATCCAGAAAAAGAATCTACATCTAAAGCATATCTTTCTATGTCTAGATCTAAGGATAGAACCAATGAAGTAGATAGCAGTGAATTTTTAGGTAGAGAAAATACACAAGTAATTTATTCACTAGATGATGCTAAAGATATTGAATTTAAAAAAGGGCATGAGTGCTTAGAGATAATTAGGACTAAGGGAAGACCAAATAGTATGGTCTATCTACCATTAATTTTTGATTATACTTTTGAATTAAAGGGAGATAGATTCTATGGTGAAGACCCTGCAATATGGACAGGGCTAGCTAGTTTTAGAGGAATGCCTGTTACAGTTATTGCTGAAAGAAAAGGTAGAAATCTATCCGAAAATAATTTAACTAATTTTGGTATGCCACATCCTGAAGGATATCGTAAGGCACTTCGTGTTATGAAATTATCTGAGAAATTTAATAGACCTATTATTACTTTTGTAGATACATCAGGAGCATATGCAGGTGTTGAAGCTGAAGAACGTGGACAAGGTGATGCAATTGCGAGAGCTATTGCTGAAATGAGTCAAATTAATGTTCCTATTGTGACTGTTGTTCTTGGTGAAGGTGGGTCTGGTGGGGCTTTGGCCGTAGCAGTATCTGACAGATTAGCTATGTTATCTAATAGTATTTACTCAGTTATTTCGCCGCGTGGATTTGCATCCCTTTTGTGGAAGGATCCAAGTAGAGAAGGTGAAGCTGCAGATATTATGAATATTACAGCTATTGATTTAATGAAACTTGGAATCAACGATGCGATCATTCTTGAAAATGGAGATGGGGCTCATGACAGCGTTGAAACAACTGCATTTGGTATATCATCATTTATTGAGACTGCATTCGCAGATATTGAAGATTCTATTAGTGATTCATCTGATTTAGTTGAGAAAAGATATCGTAAATTTAGAGATTTAGGACCGTTTTATCAGGAGTAGCCTAGATTTCGCAAATGTTAGTCCTTTATTGAATTATTATCTATTAATAAAAATCATTTGTATTTGCAAACCATTTGCAAATGCCATATAATGCCTATGTATAAAAAAGATTGATAGGATTTTCGTATTTAATGGAAAAAATAATAGATGTAAGGGACTTATCTTTTGACTTCGCAGATGCGCGAGTGTTCGAAGATATTTCTTTAAGTGTAAATGAAGGAGAGTTTGTAGGTTTATCTGGTCCTAATGGAGCAGGTAAGAGTACCATGCTTAAACTTATTCTTGGCCAATTGAAGCCACTTTCTGGAGAAGTAAAACTTTTCTCCAAATCACATGTGGAATTAGATGAATGGGAAATGATTGGATATATTTCTCAGAAGATGGAAGATTTAAATGCTTCATTTCCAGCTAGTGTTTTAGAAGTTGTTGAGCTAAATTTAATAAGGTCAGTAGGTAGATTTTTACCTATTAGAAAGAAGCATAGAGATAGAGCTATGGAAGCTCTTGAGTTAACAGGTGCTGCACAATTTGCTAATAAGAGAATTGGTGAATTATCTGGTGGACAGCAACAAAGAGTTTTTCTAGCAAGAGCTCTAGTTAATAAACCTAAGTTACTAATTATGGATGAGGCTACAAGCGGTATTGATGCAAACTCTCAAGATTATTTTTATGACTTACTTCATAAATTACAAAAAGAGATGAATATAACAATATTTATGGTTTCGCATGATATGCAAAGAATCCACGATAATGTTGACAGGTTATACTATCTGACTGGTGACAATATTGATCACTATGATTTACATAATCCTGAAGACGATAAGCGATTGAATTTCATCATCCATGGTGACCCACATAATGGTAATAGAGTGCAAAGGGGGAGCAAATAATGTTAGAAATGCTTTCTTTCTCATTCATGAGAACAGCACTTATTGTTGCTATATTTATAGGTTTAGCATCTGCAACTATTGGGCAAACTGTTGTACTAAGAAGACAGGCTAATATAGGGGATGCTCTATCACACTCAGCTCTTGCTGGTGTTGCACTAGGTGTGGTAATTGGGATGAACCCAACTATTTGGTCATTGATTGGTACCTTAGTAGCTGCTTTCGTTTTAGAGTTGATAAGAAGATTATTTGCTAGATATGCAGAGATTGCTTCAGCAATTGTTATTGCAACTTCTGTTGGTTTGGCAGGTATTTTATCTAATATGGCTGGAACTGGTAGGAGTTTTTCATCTTATCTATTTGGTAGTATTGTTGCAATTAGTCCAGCTGAGCGTAATTTAACTATTGTTGTATCAGCTATAGTTGTTCTCTTCGGATTGCTATTTTATAAGGAATTATTCTTTATGAGTTTTGATCCAGAAGGTGCAAGATTAGCAGGTGTTAACACAGTTCTAGTGGATACTTTATTTACGGTGATGACTGCTTTGACCGTAGGTGTAGCATCAAGGAGTGTGGGTACATTAGTTATTTCTTCACTCTTAGTAATTCCTTATGCAGCTGCAATGCAATTACACTTGAATTATAAAAATACATATGTCGCCAGTATGATCATTGGAGCATTCTCCACAGTCATGGGAGTTGTGGCATCTTACTTATATGGATTAGCACCAGGTGGTACTATCGTATTATTCAGTGTTTTAGTCTTATTAGTCCTTTCAATATTTAGTAGATTATTCATGAACTTTAAGGCTAAAAATCTTCGCACTCAGCAAGAACAAGCTAAAAAAGGTCCAATGTTTTAATAGTGGGGTGTAGTTATGGTAGAAAATTATAGAGATGAAGCATTACAGATTCTAAAAGAAAATGGAATTAGAAATACTAGTACTAGAATTTATATTCTAGAGGTAATGCTAGCTGCTGAGGTTCCATTAGATGCGAAAGAAATTTTCGATAGAGTTGTTGAACAAGTCGGTGAACAATCGATTTGGTTAAGTACTGTATATAGAAATTTGGAAGCATTTGAAGAGAAGGGGTTAGCTCACCAGGTGAGAATGCCTGAATCTGAGAGTGTTTATTATCACTTGCACGAGAGCACACATGCTCATTATGCTATTTGCGAAAATTGTAGAACAGAAATTCCATTAACATTTTGCTATATAGATAATCTTTCTGACACATTAGTTGAAGAGGGTTTTACTGCGCAGTACCACAGACTAGAGGTTTTTGGTCTATGTAGAGAATGCCAAGAAAAATTAGAAGCTTAATATTATTTGCCCAAGAGTTTGAATCTAAGTTTAGGTTTGGTGTCTTGGGTATTTTTTAAGGAGAAATATGAATATAACCAATAAAGAAAAAATTGATAAAGGTTGGTCCGGTGACGATAAATATTGCATCACCTCTGATACTGGCGAAAAATTTCTCCTAAGAATTTCTTCCTTAGAAAACGAGAAGAGAGTGAGAGAAGCTTTTCATTATCAAGAGCTAGTGGCAAAAGCAGGACTACCAGTTAGTAAACCTATAGAAATTGGAATAAGTGATAATCAGATTTATACAATCGAAGAATGGCTAGAGGCAAAAGACGCTAGAGATGTAATTCCCATATTTTCAAATGAGGAACAATATGATTTTGGCTACAAGTTTGGTGAATACTTGCTTGAAATACATAAAATAGAAGCTCCATCTCAGACAAAATCATGGGATGAAAAATTTAATGCAAAGATGGATAGAAAAATCCATAATTACTTATCCTCAGGTTATGAACATCCTGATGCACATTATTTTTTAGATTACATAGAAAAAAATAGACATTTACTCAAGGGAAGAAATCATACCTTCCAACATGGAGATTACCATATAGGAAACATGATGATTTCAAATAATGAAATATTTATCATAGATTTTGATAAATATGATTTTGGAGATCCATGGGAAGAATTTAATAGAATTGTGTGGAGTGCTCAAGCTTCAGATCAATTTGCAAAAGGAATGGTAGATGGATACTTTAATCAGGAGCCACCTATGACATTTTGGAAGCTATTATCGCTCTACATTAGTAGCAACAGTTTGAGTCACATACCGTGGGCTATAGCTTATGGTAAGGAAGAGGAAGTAGTAATGTTAAAGCAAGTAGAAGACATTTTAACTTGGTTTGATAATATGCAAAATCCATTACCAAGCTGGTATTTAGATTAGGATTTGGAAGGTAAATTATGCTTGATTTTAAATATGATATTGTAGGGTCATTTTTAAGACCTAAGGATTTAGTAACTGCTAGAAGAGCATTCTTTAATAATGAAATTGATAGAGAAGAGTTAACTTCTGTTGAGAATGATGCAATTGCAGAGTTAGTAGAGAAGCAAGTTTTGCATGGTCTACAGTTTGTAACAGATGGTGAATTTAGACGTAGATGGTGGCACTTAGATTGGTTACATACTTTCGATGGATTTGAGACAGTTCATTTAGAAAAAGAAATTAATGGCGCAAAACATAATATTGAGTATGGAAAAGTAAGTGGTAAATTTTTCTATGATAAAGACAAGAGTCATCCTGAGATTGAAGCATGGGATTTCCTACTTGACGTTAGTAAAAAATATCCTAGTGTAACTCCTAAGAAAAATATTTCAGGACCAAACATGATTTTAATTGACCATCTTTTGCAACTAGGTATTAAGGATACTCCTTATTATGGAGAAGACTTAGATTTACTTATTGAAGATATTGGCCAAGCTTATAGAGATGTAATTCAGGATTTGTATGCTCATGGTTGTAGATACTTGCAAATAGATGATACTTCTTGGACTTACCTTGTAGACGATAAATTCTTAGCGAAAGTAAATAATCTAGGGTATACACAAGCAGAGGTTTTATCGTGGTTTGAGAAAGTTACTAGTCTTGCTCTTACAAATAGACCTAAAGATATGGTTATTACA
Source organism: uncultured Fastidiosipila sp. (assembly GCA_964627125.1). Classification (GTDB taxonomy): domain Bacteria; phylum Bacillota; class Clostridia; order Saccharofermentanales; family Fastidiosipilaceae; genus Fastidiosipila. The sequence continues at coordinate 61,256 of CAZVJQ010000001.1, read as the reverse complement.
AATCACTTCTGTAAAGGCAACTTCAAGGGTAAGCCTTTATTTAATGGCTTCTATGACGATGTTGCTCCAATAATTGCTAGTTTAGATTTTGATGGCTTCTTCATAGAATATGACGATGAACGCTCTGGTTCATTTGACCCTTGGTCAATTCTTAAGGATAGTGGTAAAACTTTCGTTGCTGGTTTAATTTCTACTAAAACTGATGTCATAGAAGATAAAGAGAAGATTAATAACCGTTTAGCAGAGGCAAAAACAATAATAGGCGATAATATCGCAATCTCTCCTCAATGTGGATTTGCATCAGTTGAAGAAGGAAATAGCATAGATGAAGAGACTCAGTGGAGAAAAATTGATTTACTAGTGTCTTGCCAAGATTTAGTATAAGCAAAAATCCCAAATCAATTAAGATTTGGGATTAATTTTATCTTACACCTGACTGACATTTTGCCCATCATTAATCGTTTGTAGATTTATACCTTCATTTTTCTCGAGGACCCAATTTATTGCCCATTGAGATTCAAATAATAGAACTGCATTATTTAAGTGGTCTTCAACTAATAGGGTAGTACTTGTCTTATCAATATCATTAATATCAATTTTCTTACTTAGATCATTCCAACTAACCCATCTAGCGAATCTGTAGTTTAGTGGGAACAAGTCAATTTCAACCTTATATTCATTCTTCAATCTCTCGCGAAGAACATCAAACTGCAATGTACCAACAACACCTACAACGTAAGTCTCTGTACCGATAGAAGGCTCTTTATACATCTGAATAGTACCTTCTTGTGCGAGCTGCTCCATACCCTTAATAAATTGCTTACGCTTCATACTAGTTTTTGGACTAACTCTAGCGAAGTGCTCTGGTGGGAAGCTTGGAATTGGCTCGAAGTTAACTTCAGAACCTTTAACACAGATACTATCTCCAATTCTAAATACACCTGGGTCATAAATACCTATAATATCTCCAGCATAAGCCTCATCAACAGTCTTGTGGTCTTGTGCCATAAATTGTTGAGGTTGCTGCAGTCTCATAGTTTTTTGTGTACTAACATTTACAACTTCCATGTCTGCTTCAAACTTACCAGAGTTAATTCTTAGGAAGGCGAGTCTATCTCTATGACCAGGGTTCATGTTCGCTTGAATTTTGAAAATAAATCCTCTGAAATTATCATCAGTAGCTTCAACTAAACCTTCATCACTTTTTCTTGCAGAAGGTTCAGGGCTCATATCAAGGAAGTTCTCAAGGAATGTTTCCACACCAAAGTTTGTAATAGCTGATCCAAAAAACATAGGTGTAAGTTCACCTACATCCACTAAATCTTGGTCAAAGTCATCCCCAGCAACATCCAATAATTCAATGTCTTCCATTAAATCATTGTGATAGGTTTCACCTAAGATTTCTCCTAATTTAGGGTCATCAATGTCATTTACTTCTACTTTAACTCGACTTGCACCATGGTCATCTTCTTCATCGTTAAACAATTCAACTTCACGAGTTCTACGGTTGTAAACACCTTTGAAGTCACCGTAAATACCAATTGGCCAGTTAAATGGAATTGCATTAATCCCTAATACTTGCTCAATTTCATCCATTAAGTCAAAAGGATCTCTAGAAGCTCTATCCATTTTATTTACGAAAGTAAAAATAGGAATTCCACGCATTCTACAAACTTGGAATAATTTAATAGTTTGTGGCTCAACACCTCTAGCACCATCAATTAACATGACGGCTGCATCGGCTGCAGTTAGTGTTCTATAAGTATCCTCAGAGAAGTCTTGGTGACCTGGAGTATCTAATATATTTACGCAAAAACCATCGTATTCAAATTGCATGACTGATGAGGTGACAGAAATACCACGTTGTTTTTCTATCTCCATCCAGTCACTTGTAGCGTGTTTATTAGCTTTCCTTGCACGAACAGAACCAGCTTCTCGTATAGCACCACCATACAATAGGAATTTTTCAGTTATTGTAGTCTTACCAGCATCCGGGTGAGAGATGATGGCGAAGGTTCTTCTTCGCTTAATTTCTTGGGTTAAATTGCTCATTATTATTCAATCCTCTATAATTACATCTAGTATTCAAAAGTATTATAATATAGTAAGCAAGCAAATTATGATATTGTTAAATTAGATAAATATATTTGGTAATCTAATTTGACAGTATTTTCTGCGTTTAAAAATTAAGATTGAAAGAAGGAACGAGATGGCAGGACATTCTAAGTGGAATAATATTAAGAGAAGAAAAGGTGCTCAAGACGCTAAGAGAGGTAAAATTTTTACTAAGCTTGGTCGTGAGTTGCAAGTTGCTGTAAAAGAAGGTGGACCTGACCCAGATCTTAATAAGAGATTAGCTGATGTAATTGAGAAAGCTAAATCTAATAACATGCCTAATGACTCTATCAATAGAAGTATCAAGAAGGCTAGTGATAGTGGTAGTGCAGAACACTTTGACCCAATTACTTATGAAGGCTATGGTCCAAATGGTGTTGCTGTTATAGTTAATGCTTTGACCGATAACAAAAATAGAACAGCTGGTAACGTAAGACATTTATTTACTAAACATGGCGGTAACTTGGGCCAAAGCGGTAGCGTAACATTTATGTTCGAAGAGAAGGGTGAAATTTACCTATCAATCGATGATGTCGATGAAGAAGAATTAATGATGTTAGCGCTAGATGCTGGTGCAGAAGATATAGAATCATCTGAAGAAGGATTTAGAGTTGTCACAACCCCTGCAGATTTTAATGCAGTGAAAGATGCGATTGCTGCAGAATATGAAATAATTGATAGCAGTGTAGGGCCAGTTCCGATGAACACTGTTGCATTAGATGAAGCAGATGCAGAAAAAATGCAAAAACTTATTGATGATCTAGAAGATGATGATGATGTTCAAGATGTATATCACAACTGGGAAAATGAGGAGTAGGTAATTTCTAATTACCATAACTTATCCTATGGCTTTTAACATACCTTTTTTTCAAAGAAGATCTGACTCCAAGCAAGAAGAAGTTTTGGAGAATTCCAGTGCGCTCATTGAAAAAATAGCAAACACTGAGCTTAATCTGGATATTCAACCGAGAAGAACAAGCAGTAGCCCTAGTGATGTTATAGCCGCAATTGATGATAATCAAAAGTTAAAGAGTTCAAATACTAGCTCAAGTAAAAAAGCTCAAGAATTAACTACGAAAGAAGTTGAGGATAAAAAAAGAGCAATAAGAAGATTTAGATTTACTAGGAGACGTGAAGAAGAGAAGGTTGAAGAAGTAGAAGAAACTCCAGCTAATAGGCGTGACGTGTTTTTCAGCGCTCTTCAAGGTGCTAATCCTATAAATCGAAGAAATCAAGCTGTAGAAGATCGAATTCTTAATGAAGAAGAGCAGATTGATGAAGCTCTAAGAAAGAAGTTATCTAAGGTAAAGGTAATTGCATTTGTTGGAACTGCAGGAACTGGTAAGTCAACTAGAGCGAATAGAGTTGCTAAAGAAAGAGGCATAGACTACTTCATAGATGATGCTCTTTTAATTGAAGATGGTTATATTCTTGCAGGTTCAACTGCTAAGAAGGCGAAAACCAGAATAGAGTCAGTCAGATTAGCAATGTTTTTTGATGAAGCTACAGCAAATAATATGCGAAGAGCTATTGCTGATTTAGACACTGATAAGCTAATGATATTAGGTACATCAGATGGTATGGTTTACAAGATTTGTGAGAATTTGTGGTTAAATCCACCTGCTGAATTCATTAGAATTAGCGATGTATCAAGTCCTGAAGAGCAAGAGAGTGCTAAATTTACTAGGAAAACTCAAGGTAGCCACGCTATTCCAGTAACTAGCATGGAAATTAAACATGAATTTAGTGGTGCTTATTATGACCCTATTAGAGTTTTGAGAAGAAGATTTGCCTACGATGTAGAAGAAGTAATTGCAGGTTCTCAAAGAACTATTGTTAGACCAACTTTCTCATCTAAGGGATCTAATGTTATTACTGATGAGGCGATGACTTCACTAATTGAGTTATTGTTAACTGAGGTAGAAGCTTTAGCAGATATAACAGACCTAGAGGTAAGGACAAGCACCTACGGTGCTTTGCTCAACTTAGAAATAAGTGTTTACTATGGATACAATGCTCAAGATGTGATGAATGAAATTCAAGAGATATTAATTGAACAAGTAGAATTTTATACTTCTATAAATATATTAGGGGTAAATGTTATTTGTAGAAGAGTACAACATAGGAGAGATGAAGAATGGCGAAAAGAGAACAGATATATACAATACCGGTAAATGATGCATTTAATCAGAAGAGAATTTGCCCTCTCTGCTACTTGAAAAATACTAGAACTGAGCAATTAGTAGAGTATTATTTGGGGCCATCTTTAATGGAATCAGATAATAGACTGGAAACTAATAAGAAGGGTTTTTGTAATGATCACTTTACTGATTTATATAATTCTCAAGATAACCGTCTAGGGTTCGGCCTGATGACTCATACCCATCTGCTTGAACAAAAATCTAATGTTGAAAGAAATTTTTCTAAGGCTAAGCCAACTGCCAGTAAAGGATTATTTTCTAAATCTGATTGGAAAGATAATTTAAGAAGTTCTGCTAACAAGTTTAGAGAATTAGCAGATAGTTGTGCTCTTTGCGATAGGCTAAACAACACTATGGTCAATTACATTGACGTAATTTTTTATGAGTTTTCAACAGACAGTAGTTTTATGAAAAAGTTTGATGATATTGCTCCAATCTGTATTCCTCATGTTGCTGATTTATTGGATGAAGCAACTAGCCATTTAAAGGAAAAAGAAGCAATAGATTTCATCAATGTTCTTGAGCGTGTTGAAAATGAGAAGATGGCTGGTCTCACTTCTGAAATAGAGTGGTTCACTCAAAAGTTTGACTATAGAAATAAAGATAAGCCTTGGGGAGATAGTAGAACTTCTCTTCCACGTAGTATTAACTTCCTCAGTGGGTTTGCTGATATGAATAGAGAGGATAATGATGACTAGGGAAATTGAGTTGGAGAATGAATTTGAGGTAAAGATTGGGACTGATGAGAAATTCATGTTCTTAGCCGAAGATAATTTTTCATCTAGTAAGTTGTATTACTTCACGAAAGATTTTATTGGATCAGATAAAAATGAATCTAATGTACAACTTTTGAATTCTCTTGTTAAGTCATTATTATCTCGTCATGAAAATACTAAAAACTCTTCCATTTATTTATTATGCTCTGAAGCTTTAAATACTTTGAACCTAGATAATGAGCTAAATTCAGTTTGGAAGGAAGCTAGTGAAAAGGGAGTTAGAGTTTATATTTCTGAAGATTCTAGTGAACAATATCTTGAAGCAGATGACCTTACTGCAATAAGAAAAATTAGCACTAGTAGAATAGCCGAACTATTTTCTGAATTTAATGTTGTGACTATTTGCTAAATCTTTTCATTTATACCTATTAAATTACATATATGGACTTTATACATTTGAAATGCATAGTTTAAATATGTTAAAATAGAAGTTGAAAAAGAATAACCAGACAACTTACAACAGATTGACAAAAAAATCAAGTAGAATTTTTTTAGATAAAAAATTGAGTAGATAATAGCTTTTTATAAACTCTTGTCATAAGTATTTTCCAATTATTAGTGGAGGTGAAGTACATGAGCAATTCAACTGCAACATCATTAATGGATTTTGAAAACTTGAAATTATCCACGAAGGATATTATTAGAAAATTAAAAATCGAATTAATGACATTAAGACGCATGGGAATTGAGAAGGTTAAGATTATACATGGACTCGGTTCTAGTACTGATGGTGATAATATCAGCAATCTTGTTAGAGCAGAGTTGTTAGAACAAGCTAGAATTGAAAAGATTAATGCTTTTTGTCCAGGTGAAGTCTTCGGACCTTTTGAAAAAGAAGGTAAACATATAGTCGAGGTAGATCCATCATTTAGAGAAGATGATGATTGGTCTAAGACTAATTCTAAAATCACGGTAGTATCAATTTAAGATATTAGCTTTATTTATTTTATTATTTTGCAGCCGGTAGGCTGCTTTTTCTTTGCCAATTTTAATAGCAAAAGCAATATATTATCTTTAAACTAAACGTAAAGATAGTTCATTTTTGGAACTTTGTAATAGAAATGTATTCATTTGTAGTGTTTGAAATCATAATTGCTTGTTAAAATGTATATAAGATACAAATGAGCAGATACTTATGTAGGAGAAGTGCACAAATGATTGATCCAATTTTGGAAGAGAAATTTTTTGAGAACAGAGACAAGCTTATGGTGAAGGCAGCTAATGTAGCTGTACTACGTGACTACGATAGATTATCACATGCATTATTGATGCTAAGTAATTCATACACCACATTACCAGTATTAGATAGAGAAGATAGAGTGCTAGCTAAGATATATCTTGGAGATGTATTAAATGCAAGTATTGAGAATCATGAATATAATTTAGATAGACTTGCAGATATCAGAGTTAGAGATATTTTAGAGCAGGGTAGTACAAGACAAACAGTTAGGGTAGTTAGAGAAGATGCGGATATGACAGAAATTCTTGACTCACTCTCAGTTGCAAACTTCTCATGTGTAGTAGATGAGGACAATAAATTTCTAGGTATTATTACAAGAAAAGAGCTTATGTCTAGAGTTAATAGAGTACTTCATGGTATAGAAAGAGAGTATCTACTTTTAGAGAAGGGAATGGATCTTGAAAATTTCTTGAGTTCTCAAGAAATTAGCGAAAGTTTTTCAATAGAGGATAGTTTTAAAGAATAATCTTAGTACTTGCATGATTATCACTTAGAATCTTGGTTTCATTATTTATTGTCACTTCAAGATTTCCATTATCATGCAGTTTAATTGGCTGAGCAATATCTGGATTTCCTAAATCATTTTGAATAAGTAGATTGTATTTCATACTTAAACAATGCTCAGAGTAGTAATTAAGGATATCTTCTTTAGATTTACTTAATTCTAAATTTATGTTTTTAATAATTGAAATTATAATATCTTCTCTGAGGCGTTCTAGTTGTAGTTGAGGGTAGAGGTTTAAGAGTCCCGTAAAATCCTTATTTAGATTGATGTCTTGATTTTCAGTTTCTAGATATTTATCTTTCTCATGTTCAGGCATGAGAATATTAATTCCTATACCAACAATAATTTTAGATTTATATTGCTCACATAGAATACCTGCCACCTTGTAAACATTAGTTCCATTTAATGAGACTAAATCATTTATCCATTTAATATCTGTTGGAAAGCCTAGACTATTTAAACTAGAGTGAACAGCATTTGCGATCACTAGTGTAATTATTTCCTTTAGCCCTTGGTCCTCTAAATCAATAACATAACTCATGTATATTCCTTGTCTCTTTGGACTAAAGAAACTACGTTGGTTTGTACCACGTCCTTTGTACTGAGATTCACTAATAATTAAGGCTGGTATCTCGTTACTATCAATACAATTTCGAGCATAGTTATTTGTTGAATCTATTTCATCGAAGTGATAAAAGTGGATAGATTCATCTAGATTGGTCTTTAAGTATTTAGTATTGTAGGCTTGGATAATATTTTTCATAAAAAAATGCACCCAAAAATGGGTGCAATGGTTTTGTAATTTACATTGTTACTAAGGTTTCAATTCTGTAGCCATCAAGTTTTGAACGTCCACCTAAATCTTTTAATTCAATTAAAAATGCAGTTGCGACAACTTCGCCACCTAGAATTTCAACTAATTCACAACTTGCTTTAGCAGTACCACCAGTAGCTAGTAAATCATCTACTACTAGTACCTTTTGTCCTGGTTTAATAGCATCTGTATGAATCTCTAATGTATTACTACCGTACTCTAAATCGTAGTCAACAGCAGTTGTTTCAGCAGGAAGACGACCTGGCTTACGTACTGGTACAAATCCTTTTTTCAAAGCATATGCTATAGGTGCACCGAAGATAAAGCCTCTAGATTCTGACCCAACAATTAAATCAATTTCTAAGTCACTGACCCTTGCAATTATGTCATCAATTGCTTCTTGGAAGTCATCACCATTTTGCAAGACTGTTGTTATATCTATAAAGTTGACACCCTTTTCTGGGAAGTCAGGTATTTGTCTGAATTTATCTTCTAATTTCATTATTTCTCCTCCTAAGAGCTAATCACTAAACCATTATAAGCTATAACTGTGAAAAATATATCTCAATCTGTATAGATTAATTCTAGCAAATAGGAAATAATTTATAATTTTGTAGATTCTTGTTTTAAATGGAATAAAAGGTATAAAGAAAATGCTAGCTTAACATTCAATTGATATAATGTTCAGGATGAAGTGAGGGTGAAAATGGCTTTGCTTTGGACAATAGAATAATAACTATTTGAAGGGAAAAATAAATGTTAGATATAAATAAACTGATTGAATTTGTTAAAGAGGATGGAAGATTACTGCGTGAGGCTAATATGACAGCAGAGGACGTGGAGTCTAAGGAAGGTCACCAGAATTTTGTTACTAAATATGACAAAATGAGCCAAGATTTTTTAGAAGAAAAATTGTTAGCTGAATGGCCAGAATATACCTTCATATCTGAAGAGAAATCCGTCCAAGAGCAATTAACTGATGCTCCAGCATTTATCTTAGATCCTATCGATGGAACCAGCAACTTCATGCACTCAGTTCCAAATTCTGCAATTAGTTTAGCTGTTGTTGAAAATAAAGAGACTGTACAAGCTGTAGTTTATAACTTCGCACAAGATGAATTATTCTATGCAGAGAAGGGTAAAGGCGCTTACTTAAATGGTGAAAAATTAGAAGTTTCTAATACATCAATGGCAAATTCATTATTCGGTGTTGGTACAGCTCCATATTATGCAGAGCTTCTAGCAGGATCAGTTTCATTGATTGAACAATTAATCCCAGTAACAACCGACGTTAGAAGATTTGGTGCAGCAGCTCTTGACTTAGTATATGTTGCAGCAGGAAGATTAGGTGGTTTTTGTGAATTAAGACTTCAAGTATGGGACTATGCAGCAGGATATTTAATCTGTGAAGAGGCAGGTGCTATAGTAAGTGACTTAAACAAAAATGCTATTAAGCCATTAGACTCAACCCACATCATTGCAGCAAATCCAAAAGTTTATGAAGAATTCTTCGAGAAGATTGATTTAGAGAAAATTATGTAAGTTTTCGTTAATACAGGAAAGTAAAAACCGAGAAACTCTTGAATTTGAGTTCCTCGGTTAATTTTTGCTTGAAATTTGCGCCTTCTTAATTTTTTAACTCAGCATATTTCTTCTCATATCTTCTGCCTAATAAATAGAATCCAATAAGACCTGCTTCTAATATAACAAATACTTCAACGAAACAGAGCATGAAGAATTCTTGAGGTAGGACTCGAATAATAGGGTCTTGAGCTGGATCAAATAGCCACGCATCATTGTCGAATAGAACTTCGTGGAAGAGCAAGAAAATCTGATCGAAGAAGAGGAAGAGAAGAACAATTATCACTAGTGGAACAAATGCTAGAACTTTAAAAATATTCTTCAATTTATCTACTTTCTTATTTTTGAATAGATATCTTAAAAATACAATCGCTATTACAGCGAAAATAATTAATAAGGCATATTCAAGATAGAATAATAGTTTTACTTCATAGAAGTGGAATGCACCAGATGCACTACTTGGAAAATCTGGCATATTAAGCTCACTGATCCAAGGAAAGTTTAGATAAGACATTAGAACCATATAGTTTTCTAAGATACGTTCTTGACTCAATCCTACTGCCTGATCAATATTGTAATAATCAATAACCCAAGTGAATAAAGCTATTGACCAAATAGTAATAGCAATAGCTAGTGTAAGTAAAAATACAACTAGACTAGCTGAGCCCAATCCCAAAATTAAATTATTTTTTAGTTTATTTTGCTTCATTTTTCCCTCTAATTCTCATCACAAAATGCTAGAAATTACTACAATGAGTACTCATCATCCATTCTTTGAATTGAAATTCTAAAAATCTCACTTGCTCTAACAATGTCTGAGAGTCTTGCATATTCAAATTTAGCATGACCTAAATATGGATTTTCAGGGAAGTTAGCTCCAAATGCAATTGTGTTAGGTAAGTGTCTTGCGTAAGTACCACCGCCCATGCCTTTAGGGCTCTCGTCCTCACCTGTGACCTCATTGTATGAGTCCATAAGTAGTTTTACCAATGGATCCTCTGCTGGTCTATATAGAGGCACTGATTCAGAAACATTTTCAATTCTAAATGATGTAGATTGTATATTTTCTTCAATTAAGCCAATTACATCTTCAGTTGTGTATGTGACCGGATATCTAATGTCTATAGTTAATCTTGCTTCATTTTGATCCAAGCTAAATAGTCCAACATTTAGTGTTAAATCACCGGATGGTTCATCAGTAAGAGCAACCCCTAAACTTTCACCATTATATTCTGTGTTTAAAACTTCCATAAATTCATTCAAGAAGACGTCTTCAGCATTTTTCACTTTAGCCTTAGCATGTGCATCGGCCAAAGCATACTGTATCGCATTCTTATACATTTCAGGAGTAGAAGCATGACCCATATTTCCGAGAGTTTCAACTTCAACAGTTTCTGAGTTTTTATCTTGGAATACTAATGTTGCTTCACCTGGAACTACATTAGACTTAGAACCACATTTTGCAGACAATAACTTGAATTGTCCATCTTGAGGTCTAGCTTCCATTTTGTCCCAGACTAAATCAAATTTAACTTGTCCCTTTTCTGCATTAATAACAGGAAAGTCTGCATCTGCTGTGAAAGCAGCAACTGGAATCTCTTCATGTTTAGTATAGTATTGTAAGCACTCAGAACCAGATTCTTCATCTGTACCAAAGATAAATCTAATACGACATTTAGGTTCATAGCCTTCATCCATTAAGCTCTTCATAGCATATAGAATTGAGACAGCTGGCCCTTTATCATCAACTGTACCTCTACCAATTACAGTGTCACCATCTTCATCTAATCTTGGTTCAAAAGCATCATCCCAACCATCAGCTGGAACTACGTCTAAATGGCAAACCACAGCAATCATAGGTAAGCTAGGGTCATTTGGTCCAAACTCTGCGTAACCTGCATAATTATCAACATTCTTAGTTCTAAATCCTAAACTGTCTGTTATTTCTAGAAATTTAATTAAAGCATCTTTGGGGCCTTGTCCAAAAGGTGCACCTTCTTCAGCTTCACCTTTAAAACTAGGTATTTTTACTAGATCAAAGAGAGTATCTAAAATTTGATCTTTATATGAATCCATGAATAAGTCTTCTTGCATTTATATTCTCCTTAAGTGTTTTTTTACTAAAGATATTGTAGCAAATATAGCTTACTAAGAAGAACATACTTAATGAAAAACTCCTGTAAATATCTGTAGAAATTTGAAATTTCATAGCAAAAGTTGGCAATATAAATATCGATATAGATTATAATAAGATTCACTGATGTCTAAAAAGCACTTTTTTAGAAATAGATGAAGGGAAAATTATGTTAACTTATCTTGTAAATAAACTACCAAAAACATCACTTGCTGAACATTTGCTAGATTTTGATTGGTCATTAGCAGAAGAAGGCTTAATCAACAATCATTTATGGGCAAGTAACGACTATAAACCAGACACTCGCTTTTACTTACAATATGACAAATCAAATTTATATGGAATTATTTTGACAAAAGGAGATGAGGAAATGAATCCTCGAGCAACAGTTACAGAGTTCCAAGGACCTGTACACTTAGATAGTTGCTTAGAGTTTTTCTTCAGCTTCGAACCAGACAATAATGCTTATGCTAATTTAGAAACAAATAATAATGCTGTTGTACATCTAGGAGTAGGTGCAGGCAGAGCGAATAGAGTAAAACCTAGTGAGAAGGAGTTAGAGGACTTAGAACTCTACACAATCGATTCAAATAAAGTATCTGTTAAAGGTATTAGATTTGCATTTGATTGGGGAGTTGGTTTTAAAATTCCTGCTAAATTATTATTTGAGCTTTGGCATAAATATGGAAATGCAAGCGAGACCTTAGATGATAGATTCTTCTCAGGTCAAGAAATTATGGCTAATTTCTATAAATGTGGTGATGATACAGCATTTGAGCATTATCTATCTTGGAATGAAGTTGAGCTAGAACAACCTGATTTCCATAGACCAGAGTATTTTGGAAAATTAATTTTAGAATAAGGATAGGAGTAGGCTAGATGGAGTTATTCGATGCCTTACGTGCAAGGAATTCCTGCCGTTCTTATTCATCACGTGTTCCAGGAAATAGGGTACAGGTAGACTTATTGAACTACCTTAATAACGTGCCAGTATTACTACCTGAAGCAGATATAGCAATTGAGCTACTATCTTATGAGGATTTATTAGAGTATTTCCCTGGAGAAGCTGAAAATATGATAAGAGCTCCTCTATATTTAGTATTTAGAGGGCAAATGGGACTTTATCAATTCATGAATATCGGCTACTACGCAGAGCATGCTGCTGTATGGTTGACGGGAAGAGGTTTAAGTTCTGTATGGCAAACAGGTTTTAAAATTAGAACCTTGCAAGAAGACGAATTTATAGATGAAATAAAAAGTGACGAAGATGATGATATTCCTGATGTGGATCAGGAGTATACACTCATGCCTGCCGTTCTTGCTTTAGGCTATCCTAATAATAAAAATAATAAAACTCGTAGTAAGAAAAAACTAAGTAAAATCTCTCTAACTAGTACTAGAGAGATGAATAATAATGTCTTGAGTCTGATTGAATCAGCTAGATTAGCTCCATCTGAATACAATTTCCAACCATGGCGCTATGCAGTTGATGGCAATTTAATTCATATATTTATGAAAGAATCTAATCTATTCTCATCTAAGCAACGACAAAATTCCAGGCAAATTGCTATGGGTTGTTCACTAGGAAACATGGAAATAATGGCAGCACTTAGAGGTATTAGACTTGATTATGGTTTCATGGATGATGTGCCAGAGTATGGTCAGTCTACAAAAAATATGTATTATCTCGGAACTATAACCATTGAGAAGGTTTATACACAAATGATGTTCGGTATAGATTATTAAAGTGCATATTGCATGATTTTACGCACTATGCACTCTATAGTTTTTTCTTAATTTTCAAAAATTATTTTATAGATTATTTCTTCTTCTATTAGCAAGAGATTTAATATCTATATTTCTAATCTCAGCCCATTCACGAGCTTGACCACTAATAATAATATCCGCATCTCTTAAATCTGATACAGTTTCTGCATTCAAAATACACATAATAGTTTTTAGCTCATTATCGAATCTATGAACATTCTTAATAGCAACATCCATTTCATTTTCTTTAACCTGATTCAAGAAATATGCACTCATTGCTGCAGATGTAGCGCCTAAACTAACAGCTTTAAGAACATCCAATGGAGTTTTTACACCGCCTGATGCAATAATAGAAACCTTATCTACAAATTCTTGTGCTTCTAGTAGGGAGATGGTAGTGCTTTGGCCAAAGCTACTCATATAATCGAATTCTTTTTCTTCACGTCTAGCGTTCTCGATGTCTATGAAGTTAGTACCACCTGCTCCAGAAACATCAATGTTCTTAGCACCAAGTTCTATCAATTCTTGAATATTTTCACGACTCATACCAAAACCAACTTCTTTGACGATTATTGGTATTTCAATCTCACTTAATAATGCATGAATTGAATCTCTATATCCTTTAAACTCTCTATCACCCTCAGGCATGATGAGCTCTTCAGGAACATTTAAATGGACTTGTAGGGCGTCTGCTTGTAGTAAATCAATTGCTCTTTTGGCATCTTCAACTGATCTTTCAGCCCCTATGTTTGCTAGGACGAAACCGTCTGGATTCTCATCTCTTATAACAGTGAAACTCTTAGCTAAACTAGGGTCTCTTAATGCTGCAGACGCTGATCCACTGGCAAGAGCTAAGCCAGTCTCTCTAGCCAAAATAGCTAATCTTCTATTAATCTCAGTACTATCTTTACTACCACCAGTCATTGCATTTACGTAGTATGGACGGGCAAATGTTCGACCTAAAAACTTAATTGAAGTATCGATGTCATCCATATTTACTCTACCAATAGAGTTATGGACAAACTTGATATCTGTAAAAGTACTCATATTTTTGTTGAATTGTTGACTTGCATATTTTATGTGATCGTCTTTACGATTCTTAGTATCAATCATGAAAATCTCCTAAAATTATTTGTTTAAAATTATAACTGAATATCATTTTTCTCTTTGAACAACGATGTCGTTAACTTATGTATATTGCCAAAGTTTATATGTGAGAACAGTTAGACCAGCATCTCTCCAAGCATGCTCGAGTCTATCAGCGATTTCTTGAGTAGGTGAAATTGCTATTGCACAATCTCCAGCACCAGCACCAGATATTTTAAAAACACTACCGAGCGCTTCGGCTATTTTTTCTGCTTCAAGGAAGGAGGGAAGTATATATGGTCTATTTTCTAACTGTAAATATTCTTTTATACCATCAGCATTTTCTTTTAATTTACTAGAAAAAGTCTCCCAGCTCTTATCTTGTATAGCTTGATAAATTTCTCTTACTTGACGCTTAGAGTTAGCTAGGAAATTATCCTTTTGTTCTGGAGTTAAAGTAGCACCATCGTTGGCGATTAATTTTTCTGTTGAGCTAGATTTCTCGCTCCAAACAATAGATAAGGTCCAATCTTCTGATAACTCTAAGGGTATGATTTCTAAACCATCCCATTTACTATCTACAATAGAAGAAATGTTTTCTAATGAGCTTACTTCTGGCGACGACAATATCTCTCTTGAAAAATTCTGATAATAAATTAATCCACCATAACTACATGCTGCAAGATCTCCAAATGAGCCTAATTTATTTAATCTAGTTTGAGCAATTGTAGCTAATTTGAAATTTAATAGGGCAAAATCTTCATGAGTTAGTTCATTATCAAATGAGAAGAGCTTCAAGATTGCTTGGCAAGTAGCAATGGTAGCTGCACCACTAGAGCCAAAACCATATTTCTTTCCATTCTCGTTCCTTAGTCCATTAGTTATATCAATAGAAAATCTAAGATCTCTTAAATCTAAATCTATTTTTTCACTGATAAAATTTAAGGTGACTGTCATCGCTTCAGATGTAAGCTCCAAATTGCGCCAATAGTCTTTCTCAATAACAACCTTGTCTTGTCCATTAATGTGCCAATCGAAAGTTCTTGAATTAGAATGATCAAAAATTTTCCTATCTTCAGAAATCTTTATCTTAATATCTATAAATGCATCTACGGCAAAAGCAATAGCAGGATTTAACGGACTAACAACCGCATATTCACCAGCCATGTATAGCTTGCCAGGTACCTTAACTTCAACTACATTTCTTAATTTATTAATCATGCACCCATGACTCCAATTTCTGAATTCCAGGCCCTGCATTACTTAGCATTAACTTATCGTCTGAAATCTTTTCATTATAAATTCTCATAATATCCTCTGCCTGATCTCTTGGGCAGATAATTACAATATTTGGACCTGCATCAATAGTGAAATATGCGGTATATCCTAAATCTCTAATCTCATGAACCGCAGCAATCGCTCTCATAGTTTTATCATTGAAATAGAGAATAGGTGGGACACTTGTAATAGTTAAACTGTGCATTGCAAGCGCATTATGTTCAGCAATTTTTCCAATCTCATCTATATCTCGTTCTTTAATCGCTCGTTTTATCTTGTTTAGAGCTTCCTTAGCTACATTTGGCCATTCTTTGTAGAAAGGTGAGGTATGTACAGACTTTTGCATACCTACTCTAGATGAAAACTTCTTTTGCTTAGGCGTACCAATTACAGTAATAGTAGATAAGCCCCAATCAGCAGTGTCTATTTGCTCTGCAAAACTAGACTCATGGTCTGTGCCTGCATGCCATTCGACGAGCCCACCATAAATACTTCTAGATGCGCTTCCAGAGCCTCTTCTTGCATAAGTAGATAGTTCTTTCTCACTTAATCTAAGTTCTAATGCATCGTTAATAGCCGCCGTTAAAGCAGCATATGCAGATGCAGAACTCCCAAATCCTGCAGCTGTAGGCATATTATTGAATGAATTAATTCTAGCTCTTGTTTCAAGACCTTTAAGCTCTCGTAATAAGTCGACGAACTTAGAAATTTTAATTCTCTCAGTCTCAGATTGAACTTCTCCATTTAAAATGAAAATATCTTCCTCGAAAGAATCAGAAAATTCAACTTCTGTATCTGTATAAAATGAATCTTGCGTAATTGATAAACTATTATTATAAGGTAGATGCAAAATTTCATCTTTTTTACCCCAATATTTTATTAGGGCAATATTTGAATGTGCTCTATAGATAGCCTGCAAATTAAGTACCTCTCTTGTTTTTATATTAATATTATAACTTAAACTCTAATGATTAAATTTTAGTGTTAAATACTAGTCAATCTTATTGTCCAAGCAGCTACTCCTAGATTATTTTCTAAGATTAAGTCTCTTAAATTATCTGCTTCTTCTTTAGTTTCAACTAATAAGTAGAAGCATCCTCCACGTCCACCGCCAGTTAATTTGCCTGCAGCTGCTCCATGTTCTAAGGCAAAAGCAATCCCATAGTCTTGCTCAGGACTAGAAACTTGTAAAGTTCTTAGTTGGTCATGGGAATCGTTTATCACTTTTGCCAAAGCATTAAAATCAGTATGATCATTTTCTAATAACTTATAAAAGTCTCTAGCAAGGGAATCCATTTTGTCTATGGTTTTTGCAGTTGCATTAGCTCTAGCAGGGAAGTGGCTGTCATAATTCTTTCTAACGTCATTTACAGCTTCTTTAGTATGACCTGTAATGCCTGTATCAACTACTACTAAATGATAGGGAGTGTCAAAATAGAAGGCTTGAATTTCTTTAGATTTTTGATAAAGAAGAGGCTGTTCAAGGTAAATTAGTCTAGCATCAAGGCCGCTTGGGTTACTGTGGATAATTTTTTCAGATGAATCAACGTAGGAAAGGAATTTATCTTCATCGAATTTGTATCCAAGATAACTCTCGAAAGCTCTAACAATAGCAACTGCAAGAGCTGCAGAACTCCCAAGACCTCGCTCTTCAGGAATAGTGCTTGTAAAACTTAAGTCAAAATTTGTATTCTCTAAATTATTATCTTTTTGAATTTGTTCTAGTAAAACATATATATGCTCAGTGTATTCATTAGTTTCTACTAATGGTCCTGTATATAAAGAGCTCTGAACATAGCTAGCATCTTTATTGTTTTCAGTGAGGCTTGCCTCGATACTCACAGCCACAAAAGGAATGCCTACAGATAATTTATCGTAGACAACACTGTGTTCTCCTATTAATATAAGTTTTGCATGAGCTGAGCCATGAGCAGTCTTCATAATTTTCCCTTTTCTTTATCTTAGTATTATAGACTCATAGTTTATACGATTTATCGATAAACGGCAAGAATAAATTGAAATAAAATAAAAATGAATTTTATACATTTTCTATAATAATTATTTCTTGTATATATTCTACAACAATAGGACTATACTTAGTTTTGGTAACTCAGCAATCTACAAAATTCAATGAGTTTTATATAATTATGTATATTATGCTTTGTCCGAAGCATATAAATACTTCAAGATATTTAGAAATAACCAAGTGAGGTTTAAAGTGAATAGTTTAGAAAATAGAATCATTAATGATCTAGCAAAATCTTATGTACTTAAATGCCAAAGTGCTAGTGCATCAACGCAATATGCTAATCAGGCAAGAAAATCAGGATATGAGTATTTAAATCGTCTTCTACTTGGACTTAGTTCTAGTTCACAGCAACATGCAGAAATTTTATTTGAGGCATTGAACAATATTTTAAGTAATGGCGATGACGAGGCAAAGACTGTTTCAACAAATGTCAACATTAATATTCAGATAGATAGCACATATGAAAATATAAGTTCCTTAGTTAAGCAAAAGAAAAATAATCTAAGAGACTTCCAAGACTACATAAATGATGCTAGAGATGCTGAGAATAGTGATGTATCTAGATTATTTACTAAGTTAGCGACAGTTGAATTAACTGAATTAGAGAGACTTGAGAAGGCACTTATAGCCTTAGAAAACAATACAATGTTTACTAATGAAGTAGCTATTAGTTGGTTATGTTTAAAATGTAATTATGTTCATAAGAGTGTGCAGGCACCTGAGATTTGCCCTTTATGTAAAAGTGCTAGAGCAAATTTTGTTGCTACGAATGAACTTATATAGTTGCTTGTATATCTGAAGTTGCTTAGTAGAAACTGTGCCTTCGAGATTTTGAATTTAAACTATTTAAAGCTATTGATTTTTGTTTTAAGTTGGTATAAAGTATCTTTTACTTGAAGAAAAACTCTAGTAATTTCTAAGTATTTTTCCTAAAGAAAATAATTATTAAATTATTTAATAATCTATTTGATTTTTATAAATTGATTTGATACAATCGATTAGCTGTTTACAGCAATTAGACCTCCGGGGTGTGGCGCAGTTGGTAGCGCACCTGTTTTGGGAACAGGGGGTCGCAGGTTCAAGTCCTGTCACCCCGACCATGCGATAGAAGCTCCTGAAGTGCTTAGTTACAAGCCTTTCGGAGCTTTTTCTTTTGCTTGAGTTTTTATAAGATTCACCGAAATTATGAAATGTCCCCAAAAAGTTGCATTAAATTGGTATCAAAATTGGTATCAAAAATTGATGCAAAAATAAATTCACATATCCATCACTTGTTTTTCCTATGTTCAAACTTAGCTTTTATTTTCATAAATTTTTTACTGTAGTATTTTCACTCAGAACAAATCACATATTGACTAAAACTAGGAGGGAAAAGATATGAGTAAAGAATATTTAGTAATTGTAGATGGAAAAGATTTAGGTGGAGATGGTTTAGGAATTTGGAAAGAATTTAGTGATAAGAAAGAAGCAATACTTGAAGCTAGAAACTATTTCAAAAATAAACTATCTGAAGATGCACAAAATACAGAAGAGGTAATTGTTGCATATGATTTAGTTAATAATAATGAAGATTATGTATTCCAAAGAACTTGGTCAAGTAATGAATATCTAGATAAAGTAGAATTGATTAGAAATATGAGTTTAGCTGATTTCAGTAAATTAGATGAAGTTTCCGTTGACAGCGAGAACTATTACTACACAGACAATTTATACGATATAGATGAACAAGTTCCAGCAGCTACTGCATACGAAGATGGTACATTGGAAGATAACTTAACTGCTGATCACGATGAAGCATGGTCAAACTTAAGAGATAAAGTATTGAATGCATATTAATTTTATATTTTTTGAATAATTAAATAATCTATTGAATAGCGTAAGAGAAATCTTATGCTATATTTTTGCCTGTAATAATTTTTGCATATTGAATTAATGGTAATTTAGCATCACAATATATATAAGATTTTAAACAAATAAAGCTATTAAAAATTGATGTAAAATATAAATATTGAATGAAATATATTGTTATTAAGTTTTGTCAAATTAACTAAAGTTTAATGAAAGTCTTTTATTCTTATGTATAATATTATTATGTAGATATGGAGAGAAGAATGAAGCATTTATTGGATGAAATCAATAAATTAGATAGTAATAGATCTCATGATATTCTAGGATCTCACAAACATCGTATTGACGATGTTGATGGCTATCGTTTTTTTCTATGGGCACCTAAGGCCCAGTCTGTATCTGTCGTTGGGGACTTTAACCAATGGAATCCTGAAGCACATCACCTTGAATTAAATGAAGAAACTGGAATATGGATTGTGTTTGTAGAGAATGCTCAAGCTGGAGATTGTTACAAATACTTTATTAAAGGTGCAGATGGCGAATATAGATATAAGGCTGACCCTTATGCTAGAGCTGCAGAGTTAAGACCTCATGATGCTTCCATTTTAGTAGATGATGAAGAATTCCAATGGACTGATGAAGAATTTTGGAATAATAGTGAAGTTGATTATTCTAATGTCCCAATTAATATTTATGAATTGCATTTTGGATCATGGTGCAGAAATGATGATGGCTCTTTCTATAACTACAGACAAATAGCTGATGAACTCGGTGATTATATATTAGAGTTGGGATATACAGCAGTTGAAATTATGCCTGTAATGGGACATTTCGATGATGTTTCTCATGGTTATCAGATTACTAATTTCTTTGCACCAACAGCCAGATATGGCAATCCAGAAGATTTAAAATATTTCGTCAATCATATGCATGGACTAGGTATTAGAGTTATCTTCGATTGGGTTGCATCTTATTTCCCTAAAAATGACCATGGATTAAAATATTTTGACGGTAGCTTATTGTATGAAATTGCAGATAGTGAATTCATTCAAGAAGGTAGATCTTTAGCATTTAATTTTAAGAAAGAAGAGATTAGATCATTCTTACTATCTAGCGCATATTATTGGATATCTGAATACCATGCTGATGGTATTAGAGTAAACGATATCGATAATATGATTTATCAGAATTTCTCTAATAATAAAGTAAGAAATAGATTCAACAATAGTCAAGTAAATCAATATGCATTAGATTTTATTAAAGAATTAAATAGTTTGATAGACAATGAATTTACAGGAATAGTAACTATTGCTGAAGATGATAGTAATTATAAGAAAATTACTGAATCTTTAGATAATGGAGGATTAGGTTTTGATTTCAAATGGGATAAAACTTGGGCAACTAATACTCTGGAATATTTCTCAACAGACTATGATAATAGGGAAGACAATTATAATAAGCTCAATTATCCAATGATGTATAACTTCCAAGAACGTCATATTTTAGCATTACACCATAGCTTGGTTATGCCAGGCAGAAAATCACTTATCAGTAAGATGCCAGGAGATTACTGGAGACAATTCTCATCATTAAGATTAATGCATTTATACACTATCGCACACCCTGGAGCTAAGTTAATGTTTATGGGCGGTGAAATAGCTCAATTTGTTGAATGGGATTTATCTAGTTCTATTCAATGGTTCTTACTGGATTATGACATGCATAATCTCTTTAAGAATTATATGAGCACAGTCAATCACTTATATAAAGATAATAAAGAGCTATGGGAAATTGATAGGTCCTGGGATGGATTTACCTGGTTAATAACCGATGACTCGAAAAATTCTACATACTCTTGGGTAAGAAAAGATAAGGACGGAAACATTCTAGTTTGCTCCTTTAATATGTCTCCTGATCCTAAAGATGGTTTCAAGATACCAGTTCCAAGAAGAGGAGCTTATCAAGTAGTTTTAAACTCAGATAATTCTGCTTGGGGTGGTTCTGATTACGATATTTTCAAAGATACAAGAACAACTAACTTACATCCTGACAATCACATTTATGGTGATGCCCTTTATGGTTGGGAAGTAGATGATTATGTAAATAATGAATCTATAAGTAACTCTAATAAATCAGAAATAGGAGATATTGTGTATTCACGCGATATTTCATTCAAATCACACAAACAATCAATCAAAATTAATTTACCTCCTTTAGCAGGTATTATTTTGAAATTTATTGCAAAAGACCCTAGCGAAGCACCTAAAGATGCTTGGCCAGACCCAGAACATCCCTATCCAGAAGGGTTTAACCCATTTAATAAGGCAGCAGATGAAGGATTTGTTCTAGATTAAAAGTACAGATGTTAGCTTAACTAAATAGTATTCGAATATAGCCAAAATAAAGGAGGGCAAGATGGCAAAAAAAAATATGATCGCAATGATCCTTGCAGGTGGACGAGGATCTAGGCTAGGTACTTTGACCAAGAGTGTTGCTAAACCAGCTGTACCATTCGGTTCAAGGTATAGGATAATAGACTTTGCACTAAGTAATGTTGCAAATTCTGAAATAGATACGGTTGGTGTCTTATCGCAGTATGAGCCGCTAGAATTGAACACATATGTTGGTAATGGACATCCATGGGATTTGGATAGAACTAATGGTGGTGCATTTATTTTGCCGCCTTACGAAAACGTAGAAAGTAGTGACTGGTACACAAACACTGCTAATGCTGTTTATCAAAATATTGGTTTTATCGATAAATTCGAACCTGAATATGTCCTTATTCTTTCAGGTGACCACATTTACAAGATGAATTATGCCAAGATGCTTCAGTTCCACTTAGATAATGAAGCGGATGGAACAATTGCTGTTATTGAAGTTCCTTGGGAAGATGCATCTAGATTTGGTCTTATGAGTGTTGATGATGAAAACCGCATTGTTGAGTTCCAAGAAAAACCTGCAGAACCTGAATCTAACTTAGCATCAATGGGTATTTATATTTTCACATGGTCTAAATTAAGAGAAGCTTTAATTAGTGATAATGCTGATAAAGAATCTTCACATGACTTTGGTAAAAATATTATTCCTAAATTTATAGATGCTGGCGATGATTTATATGCTTATAACTTCCAAGGTTACTGGAAGGATGTAGGTACAATTGAAGCACTTTGGGATGGAAATATGGATCTAATTGATTCACCTGAAGAGCTTGAATTAATTGATGCTTCATGGAGAGTTAACTCAAGAAACCCAGTTAGACCAGCTGCTGTTTTAGGCGAAGATGCAGTAGTTAAAAATTCATTATTTACAGATGGTTGTAGAATTTATGGTTCAGTAGAGCATTCAGTTCTTTCTCACTCTGTAGTAATTGAAGAAGGTGCAGTAGTTAAAGATTCAGTTATCATGCCTAATACAATAGTTAGAAGTGGTGCAGTCCTAGATAAGGTAATTGTTGGTAGTAACACAGAAATATTAGCTAATACTAAGATTGGTGGAGCAAGTGATCCAGATCATCCATACGCTAATAAGTTATGTACAAATGATATTTCAGTAGTAGCATCTAACATTGTGGTTAAAGGTGATGTTACTTTACCTGGTGGAATCATGATTGAAGAACTAGAAGAAATAAGTGATGAAGACAAGCTAATTGTCGGAACACGTAGAGAAGAATATTAGGAGGCCGAAATGTTATTAAATGCAGCAGGATTAATTTTAGCAGACGATAGAAACTTACACCTTAGTGAGTTGACTAGACATAGAGCCTTTGCAGCAGTTCCATTTGCTGGTAGATATAGATTGATTGACTTTGCTTTGTCCAACTTAGTTAACTCAGGAATTAGTAGAGTAGGGGTTGCAACAAGTTATAAATACAAGTCATTAATGGACCACTTGGGTACAGGTAGCTCATGGGACTTAGATAGAAGACATCAAGGTTTACACATATTGCCACCATACTTAGCAAGTGACAATTACTACGATGAAGGTGATGACTTAAGAGGTGTATTAGACTTCTTAGAGATGACCAATAGAGAATATATTTTAGTAGCTGAATCTAATAATGTATTCTCAATGGTATATGGTGAAATGTTCGATTTCCATAAGGAAAAAGAAGCAGATATTACAATTCTATATAACTATGATTTAGCTGACGATGGCTACAACATGGTTTTAGATATTAATGATGAAGACAAGGTAAATGAAATCTTCTACAACCCACCAAGAAATGAAATTAAAACAAACTCATTAGGTGTTGTACTGTTGAAGAAAGATTTACTTGAAGAAATGGTGTCAGTTGCAATAAGTAAAGGTTTACCACGCTTGACAATCGACCTAATTCTTAAAGCAGCTACTGACTTAAATGTATTTGCTTTTGAATATCATGGAACAGCTCTGAGAATTAATACAGTTAATAGTTACTTTAGTGCATCAATGGATTTATTAGATCATGAAACCAATTCAGA
>CAZVJQ010000001.1:0-37319 GCA_964627125.1 uncultured Fastidiosipila sp. | reverse complement strand
TTAATAGTTACTTTAGTGCATCAATGGATTTATTAGATCATGAAACCAATTCAGATATTTTCTGGAGTGACTACCCTGTATATACAAAGGTTAAAGACGAGGCACCTGTTTTTGTTAAAGGCGATGTAGATGTCAGTAATAGTGTTATTTCAGATGGATCTGCAATTAATGGTGGAGTTAAGGATTCAGTAGTCTTTAGAAGTGTAACTGTTGGTGAAGGTAGTGAAATTGAGAAGAGTATTCTTGGACAAGGTTCAACAATCGGAAAGAATGTTAAATTGTCACACGTTATCTTAGATAAAGATTGTGTAATCTCCGATGGAACCGAGCTTAAGGGTGATCCAGAATATCCAGTCTTAATCGGTAAGGGAGCAGTGATTTAATTGGAAAATAAAAGAATTTTGATGGTAGGATCTGAGTGTGTTCCTTTTGTTAAGACAGGAGGACTAGCTGATGTTTTAGGTGTTCTTCCTCAGAAGTTGAATGCGCTCGGTAACGACTGTAGAGTAATTTTACCTCTCTACAAGGTTATAAAAGATAAGTACATAGATCAATTAGAGTTTGTTCGCTGGTCCACTATCAAGATGGGTTGGAGAACTAACTATAGTGGTCTATTTAAGATGGTTCATGACGGAGTAACTTACTATTTCATAGATAATGAATACTACTTTGACCATGACTATATTTATGCAGACTATTCATTCGATATTGAAAGATTTAGTTTCTTCCAAAGAGCAGTTTTAGAAGCAGTTGGTTATCCAATGAATTTCTATCCTGATTTCATCCATGCTCATGACTGGCAAGCAGGAATGATTCCAGCATTGTTAAAGGCACATTATCAAGACCATGGTAAGTTCAACAACGTAAAAACTATTTACACCATACATAATCTTAAGTATCAAGGTGTACATAGTTACGATACAGTTTCAGATGTCTTAGACATGCCACATGACTATATGACAGAGTGGGGAGCATTGCACAATGGTGATGCTAACTTCATGAAGGCGGGAATTGTTTATGCAGACATAGTCTCAACAGTTTCTCCTACATATGCTCAAGAGATTAAAACACCTTTCTTCGGTGAAGGTCTAGATGGTATCTTAAACTCCTTCGACTATAAGTTAAGGGGAATTCTAAATGGAATTGACATGGATTCATATGACCCAGCTACGGATAAGGCAATTGCTAAAAACTACGACATTAACACGGTCTTCGAGGACAAAGTCGAAAACAAGCTTGCCCTACAAGAAGCAATGGGTCTAGAAGTAAATCCAGATATTCCTTTATTAACTATGATTTCTAGATTAGTCGATCAAAAAGGTTTAGATTTACTTATCAGAATTGTGGATGAATTACTACAAGAAGATTGTCAGTTAATCTTATTAGGTACTGGTGACCCTCATTATGAGCACGAGTTCTATTTAGCAGAACAAAGAAACCATGATAAGTTAAGGTCATGCATTATGTATGATGGAAAACTATCTAGAGAGATGTATGCAGCAGGTGACATTTTCTTAATGCCATCAATTTATGAACCATGTGGTTTATCTCAAATGATTTCAATGAGATATGGAAATGTTCCTCTAGTAAGAGAAACTGGTGGTTTAAGAGATACTGTTCATCCATATAACCCAGAAACTGGAGAGGGGAATGGATTTAGATTCCCTAACATTAATGCTCATGATATGCTCTTCTTGGCAAAAGATGCGATTAACATCTACGCAAATGATAAAGAGCAATGGAAGCAAATTGTACTAAACGGAATGAATGGAGACTTCTCCTGGGACAGCTCAGCTAAACAATACAATGATATGTATGATGAGATTTTGAGCTGGTGGTAATAATTAAATTTATAGACATATAATGGGGCTAGCGTACTAGCCCCATTTTTTACGGTTAAAATATTAAATTTCCAATTCAATAACTAACTCATTATCATTATTTCTTGTACCACTATCTTCCCATTCAGCAGCTTCTTGATCTAATTCTTCTTGGGTTGGCCAATCCATGTTTCTTGTCAAGAAATAACTTACGAAGAAAACAATGACAGTAGCAATCAGTAAAAATCCAATCATAATAGCAATAGCTATAAAGAAAGATTTAACACTCTGCCAGATGTTTCTATTTCGTCTCTTTCTTGCCTCTTCAGGATTTGTATTTCTACGTTTAGTGTTTTTACTAATAAAATTCCCGCAGTGAATACAAACATTTCTGTCTTTATCGTTTTCTCTTCCGCAATTGTTACAAAGCATAAATAGCCTCCGCTAGTGGTATAATTGATTGATATAATTATATACGAAGTATAGAAAAATTATAGTTTTGATTAAATAACAAGTTTTAAGAGGGAAATAAATGGATTTTAAAAAAGAGACAGCTAAATTCCTAGCTGATAGTTTAGATATTGATATTGAGTTGATTAGTGAAATTATAGAAGTACCACCACAAAGAGATATGGGTGACTTCGCAATACCATGTTTTAGATTTGCTAAAGAGCTGAAGAAAGCTCCAGTAGGAATAGCAGCAGATTTTATTGAAACACTTGAATCAAAAGAAAAACTAAACTTTATTAATAGAATAGAAGCTAAAGGACCTTATCTAAATGTTTTCTTAGATAGAGGTGTTTTTGCTAGTGATTTGATTAATGATGTCCTTACTAATAGAGGTGAATTTTTAAAATCTAATTCGGGTAATAATGAGACAGTATTAGTTGAATTCTCATCTCCAAACATTGCAAAACCATTCCACGTTGGACATGGTTTTTCAACTATACTAGGTGATGTTCTAGCTAATATTTATGCAAGCCAAGGTTACAATGTAGAACGTTTGAATCACTTAGGTGACTACGGAACTCAGTTTGGAAAATTAATTGTTGCTTACGACAATTGGGGAGATGAGGCAAGCCTTACCGATGACCCTATTAAAGAACTAACAAGAGTATATGTTAAATTTCATGAAGAAGCTGAATTTAATCCAGAATTAGAAGATGAAGCTAGATTAAGATTTAGGAATCTAGAACTAGGCTATGAACATGAATATGGATTATGGGAGAAGTTTAGAGCTTATAGTGTTGAGCAATTTAAAGAGACCTATGATCGTATGGGTATTAGATTTGATAGCTATAAAGGTGAAGCTTTCTATGTAGATAGGTTAGATGAAGTAGTAAATACTCTTACTGATGCAGGAATAGTTAGCGAAAGTGAAGGTGCCCTTATTGTAGATCTTGAAGATGAAAATATGCCACCTGCTCTTATAAGAAAATCAGATGGTTCATCTATTTATGCAACCAGAGACTTAGCTGCAGCCATGTATAGAAAAGAGCATTATGATTTTGATAAGTTAATTTATGTAGTTGGTTTACCTCAGTCATTACATTTTAAACAAGTATTTACAGTCTTGAAGAAGGCTGGTTTTGACTGGTCAGACGACTGTTATTTTGTTGGATTTGGTTTAGTTAAATTACCTGATGGTGTAGGACTATCTACTAGATCTGGAGATGTAGTATATCTAGAAGATTTATTAAGTGAATCAGTTAAGAAGACAAAAGAAATTATTATCAAGAATAATGAGAAACGTGAAGATAAGATGCTAGATTCTGAGATAGATGAAACAGCAGAAATTATTGGTCAAGCAGCTCTTCGTTATACATATTTAAGAAATAGTCGTGAAAGAGATATAATCTTTGATTGGGATGAGGTATTAGACTTCGAAGGAGATTCAGCACCATACATGCTATATGCATATGCAAGAGCAAGAAGTATTTTAAGAAGGTCAGGATTAACCGCAGAAGAAGTAACTTCAGCAGACTTAACACTACTAGATAGTCAAGAAGAGTTCGATTTAGTCAATGAGATTTCTACTTTAAAATCTACTATTGATTACACATTAAGAAATAATGAACCATCTAGTTTTGCTCGCCAACTTATGAGCTTATGTAGAACATTTAGTAAGTTTTATAATTCAGTTTCTATACTGCAAGCTGAGAGTGAAGAGTTGAAGATAGCGAGGTTGGCTTTGGCCAGTGCATTTGCAAATGTTGCTAAGGAAGCTCTTGCATTACTTGGTATGGAAACTGCTGAGAGAATGTAATAACAGGAGTTAGTTTTGTTTGATTCTGATGATTTGATAGAAGACTTGGACCTAATTGAGGGGAAACAAAAGCGCAAGGAAAGAAGAAGCGATTTTGAATCTACCATTTTAGGCAATAGGAGTTTTGACCTGGGTAAGACTGCAGGTAGTTTTACCTTGCTCAACAATGATGTAAAAGATTTTTCAAGCATAGAATATGAAGAGTTTAACTATCAAGAAACTAAGTCAGAATTTAGAAGACTAAGATCTACATTAAGAAGTGAAGACGAACACACAAAAGCATCTAAACTTTTTAAGAATGTGCTAGATATTTATGCTGCTTATGTAGAAAACTTCAGACTAGCTGAGATATATTTTAATAAGGCGAAAGATGCTGATAATCCAGACCGTAAAGTTGTTAAATACTTTGAGGATGAATTAGAGAAATTTATTATCACTGAAGAAGATATGAGAAGAACTTTCTATCGTTCTATAGCTGTAGTTTTGGATAAAGAATATCTAACAGAATTAATCCAAGAGTTTGGGAAGTTAATTTTCTACAGAGCCAACTCATATAACACTATTAGATCTTTAGGTTATAGAGACGATAGAGAAGAGCTAGAAGAATTAGAAGAGAAGCTTGAACTTAGAGTACACTCATCTGATTTCATAGAAAATTTATTGCAAATTATAGAGCTGAGAAAAACCCATGCTGCTAATTTAAAGTTCACTGCATTTCAAGAATATAGCTTATTTGATCAAGAATTCTTCAACTACCAGAGTGTAGAGTTAGACGAGTTCCTATCTGCTGTTAAGAATTATATTTTACCGATAAGAAGAACAGTTTTTGATCGCTCTATGAATATGTTTTCTCAAGAACATAAATTAATGCAAGAGAGTAGTCATATTCCTAGAAGTAGAAATGAATTCAGAGAATATTATAAAGAAAATTTTGGTGATCATGATTGGGAATTAAGAAATGTAGATAAGATTTTGCAGGGGGTATTTGAGCCCATGCATGAGCAAGAGTATTATCCAAATAGTAAAATCTTTAATTTTAACTTAGAAAGATTAGAGTTTACTAGAAAATTAATCTATGTCAGCGAAAGAGCAATTGAAAGATCTGCTCGTAATTTTAGTGATTACTTGATGAAGAGAAATTATATAAATATTGAATATGCCGACCCTAGGGATGAGATTAAAATAAATTCCTACTATCTGCCTCAGAGTCAGATGACATTTATTGAAGGCAAGATAAATCAGACATCTAAATCTATATCTGAATATATCCAAAATATAGGATATTTAGATTTCAATATTATTCGAGTTAGAGCAGGTATTGATTCCTATTTAAATATAGAACCTAGCGCAGAGAGCAATAAATTTGTAACTCTAGCTTATGAATTTATGACACTAAGTCGTATGGGTGAATTAATGGAAGATAGAGCTTATGACTACTTACAAACAAGAGTGTATAGCACTGTTATTTCAATTCTAAACAACACTATGCTGTTTGAAGTCCAAAAGTATATTTATGAAAAAGAGAATCTTGAATATATTGATTTAATGGATAAGTTTGATTTGCTTATTAAAGAATACCGTTTGAATGATATTTATCCAACAGGTATTAATAATGAGCTGATGCTTGAGATTATTAAATATCCATTTAACTCCATCATAGAGGCTATAGTGGAGCTCTCTTCAATTACTGTTCTTTATGAATTCTTAGATGATAGAAATAGAACTAGAGCGAAGTTTGATAAGTTCTCAGCTATAAGTGGTACAGATACTTTTATTGAAGAGTTGAAGTCAGCTAAATATAAAAATCCACTTGATAAAGAAACTATAAAAAAATTAGCATTTGATATTGCCAAAACACTAGAAGGGAAGTAGAGTTTGCAAACAAGAATACCTGAAGAATTTCTGAATTCAATGCATGAGCTTTTTGAGAAGGCAAATATTCTCGATGAATGGGATAGTTTTAAAAATGGTTTCTCATCTGATTGGAAGAGAGCTTGGAGATTTCAAAAATCTAAGGCTAGTGCTGAAGATATAGCAAAACTTTTTGCAGAAGAATTTGATAATAAACCTACTAGTGATTATCTAAAAGAAGTTCCTTGGAGTTCAGATGGCTATTACATTCCTAATAAGGAAAAATTGGGTAGAAGTCTAGCTTATGCATTAGGCTTAATTTATATACAAGAAGCATCTGCAATGTTACCTGCTGAAGTTTTAAATGCTAAACCTGGTGAGAAAATATTAGACTTATGCGCTGCTCCTGGTGGCAAGAGTTCTCAAACTGCAAGTAAATTAAATGGTGAAGGCCTCCTCATAGCTAATGATATAAGCGAGGCTAGGGCTAGGATTTTGTCCCACAATATTGAGCTGCAGGGCTTCAAGAACACTATAGTAACTAGTTTTGATACAGCAGACGGTCTGCCAAAGGACTGGTCAAACTATTTTGATGCTATCCAACTTGACGTTCCATGTTCTAGCGAAGGTATGTTCCGCCGAGATAAGACCGTTATGAATTCATGGGCTGAGTATGGCCCTAATTCGATAATTCCAACACAAATGCAACTCCTTGAGTCTGCTAGTACTTTGGTCAAAGCAGGCGGTAGAATTGTCTACTCCACCTGCACTTTTAACAGTCTGGAAAATGAGGAAATCATTCTAGATTTCTTAGAGCGACATCCTGAATTTAGCATAGTGGATCCTAGAGAATATTTGCCATCTATTGAAGGGCTTCGCCCAGGAATTGCTAAAGATGGTAATCAAGAACTTACTAAGGCTATAAGAATTTGGCCGCAAGATGGAATGGGTGAAGGGCACTTTTGTGCTCTGCTAGTTAAGTCTAAGGATGCAGATGTCAGCCAAACTCCAGATAAAATTCTAAGGGTTAAAAAGAATAAGAAATCTAAAAATGTAGATTCTACTTTTACTAAAAGGGAAACTAAGGAAGCTTGCTTTGCTTTTGCCAAAGCATACATAAAAGATGAATATCTTGATGAAATTTTAAATGCTAATGATAAAAGATTCATTGTTGACAACGAAAGATTATACCTACTGCCTGAAGAGTACCCTAGCTTAACTGGACTTAAAGTTATTAAAGAGGGATGTTATTTGGGTGACATCAAGAAGGGTTCAAAGAAGCTGACCTTCATACCGAGCAGAGATTTTTTAATGCAAAGTGATGTAGATTCATGGAAATATGTTTTAGAGCTAGATTATAAAGATATAAGAGTTCAAGCTTTATTAAAAGGTGAAACACTAGTTTTAAATGAGAGTGAAACATATGAACTTAACAAAATTTATGAACAGGCATATATTGTAGTTACAGTAAACGGGCTTCCGCTTACATGGACGAAGAAGAATATGAGTACACTCAAGAATTTATATCCGCAGAATTTGCTTAGATAAAGTAGGTAAAAAATGGAAAAGAAATTTTGTTTACTAGCAAGTAGCAACGAAAATAAAGTTAAAGAACTTAAAGAAATACTATCTGATTTTGAATTTGAAATTATAAGTTTAAATGATATTGAGGAGAGGGTAGAGGTCGTTGAGGATCAAGATACCTTCGAAGGTAATGCTAGGAAGAAGGCTCAAGCTTATCATGAGATATACCCAGATTATTATATTCTGGCGGATGACTCAGGTTTAGCTATAGAACCCTTAAATGGAAGACCTGGTGTGTATTCTGCTAGATATGGTGGAGAAGATGCTAGCTATCCAGAAAAGTTTGATATGTTATGGGATGAGCTAAATGCAAGTGGAGTCGAAGAAGAAAACTGGAATGCTAAATTTGTTTGTGCTATTGCTTGGTGGCAAGCAGGTAGAGATGTAGCTACAGTTTTCACTGGAGAGATGCCTGGTAAGATTAGTTCGGCAGCAAAAGGTGAAAATGGTTTTGGATATGATCCTATTTTCTATCTAGAGAAGTATAAGAAGACTAGTGCAGAAATTGATCCTAAAACAAAAAACTTAATTAGTCATAGGGGACAAGCATTGAGGAAATTGAAGTACTTCTTAGCAGATGAAATGAAGTAATAAAAAATACAAATATAGAAATCAATTGGCTGAGTAGAGACACTCAGCTATTTTTATGCAAAAATTTGATGTGATAATTATGCATTGGTATCTCATGCATAGATATACATAAGGTTTGTGTAAAATGCATTTAATGAATAATTATACATGTATATGAACGTATAATCTTGCACAGTAAATGTATATCGTTGTAACAAATAAGCTGTATCCGTGCTCTGTGCACGTTTTTATCTCTTCTTTCCACCTGAGGTGTACTTGATAATTAATGAATATTTTGATTTATTTTATGAGTGAATATGTCTTAGTTCTAGCTTTTATCTAGCTTTAGATGTAAAATGTAATAAAATACTATTGACCAATTTTCTATGCAATGGTATATTACATAAATGTTACATGTACGTTACTTGTGGACTAGAGTAAAAGTGAAGTCTTTATAAGGCGGAATAAAATCAGTGAGGCTAATATTGGCTAGTAATTTTGAAAATGATGAATATGTCAGTGAATACTTGATAGTAAAAAGTTCTGCTTTACCAGAAGTTTATAACAATGTTATGAAGGTT
The DNA here is from genome assembly GCA_964627125.1 of uncultured Fastidiosipila sp. Classification (GTDB taxonomy): domain Bacteria; phylum Bacillota; class Clostridia; order Saccharofermentanales; family Fastidiosipilaceae; genus Fastidiosipila. The sequence goes on along the minus strand of CAZVJQ010000001.1, from coordinate 28,647 downwards.
AAAGAACTATTGCAATCAGGGAATGTATCCTCAGTTAATGAGGCAGTTAAGCGTGTTGGCATGTCTAGATCTGCATTTTATAAATATAGAGATGATGTCCAAATCTGGGAAGATCCCTTTGACCAGAACCAAGTCACAGTAACTGCTAGTTTTGAAAGAACCTCTGATGCTTTATCTGAACTAATATTGTCTCTTAGTACAGGCGGTAATAAGGTTATAGCTGTATCTCAGGGACTGCCTAGGAGTGGTTTTACAGATGTTATGATTACAGCTACTCTAGCTGATGCAAATAGAGACTTAGTAGCTCTTAGAAGAAACCTCAATAAGATTGCAGGTATTCGCCAAGTCGAAGTATTTGCAGAATAATTCAAATTTAATTTCAATAAATATCTAATAATAAAACATTCGATGAATAGAGTTATGGTTTAATCCTAACTTTAGATCAGCCAGTGTGAATGCTACCTTTTAAAAATAGTATTTGTAGTATCATGTTTACTACCTTAAAGAAGGGGGCTATCTGAATGCAATCAATTTATGAGAAGATTAAGGCAAATCTAGTTAATGGGGAACTAGATAAGAATTTTTCAATTTATGACTTAGAATATACTGACGATGCATACACCAGAGATGGTGCTAGAGATGCTGTGACCTTCTTACATGAGAGAAGAGCTAGAATATCTAGAGATAGATTAAATTCTTATAAGAAGATATTTGCTGAGATTAGAAAAGGGAATATCTATCAGGTCTGGGATGATTTAGCTAGAGACTTACAGTTAGATGGAACTGTAAAACTATTAGATTACCTTATTAGAGAAATTAAGCAGACCAAAGAATCTTATTTTTATTTCGATCTCTTGGATAGGGCAATTAGGGCTTTGACCGAGTCAGATAACGTAGAATTAGTTAAGTTCTCACTAGTTGTTGTCGAGAAAGAAGCTTCTAATTTAGAGCAATCTGAAAAGGATATTATTAGAACATTAGCTCTTTCAGATGAACTCACCTTATTTACTTCTATGATTATAAGTAAGTGGCCAGATGCTAATGAGGAGCTATTTGAGGTTGCAAAGAAGGTTCATGGATGGGGAAGAGTGTTATTGATCCCTCGTCTTAAATTAAGCTCTATAGTCGTTACTAAATGGTTGCTAGAAGATGGGTATAAGAATACTGCTAAAGTTCAGTACCAGAGCTCACCTATACTTAATTACTCTAAGCTAGTTGATTATGTTCAAAATGCTGAGCTCTCAGATGAGGAGTTTGACGCATTTACTTACATTATGCTGACTAGTGTAACTCCAGAACCTGGTGTAATTAGATTGTTTGACTTAGCTGCAGATGTGCAAATTAAGACTGTTACAACCTGGTTAGAGAAATTTTCTACACACAATAAATTAAGCTTAGATGCTATTAAATTAATGATTATTCTACATAGTAACTATGCAGGAATTAGAAAATTTATTGAAGAACATGATGAGGATGAATTAGCTAATGAGTCAGATGATAGTCCAGGTAAGGTATTTATTAATTTTAGAATTTTACAGTTCTATGCGGTATCTGGTGAGTTGGATGAATTAAATGCCTTTATTGTAGAGCTCTATGATTTTAATGAATTTAAAGATTTTATAAGTGCTAGCGAAGAGTCATCTGAATTGCTATTTAGTGCTATGTTTAGAACATTAAATATAGCGAATATCGATGCTGATGAAATTAGAGACAATCCTGAAGATTACATTAAGATCTTAAATATGTATAAATTTGAAGATAGACCTGAATTTGATTTCATTCTAGATGAGTTGTCTGAGGTTATTCCACTTGTTGAGATAGCAAATGGTCCTGCAACTAAGAGAACTTCAAATGAGCTTACAAGGATGGAGAAGTTACTAGTTTCTATCATTGCAATTTTAAGATTGAGACCATGGAAGGGTAGAGAATTTATAATTGCTGGCTTGCAGTCGTCTAGTTCTGCAGTTAGGTATACAGCCTTAATAACATTAAGGCTTTGGACAAATTACTCTAAGACAGATTTTCATGATTTAGATCCTGAGTTGGAAGAGCTTATTAAGATTGTCTATAAATATGAGTCTAAGGAAAATCTTAAGATTTATCACCATGACTTGATTTCCTATCAATAATCTTAGTATCTACATGTCTAGTAATAGTTTAAATTCTTTAATATCTACTATTTTTGCATAAATATCGTTATCTTATTTTATGTTTGTCTAAATCTTTGATATAATTCATATGATAAAAAAATATATTTCTTTAATTAGGAAATGGAGGAATTATGAGCGTATTAAAAGGTAATTTAATGTTTGGACAATCAGGTGGTCCAACATCAGTTATTAACGCGAGTGCTGCAGGTGTATTCATCGAAGCATTAAAACACTCAGATGTAATAGACAAGGTATATGGTGCACACCATGGTATAGTTGGAGTTCTAACAGAAGACTTCTACGTAATGAACGAGGAAGATCCAAAAGAGTTAGAATTATTAAAATATACTCCTTCTTCAGCACTAGGTTCAGTAAGATACAAATTAGCTAATGTAGAAGATGATGAATCAGATTACAAGAGACTATTAGAGGTATTTAGAAAATACAACATCCGTTACTTCTTCTACAATGGTGGTAATGACTCAATGGATACAGCTAACAAGATCTCAAAATACATGAGAGATTCTGGTTGGGAAATGCGTGTTATGGGTGTTCCTAAGACAATCGATAATGACTTATTCGGAACAGACCACAGTCCAGGTTATGCATCAGCTGCAAAATACTTAGCTACTTCAACAATGGAAGTTTACCGTGATGCTGTTGTTTACAACAATGTCCAAATTACAATTCTAGAAATTATGGGTCGTAACGCAGGTTGGTTAACAGCTGCTACAAGTTTAGCAAACCACATTGATGGTACAGGTCCAGATTTAATCTATCTACCAGAAGTAGAATTCGACATGGACAAGTTCATTAAAGATGTTGATGACGCATTAGATAAAGATAATAAAGTAATTATCGCAGTTTCAGAAGGAGTACACACAGCAGATGGCTTAAGTATTCCAGAATTAGTTGGGGATATTGAATATGACTCATTTGGTCACAAACAATATGGTGGTACAGGTGAAGTTCTAGCAAAACAATTAAAAGATAAATTTAACTGCAAAATCAGAGCAGTTGAGTTCTCATTATTACAACGTGCTGCAGCTCACTTAGCATCACAAACAGATATTGATGAATCATTCAACTCAGGTGCTGAAGCGGTTAAGGCTGCTATTAACGGCGAAACTGACAAGATGGTTGGTGTAAGACGTAAAGATGGTGAAGAGTACGAAGTAGAGTACATCTTAATCCCATTAGCAGATGTTGCAAATGCTGAATCAGTATTCCCAGCAGAATGGATTACAGAAAATGGTACAAACGTTAGCGAAGAGTTCGTAAACTACGCATTACCATTAATCCAAGGTGAAACTCAATTACCTAAAGAACATGGTTTACCTAGATTTGCTCGTCTAAAGAAAGTTCAAGGCGGCTACTAATTTAAACTATAGTTTATTAAATAGATAAAATTTATCCTTCGAAAGATTGTTTTACAATTAATCGAAGGATTTTTTTATATATTCTTAAGAATATCTAGGGTCAATCCTAGACCATGTTTGGGGATTACGAGGTAGATGCCATCAGCTATGGCCAAAACCCTTTCAACCTGTCCAATCGCTAGATCTACAGGGCTCATTGAGTCAAAATTAGAAATTATATTTTCTGGTATATCTATACCTTTTGCATTTTGATTTAAGTGTAAGGCATGCTCTTTATTTAGTAGAGGGAAGATGCCTGCTAGTAATTTGTATTCTGGTTTAAAGTATTCTCTTGCATGTTTTAAATTCTCAAACTGCTCATCTGAGAAGAGTATTTGAGTCATAAATGATTTAGTGCCGGCTGCAATTTTCTTATCAGCATATTTTAGTTCATCTTTGAAACTCTTAGAACTTGTATTTAGTGCTGAGAATATATTGAAGCTTCTTGAAAATTTTTCTGTGTCTTCAAGTGTGTTGACATGAGAGATTAAATCTAAAGTAGTTAAGTCCTCATTGAATTTATATTGAGAATTAACATTATCTCCCTTAATTAACAAAACCTTATCCAGTTCAAAACTGGATAATCCTAGCAAGAGAGCTTCTATAGCAAGCAAGTTTCTGTCTCTAGCATTAATGTGAGTTATCACATCTAAATCAAACTCAGTCTTAATAAAAGCAGCTAGCATAGAGCTATCAATATGAGATTTGCCCAAAGGATTATCAGGCAAAGTTAGTAACTTAACACCATGCTCCTTTAGCTCCTTAACAGTATTAATTAACTCAGCAAATTCCATATCGGTTAGAGGAGTGCTAAGCTCTACTGCAATAGTTTTATCTTGCGGCATTTTTCATTATATCCTTGCTAAATCTAAATTTAATTCTCTCGCTAAAGTATCTGGGAAAATCTTCATCGAAGGGATATTATCTCTTGGTATTTGTCCTTGAGTTAAATCAGAACTTCCACCACCACGAGCATTGTACTTAGCCTTTAATAAGGTAAAAGCACTCGCAGCTGAATTATATTTTTCCATATTTTCATATAAATAGAAATTAAAGCTATTCTCATTTTCTTTAAGTACTAATAAAGTAGTTTTATCTTCAGGAATGTTCTTGAATAAGCGCTTAATTATTTTAGGAGTGAAAATCTCTTCATCAAGAACTAATAAGCTTGTAGGGTTCAATTTACTTATAGTCTTATTCCAAATTGAATTTGCTGTATTCTCATTGAGAGCTTCAAGTTCATTTATCTTACTGGATAATCTATCTACTGCTTCATTAAGTTCTTCAGTAGGGGAGTTAAGTTGAATTTTTAACTCATTGATTACTTCTTGATCTGCTCTTACATGCTTAAATGCTCTTGTTCCAGCAAGCATGGTGATCCTAGTACCTGATTTATAAGATTCAACACTGGTGCAGACAATCAGACCTACATCTCCTGTAGCCTTAACATGGGTACCGCAGCAAGCACATAAATCAGCACCTGGAATATCAATTAGTCTAACAAGATTATCTAGTTCAATTTTAGATCTATATTCAATCTCTCTAGCTTCTTGTGCAGTGTAAACAGTAGCTGTAATAGTGTTATTCTTCCAAATAAGTCTATTTGCTTCAGCAACAATTTCTTGCATTTCTTCATAGTTCAATGGTCCACTAAAATCAATAGTTGTAGCTTCTCTACCTAGGTGAAAGCCGACGTTCATATACCCATATTTATTGTGAACTAAACCACTTAAAATATGCTCTGAACTATGCTGTTGCATGTGAGTGAAGCGTCTTTCCCAGTCAATTTTTTGTAGTATTTTACTACCCTCAGGAAGAGGTTCACTCGCATAGTGGAAAATTATAGCTTCATCATCTACGAGCTCGTATCTTGTATCTAATATATTAATACTACTACCATCATCTAGAATGAATTCGCCGGTATCTCCAGGTTGTCCGCCTCCTTCAGGGTAGAAGATAGTTTCATCAGTGGCTATTCTAAAAAGAGCAGAGGAAGCTTCATCAGCCTGAGATAATTCTTCAGAAAATCTGACAGTTGTCTCTGCTTCTTTTCTATAAGGATAGTAGTCGTATAGTTGTTTGAAATCGTGAAAATCTTTACTTAAATTACTCATGAAATCAATTATAACGTAGAAGCAAAAAAGAGGTGTTTCAGTTTAGAAACACCTCTTAGATTCAATATTTAAATATTACTTAAAACTATATTGCTAGTAACACGAAGTAAGCAACAAATAGTAGGGTAGAAATAGCTAACACTGGGTTAATTTCTTTCCATTTTCTTCTTGCTAATTTTACGATTATGTATGAGATAAATCCAAATGCAATACCATCTGAGATTGAGTAGCTTAGACCCATGAAGATACTTGCAAAGAATGCTGGAATAGCTTCATCGATGTTACCCCAATCAATCTTAGAGAAGTTACTCATCATCATTACACCAACAATGATTAATGCAGGTGCTGTAGCAACTCCTGGAATAACACTAACGATAGGTGAGAAGAAGATACATAGGATAAACATAATAGCTGTAACTACTGAAGTTAGACCTGTTCTACCACCAACACCTATACCTGCTGTTGATTCTACGTATGTTGTTGTGTTTGAAGTACCTAGGACTGCACCAATTGAAGTAGCGACAGAGTCGGCTACCATTGCTTTGTCCAGGCGAGTATCAAAACCTGTTGAATTTTGCATTTTTTCTATTTCTTCATCTGAGAAGATACCTGCTGTACGACCTGTTCCAATAAATGTACCGATAGTATCGAATACGTCAGCCATACTAAAGGAGAAGATTGTTACAAGAACTAATGGAAGCATGGTAATATCTGTGAATAATGAAGGTAGCCCTTCAGATGAGAAGATAGAACCGAATGTAACACCTAAACCATCAAATGCTTCACCTATTTCTACAACGCTACCTGCGTTAATGTCAGTAACTCCAAATGGAATTCCAACTACTGCTGTTGCAAAAATACCTATTAAAATTGCACCTTTTACATTATTAACAACTAAGATAATTGTTAATACGATACCGATTAACGCTACCCAAACTAGAGGACTGTTAAATGTTGCAAGTGCTGGTAATAAAGCGATTGAGCCTTCTGCATCTGCTGGAACATTTATTAAAATTCCTCCATTGATTAAACCTAGGTAAGCAACGAAAATACCGATACCACCACCGATTGCGTACTGTAGACTCTCTGGGATAGCTTTAATAATAGCTTTACGGATATTTGTGACTGTAATTAAAATATTAATTAATCCACAAATGAAGACTATTGCTAGAGCTTCTTGCCAAGAGAAACCTAAGATAGGACTTAATGTTATCGATAAGAAGAAACTGTTAAGACCCATACCTGGCGCTACTGCGTATGGAACGTTTGCGTAAAGAGCCATGATTAAAGTACCAATTGCTGTGGCAATAATTGTGGCTAAGTACACACCCCCCCATGGCATGCCTGATCCGCTTAAGATATTCGGATTCACGATAAGAACGTAACTCATTGCAAAGAATGTAGTTAAACCTGCTAGTACTTCTGTAGAAACATTAGTACCGTAGTGTTTTAGCTTGAAAAACTTTTCCATCTATTGTTAACTCCTTGTTAAGAATATGGTTATCATACCTAATTTTATCGGCGTTTACAATATATTAAAAGCAATTTTGTGAATTAGACACAGTGGTCTAAGTAATTGTTAAAAGTTATTTGCAATATGGCTACTAATACGCTAATTGCATGCTCTTTGAGGTTACAACATGCTATATGTTTGTATAAATTGTTTGAAAAAATAATGAAATATTAGTAGAAAGTAGTTAAATAGATTAAAATGGTAACAGTTAATAATATTAGCCAATTCTTTATATCGAAAAGGAGGTTAAAGAATGCAAGAGAAAGTAAAAATAAATGATAATGCTTATTTAGAGCTTTATCTATTGGATAATCCATACGACACTCCGACTTTGGACAAACACAATAAATTGCCGTTGGTGTTAATAATGCCTGGAGGTGGTTATGCTTATGTTTCTAAGAGAGAAGGGCAAGCGGTTGCATTAAGATCTAATTCAAATAATATGCATGCAGCAGTTCTAAAATATACAACTCTCCAAGAAGATTTAACAATAACTATGGATCGCTTGCTAGAAGAAGTTGAACAGAGTTTAGACATCATTCAAGATAGAGCAAAAGAGCATAGAATCGACACAGAGAAAATTTATGTAATGGGATTTTCTGCAGGTGGGCATTTAGCTGCTTGGGCAAGTAATAAATTTACTGACAGGATAGATAGAGCAATTTTATCCTATGCGGCTGTAGGTTATAGTCCAGACTATTTTGAAGACTTCCAATCTGATATAGATGGTAAAGATATAAGTAGATATGATGAGGATGCTGCTAAGTTAGCAATGAAGAGGCTAGAATTATTTAAGCAAGAGCCTTTAAATACTATTAGTGAGAAAACACCTCCAACATTCCTTTGGACTACAATGGACGATAGAACTATTCCTGCTACAAATACATTTAGATATGCAAATAAGCTTAGCGAGAATAATGTTCCTATAGAAGTACATTGTTATAGTAAGGGTGGGCATGGTCTAAGTTTAGCTAATGAGACTAGTGCAGTGTTTGAGCATCAGATAAATAAGAGAGTAGCTACATGGTTTGATTTAGCATGCTCATGGTTAAATGCTTATTAGTTAGATTCATTGTTTTGTGTGTAATTGAGTAAAAATGTGAGTTATTTTTGCATTAAAACTTAATAGAAATTTTTAAAATAGAGCTATATATTTACTGCTTAGAAATAGTAGTGGATAGAGTTTTGTAGTAGAATGAATAATAGATAATAAATTAAATTGTCTTATAAATAGGAGGGCATTAATATGGGATTAATTAAGGCAGCCGTTGGCGCAATAGGTGGTGGGTTAGCTGATCAGTGGTTAGAGGTCGTCAGAGCTGATGATTTAAATAATAAAACACTTATGGTCAAGGGTGTAAAATACCGTGCAGATAGCGACAGAAGTAGTAATACAAAATCTACAGATAATCTAATTTCTAATGGATCTAAGATACATGTTGGAAGAAACCAATGCTTAATCCTAATTGAGAATGGTAGCGTTATTGACTATACAGTAGCAGATGGTGAATACATAGTAGATAATTCATCTACACCTTCATTATTCGGTGGTGAGTTTGGTAAGGCAATGGCCGAAACCTTCGACCGTATAAGATATGGTGGTGTTCCATCAAACCGTCAAGAGGCAGTATTTGTTAACTTACAAGAGATTACAGATATTAAATTTGGTAGTCCAACTCCAATTCAATATTGGGATAATTTCTATAATGCTGAGCTATTTATAAGAGTACATGGTTCATTCTCAATTAAGGTAACTGAACCACTAAGACTATATGACGAAGTATTAAGTAAAGATGATGATAGATTTGATATTGGTGATTTTAGTAAATTATATGTAGAAGAATTTATCACAGCTCTAGCAACAGCAATTAATAAACTTTCTGCTGAAGGTGAGAGAATTTCATTCTTAAATAGTAATAGAGTAAATTTAGCAAACTACATGTCAGATGCACTTGATGATGTTTGGACTAATAGACGTGGTATTTCAATTCAGAGTGTTTCAATTGCAGGATTAGACTACGATGAAAGATCAAGAGAGTTAATCGACGAAAGAACTCAAGTTGGTATGTATGCAACAGATCCAAACCTACGTGAAACATATGTACAAACAGCTATTGCTCGTGGTCTTGAGGATGCAGGTTCTAATGAAGGTGGTGCTGGTCAAGCATTCTTAGGAATGGGTATTGGTATGCAAGGTGCTGGTGGATTCTCACAAAGTAGCTCTAACTTCAACCTAAATCAATTACAACAGCAACAACAAGCTCAACAAAACCAAGGTAATAACCAAAATCAAAATAACCAAGGTAACAACCAAGGAAATGACCAAGGCTCAGGTGGCGGTGGTAAGTTAAACTTCTGTCCAAACTGTGGAAATAATTTATCAGGTGTAACAGCAAACTTCTGTCCTAACTGTGGACATAAATTAAACTAGAAGAGTTAAGTTATGCAAAAACAAACATCTAGCGGAGTTTTAGGATATAAATGTCCTAACTGTGGTGCAGGAATTAGTTTCAGTGCCGAGTTAGGACTATTCGCATGCGAATATTGTATGTCTAAATTTACTCAACAAGAGATGGATGAGTATGATCGTTTAAGACAACAAAAAGAAGAAGCTAGAATTAAAAATGCTGCAAGTAAAGAGGCGAATGCCAGAGCTAGTGATGAAGTAGTTCATACTTATAATTGTAATAGCTGTGGTGCACAAGTAGTTACAACAGATACTACTACTGCTACTTTTTGCTATTACTGCCACAGTCCAGTAATCATAGAATCTAGAATGTTTGGTGATGATAGACCAGATGAAATAATTCCATTTTCTATCAGTGAGGAAGTTGCTAAGCAAAAATTCTTGCAATGGACTGAGAATAAGAAATTCATACCAGATGATTTTAGGTCTGAGAGTCATATTGAGAAAATGACAGGTATCTATATTCCGTATTGGTATCTAGATAGTGATGTAGATGTTAATTTTGTTGGTCAATCAAGTAGATCAGTAACTACATCAAACTTTAATTATAGAATTACAGAAACTAGCGATTATCAGCATCATAGAAGAGGTACATTCCAAATAACAGATGTTAACTTAGCCGCAAGTTCTAAAATTGATATCAATCTACTTAACGGTATAGAGCCATTTGATAGTGAAAAAATACAATTGTTCTCAATGCCATTGTTATCTGGTTTCTTCGCTGAGAGTTATACAGTTCCTGAAGATGCTGGAACAAATGAATTAAAAAGAATGGCTGAAGCTTATTCAGATGCAATATTAAGTAGATCATTTGAATTTACTGGTTCTTTGAAAACATTAGAAAAGAACTTCGCTCAAAGAGAGAAGGATACTAGATATGTATTGTTGCCTGTTTGGGTATTAACTTACAACTACAATGGCAAAATCTATGTATTTGCAGTTAATGGTGATAGCGGTAAGACAAGTGGTGAATTACCAATTGTTGAAAGTAAGTTAAATGCTGCTGCTAGAAGAGTAGCTCTTACAACTGGTATTGCTGCATTTATAATAGTTTTATTAGTTTTATTCTTATGGTGGTATTTAATGTAGTGAAGCAATTCTATTTTGACCAGAATAGAGAGGACTAGGCAAATGATTTTAAATCTTTCAAGAAGACAATTTATTAGATTAGTAAGAATTACAATTGCTGTAGTTATCTTTACCTTGTCAGCATATGCTTTTAAATCTACTATTGAAGCTAATGAGAGTGCACAATCATCTAGTGAAAATATAATTCTTGTAGAAGATGAAGCAAATATACTTACACCAGATCAAAGAGTAAATTTAGAAAATGAGATGCTATCTATAATTGAAGGCTTGGATAGAGACTTAGCTATTGCTATATATACTACTCCTAATGTTAATGGCTTAAGAGATAGAGATTTTGGTGACCCTAAGTTTGAGCAAATTCTCGATAGAGAAGGTGTTGAAGATGGATTTTATTTATTGATTAGTGTTGATCCAGCAGATAGATTTTATTACATAGGAACATTCGGATATGTAATTGATGCTATGACAGACCAGAGAATTGAAAATGTTTTAGATGATATGTATAACCCAATGGTAGATGGTAATTATTACAGTGCGTTAAATATTGGTCTAGCGAGGACAGAATCTTATATTGCCCAAGGACCTCCATCTAACCAATTCAGAGATGAAGAGAAAAATCTAGGAGCTTCACAAATTGGATTAGGGCTTGGAGCATCATCAATAGTAGCTGCAATAGCCGCATGGATATCCTCATCTAGTCATAAGCGTAAAATTAGAGGCGATTATGATGCTATTGAAGAAAAACCAGTTTATAATTTCTCTAAAGAAGCTATAGCAGAATATAGTATTTTCCAAGATAATATTGTGAATACTAGAAGAGTAGTTACACCTATCGTAAGAACCACAAGTTCAGGTGGTGGAGGCTCATCAGGTAGAAGTACAACTCATAGAACTGGTGGTGGCCGAAGCTCTGGTGGTGGAGGACGTAAGTTCTAGTTCATATTGAAATTTATTATTTTCAAGGCTTCAAGAATTTCTTGAAGCTTTTGTATTTTATAAGTTATAACATTAAGTAAGATTGATACCAGACTGAATGATAGAGAAGAAAATCTTGATATTTGTTAAAATACTATAGAGAATATCAGGAGGCATCTATGGCTGATTATAGAGAAATTATTAATACTTTAGGGATTAGAGAAGATATACTTCCTGCAAAATGGGAAACCTTTTTTATTGCGTCTCAAAATAAATATGCTCAAGCTGAGGGTAATCGCACTCGTTACATGCTTCCATGGCTTAGACAGATTAATAAATGGATAGATTTTTCTCAAGATCAGTTAGAAGATATTTCTAGAGCAGGTATAAGAATAAATCAAAATACTAACCTCTATGAGTGGTCTGCTTTTCTCAGATATATCATGTATGACACTTTAATTTTAAGAGATAATGAAGAATTACTTGATCTAATTGCTCCTGTAAATGCAATTGGAGAATATTCTAATTTATTTGTTTTATTAAGTTTCTTAAGTGGATTTGATGATTCACTAAATTTATACAAGCAAAAGGGTTTGAGTGATGAATATATAGATGATATTTTTAGAATCCTCCCACAACTAATGGATGAATTTTCACTCAAAAATGATCAATTAGGAATGGTTTCTAGTCCTTATATTCCGAGATTAGCAAACTCTAGTTTAATTGTATTTGATGGCATTGGTTTCACATTAGGGCAAGCTAATTTCCCTGGACCTATTTACAGAAACCACAGAACCGCCGAGCAAGTAATGCTTACTGCTGCTGGTCAATACTATTATGATTCAGGCCAGAGATTGAGTTATCAAAAGGAAACAGAAATTAAAGATGATCCTGAGAGAAGTAAATTAGTTTTAGAGAATGAAAATGTAAGTATTGACACAGATTCTGAAGGATTAAGTTTTGTACAGAGCCTACCATCTGGAGTGTGGGAGAGTATTTTCTATGAAACTGAAACGCAAGCAATTGTTTCAAATAGTTTTGCTGCTAATGGCTTAGCTGTTAAAGCTCCAAGAGTTTTTGAAAAAAATATGTGGAATAGAGTATTAGAACCTGATGATTTAGTTTTAGATATTGTCATTCCAAAATATGAGTATATAAATCTTGAAACACTTACTAGTGCTTGTTTGAAGGCTTGGCATTATTTCTCAAGAGAAGAAGACCTAGATAAATTACATAAGCTAGTAGATGATTTGCCAGATATTTCTTATGTGCAAGATATTATGACCGCTAGTGAAGAAGCTGAGATAGCTAATTTAAATAGACAGAACCAAACAAACATTTATCCAAGAGCATTTAAATATGAGGGTAGTATTTTGTCTCCAAGTTTATTAGATGAACTTGAAGATAAGCATGATTTCAAGTATTTCTCACAACTCTTTAGAAAATATAGTCTGCCTGAGAATAGAGACAAAACTCTGCTAGATATCTTTGGACTTGAAGCATTAAGAGAGCCAGTTAGTATTTGGGATGAATCCAATGAAATTTCTAGAGCTGCTAAAAAATTAGCCTTCGATGGTGATGAAATAAATGAAGCAGGTGGATTATTCTTCATTCAAAGATTGGTCACTATGCTTGGTAGCTTAATTGATAGAAGAAAATCTGAAGATGAAGCTAAGAAAAAGGAAGAGAAAGCTAGAGCTAAAGCTAGAAAACAAGAAGAGGCAGAGCGTAAAGCTGCAGAAGAAGCAGAAGCTCAAGAGCAAAATGTAGTTGATGAAGAAGTGAATATTGATAACGAAGAATCCTCAGAACTTGCAGAAGATAAACCTGAAGTAGAAGTTTCTGATACAAATGATGAAGCTGTAGATGTTGAAGCTACTGATTCAGATACTGAAAGTTAATATTAAAATTTAAAAATATAGTGTAGTAAGAGCCTATAAATATATAGGCTTTTTTACAAGGAGTGAATGTAATTAATGGCATTAAGCTATAAAGATATAAGTGAAGATATTGAAAAATTAAGCCCAATGATGCAACAGTATATGGGTGCTAAGTTGGAAAGACCAGATTGTATATTGTTCTTTCGACTAGGTGACTTCTATGAGATGTTCTTTGATGATGCTGTTTTAGTGTCGAAGGAATTAGAGTTGACTTTGACCGCGAGAGAATGTGGCTTAGAAGAGAAAGCTCCTATGGCAGGAGTACCTCATCATGCGGTTGAATCTTACTTGGAGAAGTTGATAGATAGGGGATACAAGGTTGCAATATGTGAGCAAGTCGAAGACCCTGCTGAAGCCAAGGGGATTGTAAAACGCGAAATTGTCAGAATTGTTACTCCAGGTACAGTTACAGACATAGGCTCTATCGATGAGAGCAAAAATAACTATCTAATGGGAATTTACCAATTGGGTACAGCTTATGCTATCGCTAATATTGATTTAACCAGCGGTGAATTCGAAGCTACTGAGATATTAACTGGAGATACTGAAGCCAAATTATTTAATGAAATTAAGAGAATAGATCCAGCTGAGATTGTAATTAATAGTAAATTTAAGAGCAGTAATGTTTATGAAAATCTAATTCATGAAGAGTACTATATGTCAGTTATTGGAGATGAGCATTTCTCTGAAGATGATTATGAAAAATATATTCCAGAAACAGCAAGGATTAGAGACTTAATTTCTAGAGTTGCCTCCGCCTTATTGTTCTACATTGAAGATACTCAAAAAGAAATTCCTGGACATATCAATAAATTGGAAGTTTATGAAACCCAAGAATTTATGGTTATTGGTTCTACTGCAAGAGCAAACTTAGAGTTGACTCAAACTTTGAGAGATAGAAAGAAGAGAGGAAGTCTGCTCTGGGTTTTAGACCAAACTGAAACAGCTATGGGTAGCAGGATGCTTAGAAAGTGGTTAGAGCAACCACTTTTAGACTCAAACTTAATAGGGCTTAGATTAGATGCGGTTGAAGAATTCTACAACTCTTTCATATTAAGACAAGAGCTAAAAGAAATATTAAGTGGTATGAGCGATATTTCTAGGCTTAGCGGTAAGTTGAGTATGAAGCAGCTAAATGCTAGGGAGTTACAAGCGCTTGCGAGGACTTTGGCCAAAATACCTGGAATAGTTGAACTTGCAAAAGAGACAGATAGTAAAATATTGCAAAGAATCACTAATGAATTAGAACCATTAGAAACTATGGTGAACGTGCTGAATCAGGCACTACAAGATGAATTGCCTATAGCAATACAAGAAGGTGGGTTGATTAAGGATGGATTCGATGAAGTAGTCGATGAGAATAGAGAAATTAGTGAAAATGGTAGCAACTGGATACTTAATTTTGAGAAAGAAGAAAAAGATAAGTATGGGATAAAGAACCTAAAGGTTGCATATAACAGAGTGTTTGGATACTTCATTGAAGTGACAAAATCTAACCTAAACTTAGTTCCAGAGCACTACACCAGAAAACAAACTTTAGCTAATGCTGAACGCTACATAATTCCAGAACTTAAAGATATGGAAGATAAGATTATTGGTGCTAAGCAAAGATTGGAGACTAGAGAATATGAGGTCTTCATTGAGTTAAGAAATATGGCAGCAGATCATGTAGAAATAATTCAGAAGAATGCTGACTTGCTAGCAAGCTTAGATGCACTATTGAGCTTAGCTGAAGTAGCAGAGAGAAATAATTATGTAAGACCAGAAATAGTTGAAGAATCTATCATTGATGTGAAAGATGGTAGACATCCGGTTGTAGAGAGGACTCTTAAAAACAGTGACTTCATCGCGAATGACACTGACATGGATGATGGATCAGAAGTTATTCTACTAACAGGTCCTAACATGAGTGGTAAATCTACTTACATGAGACAAGTCGCTCAAATTTTGGTCTTAGCTCAGATGGGCTCATTTGTGCCCGCCAGCTATGCGAAGATAGGAATAACTGATCAGATATTTACAAGGATTGGAGCATCAGATGATTTGAGTTCTGGGCAGTCTACATTCATGGTTGAGATGAATGAGCTTGCTTATATCTTAGAGAATGCTTCATCTAGATCTCTTTTAATACTTGACGAGATCGGTCGTGGTACAAGTACCTATGATGGTTTAGCGATTGCTTGGGCTGTATTAGAAAGAGTTGCTAATAAGAATATTTTAGGAGCACGAACTTTGTTTGCTACTCATTATCATGAGCTTACTGAGCTTGAAAAGAGCATAGATAATATTAAAAATTATCATGTTACAGTGGAGAAAGCGAATAAGTCCAGCGAAATCAAGTTCTTACATAAAATTGAAAAAGGACCTACTGACCAGAGCTACGGTATAGAAGTTGCAAAATTAGCGAAGGTACCAAGCTCACTAGTTAATAGAGCTTATGAAATTTTATATAGTTTAGAAAATACTGGGAAAATTAAGTACTCTAAAAGTAATAACAAGAGAACTGTAATGGATGGTCAAATTGATTTATTCTCCTCATCATTGGCTATGGAGAAGAACGATAAGATTATGGGTAAATTAGAAAACTTGGATGTGCAAAATATGACTGCCATGGAAGCTTTACAAGTTCTCTACAATTTGAGCGAGGAAGCTAAAAAACTTAATAAGGATTAATTATGAGTAAAATACAAGTTTTAGATAAATTAACTAGCCAAAGCATAGCCGCTGGTGAGGTGGTTGAACGCCCTAGTTCTGTAGTTAAAGAGCTTATTGAAAATTCCTTAGATGCAGGTGCAAATAGGGTATCAGTTAGCATAAGAAATGGTGGGAAGATTCTCATTAAAATTGTCGATAATGGTTCAGGGATGAGTAGAGAAGATGCTGAGTTGGCTTTTCAAGACCATGCTACAAGTAAGATTAGAAAAATTGATGATTTAAATACTGTTTCTACTTTAGGTTTTAGGGGGGAGGCTTTGCCCACTATAGCTGCAGTTTCTAAGATTAAATTGGAAACTAGGAGAGAAGAGGACAGTGAAGGAACTCAAATTATTATTGAGGCTGGAGAGATTCAATCAATTCGTTCAGTACCTTCTAATGTAGGAACTAGCATTGAAGTGAGAGATTTATTCTTCAACACTCCCGCTAGATTTAAATTCTTGAAGACTGATCGAGGTGAAACAACTGATATTACAGATACAGTTCAAGAGCTAGCATTAGCAAGAGAGGATGTATCATTTTCACTAGAGAGCAATGGCAAGGAAACTATTCATACACCTGGTGACAATAAACTGCTAAGCGCTATATATGCTGTGTTTGGTGCTAAGATGGCCAAAGGCATGACTGAGGTTTTACATAACCAATCTCCAAATGGAGTAAGCATAAAAGGATATTTAGGCTTACCTGAAGTTAGTAGAAATTCACGTAAATGGCAATATTTCTTTGTCAATGGTAGAAGTATTAAGTCTGCTGTTTTACAAAAGGCAGCTGAAGATGCTTACAAATCTACTCTTATGACTCAAAAATTCCCAAGTTTTGTTATTAAGGTTGAGCTACCTTCAAATTTAGTCGATGTTAATGTTCACCCAAGAAAATTAGAAGTAAGATTCTGGAATAATAATGATATTTATAGAGCTGTATATCACAGTGTGCAAAATTCATTGTTTACAGCGCTTAGACCTGCCTCTGTAGATTTATCGGAGGAAGAGCCTGTTGCAGAAACAGAAACTGCGAGTGATGAAAGAAAGATATATACACCAGAAGAGTCTGATCTTCCTAAGCACCATACAAGAGAATTAGAAGATGGAAGTGTACTAGTAGAACCTAGTAGACATTCGAGAGAAGAAGCAGCTCCTCCAAAGATACATTTTGATTTTGCAGGATTAGGTCGCTTGTCTAAAAATGATAAAGGTGAGGTCGTTTCTGAAGAAGTTAAGAGCTATGAGGCAGCGGCTGTTGAAGAGAGCTCAGTTGTCGAAACTAGTGATGAAACTGCAGAAAAAAGAGAGCAACTAGCACTTGTAGATAATGAAGCTTTAAACGAAAGACAGCTGAAAGAGCTAGATTTCAAAAATGCTAGATACGCAGGTGAGCTATTTAAAACTTACTTATTATTCGAAATTAATGACAAGATAATCATAATTGATCAACATGCAGCCCATGAGAAAGTATTGTTTGAGCAAGCTTTACATGAGTATGAGGCAAATAAATTTATTAATTCACAAATGCTATTAGAGCCTGTAAGCATGGAGATTAGCCCTCAAGAAGAAATATTGATTGATGAGCATCCAGAGTTTGCTAAGCGCTACGGATTTGAGCTTGATTCATTTGGACCAGGAACAATTCTAATTAGGTCAATTCCTGCAGGTAAAGAACTAATAGACCCAGAAGTGGCACTGCAACATCTATTTGATGATGCTTTAGAAAATGGTGTCGATAACCTAACTAATGAAAGAGACCGTATATATTATATCTTGGCTACTAGTGCTTGTAAGGCTGCGGTGAAAGCACATGACGTACTTTCCGTAATCGAAGTAGAAGAGCTTAGAAGGCAACTCCTTAGCCTAGATAATCCATACCACTGTCCACATGGGCGTCCAATAATTTTAGAAATAAACCAAAAAGATATGGAAAAACTATTTAAGAGGATTGTATGAGGATGCAAGAAGGAAATATTATTCCAATAATTACTGGACCTACAGCATCTGGTAAGTCTTCTTTTGCTATAGAATTGGCTGAAGCTCTAGGGGATAGCGCTATAGTTGGTGCCGACTCAATGCAGATTTATAAAGGCTTAGATATTGGTACTGCAAAAGCTACACCTGAAGAAAGAGATAGAGTTCCTCATTATTTACTGGATATTTTAGAATTAGAAGAGAAATTTAATGTCAGGGAATACCAGGAGTTGGCAGCAAGTACAGTCTCAGATTTATTAGTTCAAGATATTATGCCTGTTGTAGTTGGTGGAACTCCTCAGTATGTGACCAGTCTAGCTGAAGGTATAAAATTCATGCCTCAAAGTACAGACCCTGAATTAAGAGCAAAACTAGAAGCTAGGATGGAAATCGAAGGTAGCGAGAGCCTACTAGAAGAACTTTCTGAAATTGACCCAATAAAGGCTGAAGAATTACATCCTAATAATAAACGTAGAATTGTCAGAGCTCTTGAGATTGCTTACACAACTGAAGACAAGCAGGGCGACTGGGATGAAGAAGCTAAGACTATAGAATTTCCTTTTAAGGTAAAAGTCTATTGCTTCGATTGGCCAAGAGAAGTCCTTTATGAAAGAATTAATAAGAGGGTAGATAAAATGCTAGAAGATGGCTTGTTGGATGAAGCTAAGTATTTATTTGACTTAAATCTACCTGAGAAAACTACTTGCTTACAAGCTATTGGATATAAAGAATTCTTCCCATATTTTAGAAATGAAGCTAGTTTAGAAGACTGTATTGAAGATTTAAAAAGAGCTTCAAGGCGCTATGCCAAAAGACAATTAACCTGGTTTAGATCTAAGACTTGGGTAAATTATTTAGATCCTACTGCGAGTAATAATCTAGAAATTGTTCTGGAAGGAATAGGTAGATAAATCTATTTCCTCTATTATTAGCGATTAATTATATTCCACAGTTAATTTTTTATTTATTTCAAAACTTCGCATATATCACTTGCTCAGAAAATCTCGGAAATTTATCATAAGAGTATAAAATTTAAAGAGGTGGAGAGCATGAATGATAAATATAGTAATTCAAGAAGAGTATCTGATCCTTATGTAAATTATGGGTCTTACTATAGTAATAGATATAGTGATAATAATGAGCCTAAAGATAATAGTAGATACTATAAGAATAAGCGAAATAGTCTTCAAGATACATTTTTAGAAGAGGCTATGAATACTAATGTCGTATTAGAATTCTACATGAAGAATGAAGGGTACAAACAGGGCGTAGTCATGGACTACGATAACTGGTGTATTTTAATATGGTCAGATCAAGAGCAATATTTAATCTTTAAATCAGGGATTATGAGCATTAGACCAAGAGAGAATATAGAAATCCATAATATAGATGCAAATAAATTAGCATATATTGCAGAGCAAAAATCAAATTATAAGAACCATCAGGCGAAGTGAGAATAAAAATAGCTTGCAATTGAATTAGAAACCGGTCTCTGGGTAATTAATTCTCTTGCAAGCTTGTTTTTCCATATGAAAATTCTATAGTCTTGTTCTAATTAGTCCAATAACTTGGCCAAGAATCTTACAATCTTCTGTATTAAATGGGATTGGGTCAAATGCTTCATTTTCAGGGAAGAGGTATGGGTCTCCGCTTATGTAACCAAATCTTTTCACTGTAGCTTCATCTCCAATTAGAGCTACTACAATTTCGTTTAGTTCAGCTTGCTGTGTTGGGCTGACTAATATTAAATCTCCATCATGAATACCAGCATCAATCATTGAATCTCCTCTTACCTTAAGTAAGAAACTATCATCCTTACCACGAGGGAAGAGTTTTTGATCTAATGAGATATCAAATAGTTTATTCTCAGTTGCAAGTATAGGTTGTCCTGCTGTTACTAAACCAACTAGTGGCCAAGTAGAAGTTTCAGGCATACGTCTTGCTAGTTCTTCTTCGAAATCTATTACTTCGGTATCATCTGTATCTTCAGATGAGTCATCCTCGGATTCATTTATTGAAATTGCACGTCTCTTACCATCAGCATAAGTTATATAACCTTCTTCTTGTAAATCAAGAAGGTAACTGTGGACTGTTGAAGTAGATTTAAATCCTACAGCTTGAGCAATTTCTCGAACTGAAGGGGAATATCCATGGTCATTAATATACTTATCTAAGTAATTTAAGATTCTCTCTTTATTTCGTTCTTTTTTCTTGCTGGCATTAGTCATATTGCTCATATCTATCTCCAAACTTAAATATTAATCGAAAATATGTTCTTAAGTAATAGATTAGCATATTTGCAGGGGTAAAACAAACATTTGTTCTGATATTTCAATAAATTATTAAATTAATTCTTTGAACTGCTTAATAGATTTACATATTCTACTGAATTCTTTATAATCAACACATTGATATTGAAGCGAGAAAATAATATGTCCGATAAAGATCTAAATCAAAATAATTCCTCTGAGGATAGAAGGCCAGTTAAACCTTCAAGAGTTAATCCTAGAGAAACACAATACAGGCGTCCTGTGAAACCACAGGCTGCTAATCAATCAAGTTCAGATAGAAGAGGAATTGATTTATCTAAGATTAGTGATGAAACAAGAGTAGTACCTAGGGTAGATGATTCACTCAGACAAGCTAAAGAGCTAGATGTGAGTAGAAACTATGATGCTAAGAGTGCTAATGAGCCTATTAAACCTTTAAGAGACTTCGAGTTACAAGAAGAAAATCCAGAAACTGCATCTGAACTATTAGGGGATAAGTTAGGAGAAACTACAAGTTTCATTTTCTCTAGCATGGGAAATGAAGATGCTGACGATATAGACGAAGATATTAAGGAATACAATATCGGAACTAGAGATAGACAACGTTCCAGTGATGATATACCAACTGACAATACTCATAGAGTTCCAATAGTATCAGCAGACATGAAGAGTGTTGGGGAAGTAGACGTACCGTCTATAAGTACAGATTCTTCTAATCGATCAGTATCATCCAGAACTTCAAATGCTGTTAAAGTTTCATACAAGGAAGACAAGAAGGCTAATAGCGGTGACCAAGTTATTATTAGAAATGCTGCTAAATTAACAATCCTTGAGAGTGCAAACAAGCCTATTCCATGGTGGAACAGAATTCAAAGAAGAGGTCCAAGTAAGGAATATAGATTAAGAGGTTTTGCAAATAAAGAATATGCTAAGAAGGTGAGAAGACGTAAGAAGACTTTTGCCTTCTGGGCGAATATAGTGTTCTGGATTATTATGGCAATCCTAATTATTATGCTATATAACTGGATAGATCCATTTACTAGAATCAGTGAGTATAGAGGCTTATTAGGGCTAGATTAAGATAAGTAAAAAATAGAGGCTAAATTTCTGTGAGTTTCAAGAGATTTAGCCTTTTTTCTATTCTTCAAGATCATTATTTTTTGGATTTCTATCCATAACTTCGTTGGCTAGCGGATTTAATTTAACAGCTTCTGCCAATTGTCTGTCATCCAAGTGAGTGTAAATCTCAGTAGTCGCGACGGATTCATGCCCTAAAATTTGCTGCAACATACGAATATCTACATTACCATATTGGTAGAGAAGAGTAGCTGCTGTATGTCTAAGCTTATGAGCTGAGTATTTCTTGGTATCAATACCAGCCTTCTCCATATAATTATTAATCATGCGTTGGATGCTGGTTCTAGCAAGCCTATTACCTTGTCGACTAATAAATAGAGCCTTTTGCTCTGCCTGATTCTTAGGTCTTACTCTTAAATAAGCATCGATAGAATCCTGACAAGCTTGATTCAAATGGATTGTTCTTTCCTTATTTCCTTTACCAGTAACTCTTAAAATGTCACCTTGAATATCACTTATATTGATATTTTGTAGCTCTGCTAATCTCAGTCCACAATTTAGGAAGAGAGTAAGTATGCAGTAATTTCTCTCAGCAAACTTATCATCATCTTGATCTACTTGATCAAGCAGAGTTTTACTCTGCTCCAAGCTCAAATAAACAGGTTGTTTTTTAGGAATCTTAGGTGATTCTAATTCCTCTGTTGGATTAGTTGCAAGATATTTTCTCTTGTTATGGCAAAAGCCAAAGAAACCCCTCAATGTACTTACTTTCCTGGCTCTATTAGCTGCAGATGCATTTCTCTCTCTAGATAACATAGCTAAGAATGCATAAAAATCAGTTAAAGTAACTTTATTCAAGCAATCTTTATCAATCATATCTATAGCAATAAGCTCATAATTAGTGTCTTTAGAGACATCACGTCTATGAATTCTTAAAAATCGAAAAAATAGCTGCAAGTCGTATCTATATTCTTTGACAGTAAGGGGAGAGCGACCCTTTATTGCTTCCATATATGCTAGATATTCTTCTAGTATTGGAAATGATTTTTCTCTTTCACTTAATTCTATTGGTTTTTCCATCAATTTTGCTCCTCATAAAATACTGTTATACATTATAACAAAATATTTTGTTCAGCTCGTGCAATCAAAAATTTTTTATAAATATTCATTGAATTACTCATACGAAGGTGGGTTAATCATATATAATGGGCAAGACTTAATGGAGAATTAGATTGAGAGATTGTTAATGAATAAGAGAATTTCATTTATTGTTGAGGTAGCGTTGTTTTCTGCTTTGGCCTTTGTATTAGACTTATTTTCGTTCAGAGCATGGGGGCAGGGAGGAAGCATATCCTTACAAATGCTGCCAATATTTATCATTTCATACAGGTGGGGATTGGCTGGTGGTTTAACGAGTGGACTAGTTTTCGGGCTTATTCAAATGCTGTATGGATACATAATTAACCCTATACAAGGAATTTTAGATTATCCCTTAGCATTCACACTTGTAGGACTAAGTGGTATTTTTTCAATGACAATTTACAAATCTATCGATGCAGACAACAAGGTTAGATCTAACAGTTTAATCGCTGTTTCAACATTAATTGGTGCAAGTGGAAGATTCATTTCTCATGTCTTATCAGCTATAATTTACTTCGCCAGCGGTGCACCTGTAGGACAGGCTGTATGGGCATATGCAGTTATTTACAATGGTTCATTTATGGTCCCAAGCTACATCTTAACTATTATTGTTTTATTCATCATGGCTAATAGATATAGTGATATTATTAAACCGCAGTATCTGGATAGTTAGGTTATGCGAAAGCTGCGTTACAAGACTATGTTAAGAAAACCTTAAATTTTCTTAAAGGATATTTTATGTAACTCTCTATACTCTAATAGATAATAACCTTTGCTATTATTAATGTAGAAATACAAATAAATATGCCCAGCATGAATTAAGGTTAGGATTACTATTTGTTGAGAGATAGATTTTACACAGATAAAAAAATTAATAATCACTCAAGGGTGAAGATGTCAAAGAGCCTGTGGCAACAAAATTGTTTCGAGCAAATTTCAAACCTTAAACTGGACACAAATAAATATGATAAATTGAGCTATCAGTTAGAGCAGTGCGTTGTTCTAGCTGATAATTTTTTGTTCAATTTATTCTCGAAAGAGAAAAGGAGCTAGTATATGGCAAGAAGATCTGGCGCAGGAAGTATATTCTTTATTATTTTTATGGTGATTTTACTACCAGTAATAATTTTAACTGTTGCATTCTTTGTTCAATTAAATGACTACAATATGTATGAAGATGAAGCTAGAAGATTAGAACGTGAGTCTCATGATTTAGAAACGGAAGTTCTTGATTTAGAACGATTCATCCAAATGCCAACAGGTGAAGTAGTTGGAATTTTCTCAGAATTTGGTGGAGAAAGTAGATATGCATTAAAAGAAGTAAATACAGAAACAGGTGAGTATCTAAATGCTTATCCAATGCCAAATAGTCTTTACTCAGGATTTTTCGTTGCATATCAAAATGATGGAATTATATACTCTTACTTATCTGAAAATTATAGTCTGGAGCTCTATTCATATAAGGTAGGATCCGAACCTGTTAAGCTTCAATATGAGCCTATATCAATAGAAAATTCAGCTTACTCAAGAAGTAGAGTGTTCGATAATGGAATGTATTTTGTGGGACAAAATGATAATAATGAATACATTGCTTTGACCGTCATAGATGGAAATGTTTCAACGACCAATCTATCTCAAATGCCTGAACTGCAAGGTTTGAATATAACCAGGATGTGGAATTACGATTTCATGACTTATGACATTAATTATCCTGTTGTTGAGATAAGCACTTATGAAAATGATGAGTACTTCTACGATATGTACTTAGCAACTAATACTATAGATAACTATGATAATGCAGCTTTCTGGGACACAGAGGATGGAATTATTTCCAAATTCACTGATGTAGAGTCTATGCTTGTCGACGCTGAGGATTCACCTCATACTGCAAATCTCTTTTATCCAGAGCTATTCTATTTGAATACAAATGAAGTATTAACTTTGGGCCGAGTTAACGTAAATGACGATTCTCCAGTATCTGGAATTATTACAGATATAACTGGGCAAAATCTAATAAGAACTCTTCCTCAATCTGATTTATTGAATACATATAGAGATACTTCAAGTAATAATGTACAGATTCAAGAATTAAACCAAAGTATTTATCTTACTCATGAGAAGGCTGCAGGTGTAATTAATGGGAACGTGAATAGCTATACTTTTGATGAGTATGAAGAGCAAATACTTACCAGAGCAGAAGAAATGAGAGATGAATTTGTGAGATTGCTTGAAGAAGGTGAAGAGTTCTCTTGGGAAAAAGCCCTCCACTTCGCCCAGAACGATGTTGCAGGTCAAGTGCCAATAATTAATATAGCAGCATTTATAGGTTTCCCAATTGTTGCCATACTTGTAATTGCAATTGTATCAAGATTCCGCAGAAATAAAGGACAAAATGCAATCAAAGATGCTTATGCAAATGGTGGTGAAGTTGTAGTTGCAACTTTATTATCTATGAGGCAAACCGGAATGTATGTGAATGAACAACCGCAGGTAGATGCAGTATTATCCTTCTGGTTCCGTGGAAGAGAATTAACTAAGAACTATAGAACTTTCGTGGATTTAGTTCAGCCGCCTAGAGCAGGCGAACAATTTCAACTATTATATGATCCTGTTAAAGATAAATTATTAGATCCTAATCCATAGTTGATTATTAAATTTAAGTTGAAGGCGAGTAGAGGTGGTTTTTAACTTGCCTTTTATATTGCTAGTAGCTTAGCAACATATGCAAAACTACATTGATGATATAATTTTTATCGAGTATTAAATAAGTGAATAAAAAAATATTAAGAAGTTTTTTAATATAGAAGGAGACAAAATGAAAAATCTTACATTAAATAATGGAATTGAAATTCCTATTGTTGGAATCGGTACTAACACATTTGGTAAAGAGGGAAGTACCTATGGTGGCGAATTAAGAGGTGATAGCTTAGAAGTAGACTTAGCTATTAAGAATGGTTATAGACATATAGACACTGCCCAAAGCTACCGCACCGAACCAGTTGTCGGAGCAGGAGTAACTAAATCAGGTGTTGCCAGAAAAGAGTTTTATATTGTCACCAAACTAGATTGTTCAGAAGGTTATAGAAGTGAAGAATGGCTACATGAAGCAATTCAAGAGAGCTTAGATAAACTTGAAACTGACTATATTGATTTATTCTTAGTTCATCACCCAAGAGAAAATATCATGGAAGAAATTGAAGAACTCTGGGGTCTATTAGAAGAATATGTAGATAAGGGTGTATTTAAATCTATCGGTGTTTCAAACTTCAATGAAGAGCAAGTAGATAAAGTACTTGAAATTGCAAGAATTAAGCCTGTAATGAACCAAATTGCATCTTATGTAGGTAAGTGGAATCATGATTTAATTAAACATAATCAAGATAGAGGTGTTGCTGTTACTGCATGGGGTCCATTGAAGAATATTGATAATGAAAAATTAGAGGAAATTGCAGCTAAACATGGTGTAACTCCAGCTCAAGTAGTATTAAACTATCAAGTAAATAGAGATGTTGTAGTAATTCCTAAATCTCATAATGAAGAGCGTCAGGCTGTTAACTTGGATATCTTTAGTTTTGAGTTAACTGATGAAGAAAAAGAGATAATTGCAAGCTTATAGATAGAGTTATATAATAAGTGAAATTGTTTAAAGGAGAGGGGACTGGTTTTAATTTAAGTTGATACCAGCCCCTTATTTTTATGTTTGAAGATAAATTAAATGCAGCTTTTAGCTTATATGAAGAGGGTAGATTAATAGAGTCTAAGGAGGCTTTTGCCAAGTTATTTACAGAGGATATATCGGCAGAGGATGAGATAGATCTTAGATTATATTATGGATATCCATTGAGCTCACTAGGACTAGTAGAAGAAGCGATAGATAATTACGATAAATTACAAGAACTGGGAGAGGAATTAGGACTTCCAGATATTATCTGTGCAGCTATTCACCAACAAGGTATGGTCTACAGAGAAAATAAAGACTATAAAACAGCTCTATCAATCTTCGATATAGAGAAGACCTACATAGATGCAAATATGCCAGAAGATGATTTAGCAAAATCTATGAATAACTATGAGCTAGGATATACAAATCTATTGCTGGATAATTTAAATCTAGCTAAATATTATATTGAAGAATCTCTATTTCTAGCATTGGATTCAGATGACTTAATTGCAATTGCATGTGCATATAGAGCTCTAGGTGAATACTATGAACGTAAGTCTGATTATGCAAGTGCTAGAGTAAATTTTAATTTCAGCATACATTATTTCGATCAAGCTGACGATGAAATTGGTTCAGCTGAAGTAAATGAGATGATAATTCAAATGGATTCAAACAACCCATATTTTAAAGACAAAGAATAGGCTAAGTCTTAGTAGCCAAAAACAGGTCCTAGATAAATATCAATCTGAGAGTAGGAGTATTTATTATTTTATCGACATGAACAAAATAAAAATTTTGTTCATGTGAGGGGAGTTTTTAAGAGGGAAAGTGTCTATGCCACGCACACTAGCAAATATCGTGTTTGAAGTGCTTTTTAATATGTATATCACATATGGACAAAACAAATTATGACATCTCAAGAAAATTTTATGTGGTTTCCTCAGATGGACATCTAAATTATTGTTGAGTTTCTCTTATGAACAACAAAATTTACGTGAACGCTTCTGATAGACAGTTAATTTTCTATTATTGTACCCGGTAGACACTTTTTATTGCATGCTTCCAGCAGGTAGACAAGAATAAAAGCTTGCTTTCAGCTGATGGACCAGTATTTGAAAGGATCTTAAAGGGATTCAAATATTCTTATATTTCCTTATATATAAAGATAATTCTGTTATTTTATTGATTATTATTGATTTATTCCAATTAAAAAGCCGAATAGAAATATCTTCAACATACCTCAGGTCATCTGGAAGTATTCTATTGGTCTTTTTATTACATCAAAACGCTAATATAAATACTTTCTACATACCTTAGCTTGTTTGGGTAATTTCTATTGCTGCATAATTATTGTAATTTTATTATTAAAATTATTAGAGTGATATAGTTGAAAATTTTATAGATTTGATTTGTGATTATTAATATACATTAATAATAAATGTAATCTACAAGATTGCTTAATCAACAATGTTTCCACAACAAGAAATTATAATATTTAATCAACAAACAATCCACAGCAAGAACTTATTAGAAAATTAATTAACAATATCTCCACAGTGACATATTGTTTTGTTCAGCTTGATTCGTGTTATTACGATGAATCCACACTTATTCCACTCATGCATAATATTTTGTTCATCTCAAGACTGCTATATCCTTATTTATCAACGATTATTCCACAAGTTAAAATATTTTGTTCAGGTCACGATCCTCTGCGCCTATTCCTTGTGCACACAATGTGTGTATAAGTTTTTGTAGAAGATCCTACTGCCTATATACAAAAACACGGCATCCACATTGAGGGTAATAATGTATTTTCTGCGTAAATCATTGTACATATATGCAGACTAACTGTTCTTACCAGCAAACACACTGTCCCTCTGAAGTGACTTAAAGTTTATACTGCATGGACATAGCCTAGCTCTGTTTGCGAATTGGAATATTACATAAATATTACTGTAAAGCTATTGTAACAATAGCCCTGTAACTAAGCAAGTACCGCTTTGTGAAATATTACGTGCAGATTAAGCATGCTCCAAGTGTTTAGTTTAATAGATGATTGTATAGTGAATATATATTTAGAAATTGAAGGAAAATATCATATAACTTAGATAGTATTTTAGCCCCTCCTCTTCCCTTTAGTTGTATTAGAAGTTTTAGGCATGAAAAAAGCCAGTATAAATATACTGGCTTAAATTCTATTGAAAAGTTATTTAATTACAT